>CANOKL010000035.1 GCA_947566645.1 uncultured Lachnospiraceae bacterium
TCGGTGAACATATGTTTTTTCTTCCTCACAAAAAACTCGGAATTTCCTATAAAGCAAGAAAAAACAGTGTCCATCTGCTATTTTGCAGATGGACGCTATTTTTATACTAATGCAACCACATCCTCTTTTGGTTTTTCCGTCAGCCCGATCTGTATCAGATACAGTACCGGCTGCTCATTTCCTGATGCAGATGTATATTCGAATTCAAAACGCGCACGTATGCGGACCCATTTTTTAAATGGAATATCTGTCTTTTCCATAATCTTGCAAGGATAGCCGTAATAACGGATATCCTCCGCACAGCAGGTCATAATCTTCCTTACCGGCACAAACATATCCCCGCCCATTCCCTTCGGATGAAATGCCTGCGCAGTAAATTCAATCTCCTTGTGCATATATAACTCCGGATGGTCATAGGCATCTACATACCAGATGCCGTAATCTTCATCGGACACCACAATCCTGTCTCCTGTGACATCATAGGGAAGATCTTCTGCAGTGGGCTGTATAATCCTTCCATCCATTCCCTCAAAGATCAGCTGCGCCATAGGATTCTGTACCTTCAGGGCACGGCGGAAATTGGAGCGGTTGAACTCCTGCGGGCATCTGTTTATCACAATAAGCGCGGATTCCGTAAGCTGTTCCATCAGCACATTACGCATATTCTTCAGATACATATCCAGTGTTGACCCATTTACCGTAGAGTACACTCCCTGAAGCTGCCAGTTCCGCGGATACTTGATTGTCAGAAGGTCACTGAGTTTCCACATACCGTTGTACTCAATTACAATCTGCGTTGGATGATAATTCTTCTCGCAGTTTTTGAAAAAAGCAGTGTTTAGCTGGTCAGGCTCTTCTATATTTAAAAGAACCATTTCATTGTCCTCAAGATATTCTCTGGAGTATTCCTCCTCGCCCTCTTCGCAGAGAATTAACAGAGTCAGTCCCGGTTCTATCCAGTCCTGCTCCATGAGCGTATCCTTTACAAGCGTTGTCTTACCGCTGTCCAGAAAACCGGTTACAACAAATACCGGTATCGGTGCCTGTCCAAACATCATATCTCCTCCTGGATTTTATCTTCCACAGATTTTCTCAATGGCTTGCAGCTCCTCCCGGGTAAAGTCCGTGCGCTCCGCTGCCGTTATATTTTCTATAATCTGCCGGGGCCTGGAGGCTCCGATCAGCACAGAACATACCTCGTCGTCTTTTAAAATCCATGAAAGCGCCATCTGAGCCAGTGTCTGTCCCCGTTCTGCGGCCAGCTCGTTAAGACGGCGGATCTGTGTAAGGCGTTCCTCTGTCAGATCGCTGGCATGAAGGAAACGGCTGTCTCTTCCAATACGGCTGTCTTCCGGGATGCCATGAAGATATTTGTCCGTCAGCATTCCCTGCGCTAGTGGGCTGAATGCGATGATTCCCACGCCTGCCTCTTTACAATACGCCTTCACGCCGTCCTCCTCAATCGTTCTGTCAAAAATCGAGTAGCATCGCTGGTTAACAATAAATGGACAGTGAAGCTCTCTCAGGAGGCTTACTGCTTTTTCAGTATATTCCTTATCATAATTGGACACTCCTGCATAGAGCGCCTTTCCGCTCCTAACAATATCAGCAAGGGCCGTCATGGTCTCCTCAAGGGGCGTCTCCTTATCCATACAGTGATGATAAAAAATGTCCACATAATCCAGTTTCATGCGCTTAAGGCTCTGATCAATGCTTGCCATCAGATATTTTCTGCTGCCGTGGTCGCCATAAGGACCGTCCCACATATCATATCCAGCCTTCGTTGTGATGACCAGCTCATCACGATAAGGACGAAAATCCTCCTGCATAATCCTTCCAAGGCTGATCTCGGCGCTTCCGTATACCGGACCGTAATTGTTCGCAAGATCAAACTGCGTGATTCCATGGTCAAATGCGGTCCTGCACATCTCCTTCATATTGTCATAGTTATCTTTTGAGCCAAAATTGTGCCAGAATCCCAGGGAAACCGCCGGGAATTTCAAGCCGCTCCTGCCTACCCTGTTGTAAGGCATCCTCTCATACCTTGTTTTATCTGCCGTGTATATATTTGCAATATCTGCCATTTCTCACTCCTCCTGTTTCTTCCTGGCCGCCTCCAGTCAATATTCATAATTCGCAGTGCGACGGTGCTGTATCTTCACAGTTATTTCACTCCTGAATCATATTCTTACGGTCAGCGCAGCAAGTGCGCAGACCTGTCTTAACTGTTGCGAAATAACTTCGCCAGCTCCTCTTCTTTCAAGTCCGTTCCTATAACACACAGGCGTCCTGTATAATCGGCCTGGCATTCCCTGATCTCATACTCCTCTGGTACAAGATCAAACTGCCTCCATGTTCCGTCTGACATTGCAAGAATTCCTTTTGAACGGAGAATTGTACCATAAGCATCCGTCTCTGACAATGCCTTTACGATATAATCCAGATCTTCCTCCGTATACTTATGAGCTGTCTCCTTTCCCCAGCTTGTGAAAATCTCATCCGCATGATGATGTCCATGATGGTCATGGCCACAGCACCCGCCCTGTCCATGGTGATGATCATGATGACCATGGCCGCTGCACTCGCCGGATCCATGATGATGTCCATGACCGCTGCATTCGCCATGTGCGTGCCCCTCGTGATGACAGCATTCACCATGCCCGTTCTCCTCGTGATGGCTGCATTCACCATCATGTCCATGCCCCTCATGATGACAGCACTCACCATGTCCGTGCTCTTCATGATGACAGCACTCATCATGTCCATGCTTCCCGTGATGACATTCACCATGTCCGTGGTGCTCATGATGGTCATGATCCCCCCTGTCATCACGGATTTCTAGCAGCTCTCCTATCTCCCCGCCATGCTCTAGCGCACGCACTACTGCCTCTTTCCCGAGCTGATCCCACGGCGTTGTGATAATCGCGGCCTCCTCATTTTCCTCCCGGAGCATATGCACACACTCTTCCACCTTTTCATCTGACATAAGCTGTGTACGGCTAACAACGATTGTGGACGCATGTTTTACCTGATCCTCAAAAAACTCTCCGAAATTCTTAAGATATACTCTGGCCTTTTTACCGTCAACCACCGTAATCCTGCCCGACACTTCAATATCCACATCACCCCGCACAGCCTCTACCGCCCGGGCAACATCCGACAGCTTTCCGACACCAGACGGCTCAATAAGAATCCGGTCCGGGTGATACTCCTCAATCACCTTGCAGAGCGCCTCACTAAAATCTCCCACAAGGGTACAGCAGATGCATCCGGAATTCATCTCCGTAATCTCAATCCCTGCATCCTTCAAAAAACCTCCGTCAATACCAATCTCTCCAAATTCATTTTCAATCAGCACCAGCTTCTCCCCGGCAAAAACCTTTTCAAGAAGCAGCTTAATAAACGTAGTCTTCCCCGCCCCGAGAAAGCCCGAAATAATATCTACCTTTGTCATTCTTAATACCCCTTTTCCTGAACTATTACATACAAAAATAAAAATCCTCTACTATTATATTAAATTCCTTTGAGATATGCAAGGGGCTCAGTTGGGGACGGGGTATTTTTAAAAATACCCCGTCCCCAACTGAGCCTGTTTCATGCTTTTGACGTATTCTGCTACGTATGGCACGCATTCTTCGCCATGCTCTTCGATGATTTTTACGATTGCGCTTCCCACAATTGCGCCGTCTGAGATTTCTGTCATATCGTGTGCCTGCCGGGGTGTGGAGATTCCGAAGCCTACTGCGCAGGGGGTGTCTGTTACCTTACGTACTTGTTTTATCATTCCGGCGATATCGGTTCTGATCTCGTTTCGCACTCCTGTTACTCCGAGGGAGGATACGCAGTAGATGTATCCTTTTGCTTCTTTTGCGATCATGGCGATTCGATCCTTTGAGGTGGGGGCGATCAGGCGAATCAGATCTACTCCGTATTCACCGCACACCGGGATTAGTTCTTCTCTCTCTTCGTAGGGAAGGTCCGGCACGATGATGCCGTCGATTCCGCATTCTACGCAGCGTTTCATGAAGCGCTCTTTTCCGTAGGTATATATGGGGTTCAGGTAGGTCAGGTATACTACCGGAACTGTAACGGTTTCTCTTGCCTCTCTGATTGTGTCGAAGAGTCTGTCAGTGGTGCAGCCTGCTGACAGGGCACGTACATTTGCTTTCTGGATTACCGGGCCTTCTGCTATTGGATCTGAGAAGGGGATTCCGATTTCAATCAGGTCTGCGCCGGCCTCCTGCATGGCGGCCATTAATTTTTTTGTCACGTCCAGTGACGGGTCTCCTCCTGTAATAAAGGGGATAAATGCTTTTTTGTTCTGAAATGCTTCTTTTATTCTACTCATGTATATCTACTCCTCTGTATCTTGCAATGGCAGCTACATCTTTGTCGCCGCGTCCGGATAAGTTGACTACAATAATTTCTTCTTTTTTCATTTCTGGCGCAAGCTTTTTTGCATATGCAACAGCATGGGCGCTCTCGATTGCGGGAATAATCCCCTCTGTCCTTGACAGATACTCAAAGGCTTCCACTGCCTCCTCATCTGTGACTGGAACGTATTCGGCCCTTCCTTCTTTTGCAAGCAGGGCATGCTCTGGTCCGATTCCCGGATAGTCCAGACCTGCGGAAATGGAATATACTGGTGCGATCTGTCCGTATTCGTCCTGGCAGAAGAGAGACTTCATTCCGTGGAAAATCCCTACGCTCCCTCTGGCAATCGTGGCAGCATGCTGATCTGTGTCTATTCCATGTCCTGCTGCCTCGCAGCCGATCAGTCTTACGCGGGGATGCCCGATAAATTCATAGAAGGCTCCCATTGCATTGCTTCCGCCGCCCACGCAGGCGATCACGGCATCCGGAAGCCTTCCTTCCCGTGCAAGAAGCTGCTCCTTTATCTCCTGGCCGATAATCTTCTGGAAGTCTCTTACAATCATGGGAAATGGATGGGGACCCATGACGGAGCCCAGCACATACAGTGTGTCATCCATTCGTCTCGTCCACTCTCTCATGGTCTCATTCACTGCATCCTTCAGCGTCTGGGTTCCGGTTGTAACTGCATGCACCTTTGCTCCTAAAAGCTCCATTCTGTACACATTGAGAGCCTGACGGTCTGTGTCCTCTTTCCCCATGAAAATCTCACATTCCATTCCCATAAGCGCTGCCGCTGTAGCGGTTGCTACCCCGTGCTGCCCGGCGCCTGTCTCGGCGATTACCCTTGTCTTTCCCATTTTCTTAGCCAGAAGCACCTGCCCGAGCACATTATTAATCTTATGTGAGCCGGTATGATTCAAGTCCTCACGCTTCAGGTAAATCTTCGCACCGCCCAGTTCCTTTGTCATCTTCTCTGCATAATACAGCATGGATGGACGGCCCGCGTAGTTTTTAAGAAGCAGATCCAGCTCCTTTATAAATTCCGGATCCTCCCGGTACCTTTCATATGCCTCTTCTACTTCATGTACCGCACACATGAGCGTCTCTGGAATATACTGCCCTCCATATTCCCCGTAGCGTCCTTTTCGATTTTCTATTTTTTCACACATATTCTTCATCCTTTCTTTTTTCATGAATTGCCTCACCTTTTATACTTCCGGACCGCTCTTATGAACCGTCTTACTTTTTCTTCGTCTTTTCTTCCGTCTGTTTCCACAGAACTGCTCACATCCACTGCCAGCGGATGCAGAATCTTAAGAGCTGCCCTTACATTGATGCTGTCAAGTCCTCCTGCAAGAAAATAAGGCTTTGCAAGCTTCTCCGGGATCATTTCCCATGGAAATGTCTCTCCCACTCCTCCATATTCCCCTGCACGGTAAGTATCAAGCAGCAGATATTCTGCACCAGACTCCTGGGCTCTGAGAATATCCTCACAGCTCCTTACTCTGACTGCTTTGATAACCGGCTGACAGATAAAGTCCTTAAGATGCCGGATATAAACCGCATCCTCGTCCCCGTGAAGCTGAATATAATCAAGTATTCCGCGGCGCGCCACCTCTGCCACACGCTCTGGCTCTTCATTTACGAATACTCCGACACTTGCAATCTCTGGCACAAGCTCCCGCTTCATCTCCTCCGCCTGCTCATACGTAATTCTCCTTTTTCTTCCGGCAAATACAAATCCTACATAGTCTGGCCTCAGACGGTTCACCATATGAATGTCCTCTATGGTCTTCAGTCCACATATCTTAATTCTGGTCTTCACTTCATGCCCCTCCTTAACTGCGTGCCCCAGCGCTGCACCATTCTTAAAAGCCGCGAAGAGACGCAAGCATTTTCCTTTTATCCGGGCTTCGCATCAGGGTCTCGCCGATCAGCACCGCCTGTACCCGCCCGGCACGCAGCTTTTCAACATCCTCCCCGGTGCGTATCCCGCTCTCTGCCACAAAGATCGCCTCCTCCGGCACATACTTCCTGAGCGCCAGGCTATTCTCCACATTTACGGTAAAATCCTTAAGATTACGGTTATTTACCCCGATCACACGGGCTCCCGCCTCTACGGCACGCTGAATCTCTGTCTCATCATGGGCTTCCACCAGTGCGGAAAGCCCCAGGCTGTCCGCAAGCTTACGGAAACCGGCAAGCTCCTCATCATTAAGCAGAGAGCAGATCAGAAGAACCGCATCCGCGCCCAGCACCTTCGCCTCATAAATCTGATAGGCATCCACTGTGAAGTCCTTCCGAAGCACAGGAATTCTTACCTCCCGTGCGATCTCCCTCAGATACTGATCAGAACCCAGAAAATACTCAGGCTCTGTCAGGCAGGAGATGGCAGCGGCGCCCGCCGCCTCATATTCCTTCGCAATCTCCAGATATGGAAAATGCTCTGCAATCACACCCCTGGACGGCGAAGCCCTCTTCACCTCACAGATGAAGGAAATTTCTTCGCCTCTCAGCGCTTCTTCAAAGGGAAAACCCGTCTCTGCCCCCAACTCCTCTGCCCTTTTCACAAGCTCTGAAAGGGGCAGCTCGCTCTTTTTCTTTTCTACTCTTACCCTTGCTGCTTTTGCAATCTCGTCTAATATCTTCATCTGCTCTTCATATACCTTTCTATTATAGAATAAAGAATCATAACCGCTCAGTACCTTCACAGTTACATTCCCATACCCGGTCAGGGAACGAAGTCTGACTTCTTGCCGCCTGTCTCATATCATAAAAAGTCCCTGTCTCACTGGAAATTACTTTCCAATGGGACAGGGACTGAAAAATTCTTATTCATCACCTGCGGTACCACCCATATTGCCCTCTTGCCTTTCTCCTGGAAACTCTCCAAAAAGAGAAAAACAAAATCTGCCGGACCACTCTATCATGTACTATCATACATCCCCCGCTGATAACGGACAGGGCACCCGTCAGCTCCTACTCTCCCACCACGGGATTTCAGGCTGCCCTCGCAAGTCCATTCACTAAAAACTCTTGCTGCCGCAATTCCACCGCCTGCGGCTCTCTGAAAACAAATATCTTTAACTACTTCTCTTGCTCATCGGTTTGTTTTATTCATTCGAATTCGTTTATAAGTATATGCCCCGGGAATCCAAATGTCAAGATTTTTTCAAGATTTTTCAATTGGGGACGGGGCATTTTTAAAAATGCCCCGTCCCCAATTGATGCTATTTGATTCTGATTGTTACTGTTTTCTTCTTGCCGCTTCCGTCTGTTGCCATTGCAGTAATCGTTACCTTTTTGCCTTTTCCTGCCTTCAGGGCTGTTACCTTTCCCTTGCTGTTTACTTTTGCATATTTTGTATTACTGCTTGTCCATTTCAGTTTCTTGCTGGCATTTTTCGCTGCGGTTACTTTTGCTTTCAGCTGCAGTTTCCTGCCTGCCTTGACTGATTTCTTGCCTGAAATGGCGATCTTCTTTACAACGCCCTTCATGATTTTAATCTTATAGGATGCCTTTTTGCCGCTGCCGTCTGCTGCTGTTGCTGTGATGGTAACAGATCTGCCGCCTGCTTTGGACTTGATCTTTACAAGGCCCTTGCTGTTTACGGTTGCAATCTTTGGATTGCTGGATTTCCAGATTACTTTCTTATTTGCTGCATTGGAAGGTGAAATGACTGCTTTAAGCTGAATCTTCTTTCCTGCTGCAATTTTTCCTGAAATTCCGGATATCTTGATCCTGGATACCTTTATTACCGTCTGCACGGTGCTGGCAGCTGCCTTCTTAAGGCCTTTCACTGCATCGTCCAGTGCCTGGGTCTGGGCATGGACTTCTGCCTGGGTTGCGTTCTCTTTATCCAGGACTGCTTTTGCTGCTTCCAGCGCCTTTGTAAGAGCTGCATAACTCTCTGCTGTATAGCCGTCTGGTTTGATGGCTTTCGCTTCGTTATATTTAGCCCTTAATACGTCTTTATTCGCTGCTTTCTTTTCCAGTTTTTCCAGTTTCTGGAGCGCTTCGCTAAGCCGGGTGCTTGCATCATTGATCTGCTGCTGTGTGGCATTGGGGTTTGCGGATACTTCCTTTACGGCATTCAGTGCTTCCTGCATTGCTGCCCAGCTTTCTGCTGTGTACTCCTCTTCGTTCACATTGTCCGCATAATCAATGATTGTGTTGAGTCCTGTCTTGTTGGATCCCTCCAGTGCAATCATTGCATCTCTGAGCGCTTTTGTTGCGGCATCCACTTCTTCCTGTGTTACTTTTTCTCCGACCAGTACCTTGTCGGCATCTTCAAGTGCTTTCTCCAGTGCTGTCCATGACTTTTCTGTATAAGCGTTCTTGTCCAGTGCCTTTGTACGCTCAATTGCAGTCTTTAATTCCTCTTTATCTATGGTTGTCTTTGCTTCCAGCTGCCGGATCGATTCACTGAGCTGATAGGTTGCGGCATCCACATCTGTCTGTACAGCCTCTGGGTCAGCCGCTATCTTCTCGGCTGCCTTAAGCTCATCTGTCATGATCTTCCACTTATCTGCTTTGTCTTTGTAATCTTCTTCCTTTAGCTCTTTTGCTCTTTCTATGGCTGCATTCAGACCGCTCTTATCAACGTTTTCCAGATTCCTGAGCGCCTCTCTGAGTGCAACTGTTGCTGCAATTACCTCTTCCTGTGTTGCCTCTTCCTTCTGGGACACTTCATTCGCTTTCTGGAGGGCTTCCTGAAGAGCTGCCCAGCTTGACGCCCTGTAGTTGTCCTGCTTGTCGCTCAGTCCGTTTGCACGGTTAATCGCAACATTTAATCCGTTCTTATTGATTGTTCCCGGATCCAGGTCGAAGACTGCTGCATATAGTTTACGGGTCGCTTCGTCGATGTCTGCCTGTGCTGCATCCGGCTGCTCATCCCTCATTGCAATTGCTTCTGCAAGTGCAGCCTGCATAGCAGCCCATCCTTCCGGATTCTCTGTGTATGCACTTTCCTCTAACTGCTGCGCGTGCTCTATGGCAGCCTTAAGCCCTGTTTTATCACTTACTTTTAATTTCTCAAACGCTTCCCTGAGTGCTGCTGTTGCCTCATTAACCTCATCCTGAGATTTTGCCGCGTCTGCCTCTACCTCTTTTGCATTCTTAAGAGCCGCCTGAAGCTCTGCCCAGCTTGCCGCTGTATAGTAGGCCTCTCCTTTCAGCTCATTTTCTCTGGCAATCGCATTGCGTAATGCAACCTTCAGGACGCTTGTTCTCTCTTCAAGCTCCCGGAGCGCCTTCCGAAGCTCAGATGTCTTTTTATCAACAGCCTCCTGCAGTATCTCTCTGTCGGCCGCTGCTTCTTTTGCCTCTTTTAATGCCTTCTGCAGGGCATCCCAGCTCTTGGCTGTATAAACGTTTTCCTTCCCGTTTTCGCCCTCTGCAAATGCAATTGCCGCATTCAGTCCTGTTTTGTCAACAGGTACTAAGCCTGATATTGCTTCTCTGAGTGCTTCTCTCGCTGCTGTTACTTGCTGCAGCGTTGCAGTTTCGCTCTCCTTGACAGACCTGGCTTCGTCAAGTTTCGTTTTCATTACAGACCAGCTTGATGCTGTATAGTCGCTTTCCTTCCTGGCTTCTGCATCCTCAATTGCGGTTCTTAATAAAGTGCTTTCTCCAGATTTTTTAACTTCGTTTCTCTCCTTCAGATCAGCAAGCTTCTGTTCAAGCAGATCTGATGCTTCATCTACAGCCTTCTTTTCGGCATCACCATTCTGAGCCACCTCTTTTGCTTTTGCAAGTGCATCCCGCATCTCGGCCCAGGTATTCTTAAGCTCACTGTAATCGGCTTCTGTCTCTTTCTCTGCAAGTGCAATTGCCGCATTCAGCCTCGCTCTGTCTCCTGTCTCCTTCAATGCGTCTGCCGCGGCCTTCAATGTGCTCTTTGCTGCATCTATCTCTGCCTGTGTTGCACCTGCCTTGTCCAGGATTGTTTTGGCAGCTGTCAGTGCATCATGGAATGTTCTCCAGCTTGTTTCTGTGTATTTTTCTGCTGTCTTATCTGCATTCGCATTATATAAAGTCTGCAGTTCTGTCTTATCTCCCGGAGCTGGTTTCTCCAGGCCTTCAAGTGCAGCCTGCAATGCAGCCTTTGCTTCCTCTACCTCTGTCTGCGTTGCATCAGCTTTGTCCAGGACTTCTTTGGCAGCCGTCAGAGCGTCATGGAATGTTTTCCAGCTTGCTTCTGTGTATTCTCCTTCTGTCTTATTCTGGTTCGCATTATAGAGTGCCTGCAGTTCTGATTTGTCTGTTTTTACGGTCAATGTAACAACTACCGTTTTGCTTTGATTTTCGCTATTCGTTACCTTAACTGATATCGGATAAGTCCCTGCTGTCAGACCCTCTGCAATACCGATCTGCTGTGTAGCTTCATCCCATGTAATCTTTCCACTTCCCTTTTCACAGGTTACTTCTACCTGGAACGGACCATTTCCCTTGAGTGCAAAGCTATTTGTCTTAACAGCCTTATACCCTTCCATCACTGTCAGCTCTGTGATACCTTCAATATCCACAGGTGTCGGAATATTGAGCAGGATAGACGGCGCCATATCTGATGTGGCATTCTTGAATCCATCCGCACCCTCACGACTTACAAAATAGATCTCCGCTCCTATTGTTTCACAAACAGCAAGTGTCAGTTCTTCCTTGCCACTCTCTATTGCTGCATTTACAAAGCCTGTAATATCTGCCACTGCCTTTGCACCATTAATTGCCTGATTATCTCCAGCTGGTTTATCCTGCGCTGCTGTCCCCAGCTTGAATGGCGCAGACTCGACAGCATTCTCTGCAGTAAGTGTGGGCTTAGTATTCCATGTAATGCCTGTCTCACTCCAATTAGAGTCCTCCACAACACTGACTCTGACTGTCTCGTCCACATCGGCAAATTTGTTGTCCCTCTTAATAATATAAGTCAGGGCAAGCTCAGCCTTGTCAAAGAGATCCTTTTGTTTCTTGATTTCAGCAAGATTGAATTTTAAATAAGTAACCTTTGCATCCGCCGTATCACCTGTACTGGTGTTTGTGAGATTTTCATTCATGTTTCCATGGCTGCCTGTCAGGTGACATGTCAAATATCTTGTCGTGCCGAAATTCTGATTTTTTTCTGCCTTCCATGTTGCAAGATGTGCATCTTCTGCCACTTGATACCCCTCTGCTGAATTCTTAGAAGAGCCTACCTGGATTCTTACAGTCTGGCTTACTGGTTTTCCTGTATAGTCCTGTACACTGAAAGTAATATTATATGATTTACCAATATCTTCTTCGGCTGGCGTCCATTTAAATTCCCCATTTGCTGTATCAAAAGAGGCTTCATTCATGGCACTTACATCTGCTGCATTTATAGTAACATTATCTCCATCCGGGTCTTCGGCATATACATAAAACACAAGGGGATTCCCCGCATATGCCTGTATTGTACTGCCCGGAGATGTGATAACCGGAAGTTTATTCTCCACTACAGGCTTTCCGTCTGCAAGAAATACAAATTCGCCAACATCATTTCCTACGGTCAAATCCAACTGACTGGTGTATCTCACCAGTTCGCCGCCAAGGTAGAGATCTTCCACTCTCACATGATTAATTTTTTTGAATGCAACAGGGGTCGTTGCATCTTTGAACCAACAGTTTTTCAAAACTACCTGATCTGGATTATAGTTGTTTAGGTCGTTTGTATTCGGAAATCTTGCACTATTGTTTCCGGCAGTTGCTGTAAAGGAGCAGTCGTTAAATATGAGACTCTCATAATTAGGATTACAGTGATTAGTTCCATTCTGAATGCTGAGTGCACCGCCTCCCAAGTTAGGACTCCATCCCTGCACATGCAGAGTATTCACATTATTGAACTCATAGTTCTTCATCTGATAACTACCGCCGTCTTCTTTCCATCTGGTATTATGACCGAGACGGACTGCATTTGCAAACGTGCTCCATCCAAGTGTATTATTAATACTAAAGTTTTCTGAGTCCTTCGTATCCCACTGCAATCTATTCTTATTATAAATGCCGGCCGCTGCCATAATGTTTTTCTCAGCTTGATCTATTCCATCTGGATTACTCAGATCAAGCTTCGACTGACTGATCTCTCCCACCGGAAATCCGTCACTTGGATTGTAATGTCCTGATGCAAATGTATCATCATTTCCCATGGTAATTGCGCCATTTACCGTAATATTTTTGCCACTGGTCAGATCAAGTCCATCTACCCATGAATGCTGGAACGGCGAAAGTCCTTTGATATTATTATATGTGATATTTTCTCCTGTATGGCATTCCCAGTTCCACTGCTTTGCATCACGCAGATATGTATCGTTAAATGTGATATTGCGGGACTGTACCACCATACTTCCGCCCTGATGTCCGGATAATCTCGCGTGAGCCTCGTCAATCGTCTTACAGCAAGTACCCTGTCCATCAAAGATTCCCCGGCCGGAAACTGTAATATTAGACGAATTCCAAATACCAATTGCCGGCTCCATCGCTTCCTGGCACTCTTGTATACGGTTTACCATCAACGCATCCTCATCCACATAAATGTTCAGAGCACCATCTTTCCCGTCTCCATCCCAGTTTTTAATAGAAAGACCAGACCATATATAAGTGCCTGCCGGAAAATAAATCGTATCCAGGGTACTATTCTTTTTTACTTCCTCAAGCGCTGCCTGAAATGCATCGGAAACATCGTTCGCGGGTCTTACACGCTTATTTGGAAACTTCACTTTTCCCGCCCAATAATCCTCATATACACCGTCCCCATAGTTCCATGTATACTCTACAGAATCATTTGCTGAAGTATCTGTTACCTGACCTGCCTCCCTGCACTTTTCTCCAATTTGATCTTTAATCGGATGTTCTTTTAGGTAGTTATCGGAAAATTCCTTAAAATTCAGAACATTTTTTCCATTGATATCAGGCTTACCGGTTTCAGTTGGATCATTAATAATCGCAAGCTGCGGTTTTCCGTTCCGGTCATTTTCTGTACCATTAATATTTACAATACAGTACCGAAGCCCTTCCGACATTTGGAAAGTAAGTGTCTTTTTATCTTCACTGATCCGCAAATTCTCCTGGGGATAATATCTCTCTGGATATACAATTGCACTCTCAATCGCTGTACCATCCTTCATGGTCACCTCAAAGACCGGCTGTGAATCATCTGATGAAAATCTTGCTACATCCATATGATAGAACTTTCCAGTTCCGCTTTGTTTTTGATATTTATATACAGAAACACTTGTTCCATTTGCTTTCAGATCATACTTCGTGGACTCTTGATACTGTGCTGATTTAAGAGGATCGTCGTTTGCAACAACCGCAGATTCATCGGCCTCTGTTGCAGGATCATCTCCTGATTTCCCATAATCATGAACTGCGCCTCTTCCATCTGTCTGAAATACTGACGCATTCCCTGTCTCTGCATTTCTTTCTTCCGCCTCCACTGACAGCGCCGATACCGGTACCATGGTTACTGCCATAAAGGCGCTCATTGCCAGTGCTGCTGTTCGTTTTAACCAACCAGTTTTCATATTTTTCCTCCTTTACCAAATGTTTCCCGGCATTCCTTCTATATCTTCAAATGCCTCATTCCGCCGCCTACCAGCCCTTCAGGACGGACACCTTATAATTCCGCAGATTATTCTCACTCTGTCCCTCCATCTTCTTCCACTGCAGCGGTGAATATCCTGTCAGTTTTTTAAAACTCCGGATGAACGATCCTGCCGTATGAAAACCCGTCTTCAAAGCAATCTCCTCCACCCTGTCTTCCGTCGTCTTAAGCAGTTCACAGGCTTTCTCAATCCTCACCAGATTGACATACTCTGCCGGAGCAGTGTGCATACAGCTGCGAAACTTTCTACGAAAATTCGAGGAGCTCATATGAGACAATTCCGCCAGTTCTTTTATCGTAAAGTCCTCCATATAGTGCTCTTCGATATAATTCAGCGCATCCAGAATCGCCCGGTCCAGAATCTCACTGCAAAGACCTGTTTCTGTAAATTCCTCCTCATACTGTCCCTCATTTTCCATATGCCTTACAATCTTCATCAAAAAAGACCACAGAAAGCCTTCCATACAGTATCTGTAAAACCTCTCCTTTCTCCGCATCTCCTCAAACATCAGCCTAAGCAACATATCCAGTTCAGGCTCCTGCTTCCCCGAAATACAAAAGGAGTGTCCATTCAGTCTCCTAAGCAGCGTGCTGATATGATTTGCTGTATCCCCATATACCGTACCTGCATAATTCGGAAATACTTTCCTCAAAAACCGCCCCGTATCTACAAACAGATACTCCCACCGGTTCGGCTCCTCATCAGTCTGCATCGTATGGTGCGGAAAATTTTTAGGGACGATCGTAATACTTCCAGGTCCGTAGCTCTCCGCTCTCTGCCCGAAATACACTTTTCCCTGTCCGTAATAGCAGTAACCGATCTCAAGACAGTTATGGAAGTGCATGGGGTCATTTCCATATTCCCGGATCCATTCCTCGCCCTGCAGTGCAATCAATGGCATGTCAGCGGGTATTTCATAATATCGAAACTCCACACTTTCCTTTTCCATGGCTTCCTCCTGTCCCTGGAACTGCACCCGTTTCAGTGCCTTCCCGGTAGGCTGAAATCGTTTGCTTTTCCTGTTCTTTTGCAATTAACTGACATAATTATTATACCAAACAACATGCACAAAGAATTTACAGAAATGCCACAAAAATTAACACTTTCGACCCAAAATATCAATTGGGGACGGGGCATTTTTAAAAATGCCCCGTCCCCAATTGAGGTGCCGAGTTCCATCCTTTTAATACTTCTACTTTAAACTCTATCAGAAGATCATCTTTATTTCTTGCCATCGCCCTCCATTCTCTGGGCGTATACCCGGTGATGCTTTTAAAGTTCCTCAGAAAGGTTGCATGAACCGGAAATCCAACCTTCTCTCCAACCTCCTCCAGCCGGCCATTTCCCTTTCTGATCAGTTCGCATGCCTTCTCCACCCGCACAAGGCTCAGATACTTAACTGGAGATGTATGCATATATTCTTCAAACACACGCCTGAAATAAGTCTCGCTCATATTAGACAGTTCTGCCATATCACTGATTTTTAAGTCTGACGCATAATTCTGGCTGATATAGTCCAGAACTCTCACGATGCCCTCGTAATTTTCCTCACTTTTTTCCGGATGCTCCACTTTGTCCCTTATATGCTCATTGAGAGTAATAATTTTCAGCAGTAATGCCAGCAGCATATGCTTTACCATCTCCTTATGGAGGCTTTTTTTCTGTTCTATGCCGCGGAAGATCATATTTATAGCTGCCAGCATATCTGGCTGGTCCTGTGCATGAACCAGGAACATCCGGGCATCCAGCCTTTTGACAAGCTGCTCTGCATGCCTGGTTTTATCTGTATAGGCTTCTCTTATCATCCTTTCTGCATCAACGAAGAGATATTCCCACTTCTGTGCCTGGTTCTCCGGCTCCACCTTTGTACGGTGGGGCTGATTCCGCGGGATAACGGTAATGGTTCCGTCCCGGTAGGGAATCTCTTCTTTTCCCAACTGCATTATGCCCTCCCCGTAACGGCAGATTCCGATTTCCAGGAAATTGTGGAAATGCATGGGATCTGTTCCATAGATGCCCTCCCACTTCTCCCCTGTAAGTGCAATTACCGGGAAGTCCTGCGGCACCTCATAGTAGCGGTATTCAATCTTTTCCTTCTGCGTCTGCTTCATTCCCTGGAATCACCTGCCCTTTTCGCTTTTTTTAATCACGCCTGCCAGCAGCTTTGCTGCCAGCTTTGACCCTTCCTTATTCGGGTGGCGCTTATCGTCGCAATAGAGATTCTTCTTTTTGGATAATTTATAAAATGCCTTTCCAACGTCTGCAACCGGGACATGGTTCTTCTTTCCTATCTGATGATAGGTCCGGGATACAATCCGGGACATCTGCTTATAGGTAACCCCCATCTTCTTCAGCTTTTTATGGCCTTTTTTATATGCCCATGTAGCATACAGCACTGGCGATGCCCCGTTTGCACGGACCCTGTCACATAGTCTGGCTGCATCTGCCATAAAGGTCTTTCTTGCCTGCACCGGTCCATGGCTCATACCCTGGAGGATCACATAATCCCATTTCTCATCCTCCAGAGCCTTGCATGTAACCCTGCCCATCCTTGTATCCGGGTCAAGATGAGCCTCCAGCCCTGTATTGCCCTGTGTATGTGCCACAACCTCCGCCCCTGTAAGCTTTGCCAGTGTCTTTGGCATCTTATTGTAATAAGTGAGGCTGTTACCAAGCATCAGGATCCTCATGCCGCGTCTCCTGTTAAAAACACCCATCATATCCAGAATCTTCTCTGCCTCCAGCTTCCGGCCCTTTCCTACGGAAACCGTTACTGTTCCCTGCCTTTCATTTCTCCCGTAATTCATATACCAGGCGAAATGTTTCCCCTCTACCCGGTATTCCTCATAGGAGTCCGGCATCCGTAATCTGGCTGTTTTTATCCGCTCCTTCGTCTTGTCACTGTCATTCCTGTTATAGAGAGAAAGCACCTTCAGATTACTGTCTGACAAATCTCTGTCCGGATAGGAAGACAGAAGAATGAGGCCTTCGAATTTTTCACTGTTTTCCGCCGCATAATCCGCTGCCAGGACTCCTCCCCGGAAATTGCCGCCAAGATACCAGTATTTATGTGGATTCTCTCTCATTATCTGCTCTGCCTTGCTGTATTCGGATGCCGCAGACCCGGATGAAAGTTTTACCAGGAAGCAGTCCGCCCCTCCCCCGGCCACTTTCTTCAAAAGAGAGGAAGCTTTCTTCTTCCCGGATCTGGAATAAAAGATCAGCGCCTTGTCCTTTCCTGGTCCGTCATAAAAATAGCCGGTATCCGTCTTCGTCACCTTAACTTCCGTCTTCTTTCCGGTCTTTTCTGTTCCCTTCCGTTTTGCAGCACAACACCCTCTTACATCCCCGGCCGCCAGACTAATAACAATTAGAATAACAGCTATGCATCTCTTATATATTCTCATCCTGTCACACCTCTCAAATAATATTAAAAAGAAAACTTTCTCATTTCTCAACAAGTGCACCCGAATTTTTCCTCTTGCACTAGAATATCAGATATGCTATATTATAGATAGAAAAGGGAAAGCCACAGAAGCGGCTCTACCCCTAAACAATAACTTTTTACCTCATTAGAGGCAAGCCGTCACTATTGTGAGTAGTGGCGGCTATTTCTTTTTTCCCTTGTAAATCTGATAAATCAAATTAGCAAGGGCAACAATGAGTATTCCGTTGGCTCTATGGTTTCCCATAAAAGAAGTATAGCACACATTTTCTTGTCGTACAATCATAATATTCAGAGTCATGAAAGAACTATTCCAAGAGCATATGCAGGATAGGACAGCCAAGCAGAAAATCAAAACAGCGTAGCCCCAAGGCTACACTGTCTACATAATAACATATCGTTATATTTTAGTCTTTGAAGAAACAACATCCTTACGAAATACCACCCAGGGAGTCCTTTTAAAGCATTTCTCATTATTATTCATCTACATACCCGATCACTGCATCTGTGCACCTGCGAACATTGCGCCGTAATCATACATCTTAAACGCCAGGTGCCTTCCCACATCAAGAAGTTCGCCAATGATACGTTCCACATCCTTGTCCTCATCTACGCCAAGACGTTCGCATAAGCGCCGGTTCGCGTTGTATATCCTTTCATACGCCTCGTCACAAAAGCTGCCTTTGGAAAATTCATTCTCTACATACTTACTTTCAGCCACAGGATAATTCTTTAAATCTAGTGAATCGTTCATCAAATCAAAAATTAACTC
The DNA here is from genome assembly GCA_947566645.1 of uncultured Lachnospiraceae bacterium. Classification (GTDB taxonomy): domain Bacteria; phylum Bacillota; class Clostridia; order Lachnospirales; family Lachnospiraceae; genus CAPEBR01. Next base: position 18,209 of record CANOKL010000035.1, read on the forward strand.
TTTAAACTCTCTCGCATCTTTCTGCATAATATTTTCCTTTCTTTTGTTTTTTTCTTATAGCAACGAGTCAATCGGTACTTAGTACTTTCGTTCTCTTTAGAATTATATCGCGCTTTTCCCATAGAATCAAGACTATATGCAAAAATCTGACACAAGTGTTTTACATATTCTGACACCCTTCGCAGTTTTCGACAAATACCCGTTCAAAACTGGACTGGTTGAATCTCTCTTAATTGGCTCTTTCCAAGATTCCAGTCCTGTTATACAATGTACCTGCATGCAAGACTGTGCCAGACAGTTACCTGGCATGACAATGAAAGCAAAAAAAGAAAAGAGGTTATGATTATGAATTCAAATCTGAAAAAAATTGTTATGACTGCATTATTTGCGGCGCTTGCCTGTGTGGCAACCATGTCTATAAAGATACCCACTCCAGGCACTGGAGGATACATCCATCCCGGAGACGCGATCGTAATTCTTTCCGGTGTCATCCTTGGTCCGGTATGGGGTCTCCTTGCCGCTGGAACTGGTTCTGCCATGGCAGATCTGCTGGGCGGGTATTTTATCTATGTTCCGATTACATTTGCAATCAAAGGGATCGTCGCATTTACTGCAGGAATTCTATATCAGAAGATTGGAAAAAGCCCCAGAAGCAGGTCTGCCGCAGTGATACTGGGAGGCGCTGCCGATATCCTGTTTGTAGCCGCCGGTTATTTTCTCTGTGAGATTCCGCTCTATGGTGTCTCCGCGGCGGCAGCGAGCATTCCGGCGAATCTGATCCAGGGTATCAGCGGACTGATTCTTGCCTTCGTATTATATCCGGTTCTTCTGGCAGTGCCGGATATCCGTACTCTCACATATAAATCGAAGGCCTGATCTTAAATTTTTAATAAGAGTCCAGACGGAGCCTTAGAGCGTGTCTGGACTCTTACCTTTTTTTCTCTCACCTCATGGATCCCATATCGGAAATCACAATCCCCTGGTCATCTACAAGTGCAGCATCCTCTGCTTTCTGACCTTCTGCTGTGGAAGGGACTGTCCCATTAAGCTGTCCGCTGACACTCTGGGCTCTAAGGAGGCAGAAGCTTTTTAATGTACTGATTCCTTTCTGGAATTCCTCACTGGTGCAGAATTTACTCGGATCTTTTTCCACATATGGGGCGATCATCCCGGATACCGAATCCACCATTTCTGTAAAATATCCATTGTCAAAATACGATTCCATCAGCTCTTCCAGATAAGAGTGATACAACTCCGTATATTCGTCATTTCCAAAAATCCATGCAATCATGGGCCGGGAGGAAGTCTCGCCGCCTGATACTGGATCATCTATGGGATAATTAATCAGCCCTTTTGCGTCTGCTCCTTCCTCAAACGCTCCAAATGCAAGATTATAATCCCATGGAATCATGGACATCTTCCCATCTTTTTCATACAGGTAGTAATTATGGATCATGGAGCCTGTATAGCTGTCAAAATTACAGACAAAGTTGTGTACAGCAAAGTACCGTATTACCTGGTCAATCTCCACGATCCCGTCAAGATTCTCCTGATCACCAAGCTGTTTCAGTGAGGAAATTAGCCGGTCTCTGTCGTTGTCCGTTATATCTGTTTTCGCATTGTCAAAGATATTTTTATAGCTTTCATAATTGTCATCTGTATACAGAAGCGAGACATCGTCACTGCCAGGCATGGCGCCTCCCTTCGGCATCCCTCCCGGCAGGTTTCCGCCATTCTGCGGCGGTGCACTTCCCCCGGAAAACTCAGCGCCATCATTTTGCGGCGGTGTGCCTCTCTGGGGCATCCCCTCAGGCACATCTCCGCTGTTGTCCCATGGCATCTTCCCTTCAGGGAATGCACTCATATCGCCCTGCGGCGGCGCACCTCCCCCAGGCGGATCCCCGCCGTCCCCGGGAGCCGGGACAGCGCCGTCATTTTCCTGCTTATTCTTAAACTCCTCCTCATGAAAAGCGCCACCGTTTCCGCGTCCTCCTCCCATATCCATGCTGTCCGGCTTGTAGAGATTACCATAATTCTTCCCGTAATTCCTGGTTAAGAAGCTCTCCTCCACAGCCTCCACGGCAAGATAGAGCCCCCAGTCCTCCCCATTCACCTTAATATATGCATAGCTGCACAGAGGAGAGGCCACACCAGAATCCCGCATCATCTGATAGCAGAGATAGTCCTTCATGTAAGTGTTGTCCTGGATAATATTATTCAGGCTGATCTTATCCAGTCCGTGATAGGTTCTTGTATCATCATAGCAGTCAAATTCGATCTTAAAACTATACCTGTCATTTCCATAGCGGGCAACAGAACTGAGGGAGGTATTCCCCTTAGCCCGGATTCCTGTATTCTTAAAGGTTTCACCGTCAATCACAACCGAACATTCGCTGTACTCCTCATTTTCACAAGTATCTAGGAAGCTGTCCCAGTCCTCCATCTCAATCTCAATGTTATGTACCTTCGAGGTGTCAAACAGCCTTGACTCATAGCCAATTTCGGCTGAGACCGGCTGAACCCCCAGTGACTGTGCATTTACAAGCACAAGCGTAAGAAGCAGGACAATACACAATGCAGCACAGCAGATCTTGTCAATATGCTTATGGGTTGACATACACTGCCCCCTTTCCTTATCGTAACGGCTCAGACAAGCTGCTGTCTGAACTGTTGCTCCTTATCCCATGTATTCTCCATTGTAGCTAACCAGGACAGCGCTTTCCACACCCTCCATGTCTGCCAGCACATTCACAAAATCCGTGTCCGCATCCTTCATCCGTATCTCCATATTAAGTTCTATGGCTCCCTTTCTTGCTGATTTACTCTTTATTGTAAGACGCTTTACCCTGTCATGGAGAAACTGCATGACTGCCTGCTCATTTTCATGGCTTTTACAGCTTACAACAACAATATAGGGGTTCAGATGAGATTTTGTATTTACAAATATGAGCAATACGACTCCGATAAATACACTTCCCACGACTGCCAGCAGAATAAATCCTGCCGCAAGTACGATTCCCACTGCAATTGACCAGAATAAAAATGCAATATCAAGGGGCTCCTTAATGGCTGTCCGGAACCGGACAATGGACAGCGCACCGACCATACCAAGGGAAAGCACTACATTCGAGGTTACGGCAAGGATTACCACAGTTGTGATCATTGTCAGCGCTACCAGAGTTACCCCAAAGCTCGAGGAATACATCACCCCTGTATAGGTTCTTTTATAGACCAGGAAAATAAACATCCCCAGCCCAAACGCGCACAGCAGCGCGATTATTGTGTCAAATACACTGATACTCGTAATATTCTCCAAGAATCCTGATTTAAAAATATCATTAAAAGTCATACTCTTCTGTTTTTCCTTTCATTTTTGTCTGTTAATTAGTGTGGATCATATTAGCCATAGCTCCGGCATGCTGCGTATTTTGAAAAGGCACAGGTGTGCCGTCCCGGGAGCCATATGGCGTCGCGGATGATATCCGGAAGGAATTCATCCCACTTTACTTCCAGAATCACCGGCGAAAAGGCTGCCTCAATTGTTACGGATTCCGCATTCAGAAAATCTCTGCAGGAGATCCCGGTACGAATCTGGTAATCCAGCGTAATACGTACATTTCCCGGTGCGAAGACAAACGGCATGCGCATATATTCTACGATTGTCTTCGGTGCAAGTCCTTTTGAGAGCATCTTCGAGTACAGTTCAGCCTCCAGCTCCTGCCCTGATTCCAGCAGAACCCTGCTGCCGCCTTCCAGGATCCTCCTTACTGTTTCCTCTGAAACAGTTACCGCTTCTTTGCTGCAAAGCCCATTATATTTGCTCTTCTTTTCCAGCTGAATATAAGAAATATCATCGTTATAATACCGGATGCGGAATTTTTCTCTCCGGTTCACACCGTCAATTTTTTCTCTCAGTGCCTGATCACTCAGATTATCAAAGTAAAGGCTCCGGACAAGGTAGCTTCCGTCCGGCTGCGTATGGGCATCCGGCTTCGCCACTGCACGAAGCCTCTGTCTCAGTACAAGAAAATCCGGGTAATTAATCTCATGCTTCCATTCATGTCGGAATTTCATTCTTCTCTTCCCTCCTCTTTTTCCAACGTTACTATGAGCGGACGGTTAGTCCGTGAATAGGAACACTTTCTGACTACCATACAGAAAAATTTTGTCAAAAATGTGGTAAAGCTGTGTCTATTGTGTGATACTGCATCTAACCCCATTTTTGAAGCGGATTATAAATGGACTTGACGTATTACGATGCGGTTTTCATTACATATTGCGAATGAAACAAGGAATTTTTCTCCAAAATAGATAATGAAATTCTCTAGAAAAAGGGATATACTGAAAGTAGACTGAGATTGTAAAGGAGATGTTTTTAAAATGAACGAAGTATTAAATAGCATTTACACTAGAAGAAGTATCCGCAAATTCACGGATGAAGCTGTTTCAAAGGAGTTAATTGACGAGGTTGTAAAAGCCGGGACACATGCGCCGAGCGGAAAGAACATGCAGACTTTCCGGTTCTTCATTATGCAGAATGCGGATTCCATCCTTGCACTTCAGAAGGTGGTAGGAAAGGGTATGGAAAATCCGTCTTATACGTTCTACGGGGCAAAGGCTATGATTATTGTTACCTGCAATAAGGAGGATGTGAATGGCGTAGAGGATGGTTCCTGCGCACTGGAGAATATGATGCTTGCCGCACATTCCCTCGGCCTCGGAAGCTGCTGGATCAACCAGTTAAAATACTGCGGAGACAAGCCGGAGGTTGCTGCTTATCTTGATCAGATCGGGCTGCCTGAGGGACGCCGTGTAGTGGGCATGCTGGCTCTCGGACATGCCGCTGAGGAAGGAACTGCACATCCAAGAAAAGAAGGTCTTGTAACTTACCTTGATTAATACTGCGCTGCAGACGGGATGGGGACGGGGTATTTTTAAAAATACCCCGTCCCCATCTCTGTGAAATCAATCACCAGTTCCCCATCGAAGATCCCTACCGGAATCTGATCTGCGATCCCATAAATCACCGGGATATCGTCCCTTTCAAAAAAATAAACGACCACTCTTTTTCTCTCTGGATCTATCATCCAGTATTCCCTGACTCCTGCATTTTCATATTTATGCAACTTAAGAAAGCAGTCCCTTCTTCTGGTAGATTTCGACAATATTTCTAATACAAAATCAGGGGCGCCCTTGATACATTTCTCCGTAATCTGATTCTGGTCACATATAATAATCAAGTCAGGCTGTACCATTGTCTTATTGTCACAGTCAAGCTGCACATCAAGGGGAGCGAAAAAGGATTTACATTTTCCCTTTTTCCCTTTTATATAGTTTGTTATCATCCAGCTGACCTCTGACAAGATTCCCTGATGTCCTGTTGACGGAGATGCCATATCGTAAATGACCCCGTCAATCAGCTCTACCCTCTGCTCGTCTGGCAGGGCATAATAATCATCCAGTGTATACTCTCCCTGTCTGGGCCAGTAGAATGCCGCTGCTTCCCTGAACTCCCCGCGTTCCGTCTCCAGGGTAAATCTGTCATCTCCGTTCATATCCTCCCCTCCCTCTCTGCTTTTAGGAACTATCGCATCCCCCGAAGTTTTTTTTGTGATATAGGGAACGAAGTTTCCCATATCACAAAAAAAGAACCCGGATTCGCCGAGTTCTCTTCTACGTGGGCGAGAGGATTCGAACCCCCGACCTTCTGGTCCGTAGCCAGACGCTCTATCCAGCTGAGCTACGCCCACATAACATATGAAACATATGTCCCTTACAACAAAAAATATTATAAGACATTTTTTTCTTCTTGTCAACCACAAATTTCAAATATTCTTAATTTCTCTTTACTACAAATGTTGCCGGAATTTTCACGGGACGTGGGAAAATCAGATTGAACTTCCTATGGCGGTGTTGAGCTTTGGCTTGACCTGCTTCGGAATAGGATACTCTATCGGTAAGGATAGTAACAAGACACAGAGATAGCCGCCCTCCCGACCAAAGGATGCGGCTATAGCTGTAACTGACTAATCGGGCTAACCGTTTATCGGTAGCTCCTGTTGGGCATCTGTGCCGCAGATGCCCTTCTTTACGTTTAATATACCACAAGCTCCAAAGTACCGCAAGCATTTTTTTGCGGTCATCTGTTTTGCCTAAAATGAAAAGTGAATAATAACGAATCGCGTTCTTACGGAATGCGCAGTTTATATCTTTTCCATACCAGTATAGCGGAAGCCATGATCAAAGACGCCGCAATCATCCATACCCATGCCGGGATATCGTGAATGTTGCAGCACCGGACATTGATCCACATCTGGTTAATGGCCTGGTTCTGCTCTTCGTCGAAGCATACCATCAGCGCTGATCTTGCGATTGCCTCCTCTGAGGGATACTGCGCAAAGAGCTGCCGGTATACCTGGTCAGAGGGCGCCGTTATGACATATTCCTCTGTCTCCTCCCCGTCCTCTGCGAAAAAGTATCCCAGATCATAGTCTGACACATCCTTGTCACCGTCCTCTGCCCCGTAGCACCAGTCCGCATATTCAAAGATACGTCTGTCATCCCCGCCGGAAATCACGGAGGTATAGCCGATATAATACATATTCCGGATCACATTATCCGCCCTGGAATTAAAGTTAATAAATGCCTCTGCCGCATGCTGCTTTGCCGGATCTTCCCTAATCCCGTCCTTCATCAGCACCCAGCCGTCAAAATAGATATTCGTGGACTCCCTTGGCACGGCAAATTCCAGTGTAAAGCCATCCTCATCCGCCTGGTCCATTGTGTAAACGCCGTCGCCGGACCACTGATAATTGGCAGCTACTTTTCCGGTAACCATATCTGCCTTTCCCGAATCACTTTCAAAGGAATATGCATTATCTTTGACATCCTGTAGATAATCCTGTACCCTGGAAATCGTTTCCTCTGATGTATCATTCATCTCTTCTTCCAGTCTCTTCTGGTAATCCGGTGCATGAATGAACTGCTCATCCGTAAGCAGCTCTGATTTGATCGCACCTATTGCAGCAAAATAGGAATCCCTCACATTATCCTTTATTGTAATCTGTCTGTGGTATGCCGGATCGCTTAAAATCTTCCAGCTTGACGCCGCCTCCTCGCTTACCAGCTCTGGGTTATACACAATCCCTGTAATCCCCCACATATAACCTGCCGCATAATCGCTCCAGGGTTTCCCGTCTATCTCATTGTTCTCGAACACAGAACGGATATAAGGAGACACCCCGTTTATATAGTAGTTATTTTTATCAGAGGTGTCAAAAAATTCCTCTGTAAGCGGCATCAGACGGTCCTCTGTAAGAAGCTTCATGATCATATATTCTGAAGGGCATACGAGATCATAGGTATCTCCCAGGGTAATCATATTATAGAGATCCTCATTCGTCCCAAATGTGGAGTACTCCACATGAACCCGGATCCCGTAGGTATCATAATACCATTTCTCGAAATCCTCCAGCATAGAATTTTCACCGATCACATCACCGCTGTCCAGGTCAATGGTCTCTTCCTCATCCCAGTCTCCCAGATCAATATATTCCTCCCAGTTGCAGACACGTAAAGTAACTTCCTTCTCTTCCCTTCTGTCAGCTGCGGATACCTCCCCGGGAAGAGCCGGCAGCCCCATTATAAGATCTGCTGCCCCTGGCTGAAGAAAAGTCAAAAGCAGGGAAAACACGATCCCGGACAACAGCCGTATGAATACATTTTTCCTTAATCCTCTCACTGCCCTGCACCATTCCTTTCCTGCACATTTTTTCCGGCGCGGATATTCATGACAATTGTAAATAAAACAACCAGCAGAAAAATGACCGTTGACAGCGCCCACAGTGCAGTCTTAATCGTTGTCTGTGCGCCTTTCGTTGCATTTACCACATAGGTACTGATGGTATCGAAGGTTGCCGGTTTTGTGTAGGTGGCAACAAAATAATCATCCAGAGACAGTGTGACCGCCAGAGCGAATCCGGAGACAATTCCAGGAAAAATCTGTGGAATCACAATCTTAACCAGAGCCGTTCCAGGTGTTGCCCCAAGGTCCAGCGCTGCCTCATAAATACTGGAATCCATCTGCTTAAGCTTCGGTATAACCGACAGAAAGACAAAGGGAGCACACAGCGTCACATGCCCTGCCACCAATGGAATAAAAGTATCCTTGCTGACTCCCAGCACTACTACCAGAAGGATGCAGATGGAAAACCCGGTTACAACATCTGCATTCACCACTGGCACCTGATTCATAGTATGGATGGCAGATGCCATTCCTTTTTTGGAATAAAATGCCCCGATCGCCCCCATGGTGCCAAGAATCGAAGCCAGGAATGCCGAACCGAGCGCAAGAACCACTGTGCCAAGAATCATCTTCACAAGCTCCGGCGTTGTAAAAAGCGTCACGTAATTATGAAAGGAGAATCCCCGTATCGCCCCGATATTGGCCGCATCCGTAAAGCTGTATACAGACAGGATTAAAATAGGCAGATACAAGAACAGCAGCACCAGAACAATCACCATACTTCTCCATATCTTCTTTGTCACAGCAGCACTCCCCCTCTCGCAGTTTCCTCCTCAGCTCCTCTGGTCAGCAGTGTAAACAGGCAGACAATTCCCAGAAGGATCAGCGCAATCATAGAGCCTCCATGCCAGTTGTAAGACGCAAAGTAGCTTCCGATCAGACTTCCCATAATATAAGTACTATTATATAGCATATCCAGTACCACATAATTGGTCATGGCAGGCAGAAATACCATAGAAACCCCGCTGATGATTCCCGGGATCGATAAAGGCAGTGTTACCTTTAAAAATGCCTGAAGCTCCCCTGCCCCGAGATCCCTTGCCGCCTCCAGAAGCGCCCCGTCAAGCTTTGAGATGGTGGTGTAGATCGGTAAGATCATAAAGGGAAGGAAATCATAGGTCATGCCAATGACCGTATTTAGGAAAGGATGGTATGCCAGATTCCCCTCAAGCCATGTAAGGAGCTCTTTTAATGCCGTAATCCTGAGGGAAAAATTAATCCACATAGGCATAATAAAAAGCAGCAGGATAACTGACTTCTCTTTCAAATGGCTGGTTGCCAGAACATATGCCACAGGATATGCAAGAAGCAGGCATACTGCTGTTGTAACCGCCGCAATGCCAAAGCTGTAGCACAGGGTTCCCAGCGTATTGGGATCCGAAAAGAATCCGGTCAGATTCTGTATCGTAATCTCTCCCTGCCCGTTGGTAAATGCATAATAGATCAGCACAAACAGGGGCGCCATCACAAAAAGCACCAAAAAAATCATATAAGGAATCCCCAGACTTTTTCTGGACAATATCTTTTTCTGCATGAGCCCCTCCTATTTCTTAACTGTAAATACCATCTTATCAACAGGCATCAGAAGACCCACCTGGTCCTCCATATTCCACAGATACTCATCATTTACCACGAAATCCTGCTCCAGGTCTGTATGAATCACATAGCTGTAATGATCGCCCTTGTAGATCAGATTACTGATATACCCCTGTACCAGGCCCTCCTCCTGTTCATCCGTCAGCTCAATGTCTGTCGGCTTGATGGAAATCTTGATTCTGAGCTTGTTCCTGTCAAGCTCCAGCCCATTTCCGTCAAGGAGCGTTCCGTCCTCTGTCAGCCTGCTGCCCTTTATAAGATCCGTAAGCTGCACATCAAGAACTTTCCCGTTATATTCCAACTCGTAGTTTCTATTAATCTCCGCAGCAAAGATGTTCGTATGATCCTCTGCCAGCATAATATGGATGTTGTCAGGCTCCACGTATATTCCGACCCGGTCTCCTGCTGCCGCAGAGTTTACAGACTGGGCGATAATCTCATTCTTGCCGGACTCCACAGTAATCTCATAGTGCATTCCCTTGAAGATCACAGAGGTTACAATTCCTCTGATCTTCCCCTGCCCCGGCTCTGTCAGTACAACATCCTCCGGGCGCACCACTGCCGTAATATGAGTCCCCTCTTCAAAATCATCCACGCAGGCAAACTCCCCTCCGCAGAAGCGGGCCTTAAGCTTCCCTGTCATAATTCCATTGAAAATATTACTGTCCCCGATAAAGTCTGCCACAAAGGCATTGGCAGGCTCGTTATAGATATCCTCCGGCGTGCCGATCTGCTGCATCTTTCCTTCTGCCATGACCACGATCTTGTCTGACATGGTAAGCGCCTCTTCCTGGTCATGGGTAACATAAATAAAGGTGATGCCAAGCTCTCTGTGCATCTCCTTAAGCTCCAGCTGCATCTCCTTACGCATCTTCAGATCCAGAGCCCCCAGAGGCTCATCCAGAAGAAGGATCTGCGGTTCATTTACCACAGCCCTTGCAATAGCAACTCTCTGCTGCTGGCCTCCGGACAGGGTATCAATGCTTCTCTTTTCAAAGCCTTCCAGATCTACCAGCTCCAGGACTTTTTTTACCTTTTTCACAATCGTATTCTCCGGCATCTTTTTCTGCCGCAGGCCGAAGGCAATATTTTCATAAATATTCATATGCGGAAATAAAGCATACCGCTGGAAGACTGTGTTGATGGGACGCTCATTCGGCGGAAGCTCTGTAATGGATGTCCCGTTCAGAAGAATATCTCCTTCTGTCGGAATGTCAAATCCGGCGATCATCCGCAGAGTCGTGGTCTTTCCGCATCCGGAGGGCCCGAGGAATGTGATGAATTCCCCCTTTTTTACCTCCAGGCTGAGATCTGAGACTGCGCTGAAGCCGTCCTTATAGGTCTTCGTGATATGCTTCAATTCAATAATATTTGTCTTCTGTTCCATGATTTCCCCCAATGATCATAGTGTATTATAAGTGTCAAAAGATATCCTGACACCATGATGCCACGGATTGCTCCGTATCTCATGCTCCGGCATCTTTTTAAAATGTAGGCGGAGTACTGACCCAGATGAATTTTGCCGGTCTTGCTCCGGGATTCTCAATCCGGTGCCTGCGCTTTGCCGGGTAGTAAAAGCTCTCTCCTGCCTTAATACGATAAGCCTTATCCCCAAGATGAAGGATGAGCCTTCCGGATATCAGATATCCGAATTCTTCTCCGTCATGCGGTTTATCCTCTTCTAAAGTCTGGTGAGGCTGTACGACTACCAGAAGCGGCTCCATCTGATACTTCTGTGCCGTGGGGACGATCCACTGGATGCTGTTTCCCGCGTCGTCCACCTTCTCAAAGAAGCCCTGCTCTGAGTATACCACCTGCTCTTCTTCGGTCTCTTTGAAAAAATCAGAAGCAGTTGTCCCCAGGCATTCGATCAGGTCTAACAGTGTCACGATGGACGGGGACACCTGCCCCCTCTCAAGCTGGGAGATGAAGCCCTTCGTAAGCTCTGTGCGGTCCGCCAGCTCCTGCTGGGTCAGGCCGTTCCTGTTCCTCAGATCCTTAATCTTATTCCCGATGTGTTCATTCACATATTCAAGCTCCATGAGATCATCTTCTCCTAAACCAAAAATCATTTTTTACTAAACTTACGCACTAAGCTTATTATACTCTTAATAAACTCTTTGTCAAGTGATATGTTACTTGATGGGGTGTAAAAATGTAAAGAAAAAAATAACATTTCAGATACCTTCACAGTTACATGAAAAAATACAATCCTTATAGTTCATTTTGCTATAAGAATTGTATTCGTTTTATTTGGTGATTTTTAAATGTATATCTTTGCAGAAGATCACTACCCGAAGACTGGTACTGAGGACTTTTCACTGTTGGAATGTCTGCTAAAAAATAATGCGAACTGTTTTATCCGCAACAAGCTGTTCAAACAATTCATTGTCTACTAATTCTGTAACTAATATAATTGAATGATCATCCTGCTCTTTACTATAAGTAATCTTTCGCATATCTTTTCTATAATCATCAATATCCTCTATACTCATTTTCCCGTCTCTTACAAGCTGACATAATATAGCATCATTACTCTTGTATGAAACAGGTACTGGTATTCTTGATGCAAATACATCCCTTAGGTCCGCCTCAGCCTTTCTCTGAAACTCATACGTATCACGATCTTGAGAATACACTGTCAATGTCTTGGTCTCCGGATAATACCACGATACAATCTCAGCCAGAATTGTGATTGACACCTCACCAGCATTTTTCTTTTTTATCCTTCCAGTTGATAGCATCTCTTCTGAAATTGGCCATTCATTATACAGCTTTTCTATCCAATCCTTGTATGCATCCATATCAAGAGGATCCGTTTTTTCAACAAACCGGCGCAAATATCCTCTGACTCTTGCTAATTGGCGTGTGGATGCAAGAACTATCTTATAAAGATTTCCCTCTTCATTATTAGTCAAATCTGAATAACTTCCTTCTTCGATACAATATATTGGATACCCTTGCTCAATTAATTTATGTACATAACCTGCTCTTCCTGAAGCATCATCTATTTCAGTTAATACCCATTTGGGAACCAAAATTAAGTTATAATCTTTCAGTACTGAATCTGATTGTACCCCTTTTCTTTGCAGCGCCTGCATAAAGGAGATTGATGAGGTGTCCACGAGCGCGATATGTTTTTTATTATCAATTTTTGTAATCTTTTCTATTTCGATCGTTCGCCCCTCCTCGTTATCATGGCTATTTCAGTCATAATATTCTTCAAATACTCTTCATTATCCTTGTGGTAATGAAGTTCTGGATTTGCAGCCTTTACCCTCTTTATTCTTTCTTGTAAAGAAGATGTATTAATGACATAAGAAGGAGTCACTAAACTATCATCTAATCCCAACATTCTAAATCTATCTGGCAAATCCTCAAACTGCAGATCGAATACTTCCTTGATTCTGCTACAAAGCTTCTCGTTTTCACTTTTAATAGCATACTCATAAAGTGAAACCAGTACTGCTTTATACGGTGCTTGAAATGCTGACATACAATAAAAGATTTTAGAAACAAAATCCATTTCTGGAAGTTCTGTAAAATATCTATCTACACCATTTAACAACATACATGCTGCAAAGCATTCAGCCTTTCTTTCTTCCAAAGTATTGTCAGCTTCAATAAAATGATCAAACGATACTTTGTCAAATATCAAATGATATATTTCATGCCATGCAGTAAAATATTGATTTGCTCTTGGCAAAGAAGTATTTACAACTGGAATAATCTTTCCATCTTTAACATATATTGCCCCACTCCAGAATTTATCTTCAATAGGCATTTGAACTAATCCAAATCCCTGCAAGATTATTAATGCAAGTTGAGGTGCTGAAGCTACTTTCATTATTGACGGATTTGTCTGAAACTTAATAGCTTGTCTTAATACCTCATCTTTGATTTCTGTATTCTTTTTTATAACTAAATCTAAATTCTCAGCAGTAATCAATTCGCTCATATATCGTCTCCATTTCATTATGGTCGGCGCAGAACTGCTGTCCACCGGACAGCATGCGCCCCTTAATAGTAAATTGCACACAGGTCAATAACATCCAGAAGTAAATTATATTGTTTCTTCGCCGTATCACTCATTTCATGATCTATTGGTGCGTTTTGTGAAAACACAGTTGCTGTGACATTTTTAGTTGGAGCTAAATGATACAGCATCAATTCTTCTACTGTCATATCAAGAAGTTTCAATATTTTTTGTAAATGACGATCAAATGAACTCTTATTATCTATGCTTCCACTCAATAACTTATCAAGTGTTGGCCGTGAAATATCTGCTTTTGCCGCAAAGGAAACCTTTGTGTAGCCCAGATCTCTAATACAATCTTTTAACTTTGAAGCCACCAGACTTCTCTGTTCAAACATTTCATCAAACTTCATTATGATGACCTCCTTCTCTTTCTTCATTCTTATTATATGCAGAAAAAAAAGAATTATCAATAGAAATGTAAAATATTTTTTTACATTTTAACATTATTATGGTAATGATGTATGACGAAAAAAAATACAATCCTTATAGTTCATTTTGCTATAAGGATTGTATTCATTTTATTTGTTGATTGTCAAATCACTTGTTATAATGCCAAAGGATTCTAATTTTGCTTTCACTGTCCTGATCTGGTTGTCAATCTCCTTTTTTGTGTCATCTGCTATGTCAATTCGCTGGAGATTGATATATACATCGATTAGATTATTAATCATCTCTTTTTCAGTCATACAATCACCCCTGTTTTATTTGTTTTTTTAGTGAAGCATCTCTATAGTTGTTCCTACATCTTTCAGTTTTATTATATCAACTGATTTCTCATATGTAAAGGCTAAAAAATTAGAATTCACGGTAAACGCATGCCCCCCTTTTTGTAAAATTCTAAACCGCACTGCAGACAGCGTCGCCCTATTCATTAATGACGACTGTTTTTTGTTATCCTCCAAATGAATCATGATCTTGACACAGGCATAAAATCGCGCCATACTACGTAATATACGATTTTGGCCACAGCCAACCATGCTGCACTGTAATAATCACAATAATGTCATCTGTCATAATAACAGACCACTAAGGAGGAGACACAACATGACCAAAAAAATCGCAGTAATCAACGATCTGTCCGGCTTCGGACGCTGTTCGCTCACCGCCGCCATTTCCGTTATCTCGGCAATGGGCGTACAGCCATGCCCTTTGCCTACAGCCATACTGACCGCACAGACAGGATATCCCAGCTATTATTTAGATGATTATACAGATAAAATGGAACATTTCCGCAGAGAATGGAAAAAGATGGGGCAGACCTTTGACGGGATCTACACCGGATTCGTTGCAGGTGAAGAACAGATCCGGCAGATCTTTCGTTTTATAGATACGTTTGACACTCCAGAAACTTTTCTTCTGGTGGATCCCGTCATGGGAGATGACGGAGTAAAATACGATATGTTTACACCAGAACTTCTGCGTCAGATGAAAAGGCTCGTACAAAAAGCAGACATCATCACACCCAACCTGACCGAGCTCTGCCTTCTCGCTGACGCAGACTTCCACAGCATAAAAGGAATCACTGACACCGGTAAACTGCTTAAGACCATCCACAGCCTTGCATACTCCCTGACCGAAGACGGACCTGCCCACATTATCGTTACCGGCATACACTTTACAGATGAAACCGGGACAACGCAGATGGGAAACTACTATCTCTCAGGAGAACAGACAGCCCTGCGCGCATTCCCCTACATCGGACAGAGCTACTCCGGAACAGGCGACCTCTTCGCGTCCTGCCTCGCCGCAGGCATTGCCGCCGGAAAAGACATACCCTCCATAATTGAGACAGCCGGCAGATTCCTGGAAATCTCCATAGCAGACTCCGTAAAAGAAGGCGTACCGCGCAATGACGGGGTAAACTTCGAAAAACACCTCCACCTGCTTCAATCGGGGACACCCTGTTTTTAATTTGGGACGGGGCATTTTTAGAAATGCCCCGTCCCAAATTAGCCACCTTACCCTTTTATGGCTCCGCTCATGAGGCCGTTTTCTATCTTGTCCTGGAAGAGTACGTATGCGATGATGACAGGTATGGTTGTGAGGCAGATTCCTGCCATGGATGCGCTGTAGTCTGTGCTGTATTCTCCGAAGAAGGCCAGAAGACCCATGGAGATGGTTCCTTTTTCTTTGTCGGTGATGAAGATGAGAGGGAACAGCAGGTTGTTCCATACCTGGATGAAGTTGAAGATGGAGACGCTTATGATTCCTGGCATGGACAGTGGGATGACCATCTGGAAGAATACCTGCCAGATGCCTGCTCCGTCTATGATCATTGCTTCTTCCAGTTCTGTGGGGATGCTGTTCATGAATCCTGTCATTATGAGTACGGTCATGGGGAAGCAGAAGGCGGAGTAGAGTAAGAGCAGCATTCCGTAGTTGTTCATAATTCCCAGTTTTCCGAATACGTAGGACAGCGGAATCAGGACTGCCTGGATGGGGATCATCATGCCGGAGATGAAGAACAGGTAGATGCCGGACTTTATTTTGAAGCGGAACCTTGACAGGATGTAGGATGCCATGGTTCCGAACAGGCCTGAGATCAGGAGTGTCCCGGCTGCAAGCAGGATTGTGTTCAGGAAGTATCGCCCGATGTTTCCTACTTTCCATGCGGTTATGTAGTTTTCGAACCGGAGCTGTTCTGGCAGGGAGATGAAGGAGGAAAAGATCTCCAGGTTTCCTTTTAATGAGCAGAATATGGAAAATATTAATGGGTAGACGTTGATTACTGCTATGGCAAGGAATATGAGAAATCCGATCTTATGTCCCAGTGTGTGTACTCTTTTTTCAGCTTTTTTCAAATTATCCCTTCTTTCTATACAGATTTATATTGATAGAGATTTGTCTATTTTTATAGCATGCTATATATTTTATTCGCTTATTATGCTTATTTTCAGCACTCTGCATTTTTCTTGATTCTCTACATTTTCCTTAATTCTCTGTATTTTTCTTAATTCTTTGTATTTTTCTCAGTTCTCTGTGTTTTTCTTAATTCCCTGTACTTTTCTTAGTTCTCTGTGCCTTTCTTAGTTTTCTGTGTTTTTCTTAGTTCTCTGTGCTTTTCTAATCCTCTGTACTTTTCTTAATACTCAATGCTTTCTCGTTTGTTCATGAGGCGCAGGCTTATGACGGATACCAGGGCGCTTAATATGAAGATAATTGTGGCAATTGCGCTTCCTGTTCCGTAATGGCCATAACGGTAGGATTCGTTGTACATCAGCAGTGCAGGTACGATCGTGGAATTGTCTGTACCGCCGGAGGGAGTCAGTATGTAAACCGTATCAAAGATCTTCAATACACCTGTTATGACCATGATCACGGACATTTTGACGGAATCCCAGAGCATGGGGATGTACAGATACCAGACCTTCCGGATGCCAGTGGCTCCGTCCATCTCGCCTGCCTCGATTACGGAATCCGGGATCGCGGTGAGACCGGCCAGGCAGATGATCATGTAATAACCTACACTGGTCCAGGTGCTGACGATGATCAGGGCCGGCAGGGATGTTTCCGGGTCTACGAGCCACTGTCTGGCCAGATCCGGCAGTCCGGCATGGATCAGCAGGGTATTGAGGATTCCCTTATCTGTGGGAAAATAGATGAAGTTCCACAGCAGAGCCACCGCGGTCACGGACAGTATCATGGGGATAAAAAAGGAGGCCTTGAAAAACCGTTTAAAATGTGTAAATTTATGTACCAGCAGTCCCAGTGCGAAGCCTAAGGGAACCTGGAGTATGACACTGGCGATTACGTATAGAAACACATTCTTCAGGGATTTTAAAAATATATCGTTGCGGAACAGGTTTACAAAATTGTCCAGTCCCACGAATTCCAGGGGGACGGACTGAATTCCCGGCCATTCATGGAAGGAAAAGTAGATGGTCATGAGAACCGGAATCACTTCAAAACACAGATATATAAAGAATGCCGGAAATAAAAAGATGCATATAATTTTTTTATTTTTTCTGATTTTCTCCAAAAGAAATTACTCCTTTCATTTTACTGATACAGATACCGTGCAATCCGCACGGTATCTGTGAAATCCATCTGGTATGATCTGCAGACAGGCTGATTTACTTTGGACGGTTGGCGTCTATGTCTGCCTGGATTGCTTTTGCTGTTTCTTCCGGGGAATTGGAAAGCATCATATTCAGAATTCCGTTCCGGGACACGTCCACCAGTGTTGCGCATTTATCATAGTCAAAATACTCCCCTACAGAATTGGTAATGGTGTCAGTGTAGGAAACCATGTCCTTGAAGATCTGCGGTGCATTCTCTGGCGCTGTGATATTTTTATAAGGCGCAACTCTCATAGCCGCGTCCATTCTCTCCTGGATTGCCTCGGGCGTTGTCATGTATTTTACTAGCTTTAATGTTGCATCTTTTTCTGCATCATCCATTGTGCCGGAAAGCATCCATCCGGAGGTGTATACGACTCTCGTATCCTTGTATTCCGGCTTGTCCTCAAAGTATGGGAAGGGGAAGAAGGAGATATCGTCTAAAATCTTGGAATCTGTGTTGTACATTTCCGGGATAATGGGGCTGCTGTGGGAGATCATTGCCACCTCTCCTGTCAGAAACTGGCTCATCTGCGTATTCACATCAATTCCTTCAAACCCGTCCATGAAAGCCTTCTTTTCCTTTAGATCCTTTGTAATCTGAAGGCACTCTACCACATCTTCATCTGTCCAGCTCTTATCTCCTACTCCAAGTGCGCGGATTCCTTCTGTGCCCCGGTCAGATCAAGAAGCACGCCGCTCTGCGCCCACTCTGTAAGTCCGGCGATTGCAGGATAATAGAAGATATTCGGCGTCTCCCCGGTGGAGATGGCAACCTTAAGCTTATTGTTATAGGCCACTTCCTCATAGACGGAATCATTCTGGACTTCAATATCCGGATTGTCCTTCATGAATGCTGCAATCTGATCCTCATATACCTTAGCCATGGGGGTATCGCCGCTGTCACGGCTCATAAATGTAATCTTTACCTTTGCTTTGCTGCTTTGTGCATCACTGCCGCTGTCTGAGGAAGAGTTGCCGTCACCGCTTCCTCCGGAACAGCCTGCAAGGGAACCCACAAGCATCACTGTCAGTAAACCGCTTAATAATCTGTTTCTCATACTCATACTTTTTCATCCTCCTTTATAAATGAACTCATTAGTGTCTATTTCAGAAAATCTATAACGCACATCTGGTGACCCGCTATCTCTGGAATGGTAAATTCCACTGTATTTTCCTCCTCCCTGAATGGTAATTCCTCCATAGATGGAGCGAGATAGATTCTCCTGACCCTCTTTTCCTTTCGTAAAATGATCTTTAAATTATATAATGGGACAACATCTTCAACAATATCCAGGAGTCTGCATTTTCTCTCTGGAATGTAATACAGAATATGTAAAATCTGCCGGTTCTTTTCCTTTTGCTCCATCAGATTTGTAATGACTCCTGACGGGCCGCTGTGAGAGACAAGCTGTATTGGCAGAAGCCGGCGCAGTTCATTCTGGAAGAGCACCTTGTACCAGTGGGGCGCTGTTTTCTGATAAGTGGAGAAAATGGGGTGGATAAAGTATGCTGTGCTCTTTGTCTCCACCACTGCGGGGTAGCACTCCTTTCTTGCCGACGGGGAATGAAGGTGTGAGCAGAAGGTATCCTTCTCCCTGTTAAATACTGGACGTACTGCCATCTGGACATATTCTGCATTTTCTTTAGCTTCCACCCATGTGCCGCAGTCGTACATTACATGCTCCGCATCTGCAAGTCCTTCTGCCAGGTGAGCCTGGGGCTTCATGAAGTCCGGGCTGTAGGGCGCCTTTCCTTTGTAACGGACAGCAAGCTCTCTCACCATAAACCGGGTCTTCTGGATGTCGAGCCCTGATTCCCCGGTGCAGATGACCCTGCCGCCCATGCTGATATAGGAACCAAGCTTTGTCTTTAATTCTTCATCTACCGGTATGACGTCTGGCAGTATCAGCAGCCGGTATCTGCCGAAATCCGACTGGCTGTCAATAAAGTCAAATTGCTGGCTTAATTCCATAAGCATCCTGGCGGTTCCCTCAGAGGCGCCTGGGATCTCACCGGCTTTTCCTGTCCCAAAGAACTCCTCAGCTGTAAAGACGCCGATCTCGGTCACCGGGACTGCTCCCTCGCACCAGGGCTCCTTGTCTTTTACTGACCCATATACCTCTCCGATCTGACGGTACATGTCTTTATCAGAACACCCCAGTAATCCATCTGGTCTCCTATGGTACATTTACAGCCATTTGCCAGCATGGAAAAGACCTCATATTCCATTGCCGCCTGATTACGGAAAGCATGGAAGTCTCCCCATTCCGTATGAAATCTGCTGGTAAGTCCCAGGCACTCTTTCCCAAAGTTCCGCATATATTTTGCAGACACGGGGAAATCAAGATATCCCCACTCCACTCCCGGAAGAGATTCGAAGGAAAAATAGCTGTAATCCTTTGCCGCCGGTTTATCCAGATAACCTACATGCCCTTTGTTATAGCAGACATAAAAGTCCGGATTATATGACTTTGCAAAAGCTGTCAGGTCCTCCACCATCTCATAATAGGTCATCTGTGCGAAGCGCCTCCTGTCCCTGGCTGTCCGGGGATCCATTCCATTTTCCCTCATCCTCCTCTGACACTCGGGGCAGCAGCATTCATTCATAAATGCCGCATCATACCATACTCCTTCTGCCGGTATCGTCTCCAGCACCTCGCCAAACTGCTCCTTTAGAAAATCCCGGTATGCTGTATTGACACAGAGATTTTTATAAAAGCCCGGCTCAAAATACCCAAGCCCTTTATAATCCTGCAGGGCGCCATGTTCATCAATGCAGATCCACTCGGGATGCATGTCCGCCGCCCGTTTATTCCAGCGGATCGTTGTATACAGATTCACCTTGATCCCATGCCTGTGGCAGGCTTCTGTCTGTTCTCTTAATAGATCCCTGTGCACCAGATGCGGGTGTACCATTTGGGGAAATTTCTTCGAGTCATAATAGAGCATCCCGTGATGGCAGCAGCTGAATAATGTGACGGAATTCACATGGGCTTCCTCCAGCGTGGAAGCAAATTCCTCTGCGTCAAAGTCTGCACATACGCCTTCAATCTTCTCACTTGTGTGGAAATCCAGATGAATCTGTCTGGATGGAACACCTTGTCTGTTTTCATTTTGGTTCTCCTTATTCCCCACTTCTTATCCCTCCCTCCTTTGCTTTTGTGATGAAACCATTATATAAATTTCCTCCCTTTTCGTGAATGAAAAATTTTTAGAGCGCCTGTAATATTTTTGGATAAATGCATAAAAAAGTTTCCTATATTAAAAAGAGTCTCGCATATTTTCACATGTGAAACTCTTTTACTTTATATGTTTTCCTTCTTGATTTTGCGTTCTTCCAGATATTTTGACGGGGTGATTCCATACTGGCTTTTGAAAGACTTGCTGAAATAATATGCGTCTGAATATCCCACCAGCTCTGCGACCTCCATCACTGTAATATCCGGGGTTTCTTCCATCATCTTCCTCCCCTGCTCCATGCGCACACGAATCAGATAACGGCTTAAGGAGCAGCCGTATTCCTTCTTAAATAAATTGCTCAGGTAGCTTGGGTTCACACCGATCTTCTCCGCGATCTGGTTCAGCCCGGTCTCGGTCTGCCAGTAATTTTCTTCAATGTACCTTTTTGCCTCAGATACCTTCTTCCTGCCCGATGGGACAAGCCTCTTCTCCAGGGGGGCAACTGTCTCTTCCAGAATTGCCAGAAGGCGGTCCTTAACCTCCTGGGCAGGAGACGTGCAGGCAAGCTGATTCATCTGCGCCATTTCCTCAGACATTTTTTCGGAAATCTCCACGCCAAGCTCGGAGAGATACCCGGTAAAGTTCACGAGAATATCCATCGTCACATAGGACACCGTCTGCCTGGACATCTGTCTCTCTTCAAATAGAGCAAAGCTCCGGTCAATCACTGCATATGCTTCTTCATACTTTCTCCCCCTGAGAAGCGTAAGAAACTCCTGGGCACTGTAGGGCAGATCACCCATTACCTCCCGGATGCTCTGCTGTTCGAGGCTGATGCTGCTGTCGATTTTCCGGGCTGCATTCTCAAGCTCCTTTTCCAGCTCTGCAGGATCGAGGGGCTTTAAGAGAAAACTGACTGCACCAAACTGGATGGCCTCCCTCGCATACTCGAATTCTCCATACGCTGTCAGTATCAGAATCTGAGTATCCGGAAGGATTTCCTTCACACGGCGGGATACCTCAAGTCCGTTCATGAACGGAATATTGATATCCATAATCATAATATCCGGCCTGAGCTTCTCTGCCTTTTCCACAGCCTCCCGTCCATCCTCTGCCTCACCTGCAATGGACAGTCCCAGCCTGTCCCACTCCACAGAACACTTCACATACTCCCGGAGAAGATATTCATCATCTACGATCAGTACCTTTTTCATATCTCTCCTCTCCTTTGGAACCAGTCCCAGGGGGAACGGCCATGGGTGTATACCCGAATGGTATTCTTACCGTAACCACAGTTCCATTACCGGGGCTTCCGGAAATGGAAATCCCGTATTCCTCGCCAAAATAAAGCTTCAGTCTCTGCTGTATATTATATAGTCCGAAGCCGAAGGGCTGTTCCTCCTTTCCCCGGTCAGAGGAAAGAGCCTCCTGAGCCTTATTCGTGTCTATACCGATTCCATTATCCTCCACTTCAATCAGTATCATCTCCCCCTGCCGGTATCCGCGAATCCGGATAGCTCCTTTATGGGGAACATTTTTCACGCCATGATAGATTGCATTTTCCACAATGGGCTGAAGCGTAAGCTTTACAATTACTGTTTCCAGAATCTCTCCAGGAAATTCAATCTGATACGTAATCTTATCTCCGTACCGCATGGACTGAATCTGAAGGTAACTCTCAATATTCTTTATTTCTTCGCTAAGGGGAATCAGATTCTTCCCATTGCTTAAGGCTGTACGGTAAAATTGTCCGATGGAACGGATCATCTGGAATGCATCCTCTGACTTCTGCATCTTTATCAGTGCGCTGACACTGCTTAACGTATTATAGAGGAAGTGGGGGTTAATCTGTGCCTGCAGAACGGCAAGCTCGTATTTGCGCTTGTCACGCTGTTCCTTATATACCTGGTCCACCAGGTTCTTAATCTGACCTGTCATCTTGTTAAATTCCATCGAGAGCATGCCAATCTCATCTTCAGCGTGCACCGGAACACTGACATTTAAGTGTCCCTGTCCCAGGCTTTTCATGGTATGCGCAAGCTCAGAAAGTGGTCTTGTCACACTGTGCGCCAGGCAGAAAGTGAGCACAGAACTGATCACCACAGCAAATATCCCCAGCACATAGACCAGAGAGGTCATGGCCTTTCCCGGCTCCATAAGCGTGCTGACCGGAGTGATTCCGATCATAATCCAGTTCAATGTGTCAATCCTTGCAGCCGTAATAAAATATTTCTCGCCGCCTATGTTAAAGGTATTCCCGTCCCGGTCTCCTTCTGTCGCCCACTGGAAAAACTCTTCCTTCCCAACATTCTGCCCTGCTCTCTCATCCTTCTTTTCCTCTGTCTTCGTATCCATTTTCCTGTCTGACCTGTCTGAAAAAAGCTTGACATCTCCCTCCATATCCACAACCATATACTGGCCGTCCTCCTCATAACGAAGAGGCGTGAAGTTCTTACTCAGAAGCTCGGACTTATACTCTATAATAATATAACCCTTAATCTGTCCTGACGGGTAATCCCGGTAGGGCCTCAGATAAGCAATCCCTCCGTCCTGATATCCGTCCTCACGCTTTTCGTACAGGTCAATCCATCCTGGCTTCGCCTTCTCTCCCTGTATGTCCTCAAATAACTGCTGGTAAAGCCCTGCCCTTGAGCGGATTCCATTGGAATTCACCATCTCCCCGTCTGCCGCATAGATCGAAATACTGCTGAACTGCTGCTTCGGATACAGGGCCTCCAGATAATCCAGGTGGCTCTCCACCCGGATCCGCTGCTTTAAGCGCTGCCCATAGTCTGAATCTTTACTGTCAAGAAACCATGCCTCCACGTCCTCATTCGTAAACAGAATCTTCGTGATACGCTCCGCATCTGACAAGATCTCCGTGCAATTATCCGACACAATCCGGAACTTCTGCACATATTCATTACCCACAATTCCCAGTACGGATTTTTCAAAGAAAAAATTAAGTAATATGATGAACGAAAGCATGATAAGAGAAATAAGCACAATATTAAGAAGGGAAAACTTCTTTGCCAGATTTGGGGACGGGGTATTTTTGAAAATACCCCGTCCCAGATTGAAAATGACCTGTCCCCATTTGCGCATCCTTTCAAGCTCCTATGAGGATGTGGGGATATATGGCCTGATCGCGCCTGCCACGTTACTGATCGGCATGGTCTGAAGCCACACATGTCCCGGACCACTGATGACGGTATTGAAGATTCCTTCCCCGCCGAACAGCATGTTCTTTACCCCTGGCACACTCTGAATATCCATACTGCAGGTTCCACTCATGGCTGCAAGATATCCGGTATCAATTACGATCTGCTGACCGGCCTGAAGCTCATACTCAACCACATGTCCGTCGAATTCGGCAAACATAGTCCCATGGCCGCTTACTTTCTGCATGATGAAGCCCTCGCCTCCGAACAGTCCGGATCCCAGCTTCTTGCGGAAATGCACAGAAAGCTGCACTCCTGCCTCTGATGCGAGAAATGCGCTCTTCTGGAAAATCATGTCCTGTCCCGGCTCAATCTGGAATGCCTTAATCGAACCCGGGAAGCTGGACGCGAATGCAATCATTCCAGGTCCGCCCTGTGCGGTATAGACATTCTGGAACATCTTTTCTCCTGAAAATGCTCTTCCGAATGCTTTTCCGATTCCGCCGTTGCTGGTGGTCTCCATCAACATGTTCGGCGACATCCAGGACATGGCTCCGCCCTCCGTAATCATCTTCTCTCCGCCTTCCAGCTCGCAGATCACGACTGGAAGTGTCTCTCCTTGTATCTGGTATCTCATCCTTCTACCTCCAAAATATATTTTTTTTTGCTTAAAAATCTCATTCCACTATGTCCAGCTGTTCTATATATGTCCCGATACGCTTTTCTTCCTCTTTCGTAACAGGTCTCCCTGAAAAATAATACTGGATTCTTCCCCTGCTTCCCTTTTCCACGGCGTCTGTCCCTTTTTTTATGCCAAGCTTCCTCATAAGCTGGCGGATTGTTCCCGCATTTCCATCCACAAGCTGTACTTTATCCGAAAATATCCTTTTATAATATGCTTTAAAATAGTTAAAGTGCGTGCATCCAAGGACAAATGCCTTATAATTTTCCGGGGAGTAGTCTTTCAGCTCGTTCCTGAGGTACTCTGTAATCGCCTCTGTATGAAAATCCCCTCTTTCTGCAAACCGTACAAGTCCTGGAAGCGCCACAAGATCCACCCGGTCTTCCCGGTCCACCTGCTCTAAGAGATGATGGAGCTTGTCCCCGGCAATCGTTACCGGAGTGGCCGCCACAAGAATCCTTCCCGGAAGATGTCCGTAGACCTCCACTGCCTGCTTCACTGCAGGCTCCATGCCAATAATCGGCACCGGGAAACGGCTTCTGTACTCCTTCGTGGCAACACTGGTCGCCGTGTTGCAGGCAATCACAATTGCATCCACCTGCTTATCCAGCATGAATCGGATGATCTCATCTATATAGCCTCTGATCTGCTCTCCAGTCTTTTCCCCGTATGGTACATGCTCCTCATCCGCATAATAGATGAACTCAGCTTCCGGAAGTTCCCTGCGCGCCTGATGAAGAACCGATAAACCTCCCATCCCTGAATCAAATATTCCTACCCTCATTGCTCTTACTCCTGTGTACCTGAAATTTATCGTTACTATTCACGGAATACCCTCGCTTCGCTAGGGCAGACCCTGCGCAGCTTACGCGCATTCCTGAGCCGTGAATAGTAACATTCCCTTTGCGCCTCTATAAGTATTGTAACATATTTCTATTGACATGTCCGATTAATTTTAGTATCATTAATATCAATTTTGGAGTACGCTCTGTTTTTATAGAATCCACAAATATTAATATAGAAAGGACAGATAACAGACATGATAAATACATCCCTGCTCTTTGCAATGGAACTAATCGGTACAATTGCCTTTGCCTGTTCAGGGGCCCTGGTCGGAATCCGCAAGAAGCTGGATCTTCTCGGAGTCATCGTACTCGCCGTCATTACAGCCACCGGCGGCGGCATGTTCCGGGACATCCTCATCGGAAATGTCCCGCCAGCACTCTTTAGAAATCCCTTCTATGCCGGAGTCGCCGTACTGGCCGCCATCCTGATCTTCTTCACCATACAGTCAAAAAGGCTGCTTAAAACATTCATGCAGATCGAGCGTTATAACCAGGTCTTCAATTCCCTGGACGCCATCGGCCTTGGCGCCTTCACCGTAGTCGGAGTGGACACGGCAATCACCTATAATATTGATCACTATTTCTTCCTTACAATCTTTGTGGGAGTCATCACTGGCGTGGGAGGCGGACTGATAAGGGACATCATGGTCTGCGAAATTCCTTCTATATTAAAAGAGCATATCTATGCCTGCGCCTCACTCGCCGGAGCGCTCCTCTATGCCGGGACATGGCAGATATTCGATCCCGATATCGCCATGATAACAAGTGCATTGATCGTAATCGCAATCCGCATGCTGGCCAGACACTACGACTGGAACCTTCCCCATAGCAAACTATCCTAATTGGGGACGGGGCATTTTTAAAAATGCCCCGTCCCAGATTGAAAATGACCTGTCCCCAATTCGTTATTTCCAGGCAACCTGGTTTTTTCCGGCCTTTTTTGCCTCCTGGAGCATTGTCTCTGCGGCTTTTACATAAGATTCATACTCGTCTCTGATCTGTGGGATTACCGTAACTCCGCCGATGCTGACTGTCAGCCATTCCGAAGCCTCTGTTTTATTGGTAATATGAAGGTTTTCGACTTCCTGGCAGATTTTTCGTAAATGTCCGGATACATCGTCGGCTGTTCCGCCCAGGATAATGGCGATAAACCGGTCTCCTTCGTAGCGGGCAAAAAAGTCTGTGCTTCTCTTTAACTCCGGCATTATGAGTTTGGCTACTCTTGCCAGTGCTTTGTCTCCGGCCGGATACCCGTATGTATCGTTATAGGCTCTGAACTCATCAAGATCAAACATACAGATAGAGATGGGAACCTGCAGACGGACCGCTTCCCTCCATTTCACAATGTTATGAAGCTCATAGCGACGTCTGCTTGACACGCCGGTCAGCTGATCTGTCATGGCCTGCTCCCGCTCCTCGTGAATTCTGTATTCATACAGCTTTATATATGTATAGATTCTTGATCTTACAAGCATTGGCTTAAACGGGCTTGTAATATAGTCAACAGCCCCCAGCATAACTCCACGCTCTTCCTCCCCGGCCCGGGCAGAATCTGCAATGACGAGAATCGGGAAATTCCGTGACACCACCTTTTCCTGCAGCTCTTTAAGCAGCAGGAAATCTGTCATCTCAGGTATGGCTTCTGACAGAAGAATTAAGGAATATCTTCCACTATTTGCTTCTTCAAGACCACCCTTCGCAGTATCTGAAATCTTAATTTCATAGTCTTCTTCCAGAATCTCTTTTAAGAGGTCTGCTTCTTCAAGATTTTTGTCAATAATTAGTATTTTTTGCATTTTTCGTTACACTCTCCTTACAAGTTACTGTTTTCTGCAGCCTTTTCAAATTTCACTATTCAAAATTATAGCCCACCTACATAAAAAAGGCAAGTCGGGGACGGGGTATTTTTAAAAAAAAACCCAACCCCACACCCCCAAAAAAAAATTGGTTGTTAGATTTTT
>CANOKL010000036.1 GCA_947566645.1 uncultured Lachnospiraceae bacterium
AAAATCTGGGTGGCGGTGGTTACTTTAAAGAATTACTCGAACGAATCAGAGACATCCGTGCTTCTGAAAAAATATTTTACAGACAAGTTTTGGAAATATATGCTACCAGTATTGATTATGACCCAAAAGCAGAAATATCGATTCTTTTCTTTAAAAAGGTGCAGAACAAAATTCATTATGCCATTCATGGCCAGACGGCAGCTGAGGTTATTTATACACGGGCAGATGCTGAAAAAGAGTTCATGGGGCTTACAACATTTGTGGGAAATCAACCCACTTTAAAAGAAGCTGTTATTGCTAAAAATTATTTGAGTGCAAAGGAACTTCGGGCAATGGGGCAGCTTGTGTCTGGGTATTTAGATTTTGCAGAGCGTCAGGCAGAGCGTGAACAAGTAATGACTATGAAAGATTGGGCAAAACATCTGGACCGTATACTTACAATGAGTGGAGAACAGTTGTTACAGGGAAATGGAAATATTTCTCATCAGCAAGCTGTTGATAAGGCAACAGATGAATATAAAAAATATAAAGCAAGAACCATCAGTGATGTAGAAGAAGACTATTTGAACTCTATAAAACTACTATTGGAACAAAAGACAAATAAGAAGTAAAAAGGTATGCGATTTAGTTTGGACAACGGTGAACATGTGGAGACTGTTTCTAAAGAGTGGATGAAGGTCCCCCCAATATTGGATGAAGCCGGATTCGAGGAAGACAAGAAAGCAAAATAAGATTATTAGAGAATTGTATATGAATCCATAAGACCACAGATATATCTATGATACGAGAAGAGGTTCTGGATGACCGCCATGCGATCAAGGTAGGGTTTCATAGGGAGGATTATCCTTATTCTGTTGCAGGAAGACATTATCTGAGGACAGCGGATGCACTTAAATATTATGAGGTAATTTAATGGATGAAAGGATTTATCAGATTGCAGAGCAGATAGTTGAAATACATCAAAAAGCCTATGAGGTTTATTTGCCGTTGGTTGAAGATGTGTGCAGTAGAACCGTGTCAGAGGATGAATTATCACATTTGCTTGATTATCTGCTGGATTTTGCATGTAATGAAAGAATTTTGGGATTATATAAAAAGGTGTGTAGAAAATATTTATATGTATATTCGGGATGCATCAAATTTTATATTGAAGCGTATCGGGAGATGTGGGAAGATGAAAACGAATGACTATTTGGCAGAATATCTAACAGCGGCTATTCAAAATTGGATAGGAAACAGAGATGTGATACAATCTCTGGGATTATGGGAAAGACTTCATAATCCAGATTTTAACCCCCTCGAATTCGAGGGGGTTAGGAACTGTAAATAACTTTGCAATTTACTTGTTAAAGTTATATATTTCAGTTCCTTAGAAAACAGGCAGGAGCAAACGCATTAAAAAAGGGGAGAATATGAAAATCTGTGAATTATTACTTAGAAATTTTGGAAAGTTTTCGGATACATCCATAGAGTTTTCGGACGGAATCCAGATTCTGTACGGGGAAAATGAATCCGGAAAATCAACGATACATACATTTATAAAAGGAATGCTGTTCGGCATGGAGCGGGGGCGCGGACGCGCGGCAAACCATGACACATTTTCAAAATATGAGCCATGGGAAAATCCCAATTACTATTCTGGAAGGCTGATCTTCGAGACCGGCGGCAGGCACTTCGCCATAGACCGGCATTTTGACAAATACGCAAAAAATGTAGAGATTGTCTGTCAGGAGGACGGGGAACAGCTAAGCGCAGCAGACGGGGATCTTGAAATGCTTCTTGACGGACTCACCGCCTCAGGATTTGATAACACCGTTTCCATCGCACAGCTAAAGGCACAGCCCGGATTGTCCCTTGCCTCTGAGCTTAAGAATTACGCCACCAATTATTATGTGACCGGAGACAGTGACCTGGATCTGGAGGCGGCGCTTAGACGGCTCCAGGAAAAAAAGAAGGACGCAGACAAAGAACTCCGGAACCTGATCAGAGAAAAGCAGGACAAGCGTGAGCGGCTGGAACAAGAGCTCTCCTATATCTGGCGCGATATTCACCGCATCAGAGAAGAGCAGGAGCATCTGGAAGAAGAGATAACCGTCCGGAAAGCACGTATCAGCCAGGAAAAGCAGGAGGAGCCGGAAGTAAAACAGAGAATCTTCGACGAGATCCGGCCAGACAAGTGGAGAGTCCATCCCATAGAAATCATTATCCTGGCCATTGCACTCATACTATGCTTTCTCCTGCTGCCAAGACCCTGGAACGGATTTGTCACAATCGTATTATTCATCTGCGGCCTGATCTACATATGGAACCGCATGAAGATTGCAAAGCAGCAGGTCAAGACCGAGCCAGAGCTGATTCTGGAAGAAATAACTCCGGAAGAGGAAAAAGTCCCCTTAGAAAAGCTGATATGGGAATACGACCACAACGCAGGCGAGCTCCAGGAAAAACAGGTGCAGTACGATAACCTAAGCGAATCCCTTGCCGAGCTGGATGAAATAACAGGCGGACATAAAGAATACGAAGACAAGAAAAACGCATTCCAGCTGGCAGAAAACAGAATAGAAGAATTAGCCGAAGCCTTTCAGAAAAAGCTAAAAAAAGACCTGAACACCCGGGCATCAGAAATCATCAGCCAGATTACAGGAGGAAAATACACCCGTCTGATCCTTTCAGAAGGACTGTCCCTGAGCCTCCTGTCACAGGAACGCAGGATTCCCATAGAACAAGTAAGCCGCGGAACCATCGAGCAGGTCTACTTCGCCCTCCGCATGGCAGCAGGAGAACTCATGCATACCGAAGAATACCCAGTCATCCTGGACGACACCTTCGTCTGCTACGACGACAAACGCCTTGCACAGACACTTGGCTGGCTATACAAAAACAAAACCCAGGTAATCCTCCTCACCTGCCAGAAACGCGAAGAAGAGATACTGTCCAGACTAAAAATCCCATATCATATAATCAAAATCTAGCACACTAACTCAGCCGCACAGATCATACACTGTGCGGCTAATGTTTTCAAAAATAAGAACTATCAAAAAACATAAAAGCCAAAGCAAAAAGCTCTCCCCCAATACCAAACAGGAATACTCTAACAGTTCAGATACCTTCACTGCTACAGAATACTTCTATACTCCAAGGTCAAAAAGCAATCCCCCTGCCCCGCCCCAGGCAGGAATACGCCCATAACCAAAGCCAAAAACCATAGATCAGCCAATAAACAGCAGGCAGGAAGGCCTCTACAACCAAAGCAAAAACCACAGATCAGCCAATAAACAGCAGGCAGGAAGGCTTCTATATTTCAATGAAAACAATCAGGGGCGCCCTTTATGGAGGTGAAATCCAATGCTTACGCAGACTTAGGCGTGAGGGCTCTCCCGAACACCTTAGTCGAAGTTAGGAACTGTATGTAAATAACTTTTACATTTTGCTTGTCTATTTCTCCGATTGCACAGGTCAAAAAGCCTCGACGTAGCCCGCTACGCCTGCGTTTTTTGACCTGCACACTCGAAGAAATATCCTGCGCAATCTGTACAAGTTATTTACATACAGTTCCTTAGCATTTAGTTCACCGGAATTTTGCCCCGTTTGAATGAAATATAGAAGCCTTCCTGCCTGCGTCCTCCTTCACCTGAATAAAATATAGAAGCCTTCCTGCCTGCGTCCGCCCCCCTATTTTTTACGCCCCTTCATCTTGTATTCCTGCACCGCATACTGAATCCTCTCATTCGGCGTCAGTATACTACTGATTGACCCATCATGATTCAGCGTATCAATCATAAGTGCAATATATTTACTCATATCACAGTTAATATAATACGGCCTCTCCAGAAGCTCCGGTGTCTGATAGATCAGGTTCGTTGTAAGAATCGCATCAATCAGCCCGTCCTCATAAGCCTTATCAAACTTCTCAAGCCCGTTCGTAAACAGCCCGAAGGTTGCAGCCGCGAAGATCCGTCTCGCCTTACGCTGCTTCAGCTGTCCCGCCACATCCAGGATGCTGTCCCCTGAGGAGATCATATCATCCAGGACAATCACATCCTTGCCCTCCACAGAAGAACCCAGGAATTCATGGGCAACAATCGGATTGCGTCCGTTCACAATTCTCGTGTAATCACGTCTCTTATAGAACATCCCCATATCAAGATTCAGCACATTTGCAAGATACACCGCACGACCGGTTGCACCCTCATCCGGACTGATGGCCATCATATGGTCACTGTCAATCTGAAGGTCATCATAACGGTTCAGGAGTCCCTTTACAAACTGATAGGTGGGCTTGACCGTCTCGAAGCCGCTTAAGGGGATGGCATTCTGCACACGGGGATCGTGGGCGTCAAAAGTAATAATATTATCCACACCCATTCTCACAAGCTCCTGCAGCGCGAGGGCACAGTCCAGAGACTCACGGCCGCTCCGCTTATGCTGCCGGCTCTCGTACAGAAACGGCATAATAACATTGAGCCGCCGCCCCTTTCCCCCAATCGCTGCGATGACTCTCTTAAGATTCTGAAAATGGTCATCCGGGGACATGTGGTTAATATGTCCTGTTAAGGAATAAGTCAGGCTGTAATTACATACATCCACCATGAGATATAAGTCCATGCCCCGCACGGATTCCCCGATAATTCCCTTAGCCTCTCCCGAACCGAATCTGGGGACCTGTGCATCAATCAGATAGGTGTCCCTCTCGTATCCGTTAAATACAACGTCGTCTTTGTAGACGTGATCACTTTCCCTGCGCCATTTTACCAGGTAGTCATTGACCTTTTTCCCCATGTCCTGACAACCGTCCAGGGCAATAATCCCCAGAGAGCCAATTGGAATGTTGTCCAATATGCGTTCATTACGGCGTAGCATCATTCGTACCTCCCAAATTTAATAATTTTTTTTGTATTCTTATATCATCACCCGTAAGCCTCAGCATCTTATAACTGCTGCTGATACGGGAAAAGATTCGCTCGGAATAGATCCCCTTAAGATCTTCAAGTGCAAGGTTCGTAGAGATAACAGTGGAACGCCTCCTGAGGCTCCGCTCATTCAATATGGTAAATAGCTGTGATGTTGTAAAGTTGTTGGAGAGTTCAGATCCCAGGTCATCAATAATGAGCAGATCGCATTCATAGATGTGTGTGTGCGCTTCCGTCTCCGTGCCTTCTTTTGAGAAAGTCTCCTTTGCAAGCAGATCAAAGAGCATGGAGGCGGAAAAATAGATTACAGAATAAGAGCGTTCAATCAATTCCTTTGCGATACAGTGTGAAAGAAAGGTCTTGCCGACCCCTGTATCTCCATATAATAATATATTAGAAAATTGCGCAGAAAATGTGTCCACGAATTTATGGCAGGCATCCAGCGCAGTCTGTATAGCTTCCCTGGAAGAACGTCCGGTCAGCGGGTCAATGTGGCTGGCAGAATAGTAATCCAGGGAAAATGTATCAAAGTTTTCCAGTTCCAGAATTCCTTCCAGATTGGACTGGGTGTACAACAAATCAATCACTGCCTTGTTGAAGCAGTGACACTTTTTTGAACCGAGATATCCGGTGTCCCGGCAGTCCGGGCATGTATAATGAAGCTCCAGATAGTCAGCCGGGAAATGATTCTTAAGGAGAAGCATGCGTTTGCGCTCTGTAAGCTCCTTCATGGTGCGCCTGAAGGAGGACAGAGCAGACGCATCGCCCTCAATTAGCCGTTTTGCTTTTTCCACGCTTAAGGAGGAGATGGAATCATCAAGTTCCTTAAGCTCTGGTATACAGGAATATGCCTGCGTGTAACGTCTGCGCAGAGCATATACATTGTCTGTCTGCCGTTGTTCGTAAGTACGCATCAGTGCATCGTACTGAGAATTGGATAGTGCCATGTGAAAGATCCCTCTTATGTAACTGCCCGGTGTGTCTGGGCAGTTACTCTTTTTTATT
This sequence comes from uncultured Lachnospiraceae bacterium, assembly GCA_947566645.1. Lineage (GTDB taxonomy): Bacteria > Bacillota > Clostridia > Lachnospirales > Lachnospiraceae > CAPEBR01. The sequence continues at coordinate 5,916 of CANOKL010000036.1, forward strand.
GTTGTATCAGTTTGCGCTCCAGTTCATTCATATCATAGGAGCGCCCCTCGAAGTTGTTGAATTTATTTCTGGATGCAGAGGCTTTGGAGGTTTGTTTCTTCCTGCGTTCCTTTTCCTTTAAAAATCCTGCGTCAATGGCCTTGATGTCTTCAAGGCGCTGCACCTTTTTGGACAGCCAGTCCCTCAGAATGGTATCCGCATAGTCAAAGCTTGGCTGATGGATTGTGCTGATGGTTTTGTTGCAGGCTTCTACAATAATCTCAAGAGAAAATCCGTATTCCTCTGTCCATTTTTTTATGTAAGTCAGCTCAGAGGCTGCAGGTGAGCGTCCCTTGATGCCAAATGCATTCAGGACAGAATAGCAGTTGCGGTTATAGGACAGGGAGCCTGCCTTTGCTTCTGCCACTGTAGAGATGCCCCGTTCATGCCAGGAGAGGGCAACCTTCCTTATATAATGCATGCTCTTGTGTCCGTTTTCTACGCAGTATTCAATCAGATACTCCGTGAGATCTAAGGACATATGAAGCGTCTCGTAAAAATATGCGATAGTTTCTATATCAGTTGAGGACAGAGTCTTTCCAAGATACTGCTCTGCCACAAATAAAAGCTCCTTGAATTCCTTGCGGCTCTTATACTGCTGAAGATTTGAAACCTCCGGGACAGGAGGAAGCGGTTCGTAGTCCTCTGAAAGGAAAGCCTCCTTCCGGGCAAACAAATCTCTGAGGGAAGCAGCATCAGGATGGACATCCGATTCTGTACGCTGATGTTTCTGAGCGGCCGGGGCTTCCTGCATATGGGCAGAAGAAGATGACTCTGCCCCGGACATACGCCGTGGGGCCGTCTCCGCCCCGGACATACGCTGCGGAACCGACTCTGTATCGGATATGCGCCGTGGGGCCGTCTCTGATTCAGACATGCGCCGCGAGCCTGACTCCGCCTCGGCCATGCGCCGTAAGCCCGTCTCTGCCTCGGCCATGCGCCGCGGGCCTGTCTCTGCCCCGGGGTCACGCCGTAAGCCTGCCTCTGTTTCGGGCATGCGCCGTGAGCCGGTATCAGTCCCGGAGTCGCGCCGTGAGGCTGTCTCTGCCTCGGACATGCGCCGTGAGCCTGTCTCTGTTTCAGACATGCGCCGTGAGGCCGTCTCCGTCTCGGATACACGTCTTCTGGCAGAACCGGAGCCTTTCGCGGAGGCAGCCTTTCTGGAAGCGGTATCTTCATATTCTAACAGACCCTGCTTTTTCCAGTAGTTGAGTGCGCGGATCACATCCTTTTCCGTATGGTCAAGAAGATCCGCAATCCGGGATATGGTCAGAGTCCCGGAGGGGGCATTCAGATGGCGGAGCAGGAGAAGATAAACCTTCACGTACTCTCCATTTGCCTTTGCCATATAATGGTCAATAAATTCATTTTCCAATACAGTTGTCTCACGCTGTACGTGATTGGTAAGTGTTAGCTTTTTCATAGTCCGCCCACCAGTCTTTCTTTTTTTCGAATAAGGGTAAGGATATACTCACGGCCAATGAAATCTGCCGCGCAGTATCATTCCTCGTGTAAGAAGTCTCGTGTCAACTATTATAGCATCATAAGGGCGGTCAAAAAAGAAATTTCTGCCTCAAAAATCATGTTTTTTGTGGATAAAATTCTGTGGAAAATGTGGATAACTATTTATTTAGGAGATTTTCCCCAATATTTACAACGTCTCCGGCTCCCATAGTTATCAACAAGTCACCTTTCTGGCATTTTTCCATGCAGAAGCTTTCAATCTCTGCGAAACTGCCAAAGTAGTACGCATCGCATCCTTTTTCCTTCAGGGCATCTGCCAGATCCTTTGAGGATATGCCCAGTGTGTCAGTCTCCCTGGCTGCATAGATGTCTGCAAGGATGATATGGTCTGTGTGAGACAGTGCCCTGACAAAATCGGAGAACAGCGCCTTTGTTCTCGTGTAGGTGTGGGGCTGGAAGACGCACCAGATCTCACGGTGAGGGTAATGCCTTGCTGCCGTGAGACTTGCGGTGATCTCTGTGGGGTGATGGGCATAGTCGTCGATGATGGTAAAGCCATTTACCTCTCCCTTATATTCAAAACGGCGGTCCGTGCCGGTGAATTCCTTAAGCCCTTTTTGCGCTGCTTCGGCGGAAATATGAAGCTGGTCGCAGGCAGCCAGGGCGGCCAGGGCGTTGGATACATTGTGGTCGCCGCTTACAGACAGGGAGATGTGTTCCTTTTGTACTCCGTTCTTTAGAAGGTCAAAGGATGCCTCCCCCAGCTCGTTGTGTGTAATGTTCACTGCGCTGTAATCCATGGAAGAACCGCAGCCATAGGTGACAACCCTGCAGGGCAGGCCGGCGGTGATCTCATCGATCCGGTCGATCTCTCCATTTATCACCAGGCAGCCGTCTGACGGGAGGAGTTCTGCGAATCTCCGGAAGGACCGGCGGATATCATCAAGATCTTTGAAAAAGTCCAGGTGGTCCTCATCTATATTTAATATAATACTGATCTTCGGGAAAAAGTGCAGGAAGCTGTTCGTATACTCGCAGGCCTCCGTAAGGAAAATGTCAGGTCCGCCCACACGGATATTTCCACCGATTGCCTTTAGGATTCCGCCTACGGATATGGTCGGGTCCATGTCTGCGGCAAGAAGAATGTGGGACAGCATGGAGGTGGTTGTGGTCTTCCCGTGTGTGCCGGATACGGCGACAGGAACCTTATAATTTGTCATAAGCTGCCCTAAAAGCTCCGCACGGCTTAGCATGGGGAGCCCCTTTACGGCAGCAGCATGGTATTCTTCGTTATCCTCATGTATGGCAGCGGTATAGACTACGACATCAATTCCTTCTATTATATTAGAAGCCTTCTGTCCATAGAAGACAGTGGCGCCGGCGCGCTCAAGATGACTGGTAAGCGCAGACTCCTTATTGTCAGAGCCGGATACGGTGAAGCCCTCTTTAAGAAGAATTTCGGCGAGACCGCTCATGCTGATGCCGCCGATTCCGATAAAATGTATGTGTGCAGGTTGGTTAAAATTGATTCTATACATGAAACTTCCTCCGTTTTTTATAGTAATACAAAAAGATTCTTCTTCATATATTATAAACATATATCTGCAAAAAACCAACAAAAAGTTTTTTGGTATATTTTCATAAAAAGTATTTTTAAAATACAATTTATTTGTAAAATTTGTTCACTTAATGGAAAATATATGATATAATATACTCAGCAGACATTTTTAGAAGGAGTGATGACATGAGAAAAAAAGAAATGATAGCAATGTTGCTGGCAGGAGGACAGGGCAGCAGACTTGGAGTCCTTACGGCAAAGGTTGCCAAGCCGGCCGTTGCTTTCGGTGGCAAATACAGAATTATCGACTTTCCACTTAGCAACTGTATTAACTCAGGGATTGATACTGTCGGAGTACTGACACAGTATCAGCCGCTCAGACTTAACACACATATCGGAATCGGTATCCCGTGGGATCTGGACCGCAACATCGGCGGTGTCACGATTCTCCCTCCATATGAGAAGAGTGCCAACAGTGAATGGTATACCGGTACGGCGAACGCTATTTATCAGAATCTGGATTATATGGAGACTTTTAATCCGGATTACGTACTGATTCTTTCCGGCGACCATATCTATAAGATGGATTATGAGGTTATGCTGGATTATCATAAAGAGAATAAAGCTGATGTAACAATCGCAGCTATGCCGGTGCCGAAGGAAGAGGCAAGCCGTTTCGGAATTGTGGTTACAGATGACGGCGGGAAGATCACGGAGTTCCAGGAGAAGCCGCCGGAGCCGAAGAGCAATCTGGCTTCCATGGGTATTTACATTTTCAGCTGGCCGGCGCTAAGAGAGGCGTTAGTCGCACTGAAGGACGAGCCTGGATGTGACTTTGGAAAGCATATTATCCCGTACTGCCACGAGAAGGGTGAGCGGCTCTTTGCCTACGAGTATAATGGATACTGGAAGGATGTAGGAACGCTCGGTTCATACTGGGAAGCGAACATGGAGCTGATAGATATCATTCCGGAATTCAATCTGTATGAAGAGTTCTGGAAGATCTATACGAACAGCGGAATCCTTCCGCCCCAGTATATTTCCGGACAGTCCGTAATCGAGAGAAGCATTATAGGAAATGGCTCCGAAGTGTATGGACATGTTCATAATTGTATTATTGGTTCCGGCGTGACCATTGAGGAGGGCGCTGTGATCCGGGATTCGATCATTATGAAGGATGTACGGATCGGAAAGGGATGTGTGATTGACAAGTCTATTGTTGCCGAGAGCTGTAAGATCGGTAACAATGTTACACTTGGAATCGGCAGTGATGTGCCGAACAAGCTGAAGCCGGCGATCTATTCCTTTGGCCTTGTTACAATAGGAGAGAATTCTGTGATACCCGATGGTGTACAGATTGGAAAGAATACGGCCATCAGCGGTGTTACGACAAAAGAGGATTACCCGGATGGTGTACTGGAAAGTGGAGAAACATTAATAAAGGCAGGTGAAGTGGCATGAGAGCAGTAGGACTTATTTTAGCAGGCGGTAACAGTAACAAGATGCGGGAACTGACACACAGACGTGCCGTAGCAGCGATGCCTGTCGCAGGAAGCTACCGGGCAATTGACTTTGCACTGAGCAATATGTCTAATTCCCATGTTCAGAAGGTGGCGGTACTTACACAATATAACGCACGTTCCCTGAATGAACATCTGAACTCTTCAAAATGGTGGGATTTCGGAAGAAAGCAGGGAGGTCTGTACGTATTTACACCAACCATTACCATGGATAATGGATACTGGTACAGAGGAACAGCGGATGCAATCTATCAGAATCTTGATTTTCTGAGAAGATGCCATGAGCCGTATGTTGTCCTGACTTCAGGAGACGCTGTGTACAAGCTGGATTACAATAAGGTACTGGAGTACCATATTGCGAAGAAGGCGGATATTACGGTAGTATGCCGTGAGCTCGCAGACGATGAGGATCCGAGCCGTTTTGGAACAATTAAGATGAATGATACCATGCGCATAGAAGAGTTCGAGGAGAAGCCGATGGTTACGAATGCAACCACCATCTCCACCGGAATCTATATTATCAGAAGGAGACTTCTGATTGATCTGGTTGAGCACTGCGCAGAAGAAGAGAGACATGATTTTGTAACAGATATTCTCATTCGATACAAGAACCTTAAGAAGATCTATGGTTACAAGATTAAGGATTACTGGAGCAATATATCCACTGTAGACGCTTACTATAAGACGAACATGGATTTCCTGAAACCCGAGGTGCGCGAATATTTCTTCAAGAAGCATCCGGAGATTTATTCAAAAGTAAGCGATCTGCCGCCGGCGAAGTATAATCCTGGCGCAACGGTGAAGAACAGCCTTGTTGCCAGCGGATGTATCATTAACGGAACCGTGGAAAATTCCGTTATATTTAAAAAGGTATTTGTCGGTAATAATTGCGTGATTAAGAATTCTATCATATTGAACGATGTTTATCTTGGGGACAATACGTACATTGAAAATTGTATCGTAGAAAGCCGTGATACAATAAGGGCAAATACGCGTCATGTGGGTGAAAATGGTGTGAAGGTAGTTGTGGAAAAGAATGAGAGGTATGCACTGTAGTGCGGCCTGGGTAAGAAAGGGGCTGACAAAAGTATGCAGATTACAGATGTACGCGTACGTAAAGTTGCAAAAGAGGGAAAATTAAAGGCTGTTGTATCTATTACACTGGACGACGAATTTGTTGTACATGATATTAAAGTAATAGAAGGGGAAAAAGGACATTTCATCGCGATGCCGAGTAAAAAAGCGCTGGATGGGGAATACAGAGATATCGCGCATCCGATTAATTCAGAGACAAGAGAGCGTATTCAGAGTATAATCCTTGCAAAATATGAAGAAGTATTAAGCGAGCAGCCAGAAGAATAATTAGGGACGGGGCATTTTTAAAAATGCCCCGTCCCTAATTAAGCCTCCGAAACTTCAAAATGCATGAGCTTGTTTGTTTTCGGATGGCAAAATTCCAATTTATATGCACAAAGGCAGATATCCTGCCACTCCTTTTGCTCTGTCTGTCTCGCTTTATCTGAGAACCTGGGGTTATACTTTGTATCACCAATGATCGGGCAGCCGGCAGCAGCGAGCTGTACACGTATCTGGTGGTGGCGGCCCGTATCCAGGCAGATGTCCAGTTCAGTCTCAATTGGGGACGGGGCATTTTTAAAAATGCCCCGTCCCCAATTAAAAACAGGGTGTCCCTTTTTGAGGGTTTTATAGTGGAGCCGTGCATATTTTGCCCCTTGCGTATCTTTTGTGCAGATGCGGGAAGTATTCGTGCGTCCGTCCTTCACCAGATAGTTTTCCAAAATTCCTTCAGGTACAGCAGGCGTGCCGTCTACGAGTGCGCGGTAATATTTCCCGAAACCATTGTGCGTCAGCTGTCTGTTTAGATTTTTCGCTGCAAATGGTGTTTTGGCAAATACGAGTATTCCGCTCACAGGCTGGTCGAGTCTGTGAATGACAGCGAGATAGGGCTCGCCGGGTGTATTTTTAGCCTGGGAGAGGTGATTTTTAACTAAACTGACCATATCAGGGCTTCCAATTTTGCAACATTCTGTTGCAAAACGGGGTGGTTTGAAGCAGACAATGATGTGTTCATCTTCGTAGAAAGCCTGTAAATTCAAGGGTTTCATGGCATGACCTCCAATTTTTCCGTTGTTTTCTTCCATTTAACCATGAACAGGAGGAATATGCAACACGAAAAAAGTATGTTATAATAGATTCGCTTAATAAAAGTTACACACATCTTGTTGGAGGCTCTATTCTGACAGCTATCTAAAAAAGTATATTTGTATCTGAGTCTGGCGGGAAATTTTAGGGAGAATTTCTCGCTTTGTCTTGACAAACATTTACCTATAGATTAAAATTACGATTATATTTAAATGGGTGTTGAAGAGGAATAGTATATGTAAGTGAGGCCCAGAGAGGGAATCGTATGGTGTGAGATTCCTGCCGGTGCTGCATAGAACCCGCCTTGGAGCTCCTGTGCGAGTGCACAGCGTCTGGCCAGCGTTAATGGTAATGAAGTGGGCTGTGAGTATCTGACAGCCAAGTAGGGTGGTACCGCCGAGCTTTTCGGTCCCTTTAGGGAATGAGAGCGCGGCGTTTTATACTATACAGGGGTAATTGCTGATCCCTGCGCCGACAGTCATTCTATTATAAAGAAGAGGAGAAGAGAGAGATGGCAAAGGAAAAACTGGTAAAGAATATTACTCCCCGTGACAAGGATTTTGCGCAGTGGTACACAGATGTGGTGCGAGAAGCAGAGCTGTGTGATTATTCAAGTGTAAAAGGATGTCTGAATTATCTGCCGAATGGATATGCAATCTGGGAGCTGATACAGGCAGATCTTGACAGGCGCTTTAAAGAAACAGGAGTGGAAAATGTATCCCTTCCGCTTCTGATCCCAGAGAGCCTTTTGGAAAAAGAAACCGAGCATATTGATGGATTTGCTCCAGAGGTTGCCTGGGTAACACATGGAGGCATGGAGAGACTTCAGGAAAGGCTCTGCATCCGGCCAACATCAGAGACATTATTCTGTGACCTGTGGGCAAGAACCGTAAAGTCGCACAGAGATCTTCCGAAGGTGTGGAACCAGTGGAATTCCGTACTCCGCTGGGAAAAAACTACAAGACCGTTCCTGCGCTCCAGAGAATTTTTATGGCAGGAGGGACATACGATTCACGCAACCTATGAGGAAGCAGAAGAGCGTACGCTTCAGATGCTTCATGTATACGAGGACTGCTACAGAGAGACACTGGCAATTCCTTTTGTATCAGGACGAAAGGCAGAGCATGAAAAGTTTGCAGGAGCCCAGGACACTTACACCATCGAAGCACTGATGCATGATGGAAAGGCACTGCAGTCTGCTACAAGTCATTTCTTCGGGAGCGATTTCCCAGACGCATTCGGAATCAAGTATGTAGATAAGAACAATGAGCTTCACAGCGTATACGAGACCTCATGGGGATGGTCCACAAGGAGTATCGGCGGACTGATCATGGTTCACAGTGACGATGACGGCCTGGTTCTGCCGCCCCATGTAGCGCCGGTGGAATGCCGTGTAATCCCCATTGCCCAGCATAAAGAGGGCGTGCTTGACAGGGCATACGCATTACATGATGAACTGAAAAAGGCAGGCTACAGAGTGAAGATTGATGCCTCTGAGAAGAGCCCTGGCTGGAAGTTCGCAGAGCAGGAGATTCTCGGAATCCCAGTCCGTATTGAGATCGGACCGAAAGATATAGAGAACAATCAGGTTGTAGTTGTCCGCCGTGACAACCGTGAGAAGACCATTGTACCGCTGCCTGAGATTGCTGTAAAACTCCGTGACATCCTGGAGACCATGCAGCACGAGATGTACGACAGAGCAAAAGAATTCCTGGACAGCCACATTGATACAGCAGTTACCATGGACGAGATGGAAGAAAAGTTCAAGGCAAACCGCGGATTCGTAAAGGCCTGCTGGTGCGGAGACCCAGAGTGCGAAGGCGAAGTAAAGTATGTGACAGGCGGCGCTGCCACCAGATGTCTGATTGAAGACGAAGAGATGATATCAGACAAATGCATCTGGTGCGGGAAGCCGGCAAAGCATATGGCATATTGGGGAAAATCTTACTAAAATTGGGGACGGGGCAAAATTAAAAATGCCCCGTCCCAGATTGAAAATACCCTGTCCCCTTTTGAGAGGATTCTCAGAAAGGAGGGAAGGAATGCCAAGAAAAGCGAGACGAGTCAGTAAGACCGGCTGCTATCATGTGATAGTCAGAGGATTGAACAAGTCAGCGATCTTTAAGAGCAAGTCTGAGAAGACGAGAATCTTGAACCTAATTAGAGAGAATATGGAAGGATACAATGTGATGATCTACGCATATTGTATCATGTCTAATCATCTTCATCTATTAATCAAAGCAGAGTTAGATGACCTTGCGTCATTTATGTCAAGAATTTCAACAAGTTTCGCCCATTACTATAACTACAGACACAGCAGAGTAGGTACTGTATTTCAGGACCGGTACCGGAGCCAGTGCATTGAAAGCGAAAGCTACTTCTGGAACTGTCTTAGATATATCCATTTAAATCCAGTGAAAGCAGGAATCTGCAGGTATATGGAGGACTATACTTATAGCAGTATAGGGGAGTATTCCAGTCCTGGTGAAGAAGATAGAGAAATCTTATCGTCAGAAGCGCATGAAAAGATAAAAGAGAGATTTCAGACACGTAAAGAGCTTATGGAATTTCATAAGCGGAGGGACAGATATTTCTTTTATGATATGCCTGAGGACGAGTTTTTACATCGAAAAGAAATTTCATGGGATATTTTAAGGGATATGGAATACGAATTAAAGCTTCCTGCAAAAGAGATTTTGGATTATACTAAGACTAGAAGTAAGTTCGAAAAGGAATTAAAGGACTTATTCAAGATTTCAACACGGTCGGTAAAGGAACTGAGGGAAGCAATCGAAAAGGAGTTAAAAAAGGATGCATGCTAATTAGGGACAGGGTATAATCAATCTGGGACGGGGTATTTTTAATTTTACCCCGTCCCCAAAGGAGGGTAACAGGATGAATTATATAAAAATCAAACTGCCTAAAAAGGTGAGTGGGATTATTGCAACTTTACAAAGGCATGGCTTTGAGGCATATGTGGTCGGAGGGTGTGTCCGGGATTCTCTTCTGGGCAGAATTCCCGGGGACTGGGATATTACGACTTCTGCCATGCCAGAGGAGACAAAGGCGCTGTTTGGGCGTACTGTTGATACTGGTATTCAGCACGGGACGGTTACGGTTCTTGCCGGAGGTGAGGGATTTGAGGTGACAACCTACCGGATTGATGGGAAATATGAGGACAGCCGTCATCCGAAGGAGGTGACTTTTACAAGAAGTCTTAAGGAGGATCTGCTGCGCCGGGATTTTACGATTAATGCCATGGCATATAACGAGGAGAATGGGATTGTCGATTTATTCGGGGGAATGGATGATCTGAACAGAGGGATCATACGGTGTGTGGGAAATGCGATAGAGCGGTTTTCGGAGGATGCGCTTCGGATTCTCAGGGGTATCCGGTTCGCGGCCCAGCTTGGCTTTTCGATTGAGGAAGAGACGCGGTGCGGCATGAAACATCTTGCGCATTCACTTCAGAATATTAGTGCCGAGAGGATACAGGTGGAGCTTTTGAAGCTTCTTCTGTCTGGCCGTCCGGGGCTCTTGCGGGATGCTTATGAGCTTGGCATAACGAAAGAATTTCTTCCGGAGTTTGACGTTTTAATGGGAACAACGCAGGAGACTCCGCATCATATGTATAATGTAGGCGACCATACGATTCATGCAATGGAAAATGTGCGTGCAGATAAGATACTACGGCTGACCATGCTGCTCCACGATATGGGAAAGCCTGCATTAAAAACTATAGACGAAACAGGACAGGCACATTTTAAAAAGCATGCGATAGAAAGCGAAAGAATTGCAGAGAGAGTATTAAAGAGACTTAAATTTGACAATGATACCATTCGTAAGGTGACAAAGCTTGTATTATATCATGATTACCGTATGCCTGCCGCGGCAAAAAATGTCCGCCGTGCCATGAATAAGATTAGCGAAGAGCTATTTCCTTACTATATGGAAATACGCCGCGCCGATGTACTTGCCCAGAGCATGTACAGGCGGGAGGAGAAGATAAGGAATCTGGATGAGATTGAAAAGATTTATCAGGAAATTGTAGAGGCGGGTCAGTGTGTGACATTAAAGGAGCTGGCAGTATCCGGCCGGGATCTTATGGAGACAGGGATGAGACCGGGAAAGGAGATGGGAGAGAAGCTGAACGAGCTGTTGGAGATTGTAATCGAAAATCCGGAGATGAATACAAAGGAAAAGCTTCTGGGCTATTTGGGGACGGGGTATTTTTAAAAATACCCCGTCCCCAACTGGTCTTTTTCGGGGAATCTGTGCATACGATAGAGAGAATATGTAAAGTAAAGTGCAGGGGATTGTTATGCAGGACTATGAACTGGACAGTATATTAGAACAATATGATATCGCAGTATCCGGCACCCGCAAAACCAGGGGTGCTATTTTATGCGACGCGGATAAAGGACTTTTTTTGTTGAAGGAAGTGGACATCTCACAGGCAAAGGTACCTGCACTTCTCGGATTGTATGAGCATTTGGAAGATCAGGGTTATACCCAGGCCGATTTTCCGGTGAAGAACAGGGAAGGCGAGTACATAAGCCTTACAGAAGAGGGAAGCAGGTTTATGCTTAAGCAGTGGGCTTCTGGCAGAGAATGTGATATACGCAAGGCTTCGGAGCTTCTGAAGGCATCGGGCAATCTGGCTAAGCTGCATATCATAATGCGCGGCGGATCCGGACAAAGGGCTCCGGCTGCATTGCCCATGAAGGAGGAATATATGAGGCACAACCGGGAGCTTAAAAAGGTGCGGAAGTTCATGAGGAATGTATCTCCTAAAGGGGAATTCGAATTTGCTTTTTTGAAATATTTTGACAGTATGTACCAGTGGGCGGACGCGGCAGTAAATCTTTTGGAAGATTCTGACTATGAAAAGCTTTATAAAGAAAGTATTGAGTTGTCTCACGTAACTCATGGGGAATACAATTACCATAATATTATGATGGGAGCATCTCCGTCTTCGGGGATTCTTATGACGACGAATTTTGACAGATGTAAGAAGGATGTGCAATTAGAGGACCTGTATTATTTCCTCCGGAAGGTGCTAGAAAAACAGGGGTGGAAGGAACGGCTGGGAGACAATATTATTAATGCCTATTCCGCTATAAAGCCTGTCAGCAGTGCGGAAATGGAGTACTTGAAGATACGCTTCATTTATCCGGAAAAATTCTGGAAGGTTGCAGATTCTTACTATCGCTCAAATAAGGCATGGATCTCTGCGAAAAGTATTGAAAAGATGAATGTTGCGATCCGTCAGACAGAAGAAAAGGAGAGATTTTTAAATCATATTTTTTCTTTTCGTATGTAATTGCAAAAATAAGGATAAAACAATAGAATCACCTTGACAAACATTGTGAAAACAGTTATAACAGTAACTAAAGGCAAAAGCCCCAGAGTTAAAAACAAGAGGAGGAAATTTATCCATGAACAAAACAGAATTAGTAGCAGCTATTGCCAGTCAGGCAGAGATATCAAAAAAAGATTCTGAAAAAGCATTAAAAGCTTTTGTTGATGTAGTTACAGCAGAACTGAAGAAGGACCACAAGGTACAGTTAGTGGGATTTGGTACATTTGAGACAAGTACAAGGGCTGCAAGAGAGGGGAGAAATCCGCAGACAGGGGATACGATGAGAATTGATGCCTGCAGAGTTCCAAAGTTTAAAGCGGGCAAGGCATTAAAGGATGCTGTTAATGAGTAGATAACAGACTTGGTTTGAGAGCAGCAGGGAGGCTTTGGTCTCTCTGCTTTTTTGTCTCACAGTTATAAATTATGGACATTTACGGGAGGAACAAGGGATATGAGACTGGATAAATTCTTGAAGGTATCACGATTGATTAAGCGCAGGACAGTGGCAAATGAGGCATGTGATGCGGGGCGGGTCTTTGTAAACGGGAAAGCCTCCAAGGCTTCGGCAAAGGTAAAAGCAGGAGATATCATCGAAATCCAGTTTGGGACGAAGACGGTCAAGGTCGAGGTGCTGGATATTCAGGAGACAACAAAGAAGGACGAAGCAAAAGAATTATATAGATATTTGTAATAAAAGAAAACAGCCTTTCATATGATTATTAAGAAAGGTTGTGATGCGCATGGAAGAAAGAGTGATGCAGAAAAACCATAAACTCGTTGTAAATAATCGCAAAACGAGTATGGTAACAGGTGTTATAGACGTGCTTTCTTTTGATTTGAATGAAATACTTCTGGAGACGGAGCAGGGAATGATGATGGTAAAAGGGACAGATCTCCATGTTAACAGACTGAGCCTTGAGAAGGGGGAGGTGGATCTGTCAGGGAATATTGACAGCATCTCATACTCTGATGTGCATGCAGGGGCCAAGCAGGGGGAAAATCTGCTCTCTAAGTTATTCAGGTAATCGAAGATGGCAGGAATCGAAAGGGAAGTAATTGTATTTGCCGTAGCGGTACTCGCAGGGGCAAGCATCAGACTTACATACAGATGTCTGGCATGTTTCCGTGAAATTATAAAGCACAGCCTTATACTAATGGGAATAGAAGATCTTGTGTTTTGGTTCAGTGCAGCTATCTATTTATTTATACAAATTTACCAAACAAATAGTGGTAGAATCCGATGGCATTTTATACTAGGTGTTGTGATTGGTGCTGTACTGATGTCGCTTCTAGTAAAAAAGTTGAAAAATTTTTGGAAGATTTTTTTGCGCAAAAAGTGTTGATAATCAATTTGAAAGAAGATAAGATAAGGATATTCCAGGGAGTTAAATTCGCCGGCGCGAAGGCCGGTATAAGGGTGAAATATTATGAAACATGTAAGAAGCAAAAGCCGCAGAAGGCGGCAGAAGCGGTATGTAAGCCAGAATGCGAACCGGCACAGACGCAGCATGTTTGCAGTGGGCATGGTAATTCTGCTATTAATGGCTGTTGTGTCTGCGAATGCTGTATCACTCCGCGAAAAGGACAGGATCTATCAGGCACAGGAGGCAGAGCTTCGGAAGCAGATTGAAGATGAGAAGGAACGTGCCTCTGAGATCGATGAGTTGGAAGAATATGTGGGAACAGATGAGTATGTCGAGGAAGTAGCGAAGGACAAGCTGGGACTGGTGAACAAAAACGAGATTATCTTTAAGGCAAAGTGACAGGAACAAGAGGACAGGATAGAGAGGTACGGAAGAAAAAGCTTCGGGCAGTATGCCCGGAGCTTTTTCCGGGTTCCGGTTGGGGACGGGGCATTTTTAAAAATGCCCCGTCCCCAACTCAAAAAGGGACAGGTCATTTTCAATCTGGGACGGGGCGTTTTTAAAATCGCCCCGTCCCCAACCGAAGGGAGTATAGCGAATGCCTGATTTGAAAGAGAGAGAGAAGAGCACCTTCCTGAATCCGTATGTTATCCAGATGGACAAGCTTGCTGATTCGCTGGGGCATCTGTCGGACACGTTTTTGAAGCTTGCGGACTACAGGAGGACATTTACGAAGGAAGAGAATGAGGATATGTTCCGTCGTGTCACGGAGAAGGTGTGTGAGAATTGTGAGAATAAGGAAGGGTGTCTGGGGGAGAGGCGGCTTGTGACCTATCACATGATGTATGAGATTCTGTGTGCTGTGGAGGAATATGGTGCGGAGCTGAATGTGGAGCTTAAGAGGAGGCTTCAGAAGCAGTGTATTCTGGCGCCCCGGTTTCTGAGGGAGACGCTGGAGACCTTTGAGAGTGCGAAGCAGAGGCTGGTGTGGAATAATAAGCTGGTGCAGAACCGGGAGGGGTATGCGAAGCAGCTTGAGAATTTTGCGAAGACAATCCGGTATACGACACGGGATCTGGATGCGGGGATCTTTGAGGATGAGCATCTGGAGAAGAAGATTAAGACGCATCTGCGAAGATCAGGGGTGAAGATGTTGTCCTCTGTGTTTTATATTACGCCAAATGGGAAATATGAGATTCATCTTACCATTAAGGCGGCCAAAGGGCATGTGATTCCGGTTAAGGAGCTGGCGGCTGAGGTGGGGGACCTTGTGGGGCGTATTATGATGCCGGAGCAGGGGGAGCGGCCCATTGTGGGGGATGAATACTGTACAGTCACCTGTGTGGAGGGCGCCAGGTTCCATACATTACAGGGGATTGCAAAGATCGGAAAGGACTGTGACCGGATTTCGGGAGATACGTTTCTTCTGACGGATCTTCCGGGAGGCAAGAAGGGGGCGGCGCTCTCGGACGGCATGGGGGCCGGTGAGGAGGCATTCAGGGAGAGCACTATGGTGGTGGAGCTTTTAGAGGAGCTTCTTGATGCCGGCTTTCCGGTAAAGACAGCCATCCAGCTTATGAACACAGCGCTTGTGATTGGACGGGAGGAGGTGCGTTTTTCAACAATTGATGTGTGCCTTTTTGACCTGTACAGCGGGGAATGCGAGTTCGTGAAAGCCGGCGCTGCCGCTACGTTTATTAAGAAGGAGAATGAGGTGGAAAAGATTCATTCGGCTGCGCTTCCCATAGGTGTGATACAGGATATTGAGATTGATACACAGACAAGGGAGCTGTCCTCAGGGGATTTTGTGATCATGGTGACGGACGGAGTGCTGGATGCACTTCCGACTGCCAGGCAGGACAGCCTGATGAGCCAGTTTATCAGCGAGGCAGATATGCAGAACCCCAAGGAACTTGCGCACCACATTCTGGAGCGGGTATTGGAGTGTTCGGGCGAAAAACCGGTAGATGATATGACGATTTTGGTAATAGGAGTGTGGAGGATCTAAAGAATACTTGCATTTTTCGGGAAATTTCTATAAGATGAAAGAAGGAGTTATTGCCCCGGGCGTCCGAGCATGGAAGCCTGGGTTGAGGAATTGGGAAAAATTTTGGCAGATTGCGGAGGATTTTTTACAGTCCCTAAGTGCAGAGGAGTTCCCGTATGTATGAGAAGGTAAAGGCGTACGTAGAGCGTTATCATATGCTTGTGGAAAATGATAAAGTGATTATAGGCGTATCTGGAGGTGCAGACTCCGTATGCCTTCTTTTCATACTCTTAAAGCTGTCAGAGGAGACAGGGATTTTGCTTCACTGTGTTCACGTACATCATGGAATCAGGGGGGCGGATGCGGACCGGGACGAGGCATTCGTACGACGGATGTGTGCGGAGGAAGGTATCCCGCTTACCGTTCACAGGGAAAATGTCCCGGCTTATGCCAGGGAGCACGGCCTTACGGAGGAGGAGGCCGGACGCGAGGTAAGAAGAGAGGCATTTGAACGGGTCTTAAGAGAACAGAAGGGGACGAAGATTGCCCTTGCCCACCATATGAATGATAACGCGGAGACCGTTCTATGGAACCTGTGCAGGGGCGCCGCCCTTAAGGGAATGGGAGGAATTGCCCCGGTATCCGGCAGGTGGATCCGCCCTCTTTTGTGCGTGAAACGCGCAGAGATTGAATCATATCTGGGAAAATGGGGAATATCTTATTGTAAAGATAAGACAAATATGCAGAATATTTATACGAGAAACCGAATCCGGAATGAGATTATACCCCTTATGGAAAGCAGGATGAATGAGCAGACCGTCCTTCACATAGCAGAGACAGCACAGAGGATGCGTACCCTGGGGGATTATATTGGCCGGGAGACAGTAAGGCTCCTTCATACATGTACGGTAAAAGAGGAGGAAGGGGGACTGCTGCTTGGAATCAGGGACTATTACCGGATTGATGAGGCGCTGAAGCCCTATGTTCTCTATGAAGCAATCTGCACGGCTGCAGGGCACAGGAAGGATATTGAGGCAGTTCATGTGAGACTTGCGGAGGAGCTCCTGAAAAAACAGCCGGGGCGCAGGCTTGATTTGCCTTATGGACTGACCGCTGTCCGCTGCTATGAAGGGATACGCTTTTCAACACAGAAAATGACTGCCAGGGAGGAGGAAGAAGCCGGTTTTCAACTTCGGATTATAAAAAAATGTGAATCAGCGGAGACATTTCCACAAAAAAACTACACGAAATGGTTTGACTATGATATAATTAAGAATACTGTTAAAATAAGGCACAGGGAACCAGGTGATTATCTTACGATAGACAGATATGGGAACACCCAGAAGCTTAGGCAGTTTTTTATTAATCAGAAGATACCGCAGGAAAAGCGCAGCAGAATCTGGCTTGCAGCGGACGGTTCGCATATTATGTGGGTCGTAGGCTACAGGCAGAACCAGATGTATCAGGTGACAGACAAAACAAGCCGGATTCTGGAGATTGAGTTTTACGGAGGAGAAAAAGATGGCAGAGACGATTAGTATATTGCACAGTGAGGAAGAGGTTGCGAGGAGGGTTGAAGAGCTGGGCCGGATGATCAGTGAGGATTATAAGGGGAAGCAGATTCATCTGATCTGTGTTCTTAAAGGGGGCGTATTTTTTATGTGCGAGCTGGCCAAAAGAATCAGCGTTCCGGTTTCCATGGATTTTATGAGTGTGAGCAGCTACGGAGACGGAACCTCGTCAAGTGGCGTGGTGAAGATTGCAAAGGATCTGGATGAGCCGTTGGAGGGCAGGGATGTCCTTGTGGTGGAGGACATTGTTGATTCGGGCAGGACGCTCTCCTACCTTCTTGAGATTCTTGCGAAGCGCCGCCCGAACAGTATGCGGCTGTGCACCCTGCTGGATAAACCGGACAGGAGGATCCGGGATGTGAAGGTGGACTACACCGGATTTGAGATTGAGGACCGGTTCGTAGTAGGATACGGACTTGATTATGCACAAAAATATAGAAATCTACCATACATCGGAGTTTTGGAAGGTGTGGAGTAGAAAGGGGCTTAAGTAAGTTGAATACAAGAAAGAACAGAGGACTGGGCAGCGGGATGCTGCTCTCGCTTATCATCGTTTTATTTGCAATGCTATGGTTCACGAACCGCTTTGACCAGAGGGAAGATGAGATTACCTGGAAGAAGTTCGAGAGCATCATTGATTCAGAAAAAGTAAGAAATATTATCATCACCCAGAATAAAGCGGTTCCTACCGGACGTGTACAGCTTACGCTGAGAGGCGACGCGGGAGATGAAATTTGCTATCTGTACGTGTCAGACGTAAATGAAATCCAGGATTATCTGCAGGAGAAGAATATTTCATATGTGATGCCGGACATTCCGCAGGATAACTGGTTTGCAACCACGATTCTTCCGGTGCTTATTACAGTAGGCGCGCTCCTGGTTATTTTCTTCCTCATGAACCGTCAGGGCGGCGGGGGCAGCAATGCCAAGGCCATGAATTTTGGAAAGAGCCGTGCCCGCTTAAGCACGGACAGTGACAAGAAGATTACGTTCGGCCAGGTGGCAGGGCTTAAAGAGGAAAAGGAAGAGCTGGAGGAGATTGTAGACTTCTTAAAGGCTCCGAAGAAGTATATCCAGGTGGGAGCCAGAATTCCCAAGGGCGTGCTTCTTGTAGGACCTCCGGGTACTGGTAAGACGTTGCTTGCCAAGGCGGTTGCCGGGGAGGCGGGAGTGCCGTTTTTCACGATTTCAGGATCTGATTTTGTGGAAATGTTTGTCGGCGTTGGAGCTTCCCGTGTCCGTGATCTGTTCGAGGACGCAAAGAGAAATGCACCGTGTATTATTTTTATAGATGAGATTGATGCCGTGGCCAGAAGAAGAGGAACCGGTATGGGCGGCGGACATGATGAGAGAGAACAGACGCTGAACCAGCTTCTTGTAGAGATGGACGGATTCGGGGTAAACGAAGGAATTATTGTAATGGCGGCCACGAACCGTGTGGATATCCTTGATCCGGCGATCTTAAGACCAGGCCGTTTTGACCGCAAGGTTATGGTGGGAAGACCGGATGTCCAGGGGAGAGAAGAGATCCTTCGCGTCCATGCAAAGGGCAAGCCCTTAAGCGAGGAGATTGACCTTAAGCAGATCGCCCAGACAACGGCAGGCTTTACCGGGGCGGATCTTGAGAATCTTCTTAACGAAGCGGCGATTATCTCTGCAAAAGAGGGACGCATGTTCCTCCTCCAGGAGGATGTTAAGAAGGCTTTCGTTAAGGTGGGAATCGGTGCAGAGAAGAAAAGCCGTGTTATTTCCGATAAGGAAAAGAAGATTACTGCATTTCATGAGGCAGGGCATGCAATTCTGTTCCATGTCCTTCCGGATGTGGGGCCGGTGTACAGTGTGTCCATCATTCCGACCGGTGGAGCAGGCGGATATACAATGCCGCTGCCTGAGAGAGATGAGATGTTTAACACAAAAGGGAAGATGCTGCAGGATATTACGGTGGCACTTGGCGGACGTGTGGCAGAGGAAGAGGTATTTGAAGATATTACAACAGGAGCTTCCCAGGATATCAAGCAGGCAACGGGACTGGCAAAGTCCATGGTAACGAAGTTCGGTATGTCTGAGACCGTGGGGCTGATTAATTATGACGATGACAGTGAGGAGGTGTTCATCGGACGGGATCTGACACATACACAGAGACGCTACGGGGAGAGCGTGGCGACCGTGATTGATAAGGAAGTGAAGCGCATTATTGATGAGTGCTATGCAAAGGCAAAGGAGATTATTCATCAGTATGACAATGTGCTTCACGCCTGCGCAGATCTTTTGTTAGAGAAGGAAAAGATATCCAGGGAGGAGTTTGAAGCTTTATTTAGCAGTGGAGAAAACTAAATATTTGCAGACGGTGAGAAAATGACTAAATAGAAGGGGTTGACAGTCATGAGAAAAGAAGCATTATTCTGTGATGGAACAAATGCTTATCGTATGCCGCCGCAGCCTGAAAAAAACGAGGTGGTGACTTTAAGGTTCCGCACGGCAAAAGACGATGTCTTACGTGTCAGGATGATTACAGCATCGGGCAGCTATGATTTGGAAAAGGAGGAACCTGGGAACGAAAGGGAAAAGGGAAAGTTTGACTATTACACGATACGCTGGAGACTGGACGGAGAGCCGTTTCAGTATTCCTTTGAGATCTGGGACGGCCAGGAGGTGTGCTATTACAACAGGGATGGCATATCAGACCACATAGAAGGGTTTTATGATTTTGTGATTGTACCAGGATTCGCAACGCCGGACTGGGCGAAGGGCGCGGTTATTTACCAGATTTATACGGACCGTTTTTATAACGGAGATCCTTCCAATGATGTTGAGACAAATGAATATTATTATATCGGAGGCTACAGCCAGAAGGTTGAGGACTGGGATAAATATCCCGCCAGTATGGGCGTGCGCGAATTTTACGGCGGGGATCTGAAGGGAGTTATGGATAAGCTTGACTACCTTCAGGATCTGGGGGTAGAGGTGCTTTATTTTAATCCGCTTTTTGTATCTCCTTCCAACCACAAATATGATATACAGGATTATGATTATATAGACCCGCATTACGGCGTGATTGTGGAGGACGGCGGCGAGGTGCTGCCGGACGGCGTCACGGATAATGCCCTGGCGGGGAAATATCAGAAGCGGACGGCGGATCTGCGCAATCTGGAAGCCAGCAATGAGCTGTTTATAAAGCTCGTGGAGGAGCTTCACAGAAGAGGTATGAAGATTATTCTGGACGGTGTGTTTAACCACTGTGGTTCTTTTAATAAGTGGATGGACAGGGAGCGTGTCTATGAGAACCAGGAGGATTATGCGCCGGGAGCATATATTTCTGCAGACAGCCCGTACCGGAGTTATTTTAAGTTTTATGATGAAAATGAGGAAAACTGGCCCTATAACGCGAGCTATGACGGCTGGTGGGGGCACGATACACTTCCCAAGCTGAACTATGAGGGTTCGAAGGAGCTTGAGGACTATATACTTAAGGTCGGCCGGAAATGGGTGTCTCCGCCCTTTAACGCAGACGGCTGGCGGCTGGATGTAGCAGCAGATCTGGGGATGACTAATGAATATAACCATACCTTCTGGAAAAAATTCCGGAACGCGGTTAAGGAAGCAAACCCAGAAGCAGTCATTCTGGCAGAGCATTATGGGGATCCCTGGGAATGGCTTCAGGGAGATGAGTGGGATACAGTCATGAACTATGACGCATTCATGGAACCTGTGACCTGGTTCCTTACAGGAATGGAAAAGCACAGCGACGAAAGCCGTGACGAGCTGCGGGGCAATGGGGATTACTTCGTGAATTCGATCACTCACCATATGGCCAATATGCTGACACCGTCCCTGCAGATGGCCATGAATGAGCTGTCGAACCACGACCATTCCCGGTTTCTGACACGGACGAACCACATGGTCGGAAGGGCGGACCGTCTGGGGCCGGAGGCAGCAGAAGCATATGTAAATGAAGCAGTGATGCGCGAAGCCGTTGTGATACAGATGACCTGGGTAGGCGCACCCACCATATATTACGGGGACGAGGCAGGAGTCTGCGGCTTTACGGATCCCGACAACAGAAGGACATATCCCTGGGGCAGGGAAAACCAGGAACTTCTGGCATTCCACAAGGACATTATCCGTATCCATAAAGCCCATGATACGCTAAAAACCGGCTCCCTGAAGATGCTCGCCTGGCGGGAGAATATCATCGCGTACGGAAGATTTACGCGGGATGAACAGATCATTGTGATCATAAATAACGGTACTGACCTGGAATCAGTAACAGTTCCGGTGTGGGAGGCCGAGGTGCCCGCAGACTGCCGGATGCAAAGACTTCTCTACTCCTGGGCGGACGGGTATACGCTGGATTATGAGGAGTATCTCGTGCAGGACGGAAATCTGGTTGTAAACATGGGAGCATACTCAGCACTCGTATTGGGGACGGGGTAAAATTAAAAAGGGGACGGGGTATTTTTAAAATTACCCCGTCCCCAACTTCATCCCTTTACTTCGATAAAACCTCAATTCCTGTGTTTGTTACGAGAACCATATATTCCACCTGGGCCGACAGCCCGTCGTCTTCTGTAAACACAGTCCAGTCATCATCCTCATCTACGAAGAAGTCAGGGCTGCCTTCATTCACCATAGGCTCTATGGTAAACATCATGCCAGGTACAAGAACCATCTCCGTTCCCCTGGGCGTTACGTAGCTTACGAAGGGCGGCTCGTGGAATTCCAGCCCGATGCCGTGTCCGCCGATATCCTCAACGACGGAGTAACCGTTCCGCCGGGCGTGAGTATTGATGGCATGGGCGATATCTCCCAGGTGTCCCCAGGGCTTTGCGGCGCGAAGTCCCAGCTCGACGCACTCCTGTGTCACCCGTACAAGCTTTGCGGCCCGGGGCGACACCTCCCCGATCATGAACATGCGGGACGCGTCAGAATAATATCCATTCAGTATTGTGGATACATCCACATTCAAGATATCACCCTCCTCCAGAATCTCGTATTCGCTGGGAATACCGTGGCAGATGACGTTATTCAGGGAAGTGCAGACACTTTTCGGGAAGCCTTCAAAACCAAGGGGCGCCGGGATTCCTCCGTGCTCTGTCGTAAAATCATATACGAGCCGGTCGATTTCCTCTGTGCTCATACCGGCATGAATGTGCGCCGCAACATGATCCAGAACAGCTGTGTTGAGAGCAGCGCTTTTTTTGATGGCAGCAATCTGCTTCGGGGTCTTAAGGAGGGAACGCTCTGGGACGATGTGCCCTCTGGCGGCCAGAGACCATAACTTAATATCTAATCTATCCAAGGGAAAACCTTCTTTCTATAAATTGTAATTTGTGGGCAGACTGGCTGCCCCTAATATAGTAGTATATCACAACTGGGCAAGTTGGGGACGGGGTAATTTTAAAATTACCCCGTCCCCAACTTGTTTCATGAGGAGAAATAAGGTATACTAATATATATGCTAATAAAATTCTACTGAATGCTAGGAGGAAGGAATTATGTTAAGAATCGGCATATTAACCAGCGGAGGAGACTGCCAGGCGCTGAATGCTGCTATGCGTGGAGTTGTGAAAGGAATTTATTCGAAATGTAAGGAAAATGAAGTGGAGATCTACGGATTTCAGGAGGGATATAAAGGGCTGATCTATTCGAATTTCAAGATGCTTACTTCCAGGGATTTCTCCGGAATTCTGACAGTAGGAGGTACGATTCTGGGGACGTCCAGGCAGCCGTTTAAGCTGATGCGGGTTCCGGATGAGAATGGTCTCGATAAGGTTGAGGCGATGAAGCACACATATCACAAGCTGAACCTGAATTGTCTGGTAATCCTTGGGGGAAATGGAACTCATAAGACGGCGAATCTGCTCCGCGAGGAGGGGCTGAATGTAATCACGCTTCCGAAGACGATTGATAATGATCTCTGGGGAACGGACATGACATTTGGCTTCCAGAGTGCGGTTGACATTGCGACGGATACGATTGATAAGATTCATACAACGGCGACATCCCACAACCGTGTATTTATCGTGGAGATCATGGGACATAAGGTTGGATGGGTTGCGCTTCATGCAGCGATTGCAGGCGGCGCGGATATTGTACTGCTTCCGGAGATTCCATATGACATTGATGTAATTGTTGACGCGATTAATAAGAGGAAGAAAGCAGGTAAGAGATTTACTATTATTGCGGTGGCCGAAGGCGCCATTTCCAAGAAGGATGCGAAGCTTTCGAAGAAGGAGCTTAAAGAGAAGCAGGAGAAGAAGAAATATCCGTCTGTAGCCTATGAGATGGCTGAAAAGGTGCAGAAGAGGACCGACCAGGAGGTTCGTATTGCCATTCCTGGACATACTCAGAGGGGCGGCTCTCCGTGTCCATATGACAGGGTGCTTTCTACCAGGCTGGGTGCGGCTGCGGCTGAGGCGATTTTAGACGGTGATTTTGGAAATATGGTTGGCATTAGGAATGACAAGGTAATCCGTGTTCCTCTTGCGGAGGTTGCAGGGAAGCTGAAATATGTGGATCCTGCGTCTGATATTATTAAGGAAGCGAAGCTTTCTGGTATCAGCTTTGGCGATAAATAGTGAGACTAATAAAAGGATGAAAAGCAGAGGTGTGGGCAGATGTCGTATATGGCATTATACCGGAAGTTCCGGCCAGATGAATTTGAGGACGTAAAAGGGCAGGATGCCATTGTGGCAACGCTTAAGAACCAGATTAAGTCAGACCGTGTCGGACATGCATATTTGTTCTGCGGGACCCGGGGGACGGGGAAGACGACTGTGGCAAAGATATTTGCGAAGGCGGTTAATTGCGAGCATCCAGAAGAGGGGAGTCCCTGCGGGAAATGTGAGACGTGCAGGACGATTGCCGCAGGGAACTCCATGAATGTGATTGAGATTGACGCGGCGTCCAATAATGGTGTGGACAATATCCGGGAGATTCGTGAGGAGGTTTCCTACCGGCCTACGGAGGGAAGGTACAAGGTATATATTATAGACGAGGTGCATATGCTTTCAATCGGGGCCTTTAATGCGCTGCTGAAGACGTTGGAGGAACCGCCGGAATATGTGATTTTTATCCTTGCCACGACAGAGGCCCACAAGATTCCGGTTACGATTCTGAGCCGCTGCCAGAGATATGATTTTAAGCGCATTTCCATAGAGACGATTTCTGCGCGGCTGATGGAGCTGATTGAGAAGGAAAAATGGGAGGTAGAGGAGAAGGCGGTCCGCTATATCGCGAGGGTGGCGGACGGCTCCATGCGTGATGCACTGAGCCTGCTCGACCAGTGCGCGGCATTTTATATCGGAGAAGCGCTTACGTATGACCATGTGCTGGAGGTGCTTGGTGCGGTTGACACGGAGGTATTCAGCCGGCTCTTAAGGGAGCTTCTGGAGTTTGATGCGCGTGCAGTGGTTGAGACGGTGGATGAGCTTGTATCAGAGGGGCGGGAGTTGTCCCAGCTTGCGTCAGATTTTACCTGGTATCTGAGGAATCTCTTGTTGGTAAAATGCTCGGATAACATGGAGGACGTGCTGGATGTCTCCACGGAAAATCTTGCGAGACTTAAGGAGGAGGCGCTTCTTATAGAAAATGATACCTTGATGCGCTACATCCGCATTTTCTCAGATCTTACAAATCAGCTTAAGTATGCGGCGCAGAAGAGGGTCCTTCTTGAAATTGCTCTGATTAAATTATGCAGGCCAGAGATGGAAACCGCCGTGCAGGATACGCTCCTTGAGCGTCTCCGTGCGGTGGAGAAGAAACTGGAAGAGGGGCTCACTTGTGCGGGAGGAGCCGGGGAGAGAATCGTGTACCGGGACAGGGCGGCGGAAGAGGAGCCTGCAAAGAAGCCGGAGCTTCCACAGGCTCTGAATGAGGAAGTGAAGGCTGTGGCGGCGGATTTCCGCGCCATAGCGAACGATGCCTCCCCCATGCTCAGGACATATCTTAAGAAGGCACGCTTAAGCGCCGGGGAGGGCAGCAGATTGATGATTGTGCTGCCAGACGAGGTGAGCGCAGGAGTTGTTGGAAGCGATGCCCATAAAGAAGAGATCAAGGAACTCATTGCCGGAAAAACGGGCAGAGAAGTAGAGATTGATGTCCGCCATGTAGAGGAAGGACGTCGGTTCGAGGACAGTTTTGTAGATATTGAAGCATATATCAAAGAAGTGGTTCATATGGATCTCACTGTGGAGGATGATTAGGAGCTGTCATGACAGAGTCTTAGCGCGTGACTGGGCAGAATCAGCTGCAAAGAGGCGAAAAGCATGGCAGATGCATTTCCAGGGTGTGAACCGTGTCGATGCGATAGCGACAGAAAGGAGAAGAAAATGGCGAAAAGAGGCGGATTTCCCGGCGGCGGTATGCCGGGGAACATGGCAAATCTTATGAAGCAGGCGCAGAAGATGCAGCGCCAGATGGAAGAACAGGCAAAAGAGATGGAGACAAAGGAGTTTACCGCAACAGCGGGCGGGGGCGCCGTGGAAGTAACCGTGACCGGAGCAAAGAAGGTGCTTAAGATCAAACTCGACGAGGAAGTCGTAGATCCAGATGACGTTGAGATGCTGGAGGATCTGATAGTAGCAGCAGTGAACGAGGCATTTGAAAAGGTAGATGAGGCATCCTCCTCATCCATGTCTAAGCTGACCGGCGGTATGGGCGGCAGTATTCCGGGACTGTTTTAGATAAGGAGCAGTTCAGATGGACTACTATAGCAACCAGATCAGAAAGCTAATAGATGAATTATCCCGTCTCCCGGGAATTGGAACGAAGTCAGCGGCAAGGCTGGCTTTTCACTTGATCCATATGCCGGTCCCGGACGTAAAAAGACTGGCCGGGACAATGGTAGAAGCCCGGGAAAATGTAAGATACTGCAAAGAATGCTGCACACTCACTGACCAGGATCTCTGCCCGATCTGCGCAAATGCGGACAGAGACCACAAGACAATCATGGTTGTAGAAAATACACGGGACCTGGCAGCATACGAAAAAACCGGAAAATACGAAGGAGTGTACCATGTCCTCCATGGAGCCATATCCCCCATGCTCGGAATCGGGCCGGGAGACATAAAGCTAAAAGAACTGATCGCCCGGCTTGAAAAAGAGGTGGATGAAGTAATCGTGGCAACCAATTCAAGCCTGGAGGGAGAAACCACAGCCATGTATATCAGCAAGCTGATCAAACCAACAGGTATCAAAGTAAGCAGAATCGCCAGCGGCGTGCCAGTGGGGGGAGACCTGGAATATATAGACGAGGTGACACTCCTTCGGGCACTCGACGGGCGCACGGAATTGTAGTTGGGGACGGGGTAATTTTAAAAATACCCCGTCCCCAACTCAAAAAGGGACAGGTCATTTTCAATCTGGGACGGGGCATTTTTAAAAATGCCCCGTCCCCCAAACCAGGAGGTGCCTCATGAGCAGAAATAAAGTTACATCCACTGACATTGCCAAAGCCGCCGGGGTATCCCAGGCTACGGTGTCGATGATACTGAACAAGAAGTACAATGCATCTTTTTCCAAAGAGACGATTGACCGTGTGGAGGCGGCGGTTAAGGAGCTGGGCTATGTGCCACAGAAGCGGAAGGCATCAAAGAGCGGCAGGCAGGAGAAGCTTCTGGTTGTTTTTTGCCCGAATCTTACGAACCCATATTATGTTATGCTCCTCCAGGGCATTGAGTCCCGGGCGAAGGAGCAGGGGTATGCGCTGTTTATCTGCAACACGCAGAGGGATCTTAAGATGGAGGAGCGCTATCTTAAGATGATGTGGCAGATCCGGCCGCTTGGGGTGATCTATATGTGCAACCCGAGCCACTGTTTCCTGGGGCTTGTAGAGGAGTTGTCCAGGAATATTCCGGTGGTGGTGATTAATAATCAGAATGAGAAGCTGGATGTGGATGTGGTGGAGCTTGATAATTCCAAGCTTGGCCGTCTGATGGCCAGGCATCTTCTTGAACTGGGACACCGCAGGGTGGCGTATATTGCACCGCCGCTTACTACGAGGCAGAAGCAGCGTTCCAAGCGGGTGGAAGGATTTCTGAAAGAATATGAGGCTGCCGGTATTAGGGAAAATGTGATTATCAAGGCTGCAAAGGAAGAGATTGATAAGGATATTGCCCATATTGATTCGGAGTATATGATCGGATATGAACTGACCAGGGAGCTCCTTGGGGAGACGAAGGATGTTACGGCAATTGTAGGGCTCAATGACATGATCGCATTCGGGATTATGGATGCCCTCCACGAGGCGAAGCTTAAGGTCCCTGGGGATGTGTCCGTGATGGGGTGTGACAATACACTGTTTACCCGGCTTCATAAGGTGGGGCTTACGACCATTGAACATTTTGTCATTTTTAAGGGCAGGGACGCGTGTGATATTATTATGAAGAAAATTGCGACGAACGCGTCAAAATATTCGGAAATAGAGCCTGTCAGCATTTATCATGTGGAGTATGAGCCCAAGCTTATCGTGCGTGGGACCACCTCTTATGCAAGGCATAAAAAAATTAAAAATTAATATATTTTCATGTGTTATTAATAATATTTTTGTTATGCTGCACCATTTCAGGGGTGCATGACAGAAGAGATGCGAATTACGAAAAAATGGGTATTTAGAGGGCTTTTGAGATGATATGCCATGAACCGGGGGCAGTATGAAATGCGTCTGCGTTTCCTGTGATTTACTGATAATCCATTAATAATACGAAATTATTAATGGATAAAATTATTAATAAGAATTTGTGCCTATTGACCAAAATAAGGTTAATAGGCTATAATTTTTTTATACGGAAAATATATTTTTAAGGAGGAAACAAGAGAATGAAATTTTTCATTGACACAGCCAAAGTCGAGGACATTAAGAAGGCAAATGACATGGGGGTTATTTGCGGTGTGACAACAAATCCTTCCCTGATTGCAAAGGAAGGAAGGGTATTTGAAGAGGTGATCGCAGAGATCGCATCAATTGTGGACGGGCCCATCAGCGGAGAGGTAAAGGCGACGACGGTTGACGCGGAAGGCATGATTGCAGAGGGAAGAGAGATTGCAAAGATCCACCCCAATATGGTTGTAAAGATTCCGATGACTGCAGAGGGTCTTAAGGCATGCAAACAGCTTACAAAGGAAGGAATCAAGACAAATGTTACACTGATCTTCACAGCAAACCAGGCACTTCTTGCTGCAAGAGCAGGCGCTACTTATGTATCACCGTTCCTTGGACGTCTGGATGATATCTCTGTAAGGGGCGTAGATCTGATTGCGGAGATTGCAGACATTTTCCGGACTGCAGGGGATATTGATACACAGATTATCGCAGCAAGCGTAAGAAGTACCATCCATGTAACAGACTGCGCGCTGGCAGGAGCAGATATTGCAACAGTACCATATAAAGTAATTGAGCAGATGACACATCACCCGCTGACAGACGCAGGAATTGCGAAGTTCCAGGCAGACTACAAGGCTGTATTTGGGGAATAGGAGGCATTTTTCATGAATAAATTAGAGCTTATGAAGACTGCGAACGAGGTAAGGAAGGGAATCATTACCGCAGTTCACAGTGCAAAATGCGGACATCCGGGCGGCTCCCTCTCCGCAGCGGATATTTATACGTATCTGTTTTTTGAGGAAATGAATGTTGATCCGGCAGATCCGAAGAAGGCAGACCGCGACCGTTTCGTATTATCAAAGGGACACACCGCGCCAGGATACTATTCTACTCTGGCAAACAGGGGATTCTTCCCGGTGGAGGATCTTACAACACTGCGTAAGACAGGTTCCTATCTCCAGGGACATCCGGATATGAAACACATTCCGGGCGTTGATATGTCAAGCGGCTCACTGGGACAGGGAATCTCAGCGGCAGTCGGCATGGCTATTTCCGCGAAAATATCAGGAGATTCCTACAGGGTATACACACTCCTTGGTGACGGTGAGATCCAGGAAGGGCAGGTGTGGGAGGCTTCCATGCTTGCGGCACACAGAAAACTGGACAATCTGGTTGTGATCGTGGACAATAATAACCTTCAGATTGACGGACCGATTACAGAGGTTAACTCTCCATACCCGATTGACAAGAAGTTTGAGGCATTTAACTTCCATGTAATCAATATTGACGGACATGACTTTGATGCAATTGATGCTGCGTTTAAAGAAGCAAGAGAGACGAAGGGACAGCCCACGGCAATCATTGCAAAAACAATTAAGGGCAAGGACGTTTCCTTTATGGAAAACCAGGCAGCATGGCACGGCGCAGCTCCGAATGACGAGCAGTATGCGGTTGCTATGGCAGATTTAGAGAAGGTAGGTGAAGCATTATGTCAGAAGTAAAGAAAATTGCAACAAGAGAAAGCTACGGTAATGCTTTGGCAGAATTAGGAAAAGAGCATGAGGATGTAATCGTATTAGATGCCGACCTTGCGGCAGCGACTAAAACGGGAGTATTTAAGAAGGCGTTTCCAGAGCGCCATATTGACTGCGGAATCGCTGAGTGTAACATGATCAGCGTGGCAGCAGGCATTGCAACAACCGGAAAGGTTCCCTTTGCAAGTTCATTTGCCATGTTCGCAGCAGGAAGGGCGTTCGAGCAGGTCCGCAACTCCATAGGATATCCGAAGCTGAACGTGAAAATCGGTGCAACCCATGCCGGAATCTCGGTAGGAGAAGACGGTGCGACCCACCAGTGCAACGAGGACATCGCCCTCATGAGAACCATTCCGGGAATGGTAGTCATTAATCCGGCAGATGATGTAGAAGCAAAGGCAGCAGTAAAAGCAGCCTACGAGCATGTAGGCCCGGTATATCTTCGCTTCGGAAGACTGGCAGTTCCAGTAATCAATGATAATGAAGATTATAAATTCGAGATCGGAAAGGCAGTCACACTCAGAGAAGGAACAGACGTGACGATCATCGCCACAGGCCTTCCGGTATCCGAGGCGCTCGGCGCAGCAGAAAAGCTGGCAGCAGATGGAATCAGCGCGGAAGTAATCAACATCCATACCATCAAACCACTGGACGAAGAAGCAGTCATAAAGGCAGCAGCAAAGACCGGCAAGATCGTAACAGTGGAGGAACACTCCATAATCGGCGGACTTGGCAGCGCAGTGTGCGATGTCGTGGCACAGAAGGCTCCGGCAAAGGTTCTGAAGATCGGAATCAACGATGTATACGGCGAATCCGGACCGGCAAAGGAACTTGTAAAGAAATACGGACTGGATGCAGACAGCATCTATGAGAAAGTGAAAGCGTTCGTGTAAAAAAGCCAAATTGGGGACGGGGTATTTTCAAAAATACCCCGTCCCCAACCCAAAAAGGGACAGGTCATTTTTAATTTGGGACGGGGTAATTTTAAAATTGCCCCGTCCCCGACTGTTCCCCGAAGAATCTCTGATACCATACCAGGAAGATATACACCGCCCAGATCTTCCTGCTGTTATCTGTTTTCTCGTTTTTGTTTCTGCAGTTCTTATGGTCATCCAGCATTTTTACGAGAAGTTTTGTGTTGAAGAAGCGTTTTGCGTCATCGGACAGGAACATCTCCTTTACGATGCTGTAATATTTATCCTCCCTGAGCCACACGCGGATCGGGATTGGGAAGCCGAGCTTTTTCTTCTTTGCGGTCTTGCTGCGGATGACTCTTTCGGCTGCGCCCCGCAGTGCAACTTTGGTCTTTGGCGCGCGTACTTTGTAGGAGAGCGGCAGCGTCTCGGCAAGCTTCATGACCTCCCTGTCGAGGAATGGCACGCGGACTTCGATGGAGTTGGCCATGCCCATCTTGTCCCCTTTCATGAGAATGTCATGGACAAGCCAGAGGTGAAGGTCTACATACTGCATCTTTGTTACCGGATCCTTTCCCTGCACCCGGTCGTACAGAGGCTTTGTGATTTTCTGGATTTGTGGCCTGCATCCGTTTTTGAGAAGCTTGTTCGCCTCGCGTTCCGTGAAAATGTTGGTGGCGTTGGCGAAATATCTTTCTTCAAGGGTCTTCCCGTGCCTCATGAGGAAGCCGCGCCCTTTCATGCCTCTTGGCAGGCAGTATTCGGCGAATTTTCCGAGAAGACGGCGTACAGGCATGGGGATCTTGTTGAATCCGGTGTGCTCCATGGGCTCGCAGTAGATATTGTACCCGCCGAACAGTTCGTCTGACCCTTCGCCGGAGAGGACTACCTTCACATCCTTTGCAGCTTCGCGGCTTAGGAAATACAGGGCGATTGCGGCGGGGTCTGCTACGGGTTCGTCCATATAGTACTGGATATCTGACAGATTGTCCCAGTACTCTTCGGGTGTGATAACCTTCGCCGTATTCTTCATATGAATACTTGCCGCGAATTCCTTTGCATCCTGAATCTCACTGTATTTCCCCTCGTCAAAGCCCACAGTATAGGTCCGGTCTACCTGTCCGAGCCAGGTCAGATAGCTGGAATCCACGCCGCTTGACAGATAGGAAGCAACCTCCACGTCGCTGATCTTGTGCTTCTCCACGGAATCCTTCATGACGGCCTCTACATCATCTACGACCTCTTTGAAGGATTTTTTGCAATCTCCTGTGAAATGGGGCTCAAAGTAGCGTGTGATTTTTATTTTTCCTTCTTTATACTGGAGGAAATGTCCTGGCTGCAGACAGAATACGCCCTTGAAAAATGTCTCATTGGTCGGAACGAACTGGAAGGAAAGGTAATTCCCGAGCGCGCCCTCATTGAACACTTTGTCAAACTTTGGATGCACAAGGAAGGACTTGATCTCAGAACCGAAGAAAAGAGTCCCGTTCATCTGCGCGTAGTAAAGGGGTTTGATGCCGAACATGTCCCTGGCGGCAAAGAGTTTCTTATTCTTAATATCCCAGATGACGAATGCGTACATACCCCGCAGGCGGCTAAGGAGACGGGAACCCCACTCCTCGTATCCGTGGAGCAGAGTCTCGGAGTCCGTGTTGGAGGAGAACCTGTGCCCTGCGGCAAGAAGCTCTGCTCTGAGTTCTTGATAATTATAGATCTCTCCGTTGAAAACAAGAGCCATGCTCCGGTCCTCATTATATAGAGGCTGGTCACCCTCCGCAGAAAGGTCTATAATACTTAAACGCCGGAACCCGAGCGCAGCGTCCTCGTCTATATATCTGCCCTCGCTGTCAGGCCCCCGGTGAATGATCGTATTCATCATATTCACCAGAACCTCCTCGCGGTTTTCGAGTTTGCCAACAAAACCAGTAAATCCACACATAAAATTCCATCTCCTTATTTTAATACGGTTGCGTCAAAATATTTTTTATGATAACATCAACCTTAATGTATTTTGCTATAGTATTGCCCCTGCTATTCGGATAGCCGAAAAAAATAATGCCCACCCTGTCAAGGCCAGGATGAGCGTCTCTCGCTGAGAGGTAGCAACCCGCTTGGAAGACTCCGCCTTTGGAGTGGGGCTTCATGAAAGGCGTCTGCTGCAGTGCCTGATGGCAGGCTGCCTTTTCTTTAGTTAAAAGGATAGCACAAACTGCTGGAAAGTTCAAGGAGTTAGTCCGAGAATAGTAACTCTTGAATTATCCTCATGGATATGCTATATTATAGGCAGAGGGAAAGCCATACAAGCGGCTCTACCCCTCGGTGTTGACTTAAACCCTCCGAAAAGGGTCAGCCGTCACTATTGGCAGTAGTGGCGGCTATTTCTTTCTTCCCCTAAAGATTGTATAGCACAATCCGATAAGGGCGCAAATGAAGATACAGAACTGGAATAAATCAGTATATGTAACATAATTCATTTTATCACCCTCCTTTCTTACGTCCGGAGGGCTGCTTAGAACCCTCCAGACTATACTGGAGGGATAAAGCCGCCTGGCTTCATGGTCTTTCCCTGCTGACAATATATCACATTATCTCCCTATATGGCAAGCGGTTACATAGCACTTGATAATTTTCTGAATATCATGGATAATAAAAGAGAAGAAACTAAGCTCAGCGAACTGGAAGCGTGGCTGTATTTTATCGGATCAGACAAGGTATAGCAAATCATAATGACATCGGAGGATAACATGATATATCAATTAAGGACAAAAGCAGCAAAGAGATTAAAAGCCATCCGCCAGGGATGGAAGGAAGATTTTTACAGGGAGATCAGGGATATTGCAGAGCACCCGGTGGTACTCCGGATGAAGAGATACCCCCATCACGGCAGCACGAACTGCTATCAGCACTGCATCAACGTAGCATACTATAATTACCAGTGGTGCCGGTTTTTCCATCTTGACGCGCGGTCCGCGGCGAGGGCGGGTATGCTGCACGATTTATTTCTGTACGACTGGCACACTCATGCGAGAAAGACAGGAGACCATTTTCATGGGATGACCCATCCGGGGTGCGCCTGCAGGAACGCGAAGAAGCTGTTCAGGCTGAACCGTGTGGAGGAGGACGTGATCCTGCATCACATGTGGCCGGTAACACTTCTGTCGCTGCCAAGGACAAGAGAGGGATGGATTACGACTATAACAGACAAGTATTGCGGAGCCTGTGAAACAAGCCGTCGAAAATAACAGGAAGATGCCGGAAATTTCCTGTCTTAGCCCTCACCGATTGCTAAAATACGCATAAATCATATGCTATCATAAGCAAAAATATGCAAGGTGAGGTGAGTATATGGAAAGACAATTTCCAAAAAATGTAAGACAAGTGGGAAATGTAAGTGATGAACCTAAGATATATGTAGAGGACTATGTAGATACCTATCTGAGCCAGATACGCATGAAAGCAGTAGACGCGCCCGTAGCAGCGGCGCTTACTGGCGAGGTAGCCGAGCACGATGGACAGGCCGTTGTTTACATATCCGGGGCAATGCAGATAAAGGATATAGAATTAGAAGGAACAGAGGTACTGATCAGTGACAGTGCAAAGGAGAACATGGAGGATATACGCAAGCAGTATTTTCCGTCCCAGGACATCGTAGGATGGTGCCTTGTGGAGACAGGACACCCCATGAACCTGCATCAGGGGATTAACAAGCTGCACGGGAAGATGTTTGCAAAAGAGAACAGCGTATTTATATGGAAGGATTCCGTCGAAAATGACGAGATGTTCTATGCATATAAATACGGAGAGCTTATGCAGATGGGAGGACATTATATCTATTATGAAAAAAATCCTGCCATGCAGAGCTATATGATTAATACACGCCGACAGAATGGCGTTACACCCAGTGAAATGGTTGAGGATCGAGCTGCAAAGAATTTTCGTAGTACAATAAGGGAAAAATCCACCTACAGGGAACCGCACCAGAGTTCCAGGGTGCTCTACGTGACAAGCGTACTCCTGGTGATCATTGTACTCGTGATCGGTGTCTCAGCCATGAGCAGTTATGATAAGATGGAATCCGTGCAGAGCTCCTTAGAATCCCTGTCCCGGTCAGTGAACCAGCCAGAGAAGGAGGAGACACTTGCAAAAGACGAGGTAGATCTTGACGCCGGTGCTCTCTCTGATGCGGAAAATGTGAAGGAAGATGTAAAGGAAAATACAGAAGGCAGCACAGAAGACGCAGAAAATGCGGAGGATACAAAGGCTTCAGCGGACAATAGTCCGGAAGCCTTTGCTGCGTTAGAGCAGCTTGGAGAGGCAGATTTTTACATTGTCAAAAAGGGTGACACCCTGGATACGATCAGTATAGATGTATACGGAGACAGGGATCATGTAGAGGCGATCTGTAAAATGAACGGATTGTCTAACGGGAATCTTATCTATATCGGTCAAAAATTATTGTTACCTTAATAGAAGATGTGTTACAATAACTATAATTGTGAGTGGAAACGATACTCAGAGTAATCTGTGCTTTTTATAAAAGCGCGCAGGACATGCCCTCACAGTCTTAGGAAGTTAATAGAACAAAGGAGAAGCGGCTTTGAAAAGAAACAGAGGAGACCGCCCCAGGCGGCGGAGGAATGCGAACCTCCATGTCGTGAGGGATCCGGAAGAACAGACAGACAGGCTGATCGAGCAGATCGTAGCAGAACTAAATGACGAGGAGGTTTCCAGAAGAGAGATCGAAGAACAGTCAAGAAGGCATAAAAAACGGGCCAGATCAAGAAGAGTCATTATAGCAGTTACCGCCCTGGCTGTAGTTGCCGTTGCATTTCTTTTTGTAAATCTTCAGACATACACCGCTGTGCGTGTATCGGATACTTATGGAAATGGCAGAATATCCGGAGGAAACTACAGACAATTCTCAGAAGGTGTGCTAAAATACAGCAGAGACGGAATTTCTTATCTGAATCAGAGAGGAGAGGAGCAGTGGAACCAGCCTTATCAGATTAAAAATCCGTTTATAGAGGGTAACGAGACCTCGGCAGCAGTTGCCGATAAAGGAGGCAATGATATTTACGTTTTCCAGAAGGACGGCATCAGGGGAGAGATCCACACAACGCTTCCCATTCAGAGGATTTCGGTTTCGGAACAGGGAATCGTATGTGCGGTATTGAAAAACGAATCTGCTCCTTCCATTATCTGCTATGATACAGCGGGCAATATACTGGTGGAGCACAAAGCTTCCCAGGGAGGGACCGGCTATCCTGTGGATGCGTCTATTTCCCCGGACGGGCAGGTTATGCAGGTGATCTATCTATATGTGAATGGAGGGAAAATCACATCAAGGGTCGGCTTCTATAATTTTGGCGAGGCTGGTAATGAGAAGACTGACCGGCAGGTTCTTGACAAGGAGTACGGGGGAACGATTCTTGCAGAAGGATTTTTTATGTCCCAGAATATCTCGGCGGTGGTAGGTGATAACTGTCTGGTTCTCTATGAAGGAAAGGAGCTGCCAGAAGAGACGGTATCCGTGAAGATAGACAAGGAGATTAAGAGTGTCTTCCACAGCAGCCGGTATATCGGGATGGTGCTTAGCAACCGCGGAAAGGGCGGCTATGAGCTCCGCCTCTATAACAAATCCGGAAAGCAGGTGCTGTCAAAAGACTTTGTGGGTGAATACAGCAATGTTAAGATCTGCGGGGAACAGGTGATCCTGTACGATGGAAGACGATGCAGTATATTTATGAGAAATGGAATCGAAAAATTCCAGGGTGAGACAAATAACCAGATACTGGAGATCTTTCCGATATCAGGCGTGAATAAATACATAATGATAAATGCAAACGGGGTGGAGCATATCCGGCTTGTGAAATAAGGAGAAGATATGAACTGGGTATTAATGGTAACAGGGGGCATTGTTTTAATAGGATTTTTAATCGGAGTATACCGGGGGGCTATAAGGATCGCAGTTTCTCTTTTAGCCTCTCTTCTGACGCTGATTCTAGTCACGGTACTGACACCATACGTGGCCGACGCAGTGATGAAATATACTCCCCTTGAGGACGTAATACAGGGAATGGTTGCAAAAGCGGTGACAGATACTGCAACATCAGCAGTCACGGATGAGGACGGAAGCGGCCTGACAGAGGAAGGAGTCCGTCATGTCCTGGAGGGCGCCGGGGTAACAGAGGACAAGCTGAAAGAATTCGGAATCAGCATAGAAGACATTGTAAACGGTAAGGTGACAGGTGACAAGCTTGCAGATTATGGGATTTCCAGCAGCCTTCTGGATGGGCTGAAAAATAAGGAGGAAGTCAGGGATGCAGTGGAAAATGCAGAGATACCAAGAGACATGCAGGTGGCTGCCATTGAAAATGCAGACATTCCAGAGGCTTTTAAGGAACTGCTGTCAGAAAATAATAATAATGAAATCTATAAGGAGCTCGGAGCAGAGACATTTGTACAATATGTAGGAAAATTTTTGTCAAAGCTGGTTATACGGATCGTATCATTTCTGTGTACGCTTATCCTGGTAACCATCATAGCCCGTGCAGTCATATTTGCGCTGGACATCGTCTCAGATCTTCCGGGTCTGGGATTCCTGAACCGGATCGCAGGCGGAGCAGTAGGAATATTGTGCGCGCTCTTTATTGTGTGGTTTTTCTTCGCAATCGTAACCCTGATCTATATGCTGCCGGTGGGAAAAGAGATCTGTGAGCTCATACAGGATAATGAATTCACGAAGCTGCTCTACGAGTATAATCCCATAATGAAGTTGGCGATGAAACTATAGACAATTGGGGACGGGGTATTTTTAATTTTACCCCGTCCCCAATTGAATCTGGGACGGGGTATTTTTAATTCTACCCCGTCCCCAACACCGACAGAAATAGCAGACCCACTAAAAATGTGATCACGGCCGCTGCCAGTGCGAGAAGAAACTTCTGATATGGACGTTTTCCGGATTCTCTTGCCTTTTCGATTTCATCTAATTTTTTTCCTTCTGTGAATGCGACGATTTCCCGGTATGTCTGAATGTCGTATTTTTTCTTGAGCTTTTCCACCCGGACGGCATAGTACATTCCGGCGGCATAGAGCAGGGCAAAAATGATAAGACCTGCAAAACCGAAGAATACGGTTAGCGGTACAAATGACAGCAGGGATAAAATCAGCAGTGAAGCGAATATTGTGCTGTCGCGGTTAAAGGTTCGTAGTTCATTCTGGCTTATTACTTCTTTCATAATCTTAACATCTCCTTTTATTAGCTGGTCAATTGTTACATGAAATACTGAGCTTAGCAGAAGCAGGCTGTGGATGTCTGGATAACTCTTCCCATTTTCCCAGTTGGATATGGTCTGCCGGGTTACGTAGACTTTTTCTGCCAGAGCCTCCTGAGATAAATCCATATCTGTCCGATATCTTTTTATCTGATTATTTAGTTCCAAGTGTTGTTCACCTCCTCTCTTCAATATGGTATCATATACAGAGCGGTTTGTCTGTCAAAGCTCTTTTACATAGGGGTTAAAGGGGCTGGATGCGTTGCTATGAGCGGACGGTTAGTCCGTGAATAGTAATGGTCAGTCCGCGGAAAATAACGGCGGTTATTGCTTTGGAATAAAAAAATGTAAAAAATTGAAAAAAGGTGTTGACACATAAGGAAAAAGGTGGTAATATAAATCTC
>CANOKL010000037.1 GCA_947566645.1 uncultured Lachnospiraceae bacterium
TTTTTTTTTTTTTTTTTTTTTATAATTTAATTATAACACATTTTGTGGGGGGGTCGGTTAAAAATTATTTCCCCCCCCCCCCCGACTATAGCCTTTCCGAATCCAGAATAATCGTAAACGGTCCGTCATTTACCAGGCTGACCTTCATATCTGCCCCGAAGCGCCCCCGTTCCACTACCTTCACCTGTTCCCTGCATTTTCCGATGATATACTCATACAGTTCTGAAGCCATGTCCGGTGCTCCGGCCTCTGTGAAGCCCGGGCGGTTTCCTTTTTTGCAGTTAGCATATAAGGTAAACTGTGAAATCAGCAGAAGCTCTCCGTTTACTGCGTCTAATGACAGGTTTGTTTTTCCCTGTTCATCCTCAAAAATCCGCATTCCCAAAAGCTTTTTTACCATCTTGTCTGCAATCTCTTTTGTATCGGATTCAGCTACTCCGATCAGTACCATAAAGCCCTTTCCGATCTTTCCCAGTACTTCCCCGTCTACCCTGACTTCACTTTCTGAAACTCTCTGTATTACGAATCTCATTTTTTTATCTCTCCTGTTCTTTTTTCTTATCCGGCAGCTGTGCCAGTATAATGGCTGTAAACATGAGTACGCATCCTATGGACTCTCTTACGGACAGTCTCTCTCCCAGGACAAGCCACCCTGCGAGTACGGAGAAGCAGGATTCCAGGCTCAGAATCAATGATGCGACTGCCGGATTCACGTTCTTCTGTCCTACAATCTGCAGTGTATATGCCACTCCGCAGGAGAGTACGCCTGCATACAAAAGCGGAAGGATTCCTTCTAACATAGCGCTAAGTCTCGGCGTCTCCATTGTCAGCATAAAGGGAAGGGAGGCCAGTCCGCATACAAAGAACTGGATACAGGACATCTTTACTCCGTCTGCCCTTGGTGAAAAGTAATCAATTACCAGAATATGCAGTGAAAAAACAAGTGCACACAGGAAAATCAGAAGATCTCCCTTTCCCACAGAAAATTTCCCGGTCATACACAGGAAATAAAGTCCTGTCAGTGCAAGCAGCACCGCAAGCCATACCTTCCATCCAATTTTTTTCCGGAGAAAAATACCGAGAACTGGTACGATAACAATATAAAATGCTGTAATAAACCCTGCTTTTCCTGCCGTTGTGTACTGGATCCCTACCTGCTGCAGGCTGCTTGCCGCAAACAAAAGAAGCCCGCAGGCAATGCCTCCGGTAATGAGATCCTTTCTTGATCCTGGCCGTTTTCCGGATGCTCCGTTTATCTTATTCAATAATGCGATGCACGGGAGAAGTGCGATCCCGCCGATCATGCTTCTTACTCCGTTGAAGGTAAAAGGACCGAGATAGTCCATCCCCATACTCTGGGCTACGAATGCCGTGCCCCAGATAAACGCCGTTAAAATAAGCATAAATGCGTTTTTTGTCTTCATGTCAAATCCCTCTTTCTATAGTAAAAATCGCCCCTTATACCAGGTCTTGTCCTCACGGAGGTATCCCCAAACCGTAAACAGCAGTGAATATTATACCACATTTCCCGGCTCAGGTGTATAATAAATATAATCCAAGACACACTCTATACTGGAGGT
The DNA here is from genome assembly GCA_947566645.1 of uncultured Lachnospiraceae bacterium. GTDB lineage: Bacteria > Bacillota > Clostridia > Lachnospirales > Lachnospiraceae > CAPEBR01. The sequence goes on from CANOKL010000037.1 coordinate 1,581, forward strand.
TAAATATGAAGAGACATAACAAAGTATTTTTCTGCTGCGGACTTGCCATGCTCCTTAGCGAGCTATGGAAGCAGTGGTGCCTTACTTACCGCCTGGGCGGCGGACAATACAACTGGTGGTACTTTCCCTTCCAGCTATGCAGCATCCCCATGTATGTCTGCCTGCTGCTGCCATTTTTGTCCTTTGGCAGAGTCCACAGGGCTCTGCTTACTTTCTTAATGGACTTTGGACTACTTGCGGGCTTTTTTACCTTCTTTGACACAAGCGGCCTGCACTACCCCCTGCTCCTTTTGACCGTCCACTCCTACGCATGGCATATCCTTTTAATCCTGCTCGGACTCTATGCAGGTTATATAAATGCGTCATATGTATCCCATACAGATTTTCTGAAAGCCGCGGGAGTCTATCTCTCCTGCTGCCTTTTCGCAACTGTACTGAATCTTGTGTGCTACCCTCTGGGGCGAATCAACATGTTCTACATCAGCCCACATTTTCAGATGTCGCAGAAAGTATTCCGGAAGATTGCCCTGTACCTTGGAAACAGCGCCGGGATCGCCATCTATATCTGCGCCACTGTCACAGGCGCCTGGCTTGTGCATCTTCTCTGGATGCGCACCAGGAAAAAGCCCAGGACGTAAATTTGGCAAAATTTGGGACGGGGTAAAATGAATTTTACCCCGTCCCAAATTTTAATTTTACGTCCCGGGCTTCAACAGCCTTATGGAAATGACAAGGCAGAGAGCTTCTGACAATGCTGCCGCCCACCAGATACCTTTTCCGCCAAACAGAGCTGTCAGAACTGCCATGCTGACCACAAGCATCACAAGCCCGCGTCCCAGGGAGATCACCACCGCAGTCCCCGATTTCTCGATTGCCGTAAAAAACCCGGCTGCCACCACATTATACCCTGCCAGAAGAAAGGACAGGATAAAGATACGGAATACCCCTGCCGAGTAAGCTGACAATTCTTCAAGCTCTGGTGATATGAAAATCCCCACGATCTTATCTGCCAGGAGATAACAGACTCCCACCGCAAAAACCGAAGCTGCGGCCACGGTGCATAGTTCATATTTCAGGAGACGGCGGCATTTTTCCCTTTCTCCCTTTCCGTAATAGTAGCTGATGAGGGGCTGGCATCCCTGGGCCACGCCTACCATGGACATGACAACAATCGCATTAACATAGGCGATAATGGAATAACTTACGATGGCATCCTCATTCAAAAAACGGATGATCGCCTGGTTAAATACAAAGGTGATGATTCCGGCTGAAAGCTCCGTGATTCCTGACGGAAAGCCGTTCTTAAGCTCCCTGGCAATAAACCCTGGCCGGAAGGGATGTCTGCAGAACTTGATCGTTCCCTTTTTTCCCAGAAAATGTTTTAAATAGAAGACAATCACCACAGTCTGGGATATGCCTGTTGCAAACGCTGCCCCAGATACACCCTTATGCCAGACCATGACAAACAGATAATCCAGGATGCAGTTCAGCACCACGCCAAGGCTTACAATAATAGTCGCCAGCGCCGGATAGCCGTCCGTACTGATCAGTATTTCAAAGGAATAGGACAGGATAAAGCAGACTGCAAATGGGGCGATCGTGGAAATATATTCCTCCACATAGGGCATGGTCACCTCCGTTGCTCCCAGGAATCTGGCAAATCCCTTCAGGCCTCCAAGCACGGCTGCTGTAATCAATAGGGATACGATTGTCAGCACCGTCATATTCTGTGAAAATACTTCCCTTGCCTCCCTGATCTTATTCTGCCCGAACATAAGGGCTACGATCGTTGACGTCCCCACCGCAAAGGTGAGCGACAATGCAAACATGCCGGTCACAAAGGGGGATGAGATGTTGACTGCTGCCAGTGCTGTCTCCGACACCCCTCTTGCCACAAACATGCCGTCCACCATGGTGTATAATGCAAATACCCACTGGGACGCCACTGCAGGCAGGATAAATTTAAAAAAATCACATTTTAAGGATTTTCCCTCCAATTTCATAACTCTTCCTTCTCCAAAATCTTTCATGAAAATTATTCCTATTTCATCTTAAACCCTGGTATAATACTAAGGTCAAGGATTTTTCCGCCTATATGGCTGCGAATAGATGACTGTTTGTTACTGTGAACGGAGTGAACAGTAACGACTGTTTAAAAGAGGAGGTCCACTATGAAAAATTATTACAAAATCAGTGAAATCTCAAAGCTTTATGGTATCGGCCCGGATTCTTTAAGATATTATGAGAAGCTGGGCATCCTGAAGCCCAGGAGGGATACCAACGGCTACCGGCTCTACAGTCTGAAGGAGCTATATAAGCTGAACATGATCCGCGACCTGCGGTCCCTGGATTTTTCTATGGAGCAGATTAAGGAATATCTGGACAAACAGAGCATTGACAACACACTGGCGCTGCTTTACGAAGAGCAGTCCCTTCTCCGCAGCGGGATCAAGGAGCTGAAAAAGAGGGAGAAGATTATCGAAAACCGGATTGCCGGCCTGTCCGGCCTGTCTGCTCTTTCTACAGGCATCTTCACCATCAAAGACTGCCCTGCCCGCCCATGCGTGCAGCTCAGCGAATATATTACAAGAGATGAGGAGATGGATTTTCTGATCAAAAAGCTCCATAAAAAACATGAGAACAAGGTACGGGACTTCGGCACACAGACCATCGGCGCTTTTTTTGCCATGGAGGAACTGACAAAAGGGATTGCAAATGTATATACCTCTGTCTTTTTTGTCCTGGAGCAGGAGGCTTCTGACTATGATTTTCTTCTGCCTGCAGGGAAATATCTTTCTTACTATTATAGAGGAAATTATGAGCAGAATGCCGCCCGCCTGCAGGAACTGCTTGCTTACGCCAAAGAAAAAGACCTCCCGCTAGACGGGAAGCCTTTTGAAATTTATGCAATTGATAACCGGGACACCATGCGCCCCGAAGAATTTCTGACAGAAATACAGGTGCGCACTGGTACCAGTGTTCTAGTCTAATTTACCGTTACCTTTTTGGATTTCGACCAGCCAGAATATATTTTTTGTGATTTCCCTTTTATTTTAACTGTCTTATATGTACGGATCCTTACATAATATTTTTTCTTCGCTTTCAGCTTCGTAATTTTTCTTCGGGGAGTCTTACTCTTATTGACCAGCACCGTACGTTTTTTTCCGCATTTGAATTTCTTATTCGTGGAATATTGAATCTGGTATCCTGTGGTCTGCTTCGTCTGCTTTTTCCACTTCACGGTAAAGCTCTTCTTCCCGGCTTTTACTCTGCAAATTGACGTACCCCTTGGCTTAATCTCAAAGGACTTCTTCATGCTTCCCGTATAGCTCCCTTTGAAGGTGATCTTTACAGTATACCGCCCAACTTTCTTACACCCTGCCGGATAAGTGACCGTATAATTCCCCGCGCCGATTGCCTTTCCATTGCTGTCTTTTACAGTTACTGACGGTCTTCTTACCTTTCCGTTATAGGTGTAGGATGTTGACGACAGCGTTGCTGTCTTAGGCGGAGCCGGTTTGGACACAGACGGGTCTGACGGGTCTTCTTTGTCAGCTGATGGCTTTTCCCGTACAATTACCTCAACCTCTTTTGTAAATCCTCCGTCTGCTGTCTTTGCCGTGATAAGTGTTGTTCCTGCCCCTACACAGGTTATGAGCCCTTCCTCATTCACCGTGGCAATTTTTTCATCCCATGATATCCAGCTTATTGCCGGGTTCGCTGCATTAGACGGAATTACCTGGCATTTTGCAAGAGAGGTATCCCCTACGGTAAGATTCAGCCTCTCTTCGGATAAAAGTTCAATTCCGGTTACTGCATTCTCGTCCTCAGTTCCAGAGCTGCTGGTTCCATCGGAACATACCGTTCCTGCATAGGTCCATTCATTGGATGACAGATTAAGATTCAATGCAGCACGCACACCAACATACTTGCAGTTGACATCGCTCCAATAATAGACGTAGCCGTTGTAATTCACAAACATAGCGCACTTTGAACTATTGCCTGGTGAGCGCAGCCACCAGCTGCAGTTGTCTTTATATGTATCATCTGTATTATACCGTACTCCCATCGCCTTCGCATAAGTACTGCTCTTACTTCTGCGTGCTTCATCATATCTGCTCCAATCTGGAACAAAGCCATATGGCTCAGCGCCTCTCCCATACACTTCTGACTCTGACAAAAGGAATATTTTATCTACAGTATCATTTCCCCCTTCAGTTCCATAAGATTTATTGTCTGCATTTATCACAGGTGTATCTGCAATTGCCGACTGCTCATCAGATGTAAAGGCGCTGCTAATAAAATTCCTGCCGCTGTAATCTGTTCCCTGCTGGTTATCGGAAGAACCATATCCATTTAACCAGCTCCTTATGGTGCTGGTCTCCCATGTCACATTTTCACGCACTGCATTGTACTTTTGGGCATCCAACGCCACATCCGACAGAAGAAGCGCCTGGTTTCCATCTGTTTTCAATACCCGCCATTTCACCGGCTCGTATTTAAAATAATGGTATGTATCCGCATCTGACCAGTTATAGTAGTACTTGTCAGACGAGGCTGCTGCATACGTCGCATCCCCTTTCTTCATTCTCCGGTAACGGTTCCCGCCAATCGTAATGTCATTATTGTCGTCCCATCCATCCACGTTTTTAAGTGCCCTGTATATGGGACTCTCGCTTGCCACCTCGCTTTGCGGGTAGCTCCCGAACCACACACAGTCCCATGTCACCTTCTGCTCTGCTTTCATACCGGGATCTGCTTCGATCCTCGGTGCATGGAGTTCTGACACTGATGGATTTTCTCGTACAATTACCTCAACCTCTTTTGTAAATCCTCCGTCTACTGTCGTTGCCGTAATAACAGTTGAGCCTGCCCCTGCACAGGTTATGAGCCCTTCCTCATTCACTGTGGCAATTCCTTCATCCCCTGATGTCCAGGTTATCGCCGGATTCGCTGCATTAGACGGGATTACCCTGCATTCCACAAGAGAGGTGTCCCCTACGGTAAGAGTCAGCTTCTCTTCGGATAAAAGTTCAATTCCGGTTACTGCCGTCTCGTCCTCATTTCCATTTCCAGAGTTGCTGGTTCCATCGGAACATACCGTTCCTGCATCCATGCCGGGATCTTCTTCTATCCCTGGCGCCCTTAGATCAGAGGCTGAATTCTCGGCTGCCCCGGCATTAACCGTAAAACCGGTACACACCCCCACGCACATTGCCGCTATAAGCAGCAGTGCCGTCATCTTGCAAATCATTTTTTTCCCCATTTCTTTACCTCTCCTTCTTTGTTTGTCTGCTAATCTTTTCTGTCCCATTTTCTCAGCCCTTCCCAAAATAGAAGCTTTCTCTAAGACAAGATTATTTTTCTCTTTATCTTTCAGTCTACATGCCCTGCATTATTATCTTTTCCCCTATATGTTACCACATAAGTGTCCATTTTTCCACAAAAATATGGCGACCTAGTTATTACCGCAAACGACAGCCGTTTCTATTCACGGCCGGGAGGCCGCTCACACTGTGAACAGTTATAAAACTCACACATATAATAATAGAAGTATATTGAAGGGAGAGACTGTAATGCCAGATAATCAGAATCAGAACCAACCCCAGAGTAATGAACAGGAAGACATGATATTTCTTCCCGAATCCCCCGACACCCCCTCATTCGGACCGCCTCCCGGGGTGGAAGAGCCCCCTGCCGGGATTGACGTGCCTGCGGCGCCAGGAGAAGGACCGGGAGGTATGCTTCCGACGCCCACACTTCCCGGCACACCCGATTTTCCGGGGCCCCCGGTGCGCCCCACCCTGCCTGTCGGCCCGATTACTCCGGGAAACGGTCAGCGTCCGCCTGTTGCCATCTATCCGATTCCAATCATTCCAAGGCCAGAGCCTGACATCCCGGAACAAGGTTACTGCACCATCCGTTTCCTCCATGCAGCCGTCGGTTTTGACGCCATGAACATATTTATCGGAAACAAGCCAGTTGTAAACCGCCTGCAGTACGGAGAGGTATCCTCCTATTTCATTGAAACGGATGAGTTTAAAACAATCAATGTTGTAAATTCACAGGGAAGGAGAATGCTGATTGCCAGCGAAACATTTTTCTTCGGAGAGGATGACGTATATACGATTGCACTGATAAACGGACTCAATGGCCTTGGCATGTACCTGGTTCCAGATATACCATGCACCTTAAGAAGGCAGAGGCGCTCCTGTGTACGTGCCGTAAATCTGTCCTATAATTCTCCTGCTCTTGATATGACCACTCAGGATGGAAGCGTACGGTTTGAGGATTTACGGTTCAAGACCATATCTGCATATAAGCAGATTCAGGCGGGCACACAGGAATTTTTCGTTACTGAGATGTTAAGCGGCGCTGCTGTATTCCAGCTTGCTCATGAGATTGAGGAGCGAAAGATGTATACCGTATACATTATCGGAGATGCATACGGGGCGCCGGATATGACGGGAATCGTAACAGAAGACTATTCGCAATTTGGGACGGGGCATTTTTAAAAATGCCCCGTCCCAAATTTAAATATTTCCACCCAGATAAAAATATTCCACTATGAAACGCAGGGAAAATCCATTATAATGTGACACAGAAAACAGCGAAAGGATGATACTATGACAACGATTCGTGATGTTGCTCTGGCCTGTAATGTCTCCATTGCTACTGTATCCAATGTCTTAAACCATAAAGGAGGCGCAAGTAAAGAGACAGAGAGGCTGGTTCTTAAAAAGGTCAAGGAGTTAAATTACAGACCAAACGATGCCGCGAGGAATCTGCGGATGCAGAAAACGTGTACGCATCTGGCCCCTCGCTGAAAGCGACTCCTAAATGGGCTGGATGCGTTACTATAAGCGGACGGTTAGTCCGTAAATAGTAACGATATAAAAGAGCATTTCGCAATTCAGGGATTGCAGACTGCAGCTATTCGTTATATTATGGATAGTGAAGCAGAAGTGCAGTTCCTTCTCTGACTTAAGAGAATCTGTCCAGATGCTTTAAATTCTACTGCAGGTAGAATTTTTTTGCCCGGAAGGTTAAACGTTTAATATATCCAGAACCATCTGTGGCGATGAAAGGAGTAATAATGAGTTATATATTTGAAAACAAGACATACCGTTTAAAATGGAATGAGAACGGCAATCTGACCGGGTTGTATCTGAAGGATGATCCGGAAAAAATGAACTGGGTTGTGGATCCAGAGTATCTGGAGCAGGCCGGGTATGACGACCTGGACAAGCTCTGGGGAGAATTTTCCATTATGGCAAATGGAACATCTTATACTTCCCGGGATTCTGTAAGAAGCATCCTTCAGAAGGGAGATGTGTTATCCGTAACCTGCCCCTTCCGGGACTTTCGGCTCACAATGAACTATGAGCCGGATGGAGACAGCCGAATGCGATTTTCTGTGATCCTTCAGAATCTGGGACAGGAGGAAATGCTCCTGGAGCAGATGGGCATCTGGATTTCCCTTGCCTATATCATGTTCCGCGACAAGAACGTAATCCGTAATATGGAACATTCTGCCGCAGTATTTCCTTCTGTTTCCAGGGACTATACGAAGCTTGCCGCAGTCCGAAGAAGCAACCGCGCGCCGCATATGGGGCTGTATCAGCAAAAAGGCAGAACTCTTTCTGTCGGAACATACTGTGAATATCTGAATCTGTTTTTTGAAAATGCTTCTCCCTCCCTGGATGGCCTCCTGTTTCACCAGCTCATACTGGCAGGCGGATATGAGAAGGGAAATGAGCCGGTAAATGACTGGATTTATGACAGGCATTCATTATGTCTGGGTATTGGTAAAACGTTGGAATGGAGCTATACCTTAAGCCCCTTTGATAATATGGAAGACTTCTATGCCAAAGGCCTGGAGCTGGGACACCCGCGGATGGACTACGCACCTATGACCCTTGTCGGCGGCAACATTCATATAGATGTCACATTTCCCCAGGAGAAGGCCCCTGAAAAAGTACTTGTTGAATATATATCCGGAGGGAAAAAGGAAATACAGGAGGTCACAGATGCATTTAACAGGTCTGATGCAAGAAGCGGCCAGATCCGCTTTCAGGCATTCTCCCCCGGGGAGCATAAGGTGATATTAGAATTATCAGACGGCAGCCAGGACTGGGTGGTCTGCAATGTTATGGAACCCCTGGCAAAGGTCTTCGAACAGCGTGCAGCGTTCATCTCAGACAGATTATACCTGGGCAGCCAGGGGAATCCTCCCTATGCATATGCCCCGGTATCGAACCAGGGGGAATCCTTGGGAAGAATTAATCTCGTTCTTAAGGAAAACCTTCTTGGAAAGCTTCATGTCGGCCAGGTGCGGGAGGCAGAACTCTGCGCGGTTCATTATATACGCCAGAAATGGTTTATTGACGGCGATTTTGCCAGGCCAAGGAAGCTTTACGGGGATTTTTACCGTGTCATGGACTTTGAATACATCAGCCATGTGTTTTATCTGCTGTCAAAATTCAGCGATACTGTCTTACAATATCATTCCCCGAAGGAATACCTGGAATGGGCAGCTGAAGTTTTCATGCTCCGTGCCGATCCCCGCCTTCATGACAATGAACGGGCCAGAGAGGAAGCAGAGATGCTGGGCGTATTTTTCCTGTACATACCGGATCTTTTGGAGGATCTGAAAAAATCCGGCATGTCAGAGAAATATGAGGCAATAAAGGAGTTATGGAAAAACACCACAGAACGGGTACAGAATCAGAGCCATGAATATACGGGAATCATTACTGAGCATTATTACGATAATGGAGGATTCGCACCTTGTGCGGGAGCCTTAAGTATGAGCGGGCACGGCGAAGGAGCCGGGCGGTACGGCAGACTCCTGCTTGCAAATATCGGCTTTTCCAATGACTTCCGCGCCCAGAATCCTGACCGGTGGTGGGAAGCACTTTCCTACATGATCCATTCACTGTGGGGCGGCATCTCTGCGGCTGCAATGCTGAAATGCTATGAAGCCAACGGAATACCTGCGTATCTGGAAGCAGCATACAGAGCCACTGTGGGCATCTTGTATTGCTATGATACGAATGCCACCGCAACGGGTTGCCTCCTGGAAAAAGGGGAGGCTGCATCAACTTATAGCGTTGCGGGACCCCACCTGAACAGACCGGACCTGTCCAGGAACCGGTTTGGCCAGTCTGCATTTGCCAGTGACGGCGGAATCTTTGCAAAGCTGTTTACTGACAGCAACAGTACGCCGGACTGGGACATGGGCGAAGAAATCGCTGCCTATCTGGACGGATTCGGAACCAAAACCTTTTTATACGAGAAAAACGGAACCCTCCGTGTTGTAAATGGTTTTGCCCAGAAAATAGAAGAAGGATACCTCATTACAAGCTATGCCCCTTATCCGAAGGAATTCCATTTTATGGAGAAAAATTATCACTTTTACAGTAACAGAGACAAAATCCAGAGAACTGTCTGTCTAACGGATGACGGCATAGTGGGGACGGGGCATTTTTAAAAATGCCCCGTCCCAGATTGAACTATAATATTACCTGATTCACAGTTGATCTTGATTTTCTTTTCTCCATCTGCTTTTGATGTGTAATGTTGTTCATCATTATAGTCTTCTTGTCCGATCATATGATTCCCAATCTCAATGCTTCCATACTCCGTATTGAGATCCAGGTCATAGGATTTGACTCCGCCGTCAACGTCCAGTGTAACATCCCCATATTCATTCTGAATCTCTACATCCGAAACTGCCATACGGTCAATCAGACAGTTTCCTGAACCCTGGTACGCTTTCAGGCTGTTCCCTTCCACATCCGTAATCCAGAAATTACCGTATTCATTCCGGATGTCTGCCTGTCCGGCTTTCAGGGTTCCTATTATAAAATCCCCACTTTCCATATTGATCGCAAGCTTCTCTCCCTGAAATTTACTCAGATCAAGATTTCCGTATTCATTCTGGATCTCCAGTCCCTCCGCATGTACCTGACTGGCTGTAATATCCCCGGATTCTGTATGCAGCATTACACTGGAGAACTTATGATCCCGTGGGATCTCTACCTTTACATAGTAATCCTCCTCAGCTATACCAATGCCACTTTCAAAAAAGCCAAAATTGATAAGACGGGAATGATCTCCTTCCCTGAATATGAATTTACCATCTTTCACCTCACAGACAGGCTCCTGATATCTTCCTGACAGATAGTATTTTACTGCAAACCGGTCAGATGTCTCAATCTCTATATCGGCATAGTCCACATCAATCTCCAGCTCTTCAAACTTCTGCAACTCGCGCCACTTTCCTCTTAAAGGCTTTATATCGGCTGTCTCGCGGGATGTATGGATTCCGGAGGAGTCAATGTAAAATCCAGGTTTTCCTCCCATAAGCATCCCGGCAGCCATGATCAGGATGCCCGCTATCACACACACTAACGAAACCAAAAACCACTTTTTTCTATTTTTCATGAGATCTGCCTCCCTTCGCAATCCTCCCAAGCAAACAGGTTATTGCCCGCAGTATATATTTCCCAAATGCAAGGCTCCCCATCACAAGACAAATTCCGATCCCCATAGCAATCAGACCTGCCCCCAGTGTGGCAACACCGTCCGCAAATGAAGAAAACAGGAGAAATACACTTACAATCACACAGGGTACTGCAGCTGCTATCACTCCGAAAGAAAGCAGAATCATCGCCAGTAAACATAACAGAATCATAAGTACAAGCGAAAATCCCATAGCGCCTAATGCCAAAGCAAGCGGAAGCCCGATAGGTGCAGCAAAAACTGCCAGAATTCCAACCCATACAGCAGAGATGCCTCCCTTTACGTCCTTAACCGGCTCCCTGGCATTTTCAATGGCAAAATCCCGGACAATCTGATCCGCTGCCAGCTCCGGCTCCCCCAGATCTACAATAGCCTGCCGCTCATTTTCCGGCCCTGCCTCCTCAAAGTATTCTGTAAAATAAGAAACCGCCTTATCAAAATCCTCCTTCGGGAGCCTTCTCAGTCTATGTGTAAGGCGTCTCATATATTCCTCTCGATTCATTCATCCACTCCTCCCTCTCTTACAATCTGATCTACCGCCCCTTTATAAGCGTCCCATTCTTCCCTCAGCAGCAAATACTGCCTGCGTCCCTCTTCCGTAATCCTATAGTATCTCCGGTTCCTTCCCTGGTAAGCCCTGTCATATACTGTCAGAAGCCCCTGTTCCTGAAGTCTCTTAAGAACCGGATAAAGCGTCGAGTCCTTTGTATTAGAAACTTTCTTGATAATCTGACTCAGCTGATACCCATAAGCATCCATCTTCTCCGTAATAGAAAGAACCACAAGATCAAACATCGGTGCATTCATCGGAAAAATCATCCTACTCCTCCCTTCTTATGTTTTAATAAAGTATATTATATATAATATAATATACTTTGTCAATCTATATATATCAAATTAGCATATAAATTGGGGACAGGGTAAAACGAATCCGGGACGGGGCATTTTTAAAAATGCCCCGTCCCGGATTCGCACTGCTTTTCCTGATATGCCGTCCCTCTCGTGAGGTCGTCCCTGTAAGCTTCCTCCAGATATGGCACACGGTATTCGCTCACCGGTAAACTCCCCCTGGTATCCTGTGTATAATCTGCCTGGGAATCTTTTTTCCCGGCAGGCACTGTTCCATGACTTCCGCACATAACAACCGCTCTTTTCAAATGGCCTTTGTATAAAATATGCCCCAGATTCCCTGTGGTGAAAGAACGAATCTGTGTTTCCTATATCACACAAAAAAAAGAAAGCCCACTACTATGGGCTTTCCCGGCTTTGAAAACAGGGGATGAGAGAATCGAACTCCCGCCAAAGGTTTTGGAGACCCCTATCATACCACTTGACCAATCCCCTCTGTCATTTACCGTACTAAATATTTATATCACATCCGGGGTGTATTTGTCAAGAAAAATCGAAATTTTTTTTATATTATCCTTTTCATATGAAACAGCCTTGAAAAATAATCTCCCTGTCTGTCCGCCGCTATGTCCGGAAGCCCTGCTGACGTGTCTGACATGCTTAAGCCCGCATACATCAGCTCATCTCCATAATGTTCCCCTTCGTAATAATCTCCAGGTGATTCTCCTGCCATCTCTTCCCTGACCATATATTTCCAGTTTCTTTCAAGACCAGAAAGCCTGATCCGCTCAAAGCCTGCCTGGGACGGTTCAAGCACGCGGAAGTACGCAGCCAGAGCCTCCTCCCTGTCCTCTGATACGACCATCCATGCTGAGGAATTATGTTCAAAGGGGCTTTTCAGCCGGTAGAAGACCCCTTTCTGGATCAGGCTTCTGTTCCGCTTCATAAATGCCGTCAGCCGCTTCATCTCTTCCAGTTCGTCCTCTGTGAGCGCCGTAAGATCAAGCTCATAGCCAAAGGTTCCAAAATACGCCACATTTGCCCTCGTATGGAGGGGGGTGCGCCGGAAAATCTGGTGGTTCGGCGATGCACTCACATGGCTTCCCATACTGCTGAGGGGATACACGTAGGACGTGCCATACTGGATTTTAATCCGCTCCACTGCGTCTGTATCATCTGAAGTCCACGCCTGGGGCGCATAATAAAGCATCCCAGGGTCGAATCTCGCCCCGCCGCTTGCACAGGATTCGAATAAGATGTCCGGAAATTCCCGAATCAGCCGCTCATACAGGTCATAGACTCCGAGAATATACTTATGCCTTGCCTTTCCCTGATGCCTCCTGTCCATTCCATTGGAAAATACCTCTGAAAATGAACGGTTCATATCCCACTTTATATATGACACAGGTGCCTCACTTAACACTTTCCGTATCTGTCCGTGTATATAGTCTACTACTTCCTTTTTCGAAAAATCAAGGACATACTGGTTCCTGCTGTGGCAGTAATTTCTGCGGGTATCCGCAAACACCCAGTCGGGATGGGCACGGTAGAGGTCGCTGTCCTTATTTACCATCTCAGGCTCAATCCACAGTCCGAAGTCCAGGCCCAGTGCATTTATCTTATCTGCCAGTCCTTTAAGCCCCCCGGGAAGCTTCTCCTCATTCACCCGCCAGTCTCCCAGGGATGATGTGGCGTCATTGCGCCTCCCGAACCAGCCGTCGTCCAGCACAAACAGCTCCACGCCGATCTCCTTTGCCCTTTCTGCCAGTTCAAGAAGCTTTTCCTCATGAAAATCAAAATATGTGGCTTCCCAGTTGTTGAGCAGAATCGGGCGCTCCATATCACGCCATTTCCCCCTTGCCAGCCTTGTACGGTACAGTCTGTGGAACGTCTGGCTCATACCATTTAACCCATTTTCAGAATAGACGATCACCATCTCCGGCGTCTGAAACCGCTCGCCTGCTTCCATCTCCCACCGGAATTCGTTGGGGTGGATACCCATAATCAGCCTTGTAACATCAAAATTATCCACCTCTGCCTGGGCAAGAAAATCCCCGCTGTAGACAAGGCTTGCCCCAATCACCTCACCAGAATGCTCGTCCGTATTCCTCCTTTTCAAGGCAAGAAACGGGTTAAACTGGTGGCTGCTGCACCCTCTGAGACTGTAAATGCTCTGTATGCCATACTCAAGACTTCTCACCTTCACATGCCTCTCCCTGGACCAGGCTCCGGCAAGCTCCACCATCTCATAATCCTTATCTGGAAGATCCAGACATCCGCTCATAGCATTCAGAAGGGTTACTCTGTCTCTTTTACAGTAAAAGCAGGTACTCCTCGTAATTACAGGGTATGTCCCGAATATCGAATATGAAAGAACAATCTGCACCCCTGTAAGGCCGTCCTCAAGGGTAATCTCCAGAGTCTCTGCTTCTTCCTCCTTCTCCACATATACCGCCGGAAGACCTTCAGGCTTCCTCTTTCCCTTATATATGGCATACCCCTTATATCTGAAATCCGTTGTACGGCTTCCATTCTCATACTCCAGCTCAAATGCCGGAAACCGCATATCGCCAGAGCCATATCCAGGATATTCCTGCTTCAGATGCTCCAGAGAAAACCTGCTGTCACCCTCAAAGGCACAAGGCGCCATATCCCTCCTGGCATACTCTATCATATGGCCAAAATCCTCCCTGTCCGTGAGTCGCTTTCCAAAGTAGATGTGCCCCGGCTGCCCGTTTGCAAGAATCCTGAATATGTAGCTGATCTCCTTATTGCAGAGATGAAATTCCTTTGTCTTTTCATGAAAAATGACTGGCATCCTCTTTTCCTCCTGTTTGGGGGACGGGGTATTTTTAAAAATACCCCGTCCCCAATTTGCAATTATCTTATTCTTCTCCGTACAGAGTAACCAGCTTCTTGAGATATGCGTATCTCTCCATAGCTTCTTCCTCATTCTTAGCGAAGAGTTTTGCTGCTTTCTCTGGATTGGATCTCTTAAGTGCATTGTAACGGACCTCACCGTCCAGGAATTCCTGGTAATCTCCTGCAGGCTCTTTGCTGTCAAGGGTGAACTTCGCGCCCTCTGCTGCAGGGTTGAACCGGAAGTTATTCCAGTATCCGCACTTAACTGCTAATTCTTCCTCTGTCTGGGCCTTGCTCATACCCTTCTTGATACCATGGTTGATACATGGTGCGTATGCGATGATGAGTGACGGTCCCGGATATGCCTCTGCCTCGGCAATTGCCTTTACGGTCTGGTTGAAGTCAGCGCCCATAGCGATCTGTGCAACGTATACATATCCGTAGCTCATGGCGATTCCTGCAAGGTCTTTCTTCTTGGTCTCTTTTCCGCCTGCTGCGAACTGTGCGGTTGCGCCTGTCTTCGTAGCCTTGGAGGACTGTCCGCCTGTGTTGGAGTAAACCTCGGTGTCGAATACCATAACATTGATGTCTTCGCCGCTTGCAAGTACATGGTCAACGCCGCCGAAGCCAATATCGTAAGCCCATCCGTCTCCTCCGAATACCCACTGGGATTTCTTCGCGAGGAAGTCTTTGTTCTTAACGATATCCTTACATGTATCGCAGTCACAGCCTTCTAATGCTGCTACTAACTTATCTGTTGCGTCTCCGTTGGATACGCCGCAGTTGAAGGTATCAAGATATTCTTTGCATGCTGCCTTTACTTCCTCGGAAGCTTTGTCAGAGCCTGCGATCTCTTCTACCTGTGCTTTTAATCTCTTTCTGATTGCTTTCTGTGCCAGGAGCATACCATAACCAAACTCTGCATTGTCCTCGAATAAGGAGTTTGACCATGCCGGTCCTTTTCCTTCTGGTGTTACCGTATATGGTGTGGACGGTGATGAGTTACCCCAGATGGAGGAGCATCCTGTTGCATTTGCAATATACATTCTGTCGCCGAATAACTGTGTGATCAGTTTTGCGTATGGAGTCTCTCCGCAGCCTGCACATGCGCCTGAGAACTCAAGGAGCGGCTGTTTGAACTGGCTGCCCTTAACAGTCTCTGGTTTGAACTTGGCAACAACTTCTGGCTTAACCGGAATCTCTCTTCCGAAGTCAAATGCTGCCTGTGAACCAACGTTCTCTTCCATGTTCTTCATAACGAGAGCCTTCTCGCCCTTCTTTCCAGGACATACATTCGCGCAGGAGCCGCATCCTGTACAGTCAAGAGCTGATACTGTCATGGTGAACTTCATGCCCGGCATACCGATCATATCAATTGCCTTCGTTCCTTCCGGAGCCTTGTTAAGCTCGTCCTCTGTGAGGGCAACCGGACGGATAACAGCGTGCGGACATACATATGCACAGCGGTTACACTGGATACAGTTCTCCGGAACCCATACCGGGATATCCACTGCGATACCGCGCTTCTCATATGCAGAGGAGCCTGACGGTGTGGAGCCGTCTACATAATCATTGAATGCAGATACCGGAAGAGTATTACCTTCCTGTGCATTTACCTTTGTCTGTACGTTCTTAACGAAGCTTACAACATCTTCTCTTCCGCCCTTCACCTCTGGTGAGAATAATCCTTCATTCTCGCAGGACTTCCAGGAATCCGGAACGGTTACCTCTACTACCTGCTTCGCACCTGCATCAATGGCGTCATAGTTCATCTGGACAATCTTGTCGCCCTTTCTTCCATAAGTAGCCTTTGCAGCAGCCTTCATAAGGTCGATTGCTTCCTCCTCCTGAATAATCGCTGCCAGCTTGAAGAATGCGGACTGAAGAACTGTGTTGATACGTCCGCCAAGGCCAATCTCTTTACCAATCTTAATACCATCAATGGTGTAGAACTTGATGTTATGGTCTGCGATAAATGCTTTCACCTGTCCTGGCAGATGCTTTTCAAGGCCTTCCAGGTCCCATGGGCAGTTCAGAAGGAATGTACCGCCGTCAACAAGTTCCTGTACCATATTGTATTTGTCAACATAAGAAGGATTGTGGCATGCCACAAAATTAGCCTTGTGAATCAGGTAAGTAGACTTAATCGGCTTCTTACCGAAACGTAAGTGTGACATGGTAACGCCGCCGGACTTCTTGGAATCATAGTCAAAGTAAGCCTGTGCGTACATATCTGTGTTGTCACCGATAATCTTAATGGAGTTTTTATTTGCTCCAACTGTACCGTCTGCTCCGAGACCCCAGAACTTACAGTTAATGGTTCCCTCCGGAGTTGTAACAAGAGCCTCTCCTGTCTCAAGGGAAAGATTGGTCACATCATCTACGATACCGATGGTGAATCTTGCTTTGCTTTCATTGTTAAATGTTGCAACGATCTGTGCCGGTGTTGTATCCTTGGATCCTAAGCCGTAACGTCCGCTGTTAACCGGAACTGCATCAAACTTAGAGCCCTTCAGGGCAGAAACAACATCAAGGTATAATGGCTCTCCCTGTGCTCCCGGCTCTTTTGTTCTGTCAAGAACGTTGATGTACTTAACCGTATCCGGAATTGCATCAATAAGTGCCTGTGCACAGAATGGTCTGTACAGGCGGACCTTGACAACGCCCACCTTCTCGCCTGCTGCTGTCAGGTAGTCGATCGTCTCCTCAATGGTATCACATACAGAGCCCATAGCGATAATAACCTTCTCTGCATCCGGTGCTCCGTAGTAGTTAAATAACTTATAATCTGTACCAATCTTTGCATTTACCTTGTCCATGTATTCCTGAACAATTGCAGGCATCGCGTCGTAGTACGGGTTACATGCCTCTCTTGCCTGGAAGAAGATATCCGGATTCTGTGCGGAACCTCTCTGGCATGGGTGGTTCGGATTCAGTGCATGATTCCTGAACTCGTCAATGGCATCCATATCTACCAGTTCTTTTAAATCATCATAATCCCAGGCTTCAATCTTCTGAATCTCGTGGGAAGTACGGAAGCCGTCAAAGAAGTTAATAAATGGAAGCTTTCCCTTTAATGCTGCGCAGTGTGCAACCGGCGTCAGATCCATAACTTCCTGTACGCTGGACTCACAGAGCATAGCTGCACCGGTCTGACGGCAGGCATATACATCGGAGTGATCCCCAAAGATGGAAAGTGCATGGCTCGCAAGTGCACGTGCGGAAACGTGGAACACACCTGGAAGCTGCTCTCCTGCTACTTTATATAAGTTCGGAATCATCAGCAGTAATCCCTGGGATGCTGTAAAGGTTGTTGTCAGTGCTCCTGCTGCCAGTGAGCCGTGTACTGCTCCTGCTGCTCCTGCCTCTGACTGCATCTCTGTTACCTGAACAGTCTGTCCAAAGATATTCTTTCTTCCCTCTGTAGCCCACTCATCTACATGCTCAGGCATAACAGAGGATGGTGTGATCGGGTAAATAGCTGCTACCTCGGTATACGCATAGGAAGCGTGAGCTGCGGCCTGATTACCATCCATGGTCTTCATTTTTCTTGCCATTTTTGTTGTTCCTCCTTAAAATGTAATATATATTGATATAATATTGACATATACGATTATTATAGTCCACAGAATTTTAAAAGTCTAGTAATTCTTGCGGTATTTTTGTTCATTTTTCGGTACATATGTTACCTATTGTGCAGACATGCCGGAACGGTTACGTACACGTTTTCTGCTCCTGCCCAGGATTATTAAAAGTGCGGAAATACAAACCAACGTCCCTGCCAGAACCTGTGATACCGGGATGTCTGTTCCCGGGACCAGCAGCTGGTCTGTACGAAGGCCCTCAATCCAGAAGCGTCCCAGTCCATATCCAAGCAGATACAGGAAGAATACCTCTCCATTAAACTTTTTATGACGGCGGTATAAAAGCAGACATAAAAGGAGCGCCAGACACCACACAGACTCATACAAGAAGGTTGGCGTCACCTGAATAAAGGAAATCCCGTTTTCCTTTTCCATGTTCTGTCTCATAAGTTCTGTAATATCAGAACTCCGCACCGCGCTGACAGGAAGGCGCATGGCAAAAAGCCCGTCGGTATATTCCCCGAAAGCCTCTCTGTTAAAGAAATTGCCCCATCTTCCGATCGCCTGCCCTGCCACAAGCCCCAGGCCTGCCGTATCAAAAATAAGAGTGACGGACATCTTTTTCACCTTTGCATAGATCACGGCTGTGATGATTGCCGCAATGACGCCGCCATAGATCGCAAGCCCTCCCTGGCGCAGATTGAAAACACTTTTCAGATCATCCTTATACATATCCCAGGAAAAGGCAACATAATAGATTCTTGCGCCTATGATGGAGAATATCACCGCATAGATGGCAAAATCAAAATAATCCTCTGGATTCTGCCCCGTACGCCTCGCCTCTGCCGCCGCTATAAAAATTCCTGTCAGAATCGCAGCTCCGATAATCATCCCATAATAGGCAATATCAAACCCGAATACTGTGATATGATCTCCTACGTCAGATAAATGGATGCCGAGATTCGGAAACTCTATCATCTTATCCATTCCGTGCTCTCTACCTCCCTATACATTAAACCTAAACAGCATAATATCGCCGTCCTTTACTATATAATCCTTTCCTTCCAGCCGGATCAGCCCTTTTTCCTTTGCCGCCGCATGAGTGCCGCACGCGATGAGGTCATCATAAGATATAACCTCCGCGCGGATGAATCCCCGTTCAAAATCAGTGTGAATCTTTCCTGCCGCCTGGGGAGCCTTCGTACCTTCCGTGATAGTCCATGCCCGCACCTCCGGCTCGCCGGCTGTCAGATAGCTGATCAGCCCCAGGAGACGATAGCTTGCTTTAATCAGTTTTTCCAGTCCGGATTCTTCTAAACCAAGATCCTCGAGAAACATCTTTTTTTCGTCATCATCAAGCTCCGCAATCTCCTGCTCGATCTGCGCACATACAACGAATACTTCACTCTTTTCCTGCGCGGCATATTCACGCACCTTCGCTACGCCTTCATTGCCCGCTGCATCATCCGCAAGGTCATCCTCCGCAACATTTGCAGCATAGATCACAGGCTTTGCCGTAAGGAGATTATAACCGGTAAGCCAGCCTTCTTCATCTTCGTCCTCTGCCCCGTCAAAAGTCTTTGCAAGTCTTCCTTCCTCAAGATGTGCTTTTACCTTTTCCAAAAGTGCCAGCTCCTTTGCGGCTGCTTTATCATTCCTCGCCATCTTTGTTGTCTTTGCAATCCTTCGCTCCAGAATCTCCAGATCAGAAAAGATCAGTTCCAGATTAATGGTCTCTATGTCGCGGAGCGGATTAATACTTCCGTCCACATGGACGATATTGCTGTCCTCAAAGCATCTCACTACATGTACGATCGCATCTACCTCGCGGATATTGGCAAGGAACTGGTTGCCAAGTCCTTCTCCCTTCGACGCTCCCTTCACCAGTCCGGCAATGTCTACGAACTCAATCGCGGCCGGGATGATCTTCTTCGTCTGATACATCCTGCCAAGGACATGAAGGCGCTCGTCCGGCACCGTTACCACCCCTATGTTGGGGTCTATGGTGCAAAATGGATAGTTTGCAGATTCTGCACCCGCCTTTGTAAGTGAATTAAATAATGTGCTCTTTCCTACATTCGGAAGACCGACTATACCTAGTTTCATTTTATCTTAGCCTCCTTTGGGTTTTCTTGTATTTTATAAGGTTTCACGCCTTTCATGGTTCTGGTTACGTACCATTCTGTTTATCTGCCAGCTATTGCCTGCACTCTTGCAGCTTGCGCGATACTATCAACGTCCGGCAAACTAAGCATTGATAGTATAGCATAGTAAGTCTCAAAAGTAAATTGCAGGATTTAGATTATCTTTCGCATTTAGTTTTAGGTTTAGCTTTTTCAATCTTTGGTTTATAGTGACAATAATCGGGAAATATGATATAATTACAGAAATTGTTCCTGCAATTATCATTTCTTTTGTAGAACAATTTAGAATAAATTATACAAGTAACAGAGCAGCTTGCATGTACCGTTACAAAAACAAACAGCTTGTGTATACTGTTACAACGAGGAGGAAAGCTATGAAAAGGAAGAAACAAGCAATTTTATTTTTCATTTTGTTCTGTCTTTGTCTGCTGATGGCAGAACAGAAGGAAGCAAAGGCTGCTGAGACTGTCACGAAAGGGGCCTATACTTATTTTGCCGAGGACGGTATTATCTACAAGATGCACACCTCTTCCGGAAAGATCAGCAAGGTTTTAAAAGTAAAACGTTCTAACACGGTAGAGATTTTTTCAGTAAAAGGAAAATGGCTTTATCTTACTGTAGATGATTATTACTCAAAGCGTGGGACAGATTTAACCTGGAAATATGTCTGCCGGGTAAAAATCAATGGTAAAAGCCTTCAGACTCTGGCAAAAGGAGAAAGCCCTTATATTTCCGGAAATTATATCTATTATATAGCAAAAGATTTCAATAAAAAAGGCAGCCCATATATTAAGAATAAAGGAATTGCCCGCATGAGCCTTAACGGCAAGAAGAAAAAAATACTAAATAACTCTTATTCCTATTATTACTGGGCAAAACCATATAATGGAAGGATCTATTTTTCAGGCGGGACCGGTTCTGGAGGTGTGGATGTATGCTCTATGGACCCAAAAGGCAAGGACTTAAAGCAGCATTCCTCCTGTGAAGGAACACCCTTCTTCTATAAAAATATGATGTATTACAATGTTACTTCTACTGGCAGACTGGGCCGGATCTATACCGTTTACTCCGAGAATCTGGAAGACGGCACGACAGAGTACGTCGCGGACGGAGAGCTTAAAACCGGTTATGGAAATACCCTTTATTATACTGCCAGCAACGGACAGAAGGATATCCTGTACCGCTACAATATCTCAAAGAAAAAAGCATCTAAGGTTTGCGGAAGATTACTGATCAGAGACGTAATTGGCGGAAAAAAATGGCTGATTGTCCAATACTACAGAGGTGACAGTTCTAAGAAAAACATTGGGGTAGACAGAATCCGGCTGAACGGCAAGAGCAAAAAGACAATTACAACCTACTTTCGCTCTTAAATAGAATAGGAGCAAAATCAGTATCCCAAAGTCTGGCACTAGGGGCTGTCGGGAAATGGCAGTTTGCCTACAATATATTGATGGCCTTTCAGATCAGGCAGACAATATATTGGGCAGGCGATATCATTTCCCGACAGCCTCTACTAGTATAACCCAATTTAAATACCTTTCTGTCTCACTAAGGATACTTTTTCGAGAGTGCATGTGTAAAAACGCAAGGCTACGCGGGCTGCGTCCCGGCTTTTACACATGTGCTATCGGGAAAGCAGACCAGTAGATCTTTTATGATCTGAAAACGCCTCATTAATCTCTTGTCTCCATAAGAATTACAATCCCCGAGGAAAAGCTGATCTGCACTTCCTCTTCTTCCAGCTGGTTGCTTACGCACAGACTGTCATATGGCGTCAGCGTATGGTCCCGCAGGGGATACTTCGCCCCTTTTATACTGAATCCATACACCTCATGCCCTAACGGGAACAGAGAAAAATACGGTCCATAGCTTTCGGACTTTTTCAGCACAGTATCCCCGCCAATCAGACGGATCCGGTTTCTTGGATCTAAGATTCTCGCATCAATTCCGGCACGGAAAGGAATCGTAAGAGTCTGTATATTCGCCCATAGATGATCTACTCTTCCGCCTGTTGCACCCAGTATCATAATCTCGCTGCAGCCAAGGGTCATGGCAAGCTTCACGGCAATCTCTGTATCGGAAGCATCTTTCATAGGATTATACTCTCTGATCGGAACTGCTGTCTCATTCCGGTAATAGTCTGCAATGCTCTGGTCTGCACTGTCAAAGTCACCTACAATATAATTCGGCATGATACTGTTATGATAGAGAAACTCAATCCCCTTGTCCACTCCGATAATGCAATTTGCCACGACCTCATTTAATACGGACAGGGCAAATTCTTCGTCTAGCTCCCCGCCGCTTATAATTACAATTCTTTTACTCATAATGACTTAATATCTCCATGAACTTTTTCGTGTTTTGCGACGGATCCCCATTAAAAACAGCCGAACCTGCAACAATTACATTGGCGCCGGCATCCAGCACCTCCTCCACATTCGTCAGATAAATGCCGCCGTCTACCTCAATATCAAGATCCAGTCCCCTTACTTCTGCCATCTCTCTTACTGCGCGGATCCTGTCAAGAGATTCCGGGATAAATTTCTGTCCCCCGAAGCCTGGATGTACACTCATCATCAGGAACATATCAATCTGATCCAAAAAGGGCTCTGCCTCCCTTACATCTGTCTCCGGACAGATGGACAGTCCTGCCTTCATTTTGCACTCATGGATCTTGTGAATTACTGCAGCAGGATCCTGACAGGCCTCCAGGTGTATAGTCAGGAAGTCTGCACCTGCCTCTTTAAATGCTTCTACGTAACGGACAGGATCCTGAATCATCAGGTGCACATCCTTTACCTGCCGTGTCGCCTCCCGGATGGATGCAAGAACCGGAAGCCCAAACGATATACTTGGTACGAACATTCCGTCCATGACATCAAAATGCAGGTATTCTGCTCCGTTCTCCTCAGTAAGCCTCATCTGCTCTCCCAGAACCTTAAAATCAGCAGACAAAATTGATGGTGCCAAAACATATTTCATAGTCAGTACCTCCTTTTATTTTTTAACTCCTCGTACATGTCTCTATAATTGTCATACCGTATCGTATGGATCTCTCCCTGCTCCACTGCTTCCTTCACTGCACAGCCAGGCTCATGAATATGATCACAGCCATTAAACCTGCATCTTCCTTCATATGGCATGAATTCCGGGAAGCAGTACTTAAGTTCCTCCTTTTCAAAATCATTCACATACAGGGAGCTAAAGCCCGGCGTATCCATAATATACGCATCCCCTTCCAGATGGAAGAGCTCAGAATGCCTTGTAGTATGCCTGCCCCGTTCAATCTTCCGGCTGATGCTTCCTGTCTCCATGTTTGCATCCGGCGTAAGAAGATTGATCAGTGAAGACTTGCCGACACCAGAGGGACCCGCAACAGCCGTTGTCTTTCCTGCAAGGAGGCTGCGCACCTCCTCAATATTCTGCTTCCGGCTCACACTGGTAAATACAACCGGGCAGCCGCATCCCGCATAAACTGTCTTAAGCTTCTCTGCCTGCGGCTCTGAGGCAAGGTCTTTTTTATTAAAGCACAGAATCACTGGGATTTCCTTACGCTCCATCATCACAAGAAACCGGTCCAGCAGATAAAAATGGGGGGCCGGCTTAGCGGCTGCGAATATAACCAGCGCCTGGTCAATATTCGATACCGCAGGCCGGATCAGCTCATTCTTTCTCGGAAGGATCTGTGTCAGATTGCCTTCCCTTTCCTTTTCATCTAAAATCTCTATTTCTACATTATCTCCTACCAGAGGCTTTGTCTTCTCTTTCCGGAAGATTCCCTTTGCCTTACATTCATAAACACCGGATTCTACTACGTGTACGTAGTAGAATCCGGCAATTCCTTTTATGATCTTTCCCTTCATACTGTCCCTGCCAGGATTTGTTCTGTTAATAGGCGTCATCTCCGCTATCTCCTCCGTCTGGATCCGGCTCCTGGGTATCCGGCTCAGGGTCCTGGCCTGGATCCGGCTCCTGGACCGGCTCAGGGCCTTTGCTCAGCACATATTTGATTCTTGTGCCCTTCTTTACCTTTCCGGATGACGGGCTCTGGGAAATAATCGTACCTGCCGGATAGGTATTGCTGTATTCCTCTTTTGATTTTACAGCATTCAGGTCATTTTCATATGCCCAGTCTGTGATCGCTTCCTCATACGAGCCGATGAAGTTCTCAATCTCCACCTTCTCCTCCGGCTTCGGGCCGTCGCTTATCACAATTGTTACTACCGTATCCGGCCCAACCCTTTTTCCTGCTTCCGGACTCTGCGAAATAACCTTTCCTTTCTTCACAGTATCACTGTATTCTGTATTTGTATTATTATAGTCCAGTCCCGCGCTTACAATCTGATCCTGTGCATCAGACTGGGTCTTTCCAACTACATTCGGCACCTTTACCTTCTCCGTGCCCTTACTTACGATCATCTTGATGTCTGTATCTTTTGTTGCCTTTGAACCTGCTTGTGGTGTCATACTGATCACATTTCCTTCTGGCACCTCGCTGTCATACTCATATTCAGAGCTTACATTCTCAAAGCCTGAATCATTGAGCGTCTTCTGGGCATCCTCCTCGCTCCATCCGACTATGTTAGGTACAAGAAGCTCTTCCCCTACAAGTCCTGTGCTGACTACAACTTGAATGGTAGTGTTCTTCTTTACTTTAGAGCCGGCCTTCTGCTTCTGCTCACATACGATTCCTTCGTCATATTTCTTTGATTCTTCTCTTGCTACAGGCTTGTATCCCAGCTTCTTCTTATTCAGAATCTCCTTTGCCTCTTCCTCACTCTTTCCTACAACATCCGGAACCTTTACTTCATCCGTGTTCTTCTCTGCAGTCGTACCAGAACCGGCAGACTTGAAGATGCCGGCTGCCTTCCCGATCCCATAGATAAGGGCAAATGCGATGATTACAGCAACCACAGTCATGAGGATCTTCATAACCTTGTTCATACGGGGATTGACTGTATCCGAATCCCGGCTGTCCGTCCTCTTTCCGCCTGTTCCCCTGTTATAATCATCCTCATACTCTTCTTCGTCATCCCCGTCATCCTGGTATTCGTCATCCTGGTATAACCTGCTGTCATTATGATACTGGTCATAATCCTCATCCTCATCATACTCGTCATCATAAGAATGGCGGATATCATCCAGCTCCTCGTCTGTTATAATCACGGTATCCGCATTGCGAAGAGGCGGAATATACACGAAATCACCGTCCGGATCCACCAGCGAGCGCTTCAGGTCCTGAATCAGCGCCGATGTACTGGCATACCGTCTCTCCGCGTTTTTCTGTGTACATTTTAATATAATCTGCTCCAGGCTGTATGGAACATCCGGCACAAATTCTGAAGGAGGCGTAACCTCTTCCTGAAGATGTTTAATGGCAATTGATACAGTGGAATCACCGTCAAAAGGCACCTGTCCCGTAACCATCTCAAAAAGAGTAATACCAATCGAATAGATATCACTTTTGGCGTCACTATAGCCTCCCCTTGCCTGCTCTGGCGACGTATAATGAACAGAACCCATGGCGTTCGAACTGATGGTGTTGGAGGTTACTGCCTTTGCAATGCCAAAATCCGTAACCTTTACCTTGCCGTCCCTGGATATAATGATATTCTGGGGCTTGATATCACGGTGGATGATTCCCGCTGCATGCGCGGCCCCGATGCCGGTACACATCTGGATCGCAATACTAATGACCTCTTTGTGGGAAAGCCTCCCCTTCCGCTCTATATACTCCTTAAGCGAAATGCCTTCTACAAGCTCCATGACCATGTAATAAAGACCCCTGTCTTCTCCCACATCATAGACATTCACAATATTCGGATTTAACAGACTTGCCGCAGACTGGGCCTCAGAGCGGAATTTACGTATAAACTCATCCTCTTCACGAAATTCCCTTTTCAAAACCTTAATCGCAACATACCGGTTCAGCATCGTGTCTCTCCCCTTATACACGTCTGCCATACCGCCGGCGCCAACCTTACTCAGCACCTCATACCGTTTTCCTAAAAAAATCCCATCTTTCACCATTTGCTCACCTCATCTGCCAGTGGCTCTGCCATAACAACCCCTATGTTATCCTTCCCGCCATTACTATTTGCCTTTTCTATCAACATCAGTACAGCTTCTACAATATCCCTTGCACTCTTTACAATATCAAACATATCTTCATCTTCTACCATATTGCTCAGGCCGTCTGTACACATCAGAATCAGATCTCCCTTATGCAGTCTGTACTCATAGATGTCTGCCTCTACGTCTTCCTTCACTCCCATCGCCCTTGTGATAATATTCTTATCCGGGTGGTGCTTCGCTTCCTCTGCCTTAATTCCTCCCAGCCTGACCATCTCTTCCACGAGAGAATGATCCTTTGAGATCTGGCGGATCTTATCATTAATCAGATAGAGCCTGCTGTCTCCAACATTCGAAAAGTACAGTGTATTTCCAATTACCGTGGCCGCCACCAGCGTGGTACCCATTCCCTCCAGCTTCACGTCAGTCTCAGATATCTGTATCAGCTTGTGGTTCGCTATCGCAACAACATTCCTCAGAATTTCCTCCGGTTTCTTAAGAGTCGTCTTCTCAAGCTCCTCCCTCAGTACCATGACTGTATACTTCGACGCAAAATCTCCTGCCTTATGACCGCCCATGCCGTCAGCAACTACAAGCAGATTCGGAAACGGACCGATCGGCTTATCCGTCACATATACATAATCCTGATTAATTTCACGTTTTCTTCCCACGTCAGTCATTGCATATAGTTTCATTCTTGTTTCTCCCTCTTGCCGGCAGCATATCTTCTCCTCAGCTGTCCGCATGCTCCATCTATATCGGAACCTCTTTCCCTTCTTATAGTAACATTTATTCCGTTTTTTTCAAGTTTATTTTCAAATTCATGGGCTTTTTTACTGTCAGGCTTCTTAAAATCCCTCTCTTTTACCGGATTTACCGGGATCAGATTCAGGTGGCAGTTCCTGCCCTTAAGAAGCTCTGAGAGCTCCCGTGCGTCCTGTTCTGTATCATTCACGCCTGCTGCCAGGCTATATTCAAAGGTAACACGTCTCCCGGTTCTTTTAAAATAATCATCACAGGCCCCCAGCACCTCTCCAAGCTCATAGCGGTTTGCCACAGGCATCAGCTGCCTTCTCTTCTCCTGATTGGAAGCATGGAGAGAAAGAGCTAACGTAATCTGGAATCCTTCTTCCGAAAGTCTTCTCATGCCAGGTACAATCCCGCAGGTGGAAGCTGTAATATTCCTCTGGCTGATGTGAAGGCCGTGACTGTCACTGATCATATGTATGAATTTCACAAAATTATCGTAGTTATCAAGAGGCTCTCCGGTTCCCATGACAACCACATGGGACACTCTCTCCTCTGTAAGCTTCTGAATCTGATAGATCTGCCTTAATATCTCCGACGGAGTAAGATTCCTCTCCAGTCCGTCAATAGTGGACGCGCAGAACCTGCATCCCATCCGGCAGCCCACCTGGGATGAGACACACACCGAGTTGCCATAGGCATGCCTCATCAGTACACTCTCAATCAGATTGCCGTCTGACAGCTCAAACAAAAATTTCTCCGTAGAGTCGATCTCTGACCTCTGCCTTGCGGCAATGCGCATCCGGGCAATCTCGTATTCTTCGGACAGACGCTCCCGCAATGATTTTGAAAGATTGGTCATCTCCTCAAAGCTGTCTGCTCCTCTTTCATGGAGCCAGGCATAGATCTGCCTTGCCCGGTACGGCTTTTCTCCAAAGGCCTGCACTTCCTGTGCCAGCTCTTCATAATTATAAGAAACAATATCCTTTTTTTCCACAGTTCTTCCCTCTCACAGTAACGCATCTGTCCCACTTTGAAGACGCTTCCATTGCACCTGATATACGAACCTTCCGTCTCACTACAGCCTCGCCTTTTGGAATAAAGCCATATAAAATCCGTCTGTCTTGTCCTTTCCCGGAAGAAGCTGTCGTTCGCGGACAAGGGTGAACTCCGGATATTCCTTTGCAAACCATGCGGCATTTTCTTCATTCTCCTTCCGGTGAATCGTACAGGTGCAAAAAAGGAGTCTGCCGCCAGGCTTCACATAACGGTTTACTATAGATAAAATCTGCCTCTGAAGCCTTACAAGCTCTCCCTGCTGCTTTTCCGTCATCTTATACTTAAGATCCGGCTTTTTCCCAAGCACACCCAGCCCGGAACAGGGCAGATCCGCAATGACCAGATCCGCTTTTTCCAGGGCTTCCGGATCTGTCACAAGGGCATCACGCTTTAATGCCTCAATATTCAGAAGTCCGCTTTTCTCAATATTCTCCTGGATCAGAGACACCTTATAATCCGTCAGATCTCTTGCCTCCACATGACCGCTGCCGCCAAGCAGTTCTGCAATGTGCAGCGCCTTGCCTCCCGGCGCCGCGCAGACGTCGATCACATACTCCCCTTCCTTCACCTCTGCCCATCCTGCCGCAAGCATTGAGCTTAAATCCTGTACATAGAAATGCCCCTGCTGGAAGCTCTTTAACCCTGCGATATAATCATAGCCTGCTATATAAAATGCTCCGGGAACTTCCGGCTCTCTTCTGACTGTAACTCCTTCTGCTGCAAGCTCATCCTCCAGCTCCCCAGGTGTAATCCGGTTCGTGCAGCACCGGATGGATACCGGTTTTTCCTTTAAAAATTCCTCCCCCATTCCAATGACTGTATCCTCATCATACACCGAAAGCCACTGGCTCACCAGCCATTCCGGAAGGGAATATCTTACTGAGATAAACCTTCGCAGGTCGGTTCTGTCAGGAAAAGGTACCTCACTGATCCTCCGGCTGATATTCCGGAGCACTCCATTAACGAATCCCTTCAGATTCAAAAAACCCTTTTTTGCCGCAAGCTTAACCGCCTCATTACAGACTGCAGAATCCGGAACGCTGTCCATATACCTGATCTGGTACACGCTGCTTCTGAGAATTGTCCGTATAACCGGCTTCATTTTTTTCACTTTTATACTGGAAAAATGATTGATGATATAATCCATCTCAATCATGCGTTCAAGCGTGCCATTCACAACTCTCGAAATGAACGCACGCTCCTTCTTATCCAGATACTGATATTTATCAAGAACATTTTTCAAAGCAATATGACTGAACTCTCCGTCCCTTGTAATCAGAAGCAGGGTCTCAAGCACAATCTCCCGGCCTGTTATTGTCATCTTTCTAATCGTCCCTTCTGCCACTGGTAAGAATCAGGATCCTGAGAAGCTGCAGGATTGCAGATGCTGCACCTGCCACATAGGTAAGCGCTGCCGCTGTCAGCACCTTCCGCGCCGAATGCACCTCATCCGGATATAGAAGGCCGGATTCACCCAGTATCTTAATCGCCCGGCCTGATGCATTAAACTCCACTGGAAGTGTTACAATCTGAAAGAGCACTGCCAGCGAAAAGGCCAGGATGCCAAGGTTAATCAAAAGGGAGGAGGAGCCGGAGCCGATAAACATCCCGATGAGAATCAGCGGCCAGGCGATGGTACTCCCAAAATTAGCCACCGGCACAAGCGCCCCCCTGATCGAAAGAGGGAGATATCCCACCTGATGCTGGATGGCATGCCCGCACTCATGGGCAGCCACACCCAGGGCAGCCACTGACGTCCTGGAATAAATGGAATCCGACAGCCTTAAGACCTTGCTCCTGGGATCGTAATGATCCGTGAGGTCACCTGACACCCGTTCCACCCGGACATCATAAATCCCTGCCCGGTGAAGGATCTGCTCTGCTGCCTCTTTCCCTGTTATGCCAGAGTGATTACGTACGCCCGAATACTTATGAAAGGTTGATTTCATCCTGGAGGATGCCAGCAGGCAGATAATCACGCCCAGAAGAACAAGAAAATATGTGGGGTCAAAATACATTGGATAATACATACAATTCCTCCTTCTATAAAACAGTCAATTCAATTAAAGACTATTATATATGAAAAACCGTAAAAAAACTTCAATTTCATATTTATTTAATATTTTTAAATATGAAACCTGGTTCGACTGTATATCCACGCAGGAATGCCCCTGCATCCATCCGCTTCTTTCCCGGGATCTGTAATTCTGTTATTTTCAGAAGACCGGCGCCTGTCTGTACGAGAAAACCATCCTTTTTCACATCCACAACTGTTCCAGGTTCTCTGCCGCTGTCTCCTTCCTGCACTTCGGCCTGCCAGATCTTCATAACCTTTCCGTCCCAGTGCGTATAGGCACTGGGCCATGGATTAAGTCCTCTTATCAGACGTTCGATAGACACTGCAGGTGACTCCCAGTTAATATTTCCCATAGTTTTATCCAGCATCCGGGCATACTCCGTAGGGCTTTCCCCCTGCTTTTCCGGCACAATCTTTCCTTCCTTCAGAAGCTTAAGTGTCTTAAGGCAGAGCGCTGCCCCGCACTGTGCAATCTTATCATGAAGACTCCCGCCTGTCTCTTTTTCCTCTAAAACAATCTCCTCTTTAAGGAGAATATCTCCGGTATCCAGTCCTTCGTCCATCTGCATAGTGGTCACGCCGGAAACCTTCTCGCCATTGATCACTGCCCACTGAATCGGCGCCGCACCCCTGTACTTCGGGAGCAGAGACGCATGGATATTGATGCATCCATAGGGCGTCATCTCCAGAATCTCCTTTGGAAGAATCTGCCCGAAGGCAATCACCACCATCACATCTGCGTGATATTCGGAAAGCTTCTTAACACATTCCGGCTCTCTTATCTTTTTTGGCTGGCAGACAGGAATTCCCAGGGAAACCGCTGCTTCCTTTACCGGGGTGTACTGCATCTTCCCTCCTCTTCCCTTTGGTTTGTCCGGCTGCGTAACCGCCAGCACGACCTCGTGCTCCTTCGCAAGCGCCTGAAGCGTTCCTACTGCAATATCTGGTGTTCCCATAAAGATTACTCTCATCTGCTACTCTTCCTCCGTCTCAACATCATGAAGCCCGCCTTCTACCAGATCCACGTACATCCTTCCCTCCAGGTGGTCCACCTCATGGCAGATTGCCCGGGCAAGAAGCTCCTCGCCCTCTACCACAATCTCCTCCATCTTTTCATTAAATGCTTTTACCTTTACATAATTGGGTCTCGTCACCGCTCCCGCTTTTCCCGGAACACTTAAGCATCCCTCATCTCCGGTCTGCTCGCCGCTGGTTTCCAGGATCTCTGGATTCACCAGAATCAAGGCACCTGTGTCGTCCCCGATATCAATGGTAACAATCCGTTTTAATATCCCCACCTGAGGCGCCGCAAGCCCTACGCCTCCTGCATCATACATCGTATCCAGCATATCCCCGATGAGAATCTTCGTCCGAAGCGTCATCTTCGGTACTTCCTTACACCTTTTTGTTAATACCTCTTCTCCCAGCTCACGAATCTTTCTTATCGCCATAGTTCTATTCTCCTTAAAAAATATTTAGCGGGTTAAAATCAAACTGAACCCGAAGCGTCTGAAACCCTTTATTTATTTCAATATACTGCTCCATATAATTTTTAACTGTGATTAACAACTGATAGTCTCTGCTCTTAAGATAGATCACTCTGCGGTATACATCACTGACTTTTCCAACAAAGGGGCTTGCAGGCCCAATGATCTGAAGTCCTCTGTCACCGCCTGCCCGGCGTGCGAATTCCTTCAGGTATCCGGCTGCCGTGTTAAGGAGCTCCTCATCCTCACCGGTTACGAGAACCGCAAGAAGCTCTGCCGCCGGCGGATAACCCATCAGCCGCCGGTAACGCATCTCCTCCTCATAGAATCCTTCATAATCCTGGCGCGCTGCACAGGCGATGCTGTAATGCTCCGGGCTGTAAGTCTGAATGACCACCTCTCCACGTTTCCTGCCGCGCCCGGCTCTTCCCGCCGCCTGGGTAAGAAGCGCAAAGGTCCTTTCTGCTGCCCGGTAATCATCTGTATAAAGCGACATGTCCGCTGCCAGCACTCCCACCAGCGTTACATTGGGAAAATCGTGTCCCTTTACAATCATCTGTGTACCAATCAGAATGTCTGCCTCCCCATTTGCAAAGGCAGACAGAATCTTTTCATGTCCGTCCTTTGTCCGGGTTGTGTCCATGTCCATGCGAAGCACTCCTGCCTGGGGGAACCGGTGTTTTATAAGATCCTCGATTGCTTCTGTCCCCATCTTGAAGCCTCCGATATAGGGAGAGCCGCAGGACGGGCACTCCTTTACTGCAGGCTCCTCATATCCGCAGTAATGACATACCAGCCTGCCGTTCTTATGGGCAGATAAAGATACATCACAATGAGAACATTTTACTACATATCCGCAGGAACGGCAAGAAACAAATCCTGCATATCCCCTTCTATTTAAAAAAAGCATAATCTGCTGGCCTTTTTCCAGCCTGTCTGTAATCAGTTCACTAAGCCTGTCACTTAAGACCGAACGGTTGCCCCGTCTTAATTCTTCCCGCATATCAACTGTATATACAGCCGCCAGTTCCTTCTTAGCCACGCGGTTTGCCAGAGTCAGGCAGGTGTATTCCCCCTTCTCACACCGGTAAAAGGCCTCCAGGGACGGAGTCGCTGAACCAAGCACCACACTTGCCCCTTCAAGCCTGCCCCGCATAACAGCTGTCTCCCTGGCGTGATACCTGGGAACCTGCTCACTCTTGTATGCTGTCTCATGTTCCTCATCAATCACGATCAGTCCCAGGTTGGAAAATGGCGTAAAAAGGGCGGAACGGGGACCAATCATCACATCTACTTCACCCCGCCCTACCCGTTCCATCTGGTCAGACCGCTCCCCGGGAGAAAGCCTGGAATTTAAAATAGACACTCTGTCGCCGAATCTTCCGTAAAAGCGGAGCACAGTCTGATAGGTAAGGGCAATCTCCGGAATCAGAACAATCGCCTGACGTCCCTCTGCCACCACATGGCTGATCATCTCCATATAGACCTCTGTCTTGCCGCTTCCGGTCACGCCGTACAGCAGATAGGTTCCGTATTTCCCCTGATCGTAGTCCTTTCTAAACCGGTCCGCCGCCTGCCTCTGCTCCGGGGACAGGACAATCTCATGCCTGTTCCTTCCCTGGTCTGCCATGTGAAGGGACCAGGGACTTCGGAATGCCTGCTGTTCCTCCACGCTCAGCACGCCCTGTTCCTCAAGTGTCCGGATAACAGATGCAGGCACATGAAGCTTCTTTGTGATCAGCTCATATTCCTGCTGCGGCTGCTCAAGGAGGCCTGCAAGAAGTCTTGCCCGCGCCTTTTGATTCTTATTCAGATAGAAGTCCAGTTGTTTTTTCCCTTCCTCCCCGTCAAGGAGCAGACGCACCAGCCGCTTCTTAAGCGGCTTTCCCTTCTTTTTAATAGGGAGAACTGTCTTTAAGGCCTGAATCATGGTGCCTCCATAGTTCTCCTTCATCCATGCCGCCAGGGTTACAAGCTTAGATTCAATGGCTCTCCTGCCATCGGCAATCCGCAGAATCTCCTTGATGTGATCCGGCGCATAGTCCGGTTTTTCCGTAAATCCAACAATATAACCGGATGTCTGCCGGTTCCCCTTTCCAAAAGGAACAATTACTTCCATGCCAGTCTGAACCGCCCCTTCAAGCCCTGAAGGAATGCTGTACTCAAATACTTTATCCAGTTTTTCATGTGTAATATCTATAATGACCCTTGCATACATGCTGTCCGCCCTACTCCCCAGGCTCCTCTAATATTTCCTGGATCAGCACACGCTCATCCATGTCATATTTTACTCCCTTAATCTCCTGATAGGTCTCATGTCCCTTTCCGGCAAGGATGATTACATCCCCCGGCCTTCCGTTCCGGATCGCATACCGGATCGCTTCCTTCCGGTCACATATTTCAATATATTTTCCTTCTGTCTTCTTAATGCCAGTCACAATGTCGTCAATAATGGCCTGGGGCTCCTCAAACCTGGGATTATCTGATGTGATAATCGTAAAATCCGAAAGCCTTCCTGCCACCTCGCCCATCTCATAGCGCCGGCTCTTCGCCCGGTTTCCTCCGCAGCCAAACACTGTCACGATGCGCTCCGGATGATAGTCCCTCAGCGTGTGAAGCAGGCTCTCAAGGCTCATGGCATTATGCGCATAGTCGATCATCAGGGTAAATTCATCCGACACCTTAATCATCTCAATCCGCCCCTTTACCTTGGCCACCTTAAGAGCACTCTTAATATTCTCCGCCGGGACGTCAAAATGCCTGCACACCGCAATCGCTGTCAGGGAGTTATATACACTGAACTCGCCCGGAATGTCAATCTCCACGTCAAAATCACTTAAGCCCGCCACATGGTATTTCACCCCGAGATAACCCGGCCTTGATATATGCTCCACCCGTTCGGCGCGAAGATCCGCCCCCTCCTTAAAGCCAAAGGTCTCAACCTCACAGGACGCATCCCGGAACACATCCTGATACCACGGGTCATCCGCGTTCGCAATTCCGATTCTGCACTGCTTAAACAAAAGCCCCTTGCAGCGCTTGTAATCCTCAAAGTCCTTATGCTCATTGGGTCCAATGTGGTCCTCCCCCAGATTCGTAAAGATCCCGATCTCAAAAGGAATACCCGCCGTCCTGTGCAGCATAAGCCCCTGGGAGGAAACTTCCATAACAACACAGTCACAGCCCGCCTTCACCATCCTGGAAAAATAATCCTGAATGGTATAAGACTCCGGCGTCGTATTATTTGCCGGGATCGTCTCATCACCAATAATCGCTTCAATGGTTCCGATAAGCCCCACCTTGTGTCCCACGCCCTCCAGAATCGACCGTACCATGTAAGTCGTGGTTGTCTTACCCTTCGTGCCGGTAATACCGATTACCTTAAGCTTCTCCGCCGGATAACCAAAATATGCCGCAGACATAAGCGCCAGCGCATACCTGGTATCCGCAACCCGGATAACCGTAAGCCCCTCCGGCGCCTCCACATCCTTTTCCACAATCACGGCCGCTGCTCCCTTCTTCGCAACCTCCTGTACATATCCATGCCCGTCAGACACAGCTCCCGAGATGCACACAAAGGCGCTTCCCGGCCCGGCCTTCCGGGAATCATTGACCAGAGCGGTGATCTGAATATCACTTCTGCCCTGAATAACCTCATATTCTAAACGTTCCAACAGCTCTGTTAATCTCATATAACTGCCTCCATCATTTTTAGTCGGTATTATTATAGCACCCTTTCCGGCTTCATGGCAATCGGGGACGGGGTAAAATTAATTTGTTACTGTTCACTCCGTGACCAGTAACATTCGCAAATCCATCTGAAATTCGCTCCGCGAATAGGATTTGCTCACACCTGAATCACTTTCTTACGGTCTGTGCAGTAAATGCACAGACCTGTGTGAACAGTAACTTAATTTTACCCCGTCCCCAATTGGCCATACCTCATTCTATTCTTTACACGGAAATTGCTTGTTGATATAATAAAAGCAGTTAAGAACTGTATCGGTAATTAGTGTGGATGATACTTAGTGACAATGGCTGATTAATGGCAAAAGGAGGTCAGGGACCGATGGGACAATTCACGATCAAAGGAGAACAGAAACTGCCAGAGAAAAAAACACCGCTTCGTTTATTATACATGTTCAGAGATGAGGTATGCACAGTTATAGATGTTGATGAAAAAAAACGGCATGTCAGCGTAAAAAATTATAGTAGTAATTTCCTAAGGTGTGCATTTGGCCGGTTGGAAAATCCAAGCTATGAACAATACGAGGAATTCCTGGAATCCAGGTGTTTCCCGAGGAGCCGTGATAAGATGAAGCTGATACTACGGGAACTGCAGCTGCCGTTTTATGATCCCTTTCTGATCATTGAGAAAACGGAGGGACGGATGGCAGAGGATGAGTTCTGGATTAAGATAGAGAGGTAGCGGCATGGTTGAGTTATTTTCGAAAAATCTGCTGTTTTATACCGGCCTCTCCTCAAAAGGAAATCAGCTTAAATGGACGGACGGCACCTACTGGTACAAGGCAGATTATACAGGTTATGAAGGGCTTGCAGAGTATATGGTATCTGGTCTGCTTCAATATTCTGATCTGGAATCCGAAGAATATGTCTTGTATGAAACAGAGGAAATTAAGTATCAGAATCATCTTTACAGAGGATGCAAAAGCATGGATTTCTCTAAAAAAGGCTGGCAGCTTATAACTCTGGAGCGTCTGTATCAGATGGAATCAGGTGAGAGCCTTTATAAAAGTATCTATCAGATCTGTGACTATGAGAAGCGTCTTGCCTTTTTGACAGAACAGATAGAGAGGCTGACCGGACTTAAGCATTTTGGCAGATATATGTGCAAATTACTTGCAGTAGATGCCCTGTTTCTGAATGAAGACAGACATCTGCATAACATTGCCGTCTTGTGGGATGGAGAACATGCATTTCGTTACTGTCCGTTTTTTGACCAGGGAGCAGCACTTCTTTCGGATACCCTGATGGATTATCCCATGGGCGAAGAGGCATTAGAGCTGATGCAGAAGGCAGAGGCCAAAACCTTCTGCCGGTCTTTTGAGGCACAGCTTGACATCGCAGAAGCGCTTTATGGGCAGCAGATCCGGTTTTCCTTTGGAGAAAAAGAGATCCGCGGACTCCTGGAAAATGAAAGTATCTATGATACAGCAGCCAAGAAGAGAGTCTATACAGTCATTTTGCAGCAGCGAAGAAAATACCAGTATTTATTCAGGTGAAGCAGGGAGTTTGAAATCTGGGACGGGGCATTTTTAAAAATGCCCCGTCCCCAGTTGCCATATCCTGCTAAACATGGTATATTATAAGTGGTATTTTTTGTATATCTTAACTAAAATATCGACAAAAAAATAGTAGGAGTGGTCAATATGTATCAAGAAGCGTATAAGCGCTGGATGGCGGCTGATCTGGAAGATGCAGATCTGAAACCCGAATTATCCAGAATCGAAGGAAATGAAGAAGAGATCAAGGAACGTTTTGCTATAGCACTAAAGTTCGGCACGGCAGGACTGCGCGGAGTGCTCGGCGCGGGGACCAACCGTATGAATATTTATGTTGTACGTCAGGCGACGCAGGGACTTGCCAACTGGGTGAAGACACAGGGTGGAAGCCAGACGGTTGCAATCAGCTATGACAGCCGGTTAAAGAGTGATGTATTTGCCAAGACCGCGGCAGGTGTTCTTGCAGCGAACGGTATTCATGTCAGAATCTATGATGCCTTAATGCCAGTACCTGCTCTCTCATTCGCAACACGCTATTATAGCTGTAATGCAGGAATTATGGTAACTGCCTCACATAACCCGGCAAAATACAACGGCTACAAGGCGTACGGGCCGGACGGGTGCCAGATGACCGATGATGCGGCTGCCATTGTATACGAAGAGATTCAGAAGACCGACGTACTGGACGGTGCAAAGTATATCTCATTTGCAGAGGGCGTGGAAAATGGTCTGATCCGTTTTGTAGGGGATGACTGTAAGAAGGCTCTCTACGAAGCCATTGAATCACGCCAGGTAAGACCAGGCCTGTGCAAGAGTGCGGGTCTGAAACTTGTCTACAGTCCCTTAAACGGCGCCGGACTTGTTCCTGTAACCCAGGTGTTAAAGGATATCGGGATCACGGATATTACGATTGTACCGGATCAGGAATATCCCAATGGATACTTTACAACCTGCAGCTATCCGAATCCGGAGATTTTCGCTGCTTTAGAGCAGGGATTAAAGCTTGCCGAGGAGACAGGTGCAGACCTGATGCTTGCAACTGACCCTGATGCAGACCGTGTGGGAATCGCCATGAAGTGTCCGGATGGTTCCTATGAACTGGTAAGCGGCAATGAAGTAGGAGTTCTCCTCCTTGACTATATCTGCGCAGGACGTATTGAGAAGGGAACCATGCCTGAAAAGCCGGTTGCTGTAAAGTCCATTGTATCCACACCCCTGGCTGATGCTGTTGCAGAGCATTATGGTGTTGAACTCAGGAATGTACTTACTGGATTTAAGTGGATCGGAGATCAGATTGCACGTCTTGAAGCAGACGGAGAAGAGGATCGCTTTATCTTCGGTTTTGAGGAAAGCTATGGTTATCTTGCCGGACCATATGTGCGCGACAAGGATGCAGTCATCGGTTCCATGCTCATCTGTGAGATGGCAGCATATTACAGAAGCACTGGCAGCTCTTTGAAGCAGAGGATGGAGGAGATCTATGCGGAATACGGACGCTATCTGAACAAGGTGGACAGCTTCGAATTCCCGGGACTTACCGGAATGGATAAGATGGCAGGCATTATGCAGGGTCTGCGGGATAACCCGCCCTCCGAGATCGGCGGTATCAAGGTTATGAATGCTGTTGATTACACGAAGCCGGAAGAGACAGGCCTTCCTTCCGCCAATGTCCTGATCTACACCTTAGAGGGCGGTGCAACGGTAATTGTACGCCCGTCCGGTACTGAGCCGAAGATCAAGACTTACTTTACCACCCTTGGAAAGGATCTTGCAGAAGCACAGGCACAGAAGGATCAGCTTGCAGAAGCATTAAAGCCTCTGCTTGCATAATTCGAGGTGACTACTTTTTAGATCTGTTTCCCCCAAAAAGACCACTCCCACAGAATTCCGTGCTTTTTAGCATGGGCTCTCCTGTGGGAGTGGTCTTTTTTGTTAATCGTCCTGTTTTAGGGAACAAATATGTTTTTTAATATGCCATTTCCATGACTACCGCCTTTTTGCATCCATTTCAGTTCAAATTTATTTTCTCTATACGTTCACTGTAACGCCCCTTTCTCATTCTTGTTCCGATCTCTACTCTCGTTCCATCATTACTCTCGTGATATATCGTTTGTGTCTGCCTGTCATAAACAACTATAGGAATATCTAATGCTTTTTTCTTTTCCAATTCAATTTTTACCGCCGCATTTGCACGTTTCACAACTACCTCATCAGGAATATATTCTTCACGTTTCATATCGTTCTCCCTCCTACTACGTTATACATACTAATAAGAAATTCAACTGATGTTGTCTGCCCTAACATCTGTCTACACCGCTTCTTTCGTAATAAGTCCAGTATACCATTATTCTTCTGAACTTAGAAGATTATGTTTTTCATTTTCTTAATTTCAATAAAATTTGTTACTATTCTCGGACTAACCGTCCGCTCATGGTAACGCATCCAGCCCATTTAAAAGTCGCTTTCAGCGAGGGGTTGGATGCCGGAAATCACCACTCTGTCGGCTCGGATGCCGTGCAGCGGAGTGTACGGGCCCCGTGAATAGTAACAAATAACCGTCACCTTATAGCAAATCCACCTCCAAAAATCAAAACAATGCAAAAAGGATACAAAGCTCCTTCTCCAACTTCGTATCCCATTTGTTTTATGGTCTATTACTTTCATTCTCTTTTTGGTTAATAAAGTTACAATGGTTGTCCCTTCGCGACAGTTGCTTAATGATGTTACATAAAACTGATGGATTTTTTTCTTATTTAATCTATCTCCATTACTTTCCTTCCTTCGAAACAATGACTGCCTTCCCCTTTTCTACATCATGGCATTCATTATGGCTTTTCAATATAAACACCATCTGTAAAGCTACTGCTTATGTCACTATTTGCAGAGTGTATACAGCTAACCCGATAGTAGTATCCCCCTTCCACATCAAGCATTTTACTTGATGATACTCGGTCTACATCCTGATTAAATTTTTGCCAAGCTGTATAACCTTCCCAACGGTCTGCACCCTTCTTAGCCCTTTCCACACTAACTCCGACTCCGACCTCCCTCACATTGTGCGCAGCAATTGTACTTCCACCACCATAAAATTTCCCGGGTCCAACTTCTACACATTTTGAATATCCAGTTAAGAGATCTACTCCTCTGGTAACCTTTGTGTCGTAACCCACTGACTCATCGTCATGAGTCAAATAAGATCCATCAATCATGGGTTCATCTGAAGCCGCCTGACCATCGACGGTTGATATCACTACTATCCCTGCTAACATTGCGAACGTGCAGAATAAAGACAACAATCTCCGTTTCATCTATCGCCTCCTATCTCCCCCACATCATTATACCCCTCATATATAAAAACACATAACTCCAAAAAAAACTTATGCATTTAACCCCAAAAATATAGATTTTTTAAAATTAATTCAAACTTATCCCTGTCAACCGTTCCTACCAGGAAATATTCCAATCCATTGTACTTAAAATTCGCTGAATATCTACTATCTTTATCACCGTCCAACTTATATTCTTTTATTTCAATCACACAGTCTCTAATTATCAATTCATATTTGTCCCTTACATATTCTTCTACATCCATCCCCCAAGATGAATCCTTATAAGCTGCACTTATAAAATAAGCTATATTCTCATCATTATATGAATAAGAAATCTCTGCCAGTTGAGATATCCTGTCCAACTCCATACTCTTGAAACTCATTCTTTCCATTGAACCTGTCGGGATCCTCACCGGAGCTATTCCAAATTCCTCTTTAATCGTCTGATAAGCCTTCTCAACATCCTCCTCCACAATCACCATATTTTCATCGCTAGAATTAACTTTTACGACCTCTCGCCCTCCAACCATACTCTTTACAAACTGCACGACTCTCTCCGCTCCGCCCAAACTGGTAACACTTATAGCCGTTACCAATGCGACCACTGCCGCAAGTCCTGCATAAAAGCGGAATCCTCTTTTTCTTCCTCTTGCTGCTCTTCTTCCCTTCGTCTCCCTCGCAGACCCAGAATCCACCATCCCGCTGATGTCTCCACTTCCAGCGCTCCCATTTTCCACATCTTCGATTCTATCTGCACCCTCTTCCTTCTCCCGGCCGGGAATTTTCTGTGCGGCACGCAAAGCACGCAGCTCATCCGCGGACAGATTCGGATATTTCCTTTCCAAC
Organism: uncultured Lachnospiraceae bacterium; assembly: GCA_947566645.1. GTDB lineage: Bacteria > Bacillota > Clostridia > Lachnospirales > Lachnospiraceae > CAPEBR01. The sequence continues at coordinate 42,410 of CANOKL010000037.1, forward strand.
TTCAACATTTCAATCCGTTCATCAAGATTACTTCGGATCTCAGCCTTTAATGCTTCCGGCATCTTTTTCCCTTCCGCTTCATTTTCCCGGCGTATTTCCTCTGCCTCCCTTTCCAGCTCATCCCTAATAAACACTTCAAATACATCCCTTTTATTCCCTTCCATGCACATCTCCCTTATATATAATGTTTTGAAAGCGTCAAAAGGTATCTTGGCGCTTATGATTAAGGCGTCAAAAGCATCTGACACCATGATACATACAGACTGCCTCGCACTCTGCGGTACACCCACACCCCCAAACCAACTCTCTCTTCAACTCC
>CANOKL010000038.1 GCA_947566645.1 uncultured Lachnospiraceae bacterium
GGGGCATTTTTAAAAATGCCCCGTCCCAGATTGAAAATAGGGTGTCCCCAATTGGAGGTTCTTATGGATTTGAAGAAATTGAATGTTTTTCTTACGGTTGCTGACCTGGGAAATTTTACGAAGGCCGGTGAGGCTCTTGGTTATACCCAGTCTGGAATTACGCAGATGATGAAATCTCTGGAGCATGAGGTGGGGGTTCCGCTTTTTATTAAGAGCCACCATGGCGTGAAGCTTACGGAGGAAGGGCTGTCCCTGATTCCTTCGATTCGTAATCTTCTCTCTGCCAGCGAGACGTTGAATCAGGAGATTTCGTTTATGAAGGGGGCGAAGAGGGGGACGATTAAGATCGGGGCTTTTACAAGCTGTACGATTCACTGGCTTCCTGCAATTATTCATAATTTTCAGACGGAATATCCGGGGATTGTCTTTGATATTGATGAGGGGGATGAGAAGGACATTGCCGAGTGGGTGAGCAGCCGGAAGGTTGATATTGGATTTACCAGCTACCAGAAGAATCAGACTTATCATTTTATTCCGGTATATGATGACCCCATGCTGGCGGTTATGCCCAAGGACCATCCCTTTGCAAAATATGATGAAATCCCTATTGAATGGTATGAGGGGGTTCCTGTTATTGCGTCTGAGTATACTTATGTGAATGAGATGCATCAGCTTCTCAGGACTTATAATGTGAAGCCGGATATTAAGTATACCATGAGTAATGATTCCTCGATTCTGTCCATGGTGGAGCATAACCTGGGGATTAGTATTCTGCCCAAGCTGATCCTGAGAGGGCGAATTGAGAATTTTGAGGCCCGCCCTCTTCTTCCCCGCGCAAACCGGAAGCTCGGTATGGCAATCATATCCTTCGAAGAGCTGTCGCCGGCAGCGAAGATCTTTATAAAGTATGCGAGGGATTATCTGCTAGATTAAAGAAGATGCAGGAAAGATGCAGGAAAGATGCAGGAAAGAGCCGGGATATTCGAATATCCCGGCTCTTTCATGTTGTGCATTGGGGACGGGGTATTTTTCACCTCAAAAGTTCCACCGGAACTTTTGAGGTACGCTATGGCGAAAAATACCCCGTCCCCAATGTCACCTTCCTGTCACTTTCCCCTGTTATGATGTCTCTAGTACAGCATTGCATAATTAACAGCGAATAATGCAAGGCTGTACTAGCCGGATTGAAATAGAATGTGCCTGGCACGGCTGTTTGCGGCATACTGCGTCTTCGCGCGAGTGGGCAGAGCCTAATACAGTGAAGCGGGGCCATCTCCCGGCAGAAAGGAGCAAGATAATGGAAATACTCAGATGTGAAAATCTCACCAAAACTTACGGAAAAGGGACCAGCCAGATTCATGCCCTTGACCACGTCAGCCTTTCGATTGAACGCGGAAGCTTTACTGCCTTGGTTGGAGCCTCCGGCTCCGGCAAATCTACACTTCTCCACATGCTGGGCGGTGTAGACCGGCCCACAGAAGGCAGCATTTATATAGAGGATACAGACATCTCCTCACTGTCTCTGGAACAGCTGGCCATATTCCGCCGTAGAAAAGTAGGGCTTGTCTATCAGTTTTATAACCTGATCCCCTCCTTGAATGTACGTAAAAACATTCTGCTTCCGGTTCTTCTTGATGGAGAGAAGCCGGATGAGGACCGTTTCGACAAGCTTGTAAGTACCCTGGGGCTTTCTGACCGTCTCTCTCACTATCCGAGGGAATTGTCCGGCGGGCAGCAGCAGCGGGCAGCTATTGCCAGAAGCCTGATTTACCGGCCTGCAATCCTTCTTGCCGATGAACCCACCGGCAACCTGGACAGGAAGAATTCTGACGAAACCCTGGAACTGCTTAAGCTTTCTAACAAACAATACCAACAGACAATTCTCCTGATTACTCATGATGAAAAGACGGCCTTAAAGGCAGACCGGATCATCACACTGGAGGACGGCAAAATATGTTCTGACGAGGTGACGGGCCAATGAAACTATTACGTGAATATGTATGGGATACACTCCGGCAAAATAAACGCGCAAGTCTTGTGATCATGACTGCCCTGTTCCTTATGACCACACTGATGTCCTGCTTCTGCGGCTTTGTATACACCATGTGGACAGATAGTATTGTACTGGAAAAATGGCATAGCGGCAACTGGCACGGTGAGCTTTTTGACAATACGCCAGGCCGGGCACTTTCACAGATTGAAAATTATGCTTCCGTCTCCGCTGTCCTGATTAAAGGTAAATGGGAGACTGCGCTGCTTCCTGATGAAAACAGGACAGACAGCCGCAGGCCCTATCTGATCTACCGGGGCGCGAATCAGGAATACTGGGATTCCATGACTGAAAAGCAATCTATAACCGAGGGACGGTGTCCTTCCTCTGAAAATGAAATCGTACTGTCAAAGCAGTATTTTGAAGCCTTTCCGGATATGGAGATCGGGGATACGATTACTCTTCCTGTAGGACAGCGTATAAATAACGGGCAGGCCTGTATGGACACAGATTCCTTCCATGAGGGCGAAACCTTTCGGCAGACCGGAATAAAATCCTACACCATCGTAGGCTCCATGGACGTTACCACCTCCTCTGCCGTCCCGGCCTATACCGGCATGACATGGCTTGACAGGGCTTCCATACAGCCTGATGACCTGATTACCGTGTATCTGCGCTTCTCCCCTGTGCGGCGCACCTATCAGGAACTCCCTGCACTGGCTGAAGCCATCGGTTATGAGGCCGATGAATATGGGGCATATGAACTCCGCTATAATACAGGTCTTTTATCCACCTATGGGATATTCGCCCCTTCGGAAAAAGGGTTCCCGGTGCACCTGAGCCTTCTTGCCGTACCGCTGATGTTTCTTATGTTTACGGTGTTCTTAATCGCTGTATTTGTACTGGTCATTCACAATGCATTTGTTATGTCAGTAAATGAAAAGCTTAACCAGCTGGGTATCTTTGCCGGTGTCGGCGCAACACCGAAGCAGATTCGCAAAACTGTCCGCTTAGAAGCCCTGCTTTTAACGTCAATTCCACTGCCTTTTGGACTTTTTGCCGGGCGGTTTTTCATCAGCAGGCTGTTCGGGCTGATTAATGCTTCTAATGACATTGGAAGAGATGCCCCGGACATTGTTGTAACCTATGGCCTGCCGGCGATTCTGCCTGCCGCCCTGCTCTCTTTTCTGACTGCATGGCTGTCAGCAGGAATTCCGGCCAGGAGAGCATCCGGAAAGCTCCCGATTGAAATCCTGAGACAGGATATGGAGCTGGACGACAGAAAAAAACACAGGAAGGAGCGTAAGCGGCTCCATTTCCCTGGAATTACGGGTGAGCTTGCCGCAAACGCTGTTTCTGCAAGAAGGCGTTCCTACCGGATGGCAACGATTTCCCTGTGCATGTCCTTTCTCCTGCTCATGGTTTTTCAGTATATTGTGACAACCAAGGAGGCAAGTGACGCCATTTTCCGCACCTCCCCATCTGACAACGGCCATATCTTCCTGTCCATAAGCGACGGAAACCCGCCGGACATGGAAGCATTGGAGCAGATAAAAGCCGTCCCGGGAATCACCAGATCCTTTGTCCACAATCTTTTGCGCTGTGCCACCTGGATTAACCCGGAAGATACTTCACAGGACATCCTCACTGGCTTCGGAGGTTTTGACGGGATTATAGAAAAGAATAAATACTCTCCTATTGAAAGAGATGGGAAATACCGGATCCAGGCAGTCGTTTACGGGCTTGACCAGGACAGCTTTCAAGACTATTGCCAGGAGCTTGGCATCCCGTCCCAGCCCTTTTATGAGGATTCCTCCAGGGCAATTGTCTACAATTACACAAAAGATCCGGAGGCAAGCACCAGAAGAAACATCCTGTACAGGGAGCTTCTGGAGCTTCAAGAGCAGGACAGACTGGCCTTTACTGAAAAAAATGAAGATGAAATAGAAGGGGATTTCGAGTTTAATCTCACCGCCTGGACGCTCACCAACAGACTTCCTGTGGAAACGCTTGGAATTTCTAATTTTACCCTGGCGCTGTTCATGCCCATGGAGCATGTACTGGAACTCGGCGCTCACTGCTGTGAAAGGCGGGAAAATTCCTCCCGGAACATAAATTGCACCTTCTGGACCGGAGACGGCAGCGAAATAAGCTATCCGGTTCTGAAAGATGTGAGCAAGGAAATGGAAAAAACCATTACACATTATTACGGCAGCGGTGATTACCTGCTTTCGAATCTTGCGGAGGAGGAAGAAATGAACCAGAGCGCACAAAAGGTTATCAGTCTTGTCATTACCTTTTTAACGGGATTTCTGGCTGTCATTGGCCTGTCTAATGTGTGGGCCAGTATTTCCGGAAACCTGCGCAGAAGACGGCAGGAATTTGCCATACTGCGCTCCGTCGGGCTCTCTCCCCATCAGCTTGCCAGGCTTCTGTTCCTGGAGAGCCTGACACTGGGCCTGAAACCCCTGCTTTACTCCCTCCCCATCCAGGGTGCTGTACTTGCTGCACTGCTTCTTGTGACAGAGGTTTCCCTTCCTGAATACCTGCCCTATGCACCCTTTGGGATTCTGCTTGCCTATACCCTGATGATTCTGCTGGCGGTTACAGGCGCATATGCCATCGGAGGGCGGAAGCTCGCAAAGGAAACGATCATCACTGCAATCAGGGATGATACCATGTAACGCAGACTAGTACAGCGTTGCATGATTACAGTGAATAATGTGCCTGATATCTGCGTCAGATGTGCGACTACAAGCCGACAGCGTAGCGGGCTGCGCCTAGGATTGGAGACGTGCATCTGGCACAGATAGCGAGTGCATAATTATACTGCGCGCCAGATAAATCTGCCGCGCAGCATGACATGATGCGCACAGCCGCACGAGGAAGTATGTCCCTTTGCGGCTGGCGCGATACTCACGGCAGATTTCATCGGCCATGAGTATATTATACTAATACCATTTTATAGCAAAGCATGCGTGCCCATCCGCAGTATTTTGTGCATGGATATATCCGTTTTGCTGTTCAATCACTGCTTTGGCAATTGCCAGGCCGATTCCGGCACTATCCTTCGCTGCCCCCGCGCCGCGGTAAAAGCGTTCAAAGATATGGGGCAGCTCCTCCGGTGCAAATCCATTTCCCCCATCCTCAATCCTAAGTTCTGTATAAATCGGATTCTGACCATAGAAGGCAGTGATTCTCCCACCCTCCGGCGTATGCTCCGCGCAGTTTTTCAGAATATTCAGTATGGCCTCCTCCGTCCACTGGCGGTCTGCATAAAGATGACACCCGTTCTCTCCTTCTGCCGTAAATGTAATCTTCCGTTCCACCAGCATTTCCCTAAGAGATTCTTCGGCCTCTTCTAGCAGCTCTGACAGCTCCAGACATTCATTTTTCATTATAATCCCATGAGAATCAAGCTTTGCCAGTGACAAAAGGCCGGATACAAGCCCCTTAAGCCTGCCAATCTGGCTGGACAGCCTGGTATGGTACTCCTTCGTATCATCCGTCTGATATTCTTCCAGAAGCTCTGTCATCAGAGACATTGAGGTGAGGGGTGTTTTCAACTGATGGGCAATATCCGCAATCCGCTCTGCCAGAATTTCATGGTTCTTAACCGCGCTCTCCTTCGTGCTCTGGAGTTCTGTCACCGTCTTATAGATCTCATCCTCCAGATGGGAAAACGCATCTTCACCCCTGCGGAGCACGGCAGTACCCCCGGAATTTACATCCTTCAGATACTCTGTCAGCTCCCGGACACGCTCTTTAACCTTTCTCTCCTTCCTGTACTGACTTAAGAAAACAGCCCAGCCTGCTGCCTGAAAAAGAAGGATACAGGCAGACAACGTAAAGGGAAGATACGCTTCCCAGTTCCCAAGCGGCCGGTATCCATAATCCGACAGAAAATGCTCTCCTTCCTCCCGGAACGCTTCAGAACCTTTCTTCATCCCTTCTTCCAGTGACCGTGACTGCAGCACAGCTCCTGAAATATCCGCAAGCGCCCTGTATTCATGGGCACTTAAAACAGCCGCCAGGAAAACCCCGGCGGCTGCCCCTGCCAATAACCACAGCAAAAACTGCCTCATTACTCTGACACCTGTATTCACTCTGCTTCCTCCATCCGGTAGCCGACTCCCCTCACTGTCCTGATGCAGGAGGTTCCATTCAGCTTTTCCCGCAAACGTTTCACGGCAACCGTAAGCGTATTATCATTCACAAAATTCCCCGCATCGTCCCATAGCCTTTCCAGGATCAGATTCCGCGGAAGAATACACCCTTTATTTTCCATCAGCATCAGGAGCAGCCGGTATTCCAGGCTTGTCAGGACCACCTCTTCTTCCCCCATGCTGACTCTCCGGCTCTTCCTGTCAATCCGAATATTGCCGCAGCAAAGAGGGATTCCCTCCGGCCTTCCCGCCCCTGAAGACTCCGTTTTTGCCGCTCTTCTAAGGACTGCCCGGATCCGGGATTCCAGTACCGGAATGGAAAAGGGCTTTGTAATATAATCATCCGCCCCCATGTCAAGACCTCTCGTAATGTCCTGTGCATCATCCCGGACAGTCAGAAAGATGACCGGTGTATCCCGCCTTTCTTTCACCCATCTGCAAAATTCATAACCACTTCCATCAGGAAGGTTCAAGTCTAAGAGAATCAGGGAAATTTCCCCGGAAAACAGACGCTTTCCTTCTGCCATACCCGGTCCTGCCACCACCTGATACCCCTTCCTCTCCAGTGCAGTCCGGATGCCAAAAGCAATCGTATCATCATCCTCGATCAGTAAAATCCTAACCATATCACAGCCCCATATATTCCCTGATTTTTTCACAGATCTGAAGGACAGTTTTCCCATCCGTCTCTACAATAAAGTCCGCTGCCGCTTCATAAGCTTCCCTTCTCTTTTCCATCAGTCCGCTAATAAATTCCACATTCATATGATCATTTAAGATCGGACGGTCCTTGCTATTCCTTACCCTTCGGTAAATGGTTTCCGCAGAAGCGGTCAGGAGGATAATTCCGCCGCTTTTTCTCATATGCTCTACATTCTCCCTGCGCATAACCACACCGCCGCCGCAGGATACAACCATTCCCGCCTTGCTTTCCAGTTCTATTAACAGATTGCTCTCCAGATCGCGGAAATAAGCCTCCCCATATTTTTCAAAAATATCATTAATGCTCATTCCCTCTCTCTTAACAATCTCCTCATCCATCTCCATCTGCGCCATCTTGGTCTGTCTGCTAATTTCTTCCGCAATCGTACTCTTACCGGTTCCCATAAAACCAGTCAGAAATATGTTATGTGTTCCCATGTTCTTTCCTTTCTGGCAATCTGGGACGGGGCATTTTTAAAAATGCCCCGTCCCAGATTGAAAATAGGGTGTCCCCAATTGGTTTATAATATTTTTGATAAGAATTCCTTTAGTCTTTCGTCCTTTGGATTCTGAAAGAATTCATCTGGAGCTGCCTGCTCCTTGATCTGTCCTTCGTCCATGAAGACCACTCTTGTGCCTACTTCTCTGGCAAAACCCATCTCGTGGGTGACTACCACCATGGTCATGCCGTCGTGGGCGAGCTGTTTCATGAGCTCCAGCACCTCTCCGACCATCTCGGGATCCAGTGCTGACGTAGGCTCGTCAAAGAGCATGACGTCTGGATCCATTGCCAGGGAACGGACTATAGCAATCCTCTGCTTCTGCCCGCCGGACAGCTGTTCGGGGTAGGTATCCTTCTTATCCAGCAGCCCGACGCGGCCAAGAAGTTCCTCTGCTTTTTGTACGGCCTCGTCCTTTGTCATCTTTTTCAGGACAACGGGCGCAAGGGTAATATTTTCAAGAATCGTCTTATGCGGGAACAGGTTGAAATGCTGGAACACCATCCCCATCTTCTGCCTGTGGAGGTCAATGTCTGTCTTCGGGTCTGTAATGTTGATTCCTTCAAACAGAACTGTCCCTCCGGTGGGCGTCTCTAGCAGGTTCAGAGAGCGCAGGAAGGTTGACTTTCCTGAGCCGGACGGGCCGATGATTACTACCACTTCTCCGCGCTTAATATCCGTCGTGATACCCGTGAGAACCTCATTTTCTCCGAAGGCCTTCCGCAGATCTTTCACCTCAATCAGTGTTTCCTGATTCATGTTCTGACTAGCGCTCATTGGTTCTCAGCCTCCTTTCAAGCTTGTTCATGAAGAACGTAAGCAGCATAACAAGTGCGAGATAGATGACCGCTGCTGCCAGAAGGGGCATGAACGCATCAAAGGTACGGCTCTGAATGATCATCGCCGCCTTTGTAAGGTCCTGCTCGCCTATGTATCCAATAATCGCCGTCTCCTTGATCAGGACGATCATCTCATTGACCAGGGCCGGAAGCACATTCTTAAATGCCTGGGGCACGATAATCAGCCACATGGTCTGCCTGTAGCTTAAGCCCAGACTCCTTCCTGCCTCTGTCTGTCCTGCCGGAATAGACATGATGCCAGAGCGGATAATCTCCGCAACATATGCACCGGAATTAATACCAAATGCAATGCCGCCGATAATAATAGAATCAAGCGATGATGCGCCGAATACAACCAGGTACATGATCAGAATCTGAATCATCGTGGGTGTTCCCCGGATCACTGTAAGGTAAACCCGGCATAATACGTCCAGTATCTTAAACTTTCCGGTCTTATCGTGATAAGACCGGATGATTGCAATTAAAAAACCAATAAGTACACCCAGAAGCAGCGCCTCCAGAGTGACAATAATTGTTACCTTAAGACCAGTTACAAGCCCAAGCCAGCGGTCATCCTTGATAAAGTTCGCATAGAACTTTGCTGAAAAATCTGCCATCATGCCACCTGTTCTATTTCTTAATAATTACGACCTGTGTCGCATTTGTATAGGTATCCGTGAAGTCTGCATTCTCTTTTCTCTCATCAGTAACCGTCATTCCGGCTGCACCGAAATCTGCCTTTCCGGCCTCAACAGCGGGAAGGATGGAATCAAACTCCATGTCCTCGATCTTAAGCTCATATCCAAGCTTATCACAGATTGCGCGGGCGATATCCACGTCAATTCCGACAATCTCGTCGCCCTCATGGTACTCGTAGGGCTCAAATTCAGCGTTGGTAGCCATAACCAGCTCGCCATTCGAATGGTCTGTTCCGTCCGGTGTCTCATACTGGAAGCTTCCGGTATTGTCGCCAATATAATTTGCAATGATCTTCTCAAGTGTCCCGTCATCCTTCAGCTCGCCGAGAGCCCCGTTCATCTTGTCAACCAGCTCTGTATTACCCTTCTTGATGCAGATGGCATACTGCTCATCGTCAAAAATTCCATCGATAATCTCCAGGTCATCGCTCTTTTCCACAAATTTTGCCGCAGGCTGCGCGTCAATAACTACACAGTCAAGCTTTCCTGCTTCTAATGCCTGAACCGCAGCTGCTCCCTTTGGGTAGCGCTTCATCTGGCTGTCAGCTTTTACAATGTCAGAACAGTTGAGGTCTCCTGTCGTTCCCTGCTGTACACCAATGGTAAGCTCTGCCAGATCCTCAGGTTTTGTCACCTCAATCTTCTTCGTCTCTTCCTTCTCTGATTCTACTGACCCTCCCTCGTTTCCGCTGTCACTTCCGCATGCTGTCAGCATGCACACACATGCTGCAACCAGCATTGTGCTCACAATCTTTCGCATTTTCATGATACTTTCCTCCCAATTAAAATAATATTTTTGTAACTACTGCATTTTTTGATGCTTCTCAGTGTTTTGCACACCGTGGAACCATGCTTTTTCATGCAGGCATGAAACGCATGGCCTTTTGACGCGTGTATCATCATATTATCACAGTTACATATTTTTTTGCATATTTATGCATGCACAATACTTATTCTACCACATTTCCCATAAAAAACAAGTAAAATATCTACAAAATATATTCACTTTTAAAACACTTCTACAACAGCATTCCTGCCAGACTAACGGCAACGATGATGCCGCCCAGTATAATCCGGTAATACCCGAACACTTTGAAATCATTTTTCTTAATATAGTTCATCAAAAACTTGATTGCAACAATAGACAGCGCAAAGGAAACAATGCATCCCAGAATCAAAAGCCCGAATTCCTTCCCTGTAAATCCCAGTCCAAAACGTCCAAGCTTCAGCAGACTGGCTCCGAACATAGCGGGAATGGCAAGGAAGAAGGTGAATTCCGCCGCCACCTCTCTGGAAATTCCGATCAGAAGCGCACCGATAATCGTTGCCCCGGAACGGGATGTGCCGGGAATCAGGGCAAGCATCTGAAAAAAACCAATCCACAGAAGCATAGATACTGACAGCTCTGAGATCTTCGTAACAGAAGGGCGTCTGCCTTTATTCCGGTTCTCTATAATAATGAAAAGAACACCATATACGATCAGCATAACTGCAACCGGAAGCGGCTTATAAAACAGTTTATCCAGGATGTCATTAAACAATACACCCACAACACCGGCCGGGATGGAAGCGATAAACACCTTAATCCACATCTGCCAGGTAAGCATCTTCTGCTTATTCGTCTTTCGCGGTGAAAATGGATTAAGCTTGTGAAAATAAATCACTACCACTGCCATAATCGCCCCCAGCTGTATGACTACATTAAACATCTCCATAAATTTGTCACTCAGATCCGGGGAGAGCAGATCTCCCACCAGGATCAGATGTCCGGTGCTGCTCACCGGAAGCCACTCTGTAATGCCTTCTACAATTCCAAGAATAATTACCTTTAATACATCTAACATCAGCTTCTCCTTTTCTCCGCCTGCGCGCACATGCTGTCTGCACTCTGTCTGCGGTCTAATACATTCTTTTCGATATATACTGCTACTCCCTCTTCGTCATTAGCTCTCGTAATACCGTCTGCCGCCTCTTTTACCTCCTGCACAGCATTGTCCATGGCAATCCCTGTACCGGCAGCCTGAAGCATCCGGATATCATTGGTACCGTCCCCGAAAGCAAGAATCTCTTCTGGGGCAATACCTAGTTCGCCCGCAATTCTTAACAGGGCAGCTCCCTTATGTACGCCTGCGGCATTGACCTCTATATTATTTCCCAATGCCCCTGTTGGTTCTGCGCCCGGAAGCTTCCGGATCCGTTCAAAAGCTTCTCTTCGTTCCTCCTCACTGGCAAAGAGCGCCTGAACCTTATCCACATCTCTGTGCTCCTTAAGAAACATTTCATCTATATCCTGAACCTGTATCCTTGAGGCAAGCATGTAGGACACAGCCGCAGGCACCTTAACAAAGCGGCTGATCTGCTCTGCCATCCTTTTCTCCATATAACCCTGTCCATCGAAGAAGATATCCCTCATTGTATCATATTCCCTGAAAATATCCAGAATCTCCTTCGCACATTCGTAAGAAAGAAGACTGGAAAATAATGTTTTCCTGCTCTCCTTCTCTACGGTTCTCGCACCGTTGGATGTAACGATATAGCGGATCCCCGGAAACTGAAAAAAAATCTCCGGCACCCCTTTAAGCGGCCGCCCAGTTGCGGGAATCACCTCAATATTCTGCTGTATCGCTCTTTCCAGCACCTCCCTCGTATATGCTGTCAGTTCTTTGTCTGTAGTAAGAAGCGTCCCGTCAAGATCGAATGCAATCATCCTAATTCTATTCATAGTCTGCCTGTTCCTTTCTTATTACTATATTATATACTCACGGCCGATGAAATCTGGCGCGCAGTATAAACCACTACTTCACCGGCCCGGATACTGTGCAGCAGGGCACACGTCCCCGTGAATAGCAACAAAATATTTTATCATTTTTTTATTGTATCAGAAATTGCTTTATAAAGCAATTTGTAGTATAATATTACGCGGTATTGATTTAAAAAAATAAAAGTGTTATTATTTACGGACAGCCGTCCGCTTATAGCAACGCATCCAGCCCATTTAAAATCCGCTTTCAGCGAGGGGCCGGAAAATCAATACAGACAGTAATACATAAGAAAGGATTTGTGTATGATTAAAAAACAAAAGAGACATTTGCCACGGCTTGGAAGCGGTATTTTATCCACTGTTCTGATCTTTTCAGTCTGTGCCTCCGTTCATGCCGAGCCCACATCAGAGGCACTTAAGCAGAAAAGCTCTGATCTGCGCATTGAGATCCATGATCTGGACGATGAGCTTATTTCCTTAAGCGATGAGCTTGATGAGGCTTCTTCACAGATTGAGAAGCTGGCCGCAGAGGCTGAGAAGGGAAAGCTTGATCTTGCCGCGGCAAGGTTGAATGAGTCTGCCCAGTATGCATCTATGAAGGAAAGGATCAAATTCATGTATGAGGAGGGCAATATCTCTCTTCTGAATACACTTTTTACTTCAAAAAGCATGGCTGATTTTCTAAATAAGGCAGAATACGTCTCAACGATCAGTGAATATGACAGGCAGATGCTGAATAAGCTCCGGTCTGTACGATCCGATGTGGAGAAAAAACAGGATGAGCTGGAGAAAAAGCAGAAAAAGCTTACTTCCCTTGCAGAGGAACTGAAGGAAAAAAAGGAGGAGCTTACCAGGTCCATGGCATCCGCCTCAGGTGAGCTGGATGATTATGAGGGTCAGCTTAAGCGTGCCAGAGCAGCAGAAAAAGCCATGAAAAGTGCACAGGATGACGATGTATCCAGTCCACTGAAAAAAGACGGCAGCAATCAGAGCAGACACGAAAAAGAGACTGCAGAAGCAGTATCTGCAGACACAAGTGATGTGGCGCTTCTTGCCGCAATCCTCCAGTGTGAAGCCGGGACAAGCTATGACGGTATGCTCGCCGTGGGAACCGTGATCATGAACCGGGTAATCAGCCCTAATTTCCCTAACAGCATTTCCGGCGTCATCTATCAGTCCGGACAGTTCTCCCCTGTAGGGAACGGCTCTCTGAACACGGTACTTGCAAATGGCCCCTCCACTGCTGCCTACTCAGCGGCTCAGGCAGTCATTGGCGGCGCAAGACATTCATCCGTCTCAAACTGCCACTTCTTCTATGCCGACTGGTACGCGAAACAACAGGGAGTATCTGGAATCAATGTAGGCGGAAACGTCTTTTTCAACTTAGAATAAACGAATTTGGGACGGGGCATTTTTAAAAATGCCCCGTCCCAAATTTGCTATTCTACATGCTCTGTATGCAGAAGCATATGTGCCTTATGTGAATTCGGCTTCTCAAAGAAGTCTTCATACATCTTAAGAACATCGGGATTCTCATGGGAGAATCGAAGTTCCATGTTCTCATCCAGATAATATAGGTTCTTGCCCCGCTCGAATGCAAGTTCTTGGCCATCATGGATTGGCTGGCCGCCGCCGCCGACACAGCCGCCCGGACAGGCCATAACTTCTACGAAGTCATAGTGAACCTCTCCCGATTCAATCTTATTCAGAAGAGCCCTTGTGTTGCCAAGGCCGCTTACCACTGCGGTTCTCACAGTGATATCATCAATGGCAAATTCTGCCTCCTGGACTCCGTTGTTCTCATTGAAGCCCTGGCTCCTTACTGCCTTAAACGCATCTGCAGGCGGATTCTCCTTCTTAATGATATAGTATGCGCTTCGAAGCGCCGCTTCCATAACGCCTCCGGTTGCCCCGAAGATCACTCCGGCTCCGGTTCCTCCCTGCATGGGCCTGTCACTCTCAATATCCTCAAGGGTGTCAGGACGGATATGGGCGGAACGGATCATCTTCACAAGCTCTCTTGTTGTGACAACAACATCCACGTCGTGTCCTGCGTACTCCTCATAGAACAGCTCCATCTCCCGCTCTGCCTTCTTCGCTACGCATGGCATAACGGATATGGTGAAGATCTTATCCGGGCTTACGCCCAGCTCCTTTGCAAAATACGTCTTCATGGCTGCACCGAACATCTGCTGCGGTGATTTTGCGGTGGACAGATATCTTACCAGCTGCGGGAACTGGCTCTTCACAAACCGGATCCAGCCCGGACAGCAGGATGTGAACATAGGACGGTCCTTAAGTTCGCCGCTTGTAAAGCGCTGCACAAACTCATGCCCTTCTTCCATAATCGTAAGGTCCGCGGAGAACACGGTATCAAATACATAATCAACACCCATCCGCTTGAGGGCATCCATGATTTTTCCGATGGTGGCCTCCTCCGGTGCCAGCCCGATCTGCTCGCCCCATGCGGCGCGGACAGCAGGCGCTACCTGTGCAACCACGATCTTGTCCTTATCCGCCAGTGCCTTCCACACCTTTCCGGTGTCACTTCTCTCCCTTAAGGCACCTACCGGGCAGTGGGTAATACACTGTCCGCAGAGAGAACAGTCGGATTCCTCGATGGTCTTGTGCCCCGCCACATTTACTGTCGTGCGGGAGCCGGTTCCTTCCAAATCCCATATATTAAGGCCCTGCACTTTATCGCAGACCTGTATGCACCTCATACACTTGATACATTTTGCAGAATCGCGGATCAGCGGGAACTTCTTATTCCAGGGCTGGTGCTCCAGCTCCTTCTTAAATGGAATCTCCAGGATATCCAGGTCATTTGCAATTTTCTGGAGACTGCAGTTTCCGCTTCTCATACAGGTGACGCACAGACAGTCATGCTGCGAAAGCAGAAGCTCCACTGTATTTCTCCTGTGGTTTCTGACCTTGGGGCTGTTGGTGTACACTACCATGCCCTCCTCGGCCACGTTATTACATGCGGTTATCAGCCGCTCTTTTCCTTCCAGCTCTACAACACATACACGGCAGGCTGCAATCTCGTTGATCCCTTTCAGATAGCAAAGGCTAGGAATCGTAATCCCGTTCTGATCGGCAGCTTCCATGATTGTGGTATTTTCTTTTACCGAAATCTGTTTTCCATCAATAATAAGATTTACCATAATTTTTCTCTGCCTCCTTTGAATATTCCATATCCGAAATGGTCACACCGTAAGCAGCGGTTTGCTTCCTGTTTCGCTTCTTTCTCTGTCATGCAGTTCTCGACGCCCTCAAAATCACAGACTCTGATGCCTGCCTCGCGCTCCGTAAGGTTAACACGGCCGCACGGGGTTCTGTCATCAAGGTTTGGAACCGGAACCTCCACATCGCTTGTAATGATGTGGTGATAACCCAGATATTCATCAATATTTGCCGCAACAACCTTCGCCCCTGCAATCGCCTTGATTACAGTAGCAGGACCGCTTGCGCTGTCTCCTCCGGCAAATACTCCCGGCATATCCTTAAATGCGCCGGTGCTCGTTGTGACAATCTTGCCCCTGGCTACCGGAACACCTGCGTCCTCAAAGTGCTTTGTCTCAATGTTCTGTCCGATTGCGACGATTAGTACATCGCATGGTATGTAAATATCCTCTTCTCCTGTAGGCCTGATGCTCGCGCGCCCGTCTCTGATTGCGCTTACCATCTGTGGAGTTACATAGATGCCTTTTACATGGTTATTCTCATCTACGTCTATGGATGCCGGAGCCTTCAGCGTCTGCATCTCAATTCCCTCTGCAATGGCTCCCTCAATCTCATCATAAAGCGCCGTCATATCGGCGATCCTTCTGCGGTATACGATACTGACCTTCTTTGCCCCCAGCCTCTTTGCAGTACGCACCGCGTCCATGGACACATTACCGCCGCCGATTACTGCCACTTCCTTGCCGGTCAGATCCATGATGTGGTTCATTCCCACATCCCGCAGGAATTCTACTGCCGGAAGAACGCCATCTGCATTCTCGCCATCAAGCCCCAGCTTCTTGTCTGTGCTGGCGCCCACAGCAATCAGAACCGCGTCATACTCCTTCTGAATCTCCTGAATGGTGATATCTGTTCCTACCTTTACGCCGTATTTTACTTCTACGCCGGTCTTTAAGATGCTGTTGATGTCATCGTCAAGCCTTTCCTTTGGCAGACGGTAATTGGGGATCCCGTAGCGCAGCATTCCGCCCAGCTTCGGAAGCATCTCAAAAACAGTTGTCTGGTGTCCCATAAGCTGCAGATAGTAAGCCGCACTTAAGCCGCAGGGGCCTCCCCCGAGCACTGCGACCTTCTTTCCTGTGCTATCTGCACATGCCGGTGGGTCAACCTCTCCTGCAAAGTCCGCTGCCACACGCTTAAGCCCCCGGATATTGATGGCATCGTCTACCATATTTCTCCGGCACCTTGCCTCACATGGATGCTCGCAGATAAATCCACATGTAGTTGGGAACGGATTGTCCTTGCGGATCAGCCGGATCGCGTCCGCATATCTTCCGTCTCTTACCAGGGCGATGTAGCCCGGTATATCCACACGGGCCGGGCATAAAGATACACATGGCACCGGCTGGCTGTATGTACAGATACACCGTCCTCTCTCAATATGCTCAATATAATCGTCACGGTAGCCGATCAGTCCCTTATAGACCATGTTGGCCGCTTCGTAACCAATAGCACAGTCCGCAGACTCCATAATGGAAACGGCTGTCTCCTCCATTACCTCCAGTGTCTCCATGGTTGCCTTTCCGTCAAGCACATCCTTGATGAGATGATTCAGCTGACCAAGACCGATACGGCAGGGCACACACTTCCCGCATGTCTGCGCATGGCACAGCTCCAGGAACGCTCTGGCCATATCCACCGGGCATAACCCCGGAGGACTTGATTCGATCCGGCGCTCAAGATCTTTGTACAGACCTTCTATCACGATGTCAGCTCTGCTTGGAGAGTCAATCTCTAACCTACTCATTGTTCGCCATTCCTCCTTCTTACGTATTACTTGGTAAATAATTTTTATCATTATACCATCAATTTTATAATTTGTAACCCATTTTCCGAAAAGTAGATTATTTAACGTAAATTGGCAAATTGCCTATTTGCATAAATTGGGGACGGGGTATTTTTAAAAATACCCCGTCCCCAATTCGCCTAAAATATCTTCCACCTTGTCTTTCCGGCTCCATATGCACTCTCAAATACAGCCCGCCCCGTCCTTGGATTTACAGTTACCATGCCTGCAAGGGTATTTGGCGTATTTCCACCTTGATAACGGATTAAGAAACAGTAATTTCCTCCTGTCTGTGTGGCTTCCTGTTTAAAAGTAACATATTTCCATTTCTTATAGTGCTTTTTCAAATAGCGGCTAAGATGGGTGTATGCTGTATTCATGCTATACTGTTTTACTACTTTAACTTTGCAGGTTAGTTTTTTCTTTCCTGCATTTGCTGTAATAATCGCAGTTCCCTTATTCCTGCCTGTTACTTTTCCGTTTTTCACTGTTGCAACTTTCTTGTTGCTGCTGTTCCATCTGACACGCTTTTTTGTATTCTTTACTTTCAGTGTAAGCTTTTTATTCACCAGAAGCGTTGCCTGTTTCTGGCTGAGCGCCGGTACTGCGGCGGCTTCTGCCCGGACTGCCGCAGATGACATGGTGAAAATACAGGTAAATAGCATGGTTAACAGCAACATATGGAGTTTCATTTCTTTCGTTGTTTTCATTCTTTCTCTCAATCCTTTCTCTAAGTCAAAGTCCCTCGTTACGATTCACGATCCGAAAGGACGCTCATAGCAACAAATCCCTCCGGGGACAGTGGGAACAGCAGTTAAGCTTCACTCCCTTCTTTGTGACCTGTTTATAGTATAACAGTTTTCCACAGATGAAACAATCTAAACTAAACCGTGTTTTCCCGAGCCACGCAGCAAGTGCGTGGCTCTGGTGTGAGCAGCGGTAAATTGTTAACTTTTAATATTTTTAGGTTGACATTTTGATTCATATTTTGTATACTCAGTCTGCAGAATTTTTTACCAATTACTTTATCAGGCACTTCTTCGAAAGCCCTGCAAACTGCTTTCCAGAAGGTGCAATACAAGGAGGACATTATGAAACAATCTAAACTTTCAGTACAGGACATTTGCACGATTGCTTTATGCACTGCTGTTATTGCTATTATGGCACAGATCTCGATTCCGATGCCTATGGGCGTTCCTATGACAATGCAGACTTTTGCCATTACACTGGCTGCAGTTGTTCTTGGTTCGAAGAAAGGGGGAATCTCCGCGCTTGTTTATGTACTGCTCGGGGCAGTGGGGCTTCCGGTTCTTGCCGGTTTTTCGGGCGGAATTCAGTATTTTGCCGGGCCGACAGGCGGCTTTCTCATCTCATTTCCATTTATGGCATACATCATCGGACTTGGAGTGGACAAATTCCGGGATAAAAAGGGCGGTTTTATACTCTGTCTGATTGCAGGTACACTTGTTAATTACGTAATAGGAGTGCTTATGTTCTGTATTCTCATGGACAGCTCTGTGATAACTGCCATTACTGCCTGTGTACTGCCATTTATTCCGACTGCCATCATCAAGGCTGCCCTTGCTTCCATCATCGGGCTTAAAATCAGAGGAAGGCTGGGTGTCCTCGTATGCGCCTGAGACCACATCATCTGCTTTGTACACAGAGCTACAGCGGCAAGGGCTATGATGAAGCCTTTGTCCGCAATATGAATCAGATTACCCAGAAGCTGCGGGGTCCAGAGCCCGTGCCTGTGGAAATTGTATTTTCCACAGATGACCTCTGCGCACATTGTCCCAACATGCTGGGCGAAAATCTCTGCAGGGACAATGATAAGGTTCTGCATTATGACAAAATGACTGCCCGGTATTTTAATATAGAAGAAAAGACATATATTTACCAGGAAATCACAGAGAAGATCCGCGAAGGAATGACGCCCGGATTATTAGAGGAGATCTGCCGGGGATGCGAGTGGTATCCTGTAAGCGCATGCAAGAGGGTGCTGTGCCAGGGGGTACAATCTACGGAGCCATGCACCCCACTAATCCAGGACGATAAAACATCGGATTCCAGCCTCATTGAAAACGATCTTTAAACTTGCTATTCACAAGTTAGGAATGGTTACTATTCGGGGCAGCCTGGAATTATAAAGACGAATTGGGGACAGGTCATTCTTAATTGGGGACGGGGCATTTCTAGAAATGCCCCGTCCCCAATTAAGAATGACCTGTCCCCATTTAAAAGTTCTTCTCTATTAACTGGCAATATTCCTTATACGCCTCCGTGCCCCCGAAGGGTTCCTTCAGGGCGTCGCGCACGCCTTTGTAGTACCATCCGATGATGAACTTGTCCTTCATGCGGAATCTGTTCCACAATTCTTCTCCCACCACCGGATAATCTCTGTCGATATCCCGTATATTAGACAGCTTGTCTGCAAGCCCGATCATCTGTATCTCTCTCGGAGCATTGCGCAGATGCTCAATTGTGGCAGTCTTGCGCTCCATCCATGTCCTGGACTTGTCCTCGCTCTCGCGGGCAACCATATAGGCCACCCGCTCTGAAAATTCCTGTGCAAGTATTCTCTCCGAGACTCCCTCGCAGTCTTCAATCGTATCATGAAGAACTGCTGCACTTATGATCTCCTCGTCCCTGGTCATGGACGACACAATGTCTCCTACCTCCATCGGGTGTACAATGTAGGGGCGCTTTGTCCCTTTCCTCATCTGACCCTGGTGCGCCTTCGTCGCAAATTCAATCGCCTTATTAATCATATTTTCTCCTCCTGTGGAATAAGTCAAAGATACACGGAACGACGACTAATGTCAAGAGGGTTCCGTATATTAATCCCCCAATTGTTACTACTGCCATCGGCTGTACCATATCTGAACCCATCCCGAAACCGAGTGCCATTGTTGACAATCCCAAAATCGTTGTGAGTGCTGTCATCACAATCGGCCGAAGCCTTGTCTTTCCAGCCTCCACAAGAGCGGCCCGCTGTTCCTTTCCAGCGGCAATGAGCTGGTTTGTGTAATCTATAAACACAATTCCATTATTTACAATAATACCTGAAAGCATTACAAATCCAATCATGGCAATGACGCTGACCGGCATGCCGCACAGCCACAGCGCCAGAAGTCCTCCGGTAAATGCAAGGGGCACGGTAAACATAATGATAAACGGCGAGAGCAGAGACTGGAACTGCGCTACCATGATCAGATACATGAATACAAGCGCAAGACCCAGCATCTTAAAGAGCTCCGTCATCGCTTCATTAATGGTCTTATCCTCGCCGGTCATTTCCACCTCATAGCCCTCTGGAACCGTGTATGCCTTCAGGGCGTCTTTGATCCGGTTGCTGACAATACCGATGTTGTCACCTTCCTTAATCTCGGCAGAGACCGTTATATACCTGCTCTGGGCCTCTCTGTTAATGGACTGAGGTCCCGACCCGTCGTCAAATTCCGCCACCTCCGCAAGCCGCACATCCTCTGTGGTTCCGTCCTGCTTCGTAACATGAAGCACTGTATTGCGGATATCATTTCTCGTAAGTTTATCCCGCGCGTCATCCACCACATATACGTCATAATCCCTTGTGTCTGTTCCAAGGGTCATGGAAGAGGAAGGCTTCGCAAGCTTCTTACTCAGCTCCTGGTACACCTGCGCCACTGTAAGGCCGCGCGCCGTTGCCTTATTCTTACTTACAATGACCCGGAGTTCCTCGCTGTTGTCCTCTGTGCCGTCGGACACATTCTGTGTTCCTTCCGTCTCTTCCACAATCTTCTTCACATCCCGCGCGATCTCCTGGAGCTTATCTAATTCCCGTCCCCTCACCTGGACCGCCACGCCCGCTGTTCCAAGGGCGCTCATATCCATGTTGGACATGTTTACCGTGATCTCTCCGTTCACATCTGCCGTAAGCTCCTCTATTTTCTTCTGAAGCTCCTGATTGGACAGAGACGGATCCTCTTTCGTAATGGCATAGAATTCTACCCGGTTCGTCACGGTTTCCGTTCCAAGCAGATTTCCGGAGGATACAAGTGCTCCCACGTCTTCTACATCCTCAATCCCACCGACGTATTCCATCACCTTGTCAGCTTCCTTCGCCGTGTCAGCAAGGGTGCTCCCCTCCTCTGTTTCAAGGGAAATGCTCACCTGGGTGCTCTCCATATCCGGCATAAATGCCGTCCCTCTTGACACTGCCAGCATGATACTTCCCACGAACAGAAGAAATGATGCTGCAATTACGAGCAGTTTCATCCTGAGAGCCTTTGACAGTATTCTTCCATATATTTCTTTTATATATACATAGATTTTTGATTCACTGTTCTTTGTCTTCTTAAGAAGCCCTGCCGACATCATAGGCACAACCGTAAGCGCCACCAGAAGGCTTGCAAGAAGGGAATATCCAATGGTAAGCCCCATGTCCACAAAGAGCTGGCGCGTGATCCCCTGTGTAAATACAATGGGCAGGAACACACAGACCGTTGTGAGGGTGGAGGCCATGATGGCGCCGCCTACCTGCTTCGCGCCCTCAATTGCCGCCTTTCTGGCAGACGCTCCTTCCTCGTTCCGCATGCGGTATACATTTTCAATCACAACAATGGAGTTATCTACCAGCATACCTACGCCAAGCGCCAGTCCTGACAGAGAAATAATATTCAGCGTCACCCCTGAGAAATACATGGCCGCAATGGCTGCCATAATACTGATTGGGATGGAGCAGGCGATTACAAAGGTAGGCCGCACGCTCTTTAAAAATATAAGCAGGATAATAATTGCAAGCCCTGCGCCGTATATGAGGTTCTGAAGCACAGAATTTACAATCAGGTCAATGTAAATACCCTGATCCATCAGTGTAACGGTCTTAATACCCTCGTGCTCCTTCTCAATCTCCTTTAAACGCTCCAGCACACGGTCGCTTACATCCCCCGTGGAATAGCCGGTCTGCTTCTGAATACTCAGCATAACTCCCGGGCTTCCGTTAATTTTCGCGTAAGTCTCATCTTCATTATTCACAAGCTTCACCTTGGCCACGTCAGAAAGCTTCACCGGGTCAATGCCCTCTATATCCAGAAGGACGAGGTTCTTAAGCTCTTTTATACTTTTAAATTTATCCCCCACGCGAATCAGATAATCAATTCCTTCCTCCTTCACGTAGCCTGCCGGCATACGGAAGTTCTGAGCGGCAAGAAGGGTTTTGACCGTGTCTACGGTCAGCATCTTCCCAATGTCCTGGGTTCCCTCCGCCTGACCCTGGGCCTGCTCCATCTGTGCTTCCTGCATCTGGAGTGCAGACTCCCCTGCTGCAAGCTGGGCCGCGGCTTCTCCTAAGCCTGCCGCTGCTTCAAGCTGACCCGCTGCAAGCTGTCCCCTGGCCTCTGCCAATGTCAGGGCGCCGGTATTGACCTCCTTCTGCATGGATTCCAGCTTCTTTTTCCCTGATGCAAGCTGCTTCTGTGTCTTCTTAAGCTGGGTCTCCTGCTCCTTAAGCTGGGCAATTGTGGCCTCCAGCGTTGCCACCGTGGTCTCGTAATTCTCCATCATTGGCCTGAGTTCTTCGACCGTCTCAGTCAGAACCTTTTTCTGGGCTTCTTCCTCCGGCGTGAGGGGAAGACCTGCATCTTCTTTCATCTTCAGCGCTGCAAGAGCCGCCTGCGCCGCGTCATAACCGCTCTTTGCCTGCTTAAGCTCATCAAGCTGGGCCTGCGCCGTCTGCTGTCCTGCCTGCATTGTTGCAAGGGACTGGCTGACCTGGGTCTCTGACACATTCAGCTCTGCCATCTTCTCCGTAATCTCAAGCTGTGCCTGCTTAAGCTCCTCACTCTTGACAGACATCTGGGATTCTGCCTGGGAGACGCCCTGGGAAGCCTGGGTCCTGCCGGAAGCCAGAGCGGTTTTCCCGCTCTCCACCTGCGCCTTCGCTTCATCCAGGGCAGATCTCGCTTCATTTACCTTTGCCTCCATCTCGGCTTTTATGTCATCACTTAAGGCATTGACCTTCTTTTCCTTTAATGTGATCTCCACCGTCTCCTCAATGCTTCCCGTCGCCGAAACTGAGGCAACGCCCTCAACGCTCTCCACCTCCGGGACAACCTCGTCCTCAATCACCCGGCTTACTTCCGCCGCATTCTCGCCTTTGGCACTGACCGCTGTGATCAGGATTGGCATCATGGTCGGATTCAGCTTCATGATAATGGGATTCGCCACCTCATCCGGCCAGAATCCGCTGATCTGGTCCAGACTCTCCCGCATCTCAATGGTAACCGAATCCATATTTGCCGTCTGGGCAAACTCCAGGACAACCGTGGATGCATTTTCACTGGAAACCGACTGTATATTCTTGATGTTGCTTACCGTTGCCATAGTCTGCTCCACCGGCTTCGTTACGATTTCCTCAACTTCCTCCGGGCTGGCCCCTGGGTAGGAGGTCATAACAAGCGCATATGGCAGGTTCATGCTTGGGAGCAGGTCTACCGTCATATTCGTAAATGACACCACTCCCAGTATAATAATCAGAACAATTCCAACAACTACTGTGTACGGTTTTTTCACGCTGAATTTTGATAACATGTACGTCCCCTTTTCTACTATGATAAGTCTATGTATATCTGTCTGGTACGTTCATCATATCACTAAGAACCCGAATCCGCTCCTAAAATTTGATTTTTTAAGAAATATTTTATACTTATTGGAAATCGGGGGATTATACCGTATAATCAAAAAGAGTACTCAAAAATAAAAATGAGGTGTTTGAATAATATGGATACAAAATACGTATTAATTACCGGGGCATCCAGAGGGATTGGAAGAGAGGCTGCCCTTTATTTTGCAGAGAAGGGATATCATGTATTTCTGAACTGTAATCATTCCGTGGAAAAGCTGAAGCAGGTGGCAGAAGAAATTAACGCCCAGAAAGCAGGAGCCTGCACTCTTGTGCCATGTGATCTGGGAAATCCAGACGCTGTAAGAGCCATGTTTCATAATATTTACAGCATCTGCAGCCATTTAGACGTCCTGGTAAATAATGCAGGAATTGCACACATCGGACTCCTTATGGATATGAGCGACGAAGAATGGAACCGCATCCTTCAGACCAATCTCTCCTCAGTATTCTACTGCTGCCGCGAGGCCGTGCCAGCCATGGTCCGGGAAAAAGCAGGACGGATTATTAACGTCTCCTCCATGTGGGGCATCTCAGGAGCCTCCTGCGAAGCCGCATATTCCGCCACAAAAGCCGGGATCAACGGACTGACCCGGGCACTTGCCAAAGAACTGGCTCCAAGTAATATCCAGGTAAATGCAGTCGCATTCGGCGTAATAGATACAGACATGAACCGCCAGCTAGACGAAGAAGAACGGAAACTCCTTGAAGAAGAGATTCCAGCAGGCCGGTTCGGAACGCCGCAGGAAGCAGCAGAAATGATCTGGGACATCGCAAATGCCCCGGCCTATATGACCGGGCAGATCATCGGCTTTGATGGGGGGTTCTAAATTGGGGACGGGGCATTTTTAAAAATGCCCCGTCCCAGATTGAAAATGACCTGTCCCCAATTAGTCGTTTTCGTTTAGCCATTCTTTCATGAGCTCTACGTATCTGTCGTTGTCTTCTACGAAGCACATGTGGCGGCAGGTACGGAAGAGCTCCCACCTGGAATTGGGGATTCTGTCATACATGTATTTTGCAATGTACGGGGTGCACAGATCGTTTCCGCCGTTGATGACTAAGGCGGGTTCTTTTATGTCTTTTAGCTGCTCTGTTACGTCGTAATCTTTCAGAGTTCCCATAGGAGTGTATTCATTGGGGCCCCATCCTGTAACGTATGCCTCCCCTCCTTTTTGTACCGGGCGTCTCAGACATTCGGGGGACTCTTCCGTCACTGGTCCTGCTGCGTGGCGGAGCATGTATTCTGCCTCTGCTTCCTGATAGGCCGGGTCGCTGTAGTCATTGGAGCTGGTTGCTTTTTCGATGGCGTCCTGCATCTTCTGGGGCAGCTCCTTGATCATGCGGTGCTGCTCGATTCCCCACATCCAGGATGCCGGCAGTGTGCTTGAAAGAATCAGGCTCTTAAGGCCCTCTGGTTTATAATTGCATACATAGTCCAGAAGGAGCATGCCTCCCCAGGACTGCCCAAGGAGATGAATCTCGGATAACCCCAGGTGCTCCCGGAGCGCTGCCAGTTCATCTGCCCAGGTCTTTGCATTCCAAAGGTCCGGGCGGTCTGCCACATAGGACTCTCCGCAGCCGATCTGATCGTACATGATCAGCTCACGTCCGTCCTCTTCCGCCAGTCTGTCCAGCACTTCAAAATAGTTGTGCGTGGATCCCGGCCCACCGTGAAGAAGCACCAGCGGCTTCTTATTGCCCGTCTTCTTTCCGACAATGCGGTAATATGTCTTATATTCCAAAAACGGCATATAACCTTCCCTGATCTCCATAATAAAACCTCCTCAATATTATTTCTTTCATTATAAATAATATCAAGGTAAATATCAACCGTTACTATTCACAGGTCAGGAATGCACTGAACGGCCTCCCAGGCCGTGAATAGTAAATATCAACCTATTCTACGTCCAGAAGTGCTGCCAGGTTTTCTTCTCCTGTCCGGATCTTTACGACTCTGTCTACCTGATATACGAAGATCTTTCCGTCCCCGATATGTCCTGTATACAGTACCCTCTTTGCCGCTTCAATCACCGTATCCACAGGAATCTCGCTGACAACAACCTCCAGCTTCACTTTCGGGAGGAGCGTGACATCCATCTCGACGCCGCGGTATTTTTCGCCCGCACCCTTCTGGATTCCGCAGCCCATTACCTGCGTTACCGTCATACCTGTTACACCGATCTCATTCATAGCCTTCTTAACACGTTCGTATCTGGAGAGCTTTGCGATAATCACAACCTTATGAATACCGCTGTCCGCCACATCCAGCATCTTCGTAACCGGAACAGCTGCGTCTCTCTGTACCTTTGATGCCGCCTCATATTCCTCTGTACCAAGATGCGTATTTTCATTGATCTCCATATTCATGGTGTTAGAAAC
Organism: uncultured Lachnospiraceae bacterium; assembly: GCA_947566645.1. Taxonomy (GTDB): domain Bacteria; phylum Bacillota; class Clostridia; order Lachnospirales; family Lachnospiraceae; genus CAPEBR01. The sequence continues at coordinate 25,732 of CANOKL010000038.1, forward strand.
ATCCATAATGCTGAAACCGGAATATGCGGAGGGCAGGCCGTGCTCTGTGGAATCCAGCCCGATGATCTCTTCTTCCTCCGTTACTCTGAGGCCGGCAATTGCCTTAATGATAAAAAACGCGATTGTGATGGTCACTGCGGTCCATGCGCATACGCTTGCGATTCCGATGATCTGAATTCCAAGAAGACCCAGTCCCCCTCCGTATAATAAACCGGTAAGTGTATCATTTCCAGGTGCAGATGTGGTGGCAAACAGCCCTGTCGCCAGTGTTCCCCATATGCCATTCATAAAGTGAACTGCAACGGCGCCAACCGGATCGTCTACATGAAGCTTATAATCCAGAAGCCATACGCCAAATACCACGAGTACGCCTGCCACAATCCCGATCACGGATGCACCTAAAGCATCTGTCACGTCGCAGGGCGCTGTAATTGCTACCAGCCCTGCCAGTGATGCATTCAGGCACATAGACACATCCGGCTTTCCATATCTTACCCATGTAAAGACCATGCAGACTACGGTTGCCACAGCCGGAGCGATCGTAGTGGTCAGGAAAATGGAGCCAAGCTGTTCCACACTTGTTGCCGCCGCGCCGTTAAATCCATACCAGCCGAGCCACAGGATAAATACACCCAGGCAGCCGATCGGCAGATTGTGTCCCGGGAACGCATTTACCTTCGTGATCCTTCCATCCTTGTCCTTAATAAATTTACCGATACGGGGACCGAGAATCTTCGCCCCGATTAATGCGCTTAAACCTCCTACCATATGGATCGCACAGGAGCCTGCAAAATCGTGGAAACCTATCTGTGAAAGCCAGCCGCCTCCCCAGATCCAGTGTGCCTCTACCGGATAAATCAAAGCTGAGATAATTCCTGAATAAATGCAATAGGACAGAAACTTCGTCCTCTCTGCCATTGCGCCAGAAACAATCGTTGCTGTTGTTGCACAGAATACCAGGTTAAATACAAAATTCGACCAGTCAAACTCTGCATAATTGGAAAGAATATCAAATCCCGGCTTCCCGATCAGCCCCAGCATATCCTCTCCGAACAAAAGTCCGAAACCAATCAAAATAAACATAACGGTTCCGATACAAAAATCCATCAGGTTCTTCATCAGGATATTTCCCGCATTCTTTGCCCTTGTAAAGCCTGTCTCCACCATGGCAAAGCCCGCCTGCATCCAGAACACCAGCGCTGCCCCTATAAGGAACCAGACGCCAAATACCTCCCCGCTGATTACACTCATAATCTCATCTGTCATAATTACCCTCCTTCTCATCGGACGAAAAAAACGGAGCAAAGCAGCCTTTATATTTAGAAAAAGCCCCTTTGCTCCGTTTTCTTCAGTTAAAATATCATCATGTATACTCAGAGAATATACAGTAAAAAAAGAGATTACGGGTAAATCCGCAACCTCTTCGTTCCACATGCTGCATCATAGCATTTCGTTTAAAAATTGTCAAGCGCAGTTCCTCCTGTCAGTTCTGTCATTTGAGTTGAATTCTCCGTCAATTCTGCCAACAATCTGGATATGGATTGGGCAGCAGAATGTCATATTTTTAATTCAGATATTGCCTTGTTCTTCTTTCCATGCTAAAATACAGACAAAATATCAGCATATTTCAGATGAAATACAATACTTTTCACTAAATATTTTCCAGGAGGAATGATTATGCATTTTTCTATAAGAACCGCAAAAAAACAATTCTGCCTGATTCTGGCTGTCATTCTTTTTGCATCAGTGCCTGCGGCACACGCATCTGCCGCCGCGAAAACGCCCCTTAGAAAGAACGGACGCCTGCAGGTAAAGGGCGCCAGGCTTGTTAACAATAAAGGGAAGTCCGTTGTCCTTAAAGGCGTCAGCACCCATGGAATCAACTGGTTTCCTGAATATGTAAACCCTGCTGCCTTTCAGACTCTCCGGGACAGCTGGGGTGTAAACTGTATCCGGCTTGCCATGTACACAGCTGAATATAATGGCTACTGCTCGGGCGGAAATAAAAAGGAATTAAGGGCTTTGATCGACAAAGGCGTACGGTATGCCACAGATCTTGGCATGTATGTCATCATAGACTGGCACACCTTAAGCGACTGCAATCCGAACCAGTACAAAAAAGAGGCAAAGTCCTTCTTTAAGTATATGGCAAAGAAATACAAAAAGCACAAGAATGTCATCTATGAGATCTGCAACGAACCAAACGGCGGCACCCAGTGGAAGGACATTAAGTCCTATGCAAAATCCATTGTCAAAACCATCCGCACTTATGACAAGAAAAATATTATCCTCACAGGGACCCCGACCTGGTCACAGGATGTAGAGCTTGCGGCTGAAAGCCCGGTCAAAGGATACTCGAATCTGATGTATACCTTTCATTTTTATGCAGCCACCCACGGGGAAGCATACCGCGCAAAGGTGGAGAACGCTGTAAAAAAAGGCCTTCCTGTATTTGTAAGCGAATTCGGAATCTCGGAAAGCTCAGGGAACGGAAGAATTGACAAGGCTGAAGCTAACCGGTGGATAAAATTTCTAAATAAGAATAAAATCAGCCGGGTATGCTGGAATCTCTCCAATAAAGACGAGAGCTGTGCTCTTTTAAAAAGCTCCTGCAGGAAAAACGGGAAGTTTAAAAACAAAGACTTATCCCCAGCAGGAAAATGGTACAAAAAGAGTAGATAAGGAACTATTCACAAAAAATCAAAAGAAGAAAGTGAGGGCTATCTTTAAATGAAAGTATACGGCACAGATATCTGCATTGACTGCAGAAACTTCAAACATATTAATAAGCTTCGTGATTTAAATCTGGAGTATACCGATATCACCGCAGATACTACTGCACTTAAAGAGTTTCTAATGCTGCGTGATAAAAATGACGTCTTTAAGGAATGCCGGGAGAACGGCGGAATCGGCATCCCCTGCTTTGTAAGTGATGATCATAAAATAACGTTAGACATTGACAAGGCTTTTTCCTGGATCGGCCAGCCTCCTGTACGTGAAGACGAAATCCTGGAAAGACGCGAATAAAATTTTGTATATCATTAAGCAAAAAGAGGACATGTACTTTTCCATGTCCTCTCTGTCTCTTATCTATATATCTGCTCAAATCCGTAGTCCTGCAGGGCATTTAGTGCCATATTTGCAAATGACTGGTTTGCTCCCCAGCTGACATTAAAAATACCCTCTCCTCCGCCGGAACCAACAATGCTTGCAGACTGATAACCGCAATCCTCCGTGATCATAACAGTCAGGCTTGCATAGCTGCCGTTCCGGAAATAATATTTCTCAAACGCAAGCAGCAGAACGCCTCCGCTTCCCAGGCTTTTAAGCTCCTCACATATCAGTTCTGCACTAACCTCTCTTTTTAATATCTCTGCCAGTTCAGAAAGCGGTTCCTGGATATGTGGACACTCCATTTTTACAATCATGTCTTCTACAGTCTCCTCCTTTTAAAAATTCCGGGCCGATAAAGTGGTGGTTTCCAGCATCCAGCCCCTCGCTGAAAGCGACTTTTAAATGAGCTGGGTGCGTTACTATGAGCGGACGGTTAGTCCGTGAATAGTAACTTGATTATAGCATAACCGCTCAGTCGGATAAAGAACTGTTTTGTATTTAACAGTTTTTATGTTATAATGGTATTATTATCCGCGGCCCGGGATGCCGCTCATAGTAACGATTCGGGGCGGTTTGGAGGAGCATATTAATATGATTGATCTGGAAGATAAAAATAATTGTCCTACTATTGGGGAAATAAGTGAATATATTGGAAATCCTGTTTTTACAAAATTTTGTTCAGAAATCAAGAGCACATATAAATGTAATGAAAAAATAGAATACAGCTCATGCAGCTGGGAGAAGGGATGGAACATTAAATTTAAAAAAGCAGGCAAATCATTGTGTACGATATACCCAAGAGAAGGCTATTTTACAGTTTTGGTTGTGGTTGGCAGAAAAGAAAAAACATCTGTTGAGGAAATACTTACAGAATGTACAATCGAATTGCAAAATTTATATAATCATACACAAGAAGGAAACGGACAAAAGTGGCTGATGATTGATTTAGAAGACAATGACTGTTTATACAACGACATTCTACGTCTTATTCAAATTCGTAGAAACAGCAGGTAATTGTTATCAGTAATGTGCCGCTCCCTGCTCCGCTGCACGAAGCGGCACAATTAGTAATATTCCAATGGGTATTACCGACCCATTGCCGGAACACTATCGCAGAGCTTCCATCATTGATCGTTTGCTCTGCTGCTTTAAGGCCCCTGTTGTAATCAACACACTACATAAAATAACAATCGCACAATACAAGATTGTAATACCCAATGGAAATTGATAATTCAAATAGTTAATTAGGTTGTTTTTCAAAAATGAGCAAAGAACATATCCAATTCCTCCACCAATTATCACAGATAATACAAGTCCAATACCAACTACGATCAATCCCTCTTTATGAACCATCACGGATAATTGTTTTTGAGACATTCCCACTGAACGCATGAGAGAAAACTCCTTGCGCCTTACAATAATTCCCGTCAAAATTGTATTTAGCAAATTCATCACAGAAAAACAACCAATTAAAACAATGGCTATTGCAAGGGCTAACTGTGTTCCCTGCAAGAAGTTTTCATTTTGGGCAATCGCAGCAGAAAGCGAATCAATACTCAGTCGTGGATTATCTGATATGATTTGGTCTATTTCATTTTCTGCTTGCTGTTCAAAAGAATCCTCTACGCAAATTACATACTGATATGTTAAATTGCTGTGTGCAATTTTTTGCATTGAATCAACCGGCAATAACAGCATATCTATTTTATCGCCATTATTTCCAATCTTACTTTCGTCAAGAACTGCCGCAATCTCAAATTCCAGATTTTTCGTATGAGCCCCATCAAAGATCTTCAGCGTTACAGACGAGCCGACTTCCGGATGAATACCAAAATACTTCTCAAAGTCACCCGGCCTGCCAATCACCATCTGATCCTCAGATGCCATTTGCCCATAATCTGATATTGTTCCATTTAAGAGACAGCTTTGCAGCAAATCCATATCTGCTTTCTCAAATCCTACGATTTCAGCATCTGATTCCAGGGCCTGCAGATCATAGGAAACCGGGAGATGCTGATCGTTCATGATCTTTTGCACACCTGATAATTGCGAGAGTTGTTTTTCCACTTCCTCCGTAAAAGGACTTGATTCCTGCAAAATCTCCAAAGGATTTTCCATCAGCTCCTGATTCGAGATCTTTAAAACGAACTGTCCTCTTGCAAATCCAGATAAAGACATATCTTCTGCATTGATCGAAGAAAGGACAGAGGATAAACCTAACAGCAGGACGCCAGTCAGGACAAGGGAGGCGGCTGTCAGTATATTCTTTTTCTTATAACGCAAAATCTGGTTGACTGCCAAAGACCCTGGCGTTAGCCTGTGCTGCCTATGTTTACCTTTCGGTTGGTTATTTTGTTCATAGCGGGAAGCCTCTATGGGTGAAACGGCCGCGGCTATTTTAGCAGGTTTTTTGATGGACAGGCGCACAGTTACATAGGTTAACGCAACAACAACCGGGCATATCCATAGCACATTCCATAATTCAAATCCATGCGGAATTAAAATATAAGCCACTACAATTCCCGCAATTAGTCCAATAGGAATTGCAGGTAACATCAGCAAAGTTCCCTCCCTAAGAACAAGTCTTTGAATCTGTTTTGCTGTCATCCCTATTGTGCGAAACTGTCCATATTCTTTAATTGAATTGATAATGGAAATATAGAAAATGTTGTATATTACCAAAATACCAGCGATTACGATAACAAGCAGCCCGGCAGCAGCAGCCATGACCATCCATACCGAAGGCTGGCTAAGATTCAAATACGCTTCATTATAAGAAGGAGCCGCTTTACAGCCTGCATCAGCCGCTATCTCTGATATTAAGTTTTTTACATCCCCGGAGTCCGTCTTTGCATCTAAATTTACACGAAACATTACTGCCGGTGAAAAGTGATTCCATCCATCCATTTCTGAGAAATATTCTTCAGAAACCATAGCCGCATATAAGGAACGGCCAGCGCCTTTCGCCCCTGTTTTCAAGTATCCTGTTATAATAAAAGGTTTTTCCTCAGCCTTGTCTGGGTCTGGCAATAGAATGGTATCTCCAATTTTTGCATTTATCTTCTGCCGAATTAAGTATTCCTGTTCAATCAGTATTTCATTCTCTTTCTCTGGCATTTTCCCTTCGGAAACAGACAGCCCATTTAATGTAAGTGCATCCTTGTTGGAATACGAAATATTAAGACGGTCATTTCCAGATTTCACACTGCCAATGGAAGCTGTGAATCCGCATAAATCCACCCGCACATCATCAGACAATTTCTGATATTGTTCTTTTTCTATGCCGGAAATAAGCGCATGATAAGACCCTGTTATGTGATTGCCTCCATTTTGGTTCACGGTAATAATTCCAGAAACCAGAAGCAATACAGATGCCATCAAAAATGTTGCCAATGAAATTGCAGTAACCGTAAAAATTTTCTTCAAACGCTCTTTCTTTAATTGAGCAGACGCTAATTTTTTAATAATAGCACTGGTGTCATTCTCAAAAGGCCATGTCATAGTTGTATCACCTCCATATTTGATAAGGCCATTGTAACCCCAAAATGTCCGCGAAATGTTACAGCAGCCAAAAAATTTCATTGAATATCGGGGTGAATCTGGGCATAATAAAAGAGCCGGTTTCTTGACTCTTACAATGGATATAATATTGGGGAACAAACTTGCATTTTATAACAAGATTTGTTCCCCAATATGGATGTTATTTAAGATTCTATTGTTTTCCAACAGCGTTCTTTTATAAAGGCCGCAATAACAGAGATCTCTTCGCCTTCATCCTTACATCTTAATCCCCATAAACCCAGCCTGCATATAAGACATCCAGATCAACTCTGCTGCCTGGAATCCGCACTCCCGCATAAGTTCCAGATGTGCCCCTATCGTCAATGGAAAATATTCCACTCCATATCTTTTCATATGGTTCTCTGCCTCTTCCCTGTCCTTTCCGTTCCTGATCTGATAGGATTTCCACCTGTTCATAACAAGCCGCCTTCCAATCTCACTGTCCGGGGCAATATTTTCAAAAGTAAAAAACAATCCCCCGGCCTTTAACGCCCGGCAGCATCTCTCTACCGCAATCCTTCTGTCTCTTTCCGACAGATAGTGATGGCCCTGGATTGCAGTGACCACATCATATTTTTCTATATCTTCCAATTCCAGAACTGACATTTGACGGAATCTGGTTTCCCCTGCCTGGAATCTCCCTTTTGCAACAGCAAGCGTTTTTTCCGATATATCTGAAAAAACAAATTCCTGTATGGATATTCTTTCTCTGGCCGCTTCATACATTTTTCCCGTTCCACATCCAACATCCAGCCAGGATACACTCTTCTTTCCTGATATGTCCAGTACATCAATAACCTGTTCATAAAACTCTTCATAAAACGGAAGCGTCTGCCGTATTTTTGCATCATATTCCTCTGCGCGAAATGCTGTATGCTCCATAACAACCCTCCTGCTTTTGTCCCCTATAAACTGCCCTGGTTCCAATCTCTTACCTTCCTTTCTTTCAAAAATATTGGTACTGTTAAACTGTTTTACATTTCCGCTCCCATAGTTGTAGCTTACGACGGGGGCTGTTCCCATAGAAAAGCCGATATAAAGCGTTGTTAAAAAGAACTGCGAATAGATGAGTACCGTAATCGCAGCTACGCCGTCCTCCCCTAGCAGCTTCATCATCGTTACATTAAACAGAAATGTCGTTATGGCAGTCGAACACTGGCTTAGGGCGTCTGCTTCCCTTATTTACAACTATTTTTCAAAAATCGGCTCAACATAGTTCTTGATAAAATCAATCCTGTCCTTTGCTCTTGGCAGAAAAAGAGAGGTAATGGCAACAACCATATTCTTTTCTGGACTAACATAAATAATATTTCCTCCATCACCCATTGCTGCATATCCGTTATCCCGCTCACTAACCCACCACAAATAACCGTATGGCAGATTACGCTGTTTCCATCGGCTCTGTTCCGATGTGCTTTCTACAACCCATTTTTCGGAGATAATGCGTTCTCCATTCCAAATACCCTTACTCAAAAATAACTGTCCTATTTTAGCCATATCCATTGGTGAAAGAGTAAGTCCCCACCCTGCCGTATTTATACCTGTCGGACTTGCAACCCAGCCGCTTATATCGGTTGCTTTAGAAAAAGCCATCTGTTCTTCCTTGCTATGAAAAATAATACTCTTTTCAACGGTAATGCACAATGGGTCAAACAGATTTTCTTTTGCAAAATCCAATACCGATTGTCCTGTTACTTTTACAAGGATACCCGATAGAATATCAGGGCCAATAATCGGAGCATATCGAAACTTTCCGATATGTCCTTTGCCGCCTAACTTATCAAGCGAAAACTTTACCCAATCCATACTTGTGAAATACTTTATATACGGATTGAACATATATTTATAAGGAGCGGTCATTGTAAGCATATTTCTTATTGTGATGTTCTGTATCGTTTTTTCGCCTCTTTTGACAGTATATTCTGGATAGAACTCTAGTACTTTTTGCTCAATGCTGTCTATATAGCCCTTGTCCAAAGTAATTCCAAACAATATAGAAATAATGCTCTTTGTTACCGAAAAAATATGAATGCGGCCAGCTCTCGTAAAACCGTTATAATAATTTTCATAAACGGATTTCCCATCTTTTAATATAATCATACCTGCCATATTGGAATAATCCTTGCTAATGATATTTTCCAGTCTTGTAATTTGTTCCTGCTTCATTTATCCTTCCCCCATAATTAGCTTCAATTTATCACTTTGATGTAAGTTTTTTAACAGGATAATATATTTCAGTTATATTATCTTTTGCATCTACAATCTGTGATGGGTCTGTCACATAGACTTCAAACAGAGCATCTGTATTCTGATATCCCTCTTTTTCCGCCCATTCTCTCTGTTTAGCGTAAACAGAAGAAAGCTGTGTATATGACCCGTGTAAAACCGTTTTCAGGCATAATCCAGGGCAAAAATCCCTCGTTCCAGTTACATACTCTTGTACAGGAATAGCAAACTCTGTATCCAAACCAGACGGAGTGTATTCTGCGCTATGGAATAGCACCATTGGTTCACCACTCGTTGTTAGCTTATCGGCTGCAATCCTTTTGAATAGTTTTTCATAACACTTGATATATTCGCCAGGAAAATCTTCTGCTTGTACCATTTTCCGAATAGATAAAAGATACATTTCAGGTACATCTACAAGCTGAACATCTATCTCGTCCATATACGACATGATGGATTCGCCCCGCTCAATAGCCGATATGTCATCCTCTAATTGTGTTAAAATCTGTCTGCAATTATATACCTGTTTTTCGATTTCCTTTTTCTTTTGAATAAACGCAAGATATAAATTATCATCTTGTACTTCTTCCGACTGTAAAATTGCCTTAATTTCATCTAACGAAAAAGAATACGCCTTTAACCGGTTGATAAACAACATTTTTTCAAGCTGTTCAATCGCATAATAGCGATAACCATTTTCGGGATTAACCTCACCTGGCTCAAGCAAACCAATTTCGGCATAGTAGCGAAGTGTCTTTGTTGATACCTTGCATATATTTGAAAATTCTCCGATTGATAACATAAAAATCCTCCTTGTCGCTATATAGTATAAACCTTGCCGTAAGGGAAAGGTCAACGGGGATTTATACTAACGCATCCAGCCCATTTAAAAGTCGCTTTCAGCGAGGGGTCGGATGCCGAAACCACCACTTTACTGGCTCGGATGCCGTGCAGCAGGGTGCACGGCCCCGTGAATAGTAACGCTCCAAATTCATTTACAAAAATTTCACTTGTATTTTTTTGCCCTTTCGCATATACTGAATATAAAGAAATCAGTGATTTCTCTTGGGCTGGTCGCAAGACCCAGGCCCATCAAGGGCGGGGAAGTTCCCCGCCATTTTTTTACAAACGCTGCAGAGGTGACTGACATTGAAAGAACTTAGTATTTTCATAGATGAATCCGGTGATTTCGGCGAATATGACCACCATTCGCCTTACTACATAATTACAATGGTTTTTCATGACCAACGGGAAGATATCCAGCCTGCCATTTCAAATCTGAACCAGGAACTTTCTTACCTAAATCTTGATAACCTTTGCATACATACAGGCCCTATCATCCGCAAAGAAGAAATTTATACCAGCATGTCCGTCAATGAGCGCCGCCGCATCTTCAATAAAATGGTCGCATTCATCCGTCAGATCCATATCCGCTACAAATGTTTTTATATTGAGAAAAAACACATATCGGACGTGGTTGAAGCTACCGGCAGGCTGTCCAGACAGATTTCACAGTTCATCCGGGAGCACTATGAGGATTTTCTTGCCTTTGACATTGTAAAAATCTACTACGATAACGGCCAGGTAGAAGTCAGCAAGATACTTTCCTCCGTTTTCAACGCCCTGCTTCCCAAACCGGTTTTCCGCAAGGTAATGCCTTCGAAATATAAACTTTTCCAAGCTGCTGATCTGCTTTGTACGCTTGAACTGGTCAAGCTTAAATTAGAAAATAATATGTTTTCCAAATCAGAAAAAATCTTCTTCGGAAATACCCGTGACCTAAAGAAAAATTACATAAAGCCTTTGAGCAAAAAGGAATGGTCATAAATTGGTTTTTTATGCGCCCAGATCATCCGGACTGGCGATTCCTTGGAGAAAACTGGGGAGTATCCACCCAAAAATTAATATTTAAGCAATTCATGTTTCGTAATCGCGTTTATTCCATGGCGGATTGCCTAAAAGCCTTTCGATTCACACGATAACTCATATGAAAATACGGCTGGCCAGACTACAAGCAGGATTGTTGCCGCATTCCACGCTCCTTTTCCCGCTTCATAGCCCATGGCCGGTACTTCTGCCTTAAAAACAAATACAGCAATAATAAGCGCAATCAGCATACCATAGGGAGCAGCTTTCGCCACTCCCCATCCAAATTTCATAATCATCATCAAAAGGAAAAAAACAGGTATTAACGCTGCCGCCAAATATGGTATTCCCATTGGTAAATTCATCCTTTACACCTTCTCACCTTTCTTATTCCACATAGGCTTCTCGTCCTTATCCCACATACCAAATCCTGTTACCGCACAAATAATCGAGAAGACCGGAACCGCATATACCAGCCACGCGTAAGGAATATACGCCGTATTGCTTACACCCAGGGTTGTCGCTATGTACATTGCCGTGATTCCCCATGGAACCAGAAGACAACCCAGCACTCCGGAATCTTCAAGCATACGCGATAATACCCTTCTGCTGATACCCATTTTGTCATAGACCTCTTCAAATGTCTGCGCTGTAACAATCATCGTAACAGTCTGCACTCCTGCTACGGCGAATGTCATAATATGGCCGTAAATCAAGGTCACAACAATAAGGGATACCTTGTTCTTGATCACTTTCAGCAGCATTTTCTGGGCAATTACATCCATAATTCCGGATGAAGCAATAAAAGCCCCCATCGTGCTGGACAAAATATAGATAACCAGAAGCTCCGTCATACTGACGATTCCTCCCCGGTTCAGCATAGGATTCACAATGTCCACTCCCGTATCAATGCTGAATCCGTTGTAAGCATAATTTAAAAGGTCAATAAAGCTTGTGCCCTGAAAGACCATTCCGAATATGATACTGATCCCAGCCGTAATCCCCAGTCCCAAAATGGCAGGGATCTTAAAAGCAGATACTAACAATACCAGGACTGCCGGTAAGATCAAAACAACTGAGATATGGAAATTATCCGCCAGTGTATTGCAGATCAGATTTGCCTTTTCCGTATCCATTGCCCCGCCGCCATATATGAAACCAGCAACTGTATACATTACCGCACAGACAAGCGCCGCCGGAATCGTCGAATAATACATCGAATTAATATGGTCATACAGGCCTACTTTTGTAATACCGGCGGCCAGGTTCGTACAATCAGACAGCGGCGACATCTTATCTCCAAAATATGCACCGCTTGCAACCGCGCCGACTACCAGCGGCACCGGAAGGCTTGTGGTGGACGCTACGCCGACCATGGCAATCCCCATCGTTGCGATGGAGCCAAATGAGGTCCCTGTAAACAGCGACGTAAAACAGCAGAGGATAAAAGTCAGCGGCAGCAGGATGACCGGCGAGATTAATTTCATTCCATAATACATAAGCGACGGAACAGTCCCGTTTGCCATCCACAGGCCTACCAGCATACCCACCATGATGACTACAAGAAATGTAATGCTGCAGTCTTTTAATGTAGACATAACCGTATCTTCAATATCTCCCCACGGCACCCTGAGGCTGAGCGCCAGAATACAGGCAAGCGCCGCTCCGATAAAAACCGTAAGCGCTGTATTTACTCCGATATTCGTCAATACAATAATGACTGCTATAATCACAATAAACCCAATTAATGCAAATGCAATGCCGGGTGTTTTCTGTTCCCGTATTTCTTTTTTTGTTTCCATATTTTTTCTCCTTGTCAAGTATGAAAGTCTTCCAAACTAATTCATCTCATGAACAGCCATTGCAAAGAGGGCTGCCCGTTCAAACAGAGAATCAACCATCCCGTACTCTCTCGTATTGTGTACAAAGTCACCCGTCACACCGCATGCACAGATCACCGGTATACCAGCTTTCGCGATATTGCCCGCGTCTGTAACTCCGCCCTGGACTACTTTTCCAAAGGTTTTATAACCATTCTCTGCGGCAACTTTATTCACAAAATCGAACAGTTTCGTGATTTCCGGCGTCTCTGAAAACGGCGGCATCTTGGAAATGAACTTCGTAAATTCGGACGTTGTCCCTTCGATATAGCTCTTTCCGATAATCTCCTCCATCTGTCTCTGTACACGTTCCTCCTCATCAGCCCCGTTCGCACGGATATCCACGATAAAGCTGCACAGATCTGGAATGGCGCTGCTATGGCGTCCGCCTTCCACTACGGTCGCAGAGACAGTCGTGCCTTTTTCATGATCCGTCAGATTTATCACATCAGAAAGCTTCCGAATCGTCTCATGCACCGGATTGACCGCCTTATAGAATTCGTTTCCTGCATGCCCTCCTGCGCCGTGTACCTTTACCCGATAGGTAATCTGGCACTTCTGACCGACACAGAGCTCATTCTTAAGATTCGCACATTCGAAATTAAACCCGCACAGAGCCTTGCGGCTGTACTCTGTAATCAGCTTGTCGCAGTCGTTCCCCTCATGGTCATATTCTTCCTCGCATGCAAAAGCGATGGTAATCGGCCGCGCATGGTATCCAACATGATTCAAAGCCTTTACGGCATAGAGAGCGATGATGACGCCCCCCTTCATATCACAAACCCCCGGTCCGTACATCTTATCTCCTTCTATATGGAAGGGATTCTCACCGTTAAATGTTCCCACCGGAAAGACCGTATCCAGATGTCCGGAGAACTGAATCGGTTTCCCCGGCCTGTCCGCGCCCAGAATCCCCGTGAGAAGGCCGCAGCGGTCAGGAGCAACCTCCGTAGTACTGCACACGAAACCTTCTGCCTCAAATTCCCGAATTGCCCATGCACGAACCCGTTCCATATTTTCCTTTTCTTCTGTCTGGCCTTCCAGGTTAATAAATTCTTTCAGCTTATCCAGCATTTCCTGCTTATGGCACTCAATATATTCCTTAATCTGACTGGTAATCGCACTCATATGAATTCTCCTTTTTTTCATTGCCTTTTACTATTCTCCTCCGCTTACAGCCGAATGAAGCTCACCGCGCTGCAGCCAACCTGCGGGAATCTATTCTCTTCTTCTATGAAAAGCTTGGAAACAATCCATCCCAGACAATCTTTCTGTAATTGTCACGATCCGTATCCCCTTCTGTTGAAAAGCAGAGAATCCTGGAAGAGGCATCCAGCTTTAACTCTTCCCGAAACCCCCGAAGGTTCGGATTCGTCATGACTTCTGCCACAAATCCTGTCGTTACGGCGCCGCTTTCACCGGAAATCACCCTCGCATCCCCATCTAACGGATTCCCAAGAATGCGCATTCCCTTAGCCGCCGCGTAATCCGGCATGGAGATAAAATAATCCGCGTGATCCTTCAGGATTTCCCACCCGATGGTACAAGGTTCTCCGCAGGCCAGGCCTGCCATAATCGTATTCATATCCCCGGACACGAAACGCGGCTTCCCGTCATTTGCTTTGGCACTTCTGTAGATACAGTCTGCCTTGTCCGGCTCCACAATCGTGATGATTGGTCTTTCTTCCTTATAATAGTCACTAAAAAATCCTGTAACCGCTCCTGCCATGGCTCCAACGCCAGCCTGCAGGAAGATGTGCGTAGGCTTCCTGTCTTTCATCTGACGGACCGCCTCCAGGGCCATCGTTGTATATCCTTCCATGATCCATCCCGGAATCTTTTCATAGCCTTCCCATGCAGTGTCCTGTACCATGATCCAGCCATACTTTTTGGCACATTCATTCGCATGGCGGACAGCGTCGTCGTAATTCATCTCTGTGATGGACGCCTCGGAACCTAATGCCTGTATATTCCGAAGACGTTCTACAGCGCTTCCCTTTGGCATAAAGACAACACTTTTTTGCCCGAGCCGGTTCGCCGTCCATGCAATTCCTCTTCCATGGTTGCCGTCCGTCGCCGTAACAAATGTAATCTCTCCCAGCTTCTCACGGATCTCCCGACTTATAAGCCTGTCAAACGGGAACTCAGAAATGTCTCCTAAAAGCCTCTCGGCAATATAGTTCCCGATACAATAGCTTCCGCCAAGAACCTTGAAGGCATTTAAGCCAAAACGGTAACTCTCATCCTTCACGCAAAGGCTCTCCACCCCCAGATATCCGGCAAGATTCCCAAGATCGGAAAGCGGCGTCTCCTGATACTCCGGAAAACTGCTGTGATAAGCCAACGCCTTCTTTGCATGCGCCTTTCCAAAACGCTCCGTTGGAGAAAGCTCCTTTTTCCCCGCATGGTCAATGTGAACCATATTGAACGCTTCTTTCATTCGCTTCTTCCTCCCCTTACTTCACCGCGATGACTTCAATCTCGACCAGGGCATTCTTCGGCAGTGCCGCCACCTGGAATGCCGCCCTTGCAGGATAAATACCGTCAAAATACTCTCCATAGACTTCATTCATCCTGCCAAAATCATTGATATCCTTTAATAAAACCGTTGTCTTCATCACATTGGACATCGAGCTTCCCGCCTCGTCTAAAACTGCCTTTATATTTTCCAATGACTGCCTTGTCTGTACCTCAATTGTGTCTCCTGCAAATTCTCCTGTCTTCGGGTCAATCGGGAGCTGTCCGGATACATAGATGGTCTGTTCTGTGGCTGTCGCCTGGGAATACGGGCCAATCGCCGCCGGTGCATTTTGGGTTTCTACTTTCATCTTCATGGTTTTGTACCTCCTGTTTTTATGTTTGATATATTATATGCAATATATCGCATTTGATATATTTGATTATTACATCGGAAGAATGCAAAGTCAATCTAAAATTATCCGTACAGCTTAAAATCAATGTATTGCACAATTTCTAGTCTTCGCAATTGTGCAATATTAATATATTGCATGTAATATATCATATTCACATTGCATACATATTGCATCTGTATTACGAATAGTCTCTGCAACAACGGGCTTTCCTCTGCGGCATGTTTGAAAATGCATAAAGAATTCTCGTTACTATTCACGGGTCACGAATGCGTGTAAGCTGCGCAGGGTCTGCCCCAGCGAAGCGAGGGTATTCCATGAGAACATGATGCAGGAGTGAGGGGCGGTTTTTGCGCAGCAAAACTTTAAATATCGCCCCGAATCGCTACTATGAGCGGCCCCGGGCCGTGAATAGTAACGAATTCTCAATATATTTGTACGTGATATATTGCATTCTCGGATTAAAATGTTAAAATGAGAGTATTATCGTATAATATCCAGGAGGTCAAATATGCCGTTACCGCAAAAAAAAGAATGTGAAAAACCTAAAACCGCACGCGAAAGAGTCTATGAGGAGGTAAAAGAATGGATTGTGGACGGAACGCTAAAGCCCGGCGAACGAATCTTTGACCAGGAGATCGCAGGCTATTTCTCCGTCAGCCGCACCCCTGTGCGTGAAGCCCTGCAGTTATTGTCCGACCAGGGACTTATCAATGTCTATCCAGGGCGCGGAACATGCGTCTCTGAGATTGATATAGAAGAAATCAACAGTATCTACCGTATTTCCGCCGATTTACATTCCTTATCTCTGGAACTGGCTTATAAAAAGATCACGGGGAAAACAATTCAGGAACTCAGACAACTGAATGAAGACTTCTATGAAGCTGAAAAGCACGGACATTATGCAAAGGCCGGTGAATGGGACCGGCAATTTCATGATGTTTTTTTAAGACTGGCCGCCAACCGGTATCTAACCGAGTTCACCAATACACTTGGAACTCATATCCGCCGTGTCCAGATGATGAACGATCCTTACTATAATCTGGAGGGAAAGAAAAGCGATTCTTATGAACAGCACCTTAAGATTATCAATGCCCTTGAGCAGAAGGATATGGAGGCCGCCAAAGAAATGATGCGGCAGAACTGGCTTCATACGATTGAGATAGCAAAAACTAAAAACAAGGACAGACAGTAGAAAGGGAACAGACATATAAGAAAAATATTGATCGGCACGACAAATCCTTCCAAAGCGCAGCGATTTCGCACTTTACTGTCTGATTATGACACTGGCTTCTACACATTAAAAATAGCGAGGGAATAATCTCCAGAATAAGACACAGCTTTTCCGCGAAGTAAAAAACACCCTCATGGAACA
>CANOKL010000039.1 GCA_947566645.1 uncultured Lachnospiraceae bacterium
CACATATATTTCGATGAAAACAATCAGGGGCGCTTTTTATGGAGGTGAAATCCACTGTTTACGGAGACTTAGCCGTGAGGTCTCTCCCGAACGGCTTAGCCGGAGTTAGCAGTTAGTTCACCGGAATATTGCCCCGTTTGAATGAAATATATGATTGCCCCTTCCTGCGTCCGTCTCCACTCCCTTCCTGTGTCCGTCTCCACTCCCTTCCTGCGTCCGTCTCCACTCCTTTCTTGCGTCCGTCTCCACTCCCTTCCTGCGTCCGTCTCCGCTCCCTTCTTGTGTCCGTCTCCATCCCCTTCCTATTTAGCCGCCCATATGATCCCCCCACATAAAAGGAGAAACCTCCGGCAACCTGTCACTGCCTTAGAGGTCTCTCCTTTTTTAGCATACTTCGGAATATGAAGCGATATTTAGCTCATATACCCTGCCTTCTTAAGCTCTTCTTCTGCCTTTGCAAGGTTTGCATCAGATACGCGGACGATTGGTCCGGTACATCCCATGCCGCTCTCTGCATAGATATTGATCTTCCATAATGCCTTGACAGCATCTTCAAGATCCATAACCTCAATACCCGCAATCTGAGCGGTTACAATCTCCTTCGGAGGCTCTTTTACTTCCTCTGCAGCCCCTGCCGGCTTCTGTGCAGCCTTCAGCGCATCCAGAAGCTCCTTAAGGCCTGCCTTCTTTGCTGCTGCGAATTCTGCTTTTGCAACCTCAAATACCTTGCCTCTTACAAGCTGTCCGGCATAACGGATCGCATTGGCAATTACCGGTGCGCCGCTTGCACGGGATACGATCATGACGAGCTGCTCATAGCCCTCGCCGATTCCCGGGCCGTAGCCGAATCCTGTAGCCTCGAAGCTTCCGCCTGTGTTGAAGGAGGACAGCATCTTTACCAGGATATTTCCTGTAAGGGAATCTGTTACCATGATGTCTGGTGATGCCTGGAGTACATCATTTCCTCTCATGACACATCCGCCGTCTGCACGTCCGGATTCTGCAAATGCAATATCATAGCCCTTCTCCTGAAGCTGCTTTAATGCCTTCTCTGTCTGGCGGGCACCGTCAACATTCAGAATACCAACTGTGGGATGTGTGTTTCCGCATGCCTTTGCAGCAATGATTCCGTAGATTGCATTTTTGATCATGCCCTCAATACGGTCTGTGCTGGAGGTTCCGGTGGTGTTCGCGATGAACATCTCCTTTGCGGTTGCCGGTGTAATGCAGCGTCCGACGGTAGACACACCGATGGGGAATGGGAAGTGCATGGTTACTGCTGCATCCACTTCTCCATTTTTCAGCATCTCTTCCATACGGTCATGGCCTTCCTCGTCATTTGCCACTTTAATTGTTGTAACACCCTCTGCCTCTAAGGTTCCGATGTAATATACATCAATACCGTCTTTTGCTGCCTCTACAGCTGCTTTCATGGAGTTTTCCTCTCCATGCTCGCTGCCCATACCAGTAAGAGCTACTTTGGGTCTCTTTCCAAAACTTCCTGTCTCAAGGCCCTGTGCCATCTCCATAAAGGTATCGGCGATCATTCTCTCAATATTATTTGCCATTGTCACCGTCCCCCTTACTCTGCCATCAGGGAAGCAGCGAAATCTTTCATAGCCTTTGCGATTAATCCTTTTACCTCTTCCTCGGATACACCTGCAGCAGCCTCTGCTTCTGCCTTTGTATTTCCCTGAATTACGAAAGATACACCGTCAAATAAGTTGGTCATACGTCCAAGGAACAGACTTCCTTTTCCGATAATCATGGCATTCTTGATCTTTCCTGCAAGGATATCTTCTCTTGCAAATCCGATATACGGTACGCCTGACGGGATGTGTCCCTGTGTCGGTGCCCAGCCGGTAAGACCGTGGTTGGAGCTGAAGGATGCAAGCTCTTTTCTGTCAAGCTCTCCGCGCTTAACAGCAAGTGCTGCGATCATCTTGTAGTTTGCCATCGGAACGTCTCCTGCTCCTGCCGGCTTCGTAATATCCGGATTCTGCATCTCTGGTGAGAATTTGTCGATGTCCGTAATCTTAAGTCCTGCTCTCTCAAGAGGATCTGCTACAAGGCTGCCGATAACATTCTGCGGAGCACTTCCTGTTCCAACTGTGTGGCGGCCAAGGATGTCCAGGTTGATCTCTGGATTTACTCCGTCATTCTCAGACAGGATCACACAGAAGCCTGCCAGACAGTCCTCTAAGATCGGAAGACCCTTCTTTACATGGTCTTTGCCGTTCATACCAAGCTTTGCAGTACATCCGCCGGCTGTTACTGCCACGCATTTGTATGCGCCGGATTTTACAAGTGCTGCTGCTTCAATAAGTGCATGGGACGGACCTGCACAGAATCCGCGGCTGTCAGAACCTGTTGCATTGTTAAGTCCTGCAATCTCAGCTGCAGCCTTTGCAAAGTTGCCGCCGCCTCTCTGGTTCATGTCACCGCATGCTTCCTCTGCACAGTCAATGACATACTCAATATCATCCTTGCCGATTCCTGCATTTCTTACACCGTATAACAGAGCCAGAACACTTGACGCCTTGCTCATCAGGTTCTCATGCATAACATGTGCGGATAAGTTCACATCAATATCATGTGCTCTCTTTACACATGCCACAAGCTTGCCTGCAACATAGATTCCCTCTGCATGTTCGTCATTGACCGCTGCCTCGATCTCGGAAAGCTCTACACCTTCTTCCACTCTTGCCACGATCTCTTCTGTGATAATCGGATCTGCCGCAAATGCTTCCTTATGCGCACTTACGAATTCCTTATCTATCTTAACAACCTCAAACTGGTCACATGCCTGAACTAAAAGGATGAATTCCTCCTCTGGCATGATCTCGCCGTATTTTCCATATCTTTCAGCACCCTCTTTTACCTTGTCATAGTATGGGAACTCCACACCTGCAAGATCATCCGGGGCAGCATTTCCAATGTATACCTGGTTCGGCCAGTAATTCACACACTCTTCATAAGAACGGAGATGTCCCTCCAGCTCTTTTAAATATTCAGACTCCGGATTCACGATTCTCTCGGTTGTCTGGGTTGTTCCATTATATACCACCATCTGCGGTGTATGTGCAAGCACATAGCTGGCACCTTTAATTACACTGTTCATTGCTTTATTTACCACCTTTCTCTTCTTCATAACGAAGGGTTCAAAACAGGCAGACCCCCGGTGGGGACACCTATGGGCCTGCCCCTTTTTTATCTTGCAACTATCTTATAAATACTTGCAAAATTCATCTCTGATAGAGCTCATCTCGCCAACGATATCGTCAACATCAAGTACCATCTCCATCATACTTACCTGTTCATCATAAACAGCCTCGTCAAACTCTTCTTTCATCTCTGGTTCACATACGTGATATACCGTGAGTCCAAGCTGGACCCCTGTCAATGGACCTGCGAATGTCGGATCACCTGCTGTAACAGTCTCAGCTGCAAGACCTGCAGCTTCGCCTTCTGCTGCACCAAGAACTACTACTAAGTTCTCTGCGCCATATTCGTCAGCAAAATCCTTTACTCTCTTCTGATTCTCAAGATCCATTGCGCCTGCGCTCGTTCAGACGAAACATTCCGTTGATGAAAATACTACTTCTGCACCGGCTGTCTGCACACACTCTGCAATCGCCGGTCCTGGAATACCATCACGGTCTCCGATAATTATTGCTTTTTTCCCTTCTAAAATAGCCATAATTATGCTTTCTCCTTTCTATGTGGTAAAAAACATGTGATTTATGATCAGAGGTATATCTTAGATATACTTCTTAATCATCGCTTCAATACTCTCCGGTGTTGCTGCTTCCTTTACAACCTCTTCGATCTTCTCTCCGTCCTTGTAAATTGCCATAACCGGAAGGCCAAGAATCTTCTGGCCGATTGCCAGACGACGTGCCTTTGTTGTGTTCAGAGATGTGAACTTCATCTTATCTCCGTAAGTGTCGGCAAATTCATGTACCTTCGGCATAAGTGCCTGGCAGGGCACACATCCGTCACCATAGAAGTCTACAAATACATAGCCCTCTGCCTCCAGAACCTCGCTCTGGAATGTGTTCTTATCTACATCAATCATTTCGCTCATCCTCCTTTTTATTTTGGAAACCTTGTAAACGGCTTCTATAAGCACGCTTACCGCTTGTCTACATTATATAGATAAGCATGCTTATTGTCAATTATTTCTCGCAAAATTATCTTCCATTCTAGAAGTAATCGGACATGCTTCTCTCAACCTGTACAGCTGCGATTGCTCCGTCTGCTGCTGCGGTTACTACCTGTCTTAAGCTCTTGATGCGGACATCGCCTGCTGCATATACGCCAGGAATATTAGTATGCATATCCTCGTCTGTCTTGATATAGCCGCGCTCGTCCATATCAATGATTCCTTCAAAGACCTTGGAGTTCGGGATTGTTCCGATGAATCCAAAGAGACCGAACATTCCGTCGTCCTCATCTGCAACAACCTTTGTAATCTCGCCTGTCTTAACATTCTTAACCGTCATCTCAGAAAGAATCTCATCTCCGCCAAGCTCCTCAACTACAGAATCCCACATAAACTCAAGCTTCGGATTCTTAAATGCCTTCTCCTGAATGGACTTCGCTGCACGGAGCTCATTTCTTCTGTGGATCAGCGTTACTTTTCTTGCAAACTTTGTAAGATACATCGCTTCCTCAACTGCAGAATCGCCGCCGCCTACTACATACACCTCAAAGTCCTCAAAGAAGTTTGCATCACAGGTTGCACAATAGGACACACCCTTGCCCATGTACTCTGCTTCACCTTTACATCCAATCGGTCTTGCGTGAGCACCTGTTGCAATGATTACATTCTTGCCCTGGTATTCAGCCTTTGCGCTCTTAAGCACCTTTACCTCACCCTCAAGAGATGCTTCTGTAATTGTGTCAGAAACACGCTCAGCGCCAAACTTTGCAGCCTGCTCTGTCATCCTTGCAATCAGAGACGGTCCGGACTCGCCTTCTACAGTCTGTCCAGGATAGTTTTCAATCTCATCCGTGATTGCAATCTGTCCGCCGTCCTGTCCCTTTTCAATAATCAGAACCGAAAGACGGCTTCTTCCTGCGTACAGTCCTGCCGCCAGACCGGCAGGACCTGCACCCAGGACAATTACGTCATAAATTTTGCTCATAACGTTAATTCTCCTTTTTCTTCAATATAGTATAATCTTATACTATATTATATCATTTTTTCAAATTATCTGGAATGTGTTGTATGCACACAAATTCCAGAATCTGTTCAATATCTGAACATTAATCAAAAATTGTCTGTCCGTCAACCTCTGTTGCGAGAGCCTCTAATGCTTTCTCAACAATACCGCGACGGAGTTTCTTCTCCTCATCCTTATCCAGTGCCGGATTTCCAAGCGGATGTGGAATTGCAATAGCCGGAACGATTCTGTTCGCACCAACTGTCATAGAAATAGGAGTTACTGTACATACATGCACAACAGGGATTCCTGCTCTCTCTACTTCTTTTACCATCGTTGCACCGCAACGAGTACAGGTACCTCATGTGGAGGTGAGGATTACTGCGTCAACGCCGTCATCTTTAAGCTTCTTTGAGAATTCCTCTGCAAAAGCTTTTGAGGATGCTACGGCTGTACCATTACCTGTTGTTGTATAGAACAGGTGGTGTAATTCCCCAATCTTTCCTTCCTTCTCCAGATCACGAAGCACGTCAACCGGAAGTACGCGGTCAGAGTCTTCATTTGCATATACCGGATCGTATCCGCCGTGTGCTGTCTCGTATGTCTCTTCTGTCAGATCCATAACACCTGCAATATCATACTCGCCGTAGTGTGAAGCACTGGAGCTTTCGATGTGGTCCGGATTTCCCTTTGGAACAATACCGCCGGAAGTAACAAGAGCGATCTTTGCATGTGCAAGATCCTTCACAGCCGGATTCGGATCAACTCTGTCGAAATCAGGCATCGGGAACTCTGTCTCAAACGGCTTGTCATTTAACTTCTTGATGAGCATCTTTACTGCACGAAGAGATCCTCTCTCCTTCTCGAAGAAGTTCACACGCACGCCGTTCGGGATATAGCCTTCTTCTGAAGACGCGCCGATCTTATCGCCTCTTCCAACCTTAACAGCTAATGGCGCCAGCTTTTTCACTGCGTCTCTCATACCAGCAGCGCTGTTCTTTGTGGACACGATATAAACCTTTGTCTTAAACATATCAGCGCCCGGGTTCTCTATATACATACCTGTAACAGCCGGGATGCCAAGCTCTTCCTGAACTGCGTCTGCGATGGTACCGCAGGCAACACCGTAACGTCCTGCATTGAATGCCGGGCCTGCCACGAATACATCCGGAGCCTGCTCCTTCACCCATGCAAGGATGTCTGCCTTTGCCTTCTCAAGGTTCTCATTGAAATATGAGTCACCGCAAATAATTGTAGCAATAATCTCAGCGTCATCGCCGAACTGCTGTGTAAGTGCCATACCCGGTCCAACGACCTCTCCTACGCGGAGCTCTGCCGGATAATCTGCTTTCTCTTCTCCACCAATCTGTGCAAAGAACTGATTGATGTAATGAACAACTTTTAATTTAGCCATGTTCTTATCCTCCCTTCCTATCTTGCACTCAGCTTGTTGAAACCAGTCTCATTTGTTGCACCTGTAAGTACCTGGAGCTCAACCTCAAGAGATCCGTCCTCGCGGAGTGTCTCCTCACTTGCACCTGCAATCTTTGTTACATAATCTAAAGTTCCAATTACCTTGTCAAGTTTTGGCAGGATAATTACCTGGTTCGCATTACCGCCTGTTACTACTGCGTCTGCAGCCGGATCAGAGTCAGCCAGTGACTGGGACTTTCCGTCACGTCCTGCATACTCATCTGTAATAATAACAGTCTTAACGCCCTCAGCCTCAATCTTCTTGCAGTTCATAATCAAGTCTGTATCCGGGTTACCGAAACCTTCCTGAGATACGATAACACCGTCAAGGTCTAACATCTTGCAGATCTTTGCTGTCCAGTCAGAGGAACGCTGCTTGTCCGCAAGATATACATTCTCATTTGTAATGATGTGGCATACAAAGTTGAATGTCTTTCCGTGCTGCTCGAACATATCGTGAACAACCGGGTTATTGAGATGTACATAGGTCGGGTTCTTATCACATGCGGATACACAGTTACCGGACACGATAGCGCCGTCCATAATCTCGGTAGGACTCATGATTGTAGGAACGATCTTCTTTGCATCCACGCCGTATACATAGGTATCGTGAAGAAGTCCCTGGCTCTGGAGCATCTGTACATATGCAACTCTCGGAAGGTTCGGGTATTTCTCCATGCCCTCTTTAATCGTACATGTCTCATATACTTTCGTCTCATCCGGAGTAAGCTCGCGTGCCAGTTCTCCAAGATATACTGCAACTCTGAAGCCTGCAAAACGAACAGCCTTCTCATAGTCATGCTGCTTAATGCCATCTACAGGCTCACATACCATAACCAGATTCAGAGTCTTGGAAAACGGTGTGTAATCAGCGCCAGGACCTGTCATATCAATGATACCTTCCTGGAATCCCACGATCTTGCCGGCTGTAACTACTGCCATACCCTTCAGGGCATAAGTTTTTCCTTCACCAACAGTGTCTACCTTAGCGATTACGCCCGGGAAGATTCCTCCTCTTCCTTCTACCTTAACTCTTGGTTCAATGACATCCTTAACTGGCGTGATCCTTACAGACTCACCTGGCTTTGCAATATCAAATGATACGCTCTTAATCTTTTCGTCCTCAAGAGCAACCGCTTTTACGGCCTCTTCAGATACATAAAGGATACCGTCTTCAATCTTAGACTCAGCCGCGAACTGAATATCCTTAATGTAAATGTGTCCCATTTCTAATCTCACTTTTGGTTCCCTCCTTAAAATATTGATATTATTGTTTAAAGCTGCAACGCTTTTACAACCCCAATGACCTACCATGCATCTGCCGATGCGATTCCACTTTCTAACAAGGTCCAGTCAATCAAACGAAAATCCTCATATACCTCAGGCTTGTACTGGTCAGACTTAAACACAAACTTCCGGCACGCTTGTATAGCATTCTCAATGATTGCAAGTGACCCTTCGTCTATCTCCCCCTTTCCCTTTGAAATCATCACCGATTTGTACGGCGTCTCATTCGGCTTCACACTTCCTGATAAAGGGTGTGATAGTAACCGGTGACCTTCATGAATTCTGTCTCTGACTTCCTTTAATACATCTTCATAAGATATATCCTTGTAAATGATAGTATGACTTTCGCCAAGCTTCTCCCGGATTAACGGATTGTTCGTTATTATCATGTATTCTTTTCCCATTACTTATCCATCCTTTCCGGTGATTCGGTAAAAAAAGAAGGACGATGCAAATAGAAATGTGCTATCGTCCTTTCTGTCTTTTGTCTTGACTGCTTCGCAGCATACTGTCATCGCAACACAAGATCCAGAATATAGTCCTTTTCCCAGTCCTTTTGCCTGAAAGTTTCGCCTTGCAGGTATTCACCCTGCCTGCAAGGTTTGCCTCTTCGGCGGCTAATCAGATAGCTCTCTCTTAGGAAAAATCATCCCATTGTTCACTTGTTGTTCATAGATACAACGAATATATTTCATTGCCTGTATCTATAGTAACTTATTGTTAAAATTTTTGCAACCCTTTCAGTCAATTTTATTATATTTAGTCATATTGCACAAACAGAATTGCAAATTTTTATGTATTTTTCCTTATTTTCCCTTCTTTTTGAAGTTCTGGAAATAGTCGTCATGTACCTTCCTAATCATTCCGGTAAGAGCGAACAGAGCCAGAATATTCGGGATAACCATCAGTGAGTTGAAGGTATCCTGCATCGTCCACACAAGCTCTACCTCTGCAAGGGAACCAAGGAACACACATACCGCCACAATGACTGAATAAATCTTCACAGCCTTCGCGCCAAACAGATATTTAATATTTGCCTGGCCGAAGAAGTACCAGCCCAGGATCGTAGAGAATGCGAAGAAGAACATACAGATCGCAATAAAGATGTCTCCTCCCTTTCCATACAGTGTCGAGAATGCGTACTGGCTGAGCTCAGCTCCTGTCTTACCTGTAGGAATCGAATGTGTTGTAATAATAACAAGTGCAGTAAGATTAAGGATAACGAATGTATCAATAAATACACCAATCATTGCCACAAATCCCTGCTCTACCGGGTGATTCACCTTCGCAACCGCATGTGCGTGAGGCGTAGAACCCATACCTGCTTCATTAGAGAACAGTCCGCGTGCAACACCTTTTGTAAGTGCAAGCTTAATGGTTGCGCCTGCCGCACCGCCGACAATTGAAGAAGGTGCAAATGCCCCTACAACAATTGCATGAAGCGCATACGGAATCTCCTTAACATTAAACAGAATAACAATTAATGATCCAACAATATAGAATGCCGCCATAATCGGAACGATCAGCTCCGTAATCTTTGCAATACGTCCCGTACCGCCCAGGAATACAAACAGTGCAAGCACAGCCAGGATGATACCCATAATCCACTGCGGTAAACCAAATGCCGTATTAAATGCTGCTGCGATGGAGTTGGACTGTACGGCATTTCCCATGAAGCCAAGCGCCAGTGTAATGAGAACCGCAAAGATACCTGCAAGCACCTTGCCAAAGGTTCCGCTGAACGCTGCACGGATATAATACACAGGACCACCTGTTACTTCGCCGTCATCGCCCACCTTTTTATACTTCTGCGCCATAATCGCCTCTGCATAGATGGTTGCCATTCCAAGGAATGCTGCGATCCACATCCAGAAGATTGCCCCTGGACCGCCGATTGCAAGCGCGGTTGCTGCTCCGGCAATATTACCGGTACCTACCTGGGCCGCGATCGCAGTTGCAAGAGCCTGGAAGGAAGACATACCGTCTGCTCCCGCCTTGTCGCCCTTCTTGAACATTCCGCCAAAGGTTCTGCGCATTCCTTCTCCAAAACCCTTCACCTGAATAAATCCCAGTTTTACTGTGAACCAGATACCGCCGCCAAGAAGTGCAACGATCAGAATGTAGTTCGACAGATAACTGCCTAATGTTGAGAAAATATCGTTCAACATTTTTTCCATTGCCAATTCCTCCTTTTTCTCTCATTAAAGATATACTATAGATACTCTAGATAATTATTTAACATTATCTAGTATCTCTATATTATAACATTTCACAAAATTTTGCAACAAATTTCTTCTTTTTTATCTTTTTTTGAAAAAATTAAGTCACTGGCCCGGAAACGGGCAGTGACTTTTTCCAGAAGACCGGTAATCACTTATACGTGAATCTCCGCAGTCATACCTAAAAGTTCCTTGTTTTGTTCTAGCACTGGCTCTATAACCTTCTCCAGAAATGTTTCCACCTGGATGGGTGCGCGGCCTACGTATTTCGCCGGATCCATCGCCTTTTTTAACTCCTCTTCGTTCAGTCCGAATGCCGGATCTGCTGCGATCAGCTCAAGGAGATTATTATCAAGTCCTTTTTCCTTTACATTCCTTCCTGCCTCCATAGAAAGCCTACGGATCTTTTCATGAAGCTCCTGGCGGTCCCCGCCCGCCTTCACTGCATCCATCATAATATTTTCAGTGGCCATAAAAGGAAGCTCGCTCATGAGCCTCTTCTCAATGACCTTCGGATATACCACAAGCCCGTCCACCACGTTCAGGCACAGATCCAGAATTCCGTCAACAGCAAGGAATCCCTCCGGCACACTGAGACGCTTGTTTGCCGAATCATCCAGCGTCCTCTCAAACCACTGGGCAGCGGAGGTCACAGCCGGATTGAGGGCGTCAATCATCACATATCTTGACAGAGACGCAATTCTCTCACTTCTCATCGGATTTCTCTTATATGCCATGGCAGAAGAACCAATCTGGCTCTTTTCGAAGGGTTCTTCCACTTCCTTTAAGTGCTGCAGAAGCCGGATATCATTGGAAAACTTATGAGCGCTCGCGGCAATTCCGGCCAGAACATTGAGCACCCTTGTGTCCACCTTGCGGGAATAGGTCTGCCCGGATACAGGATAACAGGCCTCAAATCCCATCTTCTTTGCAATCATAGGATCAATCTGGTCAATCTTTTCCTGATCCCCGTCAAACAGCTCAAGGAAACTTGCCTGGGTTCCGGTTGTTCCCTTGGAGCCAAGAAGCTTAAGGCTCCCCCGCACATAGTCAAGATCTTCCAGATCCATCAGAAATTCCTGCATCCAGAGTGTAGCACGCTTCCCTACCGTCGTGGGCTGGGCCGGCTGGAAATGGGTAAATGCAAGAGTCGGCTGGCTCTTATATTCATCTGCAAACTTCGAAAGCTCAGAGAGCACATTGACCAGCTTTTTCTTCACAAGATCAAGAGCCTCTGCCATAATAATCAGATCGGTATTGTCCCCTACATAGCAGGAGGTTGCCCCGAGATGAATGATTCCCTTCGCCTTCGGGCACTGCTGCCCATATGCATACACATGGGACATAACATCATGGCGCACCTGCTTCTCCCGCTCCTTTGCCACCTCGTAGTTAATATCCTCTGCATGGCTTTTCATCTCTTCAATCTGCTCATCCGTAATCGGAAGCCCCAGCTCTTTTTCTGTCTCTGCCAGTGCAATCCACAGTCTTCTCCACGTACAGAACTTTTTGTCCGGAGAAAAAATGTACTGCATCTCCTTCCCTGCATACCGTTCTGAAAGCGGGCTTACATATCTGTCATTTTCCATCTTTTTTCTTCCTCCCTCTTATTTTCGTTCTAAAGTAAACAACCTTTGACACCAGTATCCTTCCATTATTCAAATGCGCGGGAAACATCCTTTCCCGGGACCTTCATGGGGTAATTCCCTGTAAAGCATGCATCACAGTATCCAAGGCTTCCCACCATATTTTTCAGCTTCCCTGTCTCCATATACCCAAGAGAATCCGCCCCGATCATCTCACGGATCTGCTCTGGTGTATGGGAATGGGCAATCAGCTGCTCATTCGAAGGCACATCCGTGCCAAAATAGCAGGGATACAGAAACGGCGGGGAGCTGATTCTTACATGCACCTCCAGGGCGCCTGCCTTCTTAAGCATCTTAATGATATTGGCACAGGTCGTTCCCCGGACAATGGAATCATCCACCATCACAATCCTCTTTCCCCTTACTACTTCTTCGATCACATTCAGCTTAATCTTCACGCTGCTTTCCCGCTGGCTCTGCTTCGGCTTTATGAAGGTCCGGCCCACATAGCTGTTTTTATGAAATGCCATTCCATAGGGAATTCCCGACTGTTCCGAATAGCCCTTTGCAGCCACAAGCCCGGAATCAGGCACTCCCACCACAAGGTCTGCATCCACCGGATAGGACTGCGCCAGCGCCTTTCCGGCGGTAATACGCGCATGATAGACATTAACCCCGTCCAGCACACTGTCATTTCTGGCAAAATAGATATACTCAAAAATACATCTTGCCTGTTTTTCCCTCTGAATCTCCATGGTCTGATCCGAGTGGAATCCGTCTTTTGTAATGCTTACAATCTCTCCCGGCTCCACATCTCTGACAAATTCCGCATCCACTGCCGCCAGCGCACAGCTCTCAGAAGCCAGGAACCATGTATTGTCCCGCTTTCCGATACACAGAGGCTTAAGGCCAAAAGGATCCCTGGCTCCTATCAGCTTGCGCGGAGAGCTGATCACCAGCGCATATCCTCCCTCCAGCTTCTTCATGGCATTCTTCACCGCGTCCTCTGCCTTTTTCACCTTCAGACGCTCCCTTGCGATGTGATAGGCAAGCACTTCTGAATCAATCGTTGTCTGGAATATAGCGCCCGTATACTCAAGCTCCCTGCGCAGTTCCACTGCATTGGTCAGGTTCCCGTTGTGGGCAATGATCAGCGTTCCTTTTACATAATTCAGAACAAGAGGCATAGCATTTTCCACCCTTGTGCCTCCCGCCGTAGAATACCGGACGTGCCCGACTCCAAGATTGCCGGAGAGTTCCCCGAGATTCTCCTCATTAAACACCTCGTTCACAAGCCCAAGGCCCTTTTTCGAGTATACCTTCCTCTCTCCGTCTGTGTCTGTCACCGCAATCCCACAGCTTTCCTGCCCCCGGTGCTGCAACGCAAAAAGCCCATAGTATACAGACGGCGCAACGTCGCCCCCGTCCATATCATAGGCTCCAAACACTCCACATTCCTCTCCCATGCCTGTTGTAATCTTATCATAATCCATGAATGTAAGCTCCTCCTTAAATGAACTTTGAAAGTAGCTGCACAGCGTATTTACTGCGCCCTCCGGGGTTTTAAACCCTGTATTCCTTCTTCCATATACCAAGCTGACTGTCCTTCACATCCATATCCACCTCTTTTTTTGCCTTCTCAATCTCTTCTTTGACAAGAGAGGAAACACTTAAAAAGATAGGATTTCCTGAAAGCATCTTCACATATTCCTCCTCCGGCAGATATCTCTGGCAGCAATACAGATATGCCTTCAGCATATCCGGCCTCTCGCAGATATGATAAGCCTCCCGGTACATCGCTGCTGCTTCCTCATACAGAAACAGACAGCCATAGGCAGTCCCGAGGCAGCCATAGATCCGCCCGTAAAATGTCCGGTCCACCGATTCATCCCACTCTTTGTTAATCACAGACTGGTAGATTAAGATGGCATCTGCATATTCTCCCGCCTTCAGAAGCGTATCTGCCTTATATTTCTCCTTTTCTACCTCCTTCTGATTCTGCAGCTGCTCCAGCAGATTCTGTATTCTGGTTATTTCAAGAGGGGCATAGATCACAGATCCCCTCAGTATGGTAAGTACGAACTCTGACAGAGGAGCATTCTGATCCAGCTCCTTTCTCAGGGTTTCTGCCATCCCGTTCAGCCCGAGCTCATCCTGAAGCCAGTCACAGAGCCTCCGGTTCATGATCATATGGTCAATCAGGTACAGATTATTACATATATAGTAACAAAGCTCTTCGATTGTATAGATTTTTATATGAACCCGTGATATCTCATATGGGCTTTTTGCCCTCTTTTTATGACATAGAATTAAACTGCCCATTGGTTCCTCCTAAGCTGATCACCTTTTCCACCTGGAAATCTGTCGCCGGGAAAAATCCCCCGAACCCGATGTCCTTAAATGTAAGCCTGCACGTCCTCTCATCAAGGAACAGCACCTCCACCTGAAGCCGGAGGGAATAATCTCTCCGGTCCGGCATTCCTTCCAGTGAGATCTTTTCCACTGTCATCTCCTCGCCGCTTAAGGATTCGATCAGAATCTCAATATCAGAGGTGTCCTCAAGAAGAACCTCCCACTGTCCGTCAGCCTCGTACCAGTGTTCTCCCCAGGACACAATCGGATACCAGCCTTCCTGTCCGTTTACACGCATCCTGAGCGCAATCCGGTCCATAAGCATGCTCTCATCAAGATAAGTCGGCCCCTCCTCCTTTAATGATGTCTTACGGATAGATGTATAGCACGCCCCTTTACTATACAGATTATTTCCAAGAAATGCACGTCTCCCGTTACAGAGCACCTTCTGGGAATCGGGGTACCAGTGGTTCTCAAACCCGTCACCGGTCAGATAAACCGATGATACAACCTTCTTTTCAAATATATTTTCAATCATTGCCTTAAAGCTTGCATCCGCATCCTTCGCCCGCTCCGCGCTGATAATGGGATAGAGCGCCTCAAGCTCCTTCATATGTGCATTTGCCACCTCGTCAACTGTGATGAAGGTTCCCGGCGCATGGCTTGCATCCACATTCAGCTTGCGCAGCATATATGCCTTAATCCTCTGATCATCACAAAAAAACAGGGCGGACTCATACTGCCACAGTTCCTTCGGCTGAAAGATCATATACTGGCAGAAGCTTTCCTTGTAATCCTGTACACAGATATTGGATTTCGAAATTCCGAGATGATGTCCCACGCCTTTGAGCATCTTTGACATATCAATATCTGTCTCCGGAGTCGTGAAGGTAATATACTCAATCTCCTCAAATTTTTCCAGGGAAAGTTCTACAAATTTGGCAAGAAGCCATACAGCATCATACACCTTTTCCCCGAGACGAAGCTTCTCTCTGTGTATGGCGCGCTCAAAAAGATCTGAGACTGTGTGCCCAAGGCTGACTGTCGCCAGCCTTTTCGCTTCCTTGCCGTAAATCCACCGTTCCTGGAAATACCCGATCACGAGAGGAATCTGATAATTGTCTGAGGAAACCTCTAATGTCTCCGGCTCATCCTTTGTCTCGTCATAAAAACTGATCTGACAGTTTTTCTCATTCATGTCATAGCCCAGAATATGCCCCTTTTTCATAGGTTTTCCTCCTCCCCTTAAAATATATCATCAGTATAGCTTAAACAGTCTCTCCGCAAGGATCTCCTCTTCCTCGTATTCAATCATCTTCTTTTTGCGCGTTGCCGGGCCTGCACTGATCATCTCATTGATCCGTCCGAAACGGCCCGCGCGGATGCTGGTTTCATTTTTCAGTACTTCCTTTTCCGTGGAAATGGTATCCTTTCCATTCGTCTCCTGAATATAGTAATTCACAGATTCATCATCATAGAGGATAAACTGCCTTACATACAGATTCTCAAATACCGGCATCAGCACCTCAGACTGATAGCCGAGGGACTCCCTCTCCTGTGTCTTTCTCTTATAGAACAGCTGCACCTTACTTCCATCAGAGGCCTGATAGAAGATCATTGCCTTGTCAAACAGCTGTACCTCTCTCAGCCACTCAGCCTTATATTTCATATAGCTAGGAAGAATGAGCTGCTTTTCGCACATCTCCCTCAGCACCTGATGGAGCACCGGCTCCAGATCTGCCGGATAGTCCCGTCCTGCATAATAATCCAGCAGCGCGATCTTACACACATCTGTCAGTTCTTCCTTTTCGTCACACTCCTGCGCAATGATCCGGAATACACATCCGTCAATGCTGCGTCCGCGGATCACATATTCTCTGGAGACAAATGCCAGATATGCCTGCTTCAGCCGGAAATATGCATTGCCTGACACATAATAATCCTCGAAAATCTTCTCTTCCCTGAACAGATTTTCTGAGAAGACCATCTGTGTAATGATCCGCTCTCCCAGTTTATATACCGGGATCCCGTATTCTGACGCTACATTCCACAGACGTTTCATATCTCTTGTAGCGCCGCAGTAATAATTTGCAAGGTACATTAAGGTGACCTTGTCATACTGGTCCCGCACAAACATCTCAAAACACAGATAGAGAAGGAATGCATCCTCTCTGTAATTCTCCTCCCTGACCGCAGCACTGGCAAGCCGGAATACCTCCTTCTCATCAAAGAAGGAGATTCCCTTCTCCCGGATACTTTCAAGAGTGGTAATCACTTCCTCTCCCTGCTCCTGCCTGCCGGCAGCATCCGCGAAATTCCTGCACATTTCCAGAAACTTCGGTTCATAGAAAAGACGTTTTGTATCGTATACGATAGAATCCGTATAGTAACGCCCGTCCATGGATTCCCATACAACCCTTGATTCTTTGTCATAAAGACGTATAATGGCCCCCTCATCCTCACTGTAGGGAACACGCTGCCTCACCTCTCCGTCCCTTTCGATTACCACTACACACTTCATATTCTGAACCTTTGTTGTAATCTCATAAGAATAGCAGATATCCCGCATTGCCTCCATACGCCCTTCATCCATCTCATCCGCCGCACAGAACCGCTTATATAGAATCTTAAGGTGCTCCGTAATATGGCGCTTCATGAGCTGGTCCCACGTAAAACTCACCATCTGCTCCCGGTATCCGAGATACAGTTCCTCGTCATTTCCATAGGTCAGAAGGTTCGCGTAGAGAAAGGCGGCCTTTTTATAATCCAGGGCATTTCCATGCATAAAATACAGAAGAATCGTCCTGGGAAGCGCTCCCCGGAATGTATTTTCATTCAGGGTGATCATATAATATTCATACAGTCTGGCAATCCTCAGCCCCTCATCCATGGCTCTCTGATACCATACAAAATAGCGCTGCTCCGCCTTATTCCCCTTAATGAGAAGCGTACAGATCGTATTCAGGATCATGGTCTCACTGTACAGCTTATAGAGCCGTTCCAGGATACGGAACAGATCCGGACGGAATTCCTTCTGCTGGCTTGCTATATTTGCCACATACAGTGCAACCTCTTTTGAGATCAGGCGGTGCTTTGTGGCAAAGTTCAGCACATGGGTCTCGAACTGTCCCAGCTTCTTAAGAAGCGTGGGCTTCTCGTGATAGCACAGATATGCCTCCAGATAAAACAGTACATCATGGACTTCGAACTCATACTGCTGCTCCAGCACCTCCAGCCTCTTATAAGGGTTCTTGTATCTCTGGTCAAGCTGAAGAAGCATATAGAGAAGAATCCAGGAATCCTGATGTCTGAGATAGGTCTTCCCGATCTCGTCAAGTACCCGCTCCGTATGTGCCCTGTTGCCCCGTATCAGAGCTGTAAGGAACAGATAGTAACAGTTCGTAAGCGGATCCTTTCCGATGGCAAATCTGTTGTAATTATAATTCTCCAGAATCCATTTTGCCTCTTCCATGCGGTTTCCTATAATATAGACATGAGCCTGGATAAGCTGGTACATCTCACTCTGCGGCTCAATCTTCCGGATGGACAAAAGCTTCTCAATCGCGCTGTCCACCCAGGTCTTAAGCTCCATCCTCCCGGCAACATATCCGATATATTCCTTCACAACCTGTGCAGACAAAAGTTCCGGCACATGGTGGTTCTCATCGTACTCCTGATTCTGAAGCACCTCCACCTCATAGACAAGGGTCTCATACGGCGTGATAAACCGAAGCGCCCCATAGTTCCGCCCGCCGTGCAGATATTCCGGCCGGACATAATATTCCACCTCATACGTATTTCCCACGAAATCCTCTGTCGTGATCTCTGCCTTGGACGCCTTCAGGAAAGCCCCCTCTGTCTCTATACGCACAAGCATATAACCCCATGTATTCTTCGTGAGCGTCAGCACACCCTTTGTGGACTGGTCAATATCCTCAAAAAGCATCCCCTCACCCGGAAGGGTCAGAAAAATACACTCCTTAAGCTTAACACCCACAAGAAACTCCTCAAGCGCCTGCTCGCCCAGTGACCATTTTCTCATATTATCATACAGATAAAAGATACGTTCATTTTCATATTTTAAAATACTGTAAAAATCCCTGGAACGGAACAATCTTGCCGCCTCAGAATAATCCTTGATGGCAAGCTTTTTAAAGTCCTCTGTATTCTGGACCTTCCCGTATGCAGTTGTTACATACGGCTTTTCCACAATTGCCGTAAAGGAAAGCTCATATTCACCGCCTGTACAGACAACCGTAAACTTTCCTTCCTCCACATGTCCCGGCGGCAGTCCCTTCCCATCATAGGTGAACTCCACCCTGGCCGGATTCCCGTCAAACCCTGAATCCTTCAAATGTACACGAAAAGAAGACGGGTAGATAAGCCCCCGTATCGCGCTGTCATTATTACTCCTTATTAAGAAACTCCCCCTGAATACTTCCCCTTCTCCAATTATCAGTACCAGATTCGTTTCTTCAAACACAACCTCCGGTCTCGGTATCCGGAAGTTCCCTTTTGAAAATTTCTGGATTTTGTTTTTCAAGCTCTACACCTGCTTCTTTCGCTGCTATTTATCTAAAACGTACCTTCCCGGCATCCTGGTCACCCCATGGCACAAAAGGCGTCTGAAAACATACGTATAATGAATTATATCATTATTCGACCAGTAATATCAATGCTGTAGACACAAAATCTTAAATTTTTACATATTGGGGACGGGGCATTTTTAAAAATGCCCCGTCCCTACTTTAAGATCAGTGCAACGAATGACAGGTCGTATTTCCCTGTATTCACCATGGCATGGCCATCCCCGTCTTTGCAGAAAAACACATCTCCAGCTTCTGCCGGTATGTCCTTCCCATTATCATTATATACGCCGCTTCCGCTTAGAATATAATAAGTCTCAGTCTCCCCGTGATGTTCATGATAGCCAAGTCCGCAGCCTGCCGGAAGAGTCATCCTCGAAAAGAGCCTGCAGTGTTCACCGAGATCTCCCTGTCCCAGAAACGGCTCGTTTAAGATATAGCCCTCCCCGCCCTTCGCATGGTCTTCCCTTATAATTTCTCTTTCTGTTGCTTTTGTCATAGTAGTTCCTCCTTAAATCTTATGTTTTCTCTGTAACCGCAGATATCTCTGAAGTTACTTTTCCTCTACTATAACAATACAATACAAAAACGTCAATGAAATTATGAATAGTAATGTATTTACCCCACAATGCGGTAGTATTCCCGGGCGGTCATTCCATATACGATTATATAGAATACTGCGAATATGGCAATTGTTGCCGCTGTGCACAAAAGAAACAGGGTTTCGTTCGCAAGGCCTAAGATTGCTAAAAGCTTTTTTACAACAGTAAAGGCTACCGCAACGT
The DNA here is from genome assembly GCA_947566645.1 of uncultured Lachnospiraceae bacterium. Lineage (GTDB taxonomy): Bacteria > Bacillota > Clostridia > Lachnospirales > Lachnospiraceae > CAPEBR01. The sequence goes on from CANOKL010000039.1 coordinate 19,457, forward strand.
GTAGAATAGCCGTTATAAGCGGAAGGAAGAACACGGTCAGCACCTGGCTTCTGATGGAACGCTTTACTTCTCTTTTGTCCATTCCTATCTTTTGCATAATCTGATATCTCTCTCTGTCATCGTATCCTTCTGTGATCTGTTTATAATAGATAATCAGAACCGTTGCCAGTAAGAACATCAGTCCCAGGTAGATACCGATGAATAAGAGGCCGCCGTACAGACCGTAAAAGCCCTCCCTGGCAAGCGTCCTGCTCTCGTAGGACGACTCTTCAATCTCATTTTCCACCCTTCTTCTGATTTCTTTTGCTACCGCAATACAGTCATCCTCATTTCCTTTCAGATTAAAGGCAGCCTCGGATTTTATCCGGCAGACTCTCTGCAGCCAGGCATCCTGCATATCCGATGTTTCATAAATGCTCTTAAGCCATTGTTCTACCTGCTCCCTCCGGCTGAATACGACATACAGCCCTTCTACTACCCTGCTCTCGCTTTTTTCCTCAATTATGATATCCTTAAGCTCTTTTTTGATCCGGTATGTCTCCCCGCCAATCGTAAGGGACTTCCATCCATACATGTCTTCTCTTGTTGTGTAGAACAGCACTTCGTCTTCCTCCAGATTTATGTCGTCCCCACTCATCCGGTTATAATCCTCCTGCGGGAGCATGTAAAACTCGCAGACATCTTCTATACCATATGCTCCATTTGCTTTCAGGGTAAGCTGATTTCCATTCTTGACCGCTGCCCCCATACCATAATGGGCAGTCATTCTGTCTTTTGTATCCACGCCATACTCTTTTGTTGTCTCGCGGATGATCTCTTCCAGCTTTTCCTCCTTTTCTTTTGTTGTCCCATAAATATCAATGTCGATTTCCCTCGGATATCTTGCATAAACTGTATCCTCTGCACCCAGATACATACTCACAGAAGTAGACACAAGAATCAGGACTATGGTACTTAAGATGCAGATGCTGGCAAGACCTGCTGCGTTCTGCTTCATCCGGTAAAGCATTCCTGACACTGAAACAAAATGACTGCTCTTGTAATAATAATTCTTATTATTCTTCAGAAGCTTTAAAAATGCGATGCTTCCTGCAATAAATAATGCATAAGTTCCAAGTATAACTACAATAACTGCCCCAAGAAACCGGTACACTGCTGCTAAAGGAGACGGAACCGTAAGCGCGGTATAGTAGCCGTATCCAACCAGTACAAGTCCTGCAAATGTCAGCAGATGCCTTGTCTTTGGCTCCCGTTCCCCCTGGCTGCTCCCTCTTAACAGCTCAGCCGGATGCGCAAGCCTCACCTGTATCAGGTTGTAAAAAAGTGTCATGGCAAAGATAAAGCAAAAAAGCACCAGGGTCTTAATCAGGGTATCCCGGGGAATCATGTACTCTATCCTCGTGTCATAATTAAGGAGCCGGATTAAAAGAAGCCACATAAGCTTGCTAAAAAGAGCACCTGTCAAAAGCCCTGCTCCAAGGCTGATTCCTGCCACAATGATTGTTTCAAGCATCAGCATTTTTGCAATATGCCTCTTCCCCATTCCAAGAATATTGTATACGCCGATTTCCTTTTTCCGCCGTTTGATCAAAAAACTATTTGTATAAAACAGGAAGATAACTGCGAACACCATAACAACAACCGAAGCACACTCAAGAACCACTGCAAGCCTTCCTTCTCCTATACTGTCATTCATCGCCAGCCCATCCATGATAAAATACATCATAACCGTTAAGACCGAAGCCAGTATATACGGGACATAAGTCTTCCGGTTATTTTTTATGTTCGTCACTGCAAGTCTTGCATAAATCTTTCTATTCATCCTTCACGCCTCCTGTCATGAGCACAGTAAGGGTATCGGAGATCTTCTGAAACATCTGCTCATTTGTAAGATTCCCTCTGTAAAGCTGGTGGAATACTTCTCCGTCCTTAATAAATAAAATCCTGTTTGCCGTACTTGCTGCCTTAACGCTGTGAGTTACCATAAGGATTGTCTGCCCGTCACGGTTAATCTCTGAAAAAAGTGCCAGGAGCTCGTCCGAAGAGCGGGAATCCAGCGCCCCGGTCGGTTCGTCCGCAAGAATGATCTGGGGTTTTGTGATCAGCGCCCTGGCAACTGCTGTCCTCTGCTTCTGTCCTCCTGAGATTTCGTAAGGAAACTTTCCGAGAATCTCCTGGATTCCCAACTTTTTTGCGATCGGTTCCAGCCTCTTTTCCATTTCCTCATATTTCCTGCCGGAAAGTACCAGCGGAAGGAAGATATTATCCTGCACAGAAAACGTATCCAGAAGATTAAAGTCCTGAAACACGAACCCCAGGTTCTGACGTCTGAAGGCAGCCATCTCCTTTTCCGTAATTTTTCCAATATCATTCCCCTTCAGATACACCTTCCCATTCGTCGGCCTGTCAAGGGCGGCCAGTATATTCAGAAGCGTTGTCTTCCCCGAACCGGATTCTCCCATAATCGCCACATATTCTCCGGCCTCTGCGGAAAAGCTCACATCCCGGAGCGCCTCCACCTGGCTGCCTCCCAGTCTGGTGGTGTATATTTTCTTTACATTCTTCACATCTAAAAGTGCCATGTTCATCCCATCCTTTCCTTATTTCAGTTTTTTTTACAATTCCATTATAGAAAAAAGGAAAATGCCCTGCCATTGATTCAGATTACATTTTCCCTTTATTTCTTACAATTTTGAAAGGTTTACTCCACATGGAGCTCTGAATGTGAAAAACACAGAAAAACCTTCGTTCCTCTGTCCGGCTCTGATTCGATGCGGATTCCGTGCCCAAGCCGGTCCATGACTGTCCGGCTTAAGTATAAACCGATTCCCGTGGACTTCCTGCCGCTGCGCCCATTATAGCCCGTAAATCCTCTCTCAAAAACCCTGGGAAGATCCTCCGGGCAGATCCCGATTCCTGTATCTGCAATAACCAGCTCCTCCCCCTTCATATAAATGGATACACAGGCGTCTTCCCCTGATGTATACTTGAGGGCATTCGAAAGAAGCTGCTCCACAACAAATGAAATCCACTTTTCATCTGTCAGTACTTTTCTCTCCACAGGGTCATATCTAAGCCTGATCTTCTGCAGAATAAACATCTGGGAATACTTGCGGATACATTTCTTAAGAATCTCGTCAAGATCATACACATCAAAAGAAAGATCCGAAGACATGGATTCCATACGGACATACATCAATGCCATCTCCACATACTGCTCAATCTTAAACAGCTCCAGCTTCATCTTTTTGTTCCACTTCCCACATCCTTCATCCCCTGCATCTCCCTGCATCTGAATCAGGAGGCGGAGGCCTGCAATCGGCGTCTTAATCTGATGCACCCACATACTATAATAAGTGCCCATCTCCTGCCTGGCAATCCGTCCTTCTGTCGCCAGCTCCAGCTTCTCTTCATACAGGCGTTTCAGAATCCTCTGATAGTCCTCCTCAATAAGACCAGGCGGGACAGGAAGGCTCTCAAGTCCTGCTTCCATCCCACTTTCCAACTCCAAAAGCTCCCTGTGCCGGCGCGCATACTTCAAAAACCCCAGAAGTCCATACAGAAAAGCCACAAAGCCTGCAAGCAGAAACGCATAATTTACTGCCTCCTTCTGAATATCATAAAGCAGAAAAACAACATAAAAAACACCGGTGAACCCGGCATACAGACAGATTCCCCCTATATGCTCCCTCAAATAGCCCATCATCACCTTCATCACTCTACTATGTATCCAATCCCTTTCTTCGTCTTAATACAATCACAAAGCCCTAGCTCCAGAAGCTTCCTCCTAAGCCTGGAGACATTCACCGTCAATGTATTATCATCAATAAACTCATCACTCTCCCACAGACTCGCAATAATCGTATCCCTGGACACAATCCGTCCGGAATTTTCAAACAATAGCCTGAGAATGCGAAATTCATTTTTTGTAAGCAACATCCTCTGATCCTTATAAGAAACAGACGCATCATTCAGGTTCAGCAGAAGCCCCCTGTACTCCAGTACATTCCCACTCCCCTGAAAAGCATACGCCCTTCTTAATACCGCCTGAATCTTCGCCGTCACCACATTCAGGTCAAAAGGCTTTTCTATAAACTCATCCCCGCCCATATTCATAGCCATCACAATATTCATATTATCTGCCGCTGAGGATAAAAACACAATCGGAACCCTGGAAATCTTCCGGATCTCCTGGCACCAGTGAAACCCGTTAAAAAAAGGAAGCACAATATCAAGAAGCACGAGCTGCGGGTCAAAAGCCACGAACTCCTCCAGAATACTCCGAAAATCCTTTGCACATGCCGCCTCATAATCCCATCTGCCCAGATGCTCCACCAGAGCACCCGCAATCGTCATATCATCTTCCACAATAAAAATCCTGTACATATCTTATACCTCCTCGTAAATTGGGGACGGGGTATTTTTAATTTTACCCCGTCCCCAATTGATTTTCAATGAAAAAAATGATCTCCGATCTGCAGTCCGCTGCCGCCCCGGTCAAAATACAGGCATTCTCCCACCGGATTTTCTCCTGAGAGGGCATCTGCTGCCGCCTGCATGGCGCTGCCTGTATAGCTCTGCGTATTTCTGACCTGGTCAAGCCAGCCTGTACATGCAGGTGTAAACTGTCCGGACTGATAGACCACTTCTTCTATGGTTCCGGGAAATGATCCGCTCCTTACCCGGTTCATGACCACTGCCCCGACGGCAACCTGTCCCTCGTATGGCTGGTTGCCTGCTTCGCAGAAGATAATGGAAGCCAGCAGGCTCTTATTTGCATTTGATACAGCTGATGCCTTCTTTTCTCTCTCCCGCTGTCTTTTCACTGCCTTTCTGGCTTCGGCCTCCTGCGCCGCACCGACTTTCATACCTACGATCCCTGCCACCTGGTTACGGTCCGTTTCTATATAGTGTAGATTCTGAACACTCTCTAACATCTCTCCTGTACTTACTGCTACTACCTTTTCTGTCTGTTGCATCTGAGTCCTGTTTACGAATCCTGTTGAACACAAGGCTGCAGAAACCAGTCCTCCTATGAGGATTGCCGCCTTTTGATTCTCAGTCATACCGATAAACCTCCTGTTTTGCATATCACATTTTTGTAGTACCTATCATTAGTATATTCATTAATTTCAATTTCATTACAAATATTACAAAAATGTTACGCAAAACAGGAAATTCCTTAAGTTTATCCAACTTTATTCAAGATCCAGGAAGGTTTTGATCTTCTGGACAGTGTCTGCATCTGTATAGACCGTCAGGTCACGGTTTCCTTCCTCAGAGGCCGCTGTTGCTATCATATCAAGGCTGTAATTGTCCAGAGGATAGTAATAATCTCCGATCCCCTCCAGCAGTTCGCTGCTGATCAGGCTGCTCTGTATGGACCGGATAAATTCCGGATCCGTAATCGTATATTCCTTACCACTGTCTGTATACTTCCACACAGTGAGCTTTTTAATCTGCGCCTCCTCCATGGATGTCTGCACATCTGTTTTCAGTTCGTTTTCAATATACTGTATCGTTTTTTCAAATGTGGGATATAGATAATAAGAATCTTCTATCTCATAGCTGTAGCTGCTGTATGTGCCAAAGATTCCCTGACTGCTCTCAGGATTCATGTCATCCCCGGTTTTTTCGGTATGGCTGACTGCAAGCCGTCCCACTGGCAGAGTGCTCTTTGCAGTGTCATACGTAAGCCCTGACAGCTCCTCAAGATAGATTTCAAACAGCCTGTTCCTCTGCTCCTTTGTCAGGTGAAGATACCTGCTGCCCTGGAAGTCTACAACTCCCACATCTGTAACCCTGGACCAGTCTGCCGTATACAGGGAATAATGATCCTCCTTATATTCCTTCGTGCCGAAAATCTGTCCCAGCAGCCTGTCCTCCAGCTCCTGGCTCAGTACATATTCGCGTCTCTTCTCCCTGCCGTTTTTCAGCCTGTATGTGACAGTATAGGTCTCGTATCCGGAGGAATCCGCGCCATCTGAAGCATAAGCCTCTGCATTTTCATCATTCTGCATCACTACATCGGCCAGTATCATGAGTGCTTCTTCCATGACTTCCCCTGAAATACCTTTTCTTTCCTTTCCCCAGAATGCACCGGTATAGGAGTATCCACTATTAATGAACAGAGCCTGTGCGTCCTCCTTTTTGGGAATATAAGTATCATAACCCGAAAGATCCATCCAGAAAAACCCGGCAATTCCAAGCGCCGCCACAATGGATGCCGCCATCTGCTTCTTACAGCAAAGCATTCCCTTCACATCAAACCGGTAGATACATTCGATCAGTCCATGGGAAAGAAAACCGCCGATGATAATTCCAGCTACAATCCAAAAATGAAAAGAACTAAAAGATGCCGTATACAGGGCCATCCCGGTATACAGGGCTATGGGTATCACAAGGAGAATGCGGACAGCAGGACAGATCTTCGGAAATGCCACCGCCCTGCCGGCCATCTCAGATGCCCGCTCTTCATACAAGATAAAATCCGCCGCAAGCAGTACAGCAGCCCAGACGCATAAAGCTGCAAAGGGAAGAAGATGGTCCTTCCAGTTCCACGGCCCGGCATCTGAAAGCAGCTTTACGGCAAGAGCCGCCGGGGAAAAGTAATCGAACACTCCGCCCCGCAGAGGTTCCGAATAGGTTCTGAAAAAGATCGTGGCAAGACCCGGGTACAAAAAGCGAAGCATCACCGGCGAATAGATCACGAGCGCCGCAAATGCAAGAATTCCTACAAATGTATGACCGGTCAGAATCATGGCAAGTGCCATCGTCAGGTATACTGCTGCAAATACAATAAGATAGCATCCAAAAGACCACACGGCATTCCTTCCGATTGTCATCGTAAAATGTCCGACAGCGGCAACTACCGCGCATTTAAAAAGCATCAATATCAGGACAGCAGTCCCAAAAAGAACCAGGTCATTTGTTCCTGTGATATAGAAAAAAAGCCTTCTCTTAACCGGCAGCGAATAATAAAAATCAATCTCCGTCCTGGAGTGCAGGCAGCGAAAGCCGCTGACCGCCAGGAGCACTGCAGATACCAGGACAATAAACCCAAATCCCATCCCCGGCTCTGACAGGTCTGTAAGTTGTCTCCCGATCTCTTCCCCCTGCCTGCTGCAGATATTCTGCACAGATATTAAATACCAGATCATATATGCGAAGAAAAACAACAGAACCAGAAGCATCATTCCAATACGGTGTTTTATATTTTCACGCCTCAGACTATAATATGAGCTTTTTGATGTCATAACCAGCCACCTCCGTTTCACTGATAAAGATCTCTTCTAATGACAATGGCAGCATCTCAAAATAAACTGGTTCTAACGCTTCCATCTGTCCCCTGATCTCCTCCTTTTCCCCTCTTACTGTCATAGAGATCAGACGACCTCTTTGTTCCAGCTGGAGAATACGGAATTTCTCATAAAAGGAAACCTCCTCATGCTCCGCAAATACACACTGAACCTTATGAAGATTACACTTCAGATCAGAAAGCTCTCTGGAAAGGAGCACTCCGCCCTTATGCAGAAGCCCTATATGGTCACAGATATCCTCCAGCTCTCTTAAGTTATGGGATGCAATCACCAGGGTAAATCCCCTGTCATCAATCTCCTTAGCCAGCAGGCTCTTAATCCCTTGGCGCATCACCGGATCCAGCCCGTCAAAGGTCTCGTCACAAAACAGATACGATACATTCGCGCATAGTCCAAGGACAATTGAAAGCTGCTTTTTCATTCCCTTGGAATAGGTCTGGATCTTGCGGTGCCCGTCCAGCCCGAACTGTCCGAGAAGCTTTGCATACCTGTGTCCGTCAAAGTCCATGTAATAACTGCTGTAAAACCTTTCCATATCAAATGCTGTTGCATTCGGATAAAAAAACTGCTCGTCCGAGATATAGAAAAACCTCTTTTTCACTAGTGGGTTGTCCCACACCCTCTCATTGTCAATCAGGATCTCTCCCTCATCCGGCTTAAGTACTCCTGCCATCATACGCATCAGCGTACTCTTACCCGCCCCGTTCGTTCCAAGCATTCCAAACACATTCTGGGAGTGAATCTTAAGGCTCAGCTGCTTCACCGCCTCAATAGTGCCAAATGTCTTGCTCACCTGCTTTACCTCAATCATGCCGTCACCTCCCCGTAAAAATCTGTAACCACCTCCTGGAGCCTCTGAAAAAGCATCTCCTTTTTCACCCCCTGCCGCAGGCAGACCCGGATCTGCTTCTCAAACCCTGCCAGAAGCCGTTCCTTCTGCTTCTCAAAAAGCTCTGTATCCCGCTTCACAAAATTTCCCCGTCCCTTCACCGCATAGATAAAACCGTCACGCTCCAGCTCCGTATAGGCCCGCTGAATCGTATTCGGATTAATCGACAGCTCAACGGCAAGCGTCCGCACAGACGGCATCTTCTCACCTGCCTCCAGTACCCCGCTCACAATCAATGTCTGGAACCTCTCCACAATCTGCTCATAGATCGGCCGTTTATCATTGTAGTCTATAATAATCATGGCTCCTCCTTTCCTTCATTGTGTGTGAAATGTATTAAGTGTACTAACTATATTAATACACTTTTCATGATTTGTCAATTGGGGACGGGGTATTTTTAAAAATACCCCGTCCCCAATTGATTAAATCTCCGCAATATTCACTAATGTCAGCTTTTGTATGTCTGTATTCTCCAGGCTTGTAATGAGTGCCTCTGCCGTATCAATCGCAGTGAGTACATTTACACCTGTCTCCACTGCATTTCTTCTGATCACGAACCCGTCCTTTCCATGTTCTGCCCCCTGGGGCGGTGTATCAATGACAAGATCAATCTTATGTCCAAGGATCAGATCCATGAGATTCGGTGTCTCCTGCTCGATCTTATTCACTGCGATTGCCTTAACACCGCCCTTTTTCAGCGCCTGGGCGGTTCCCGCTGTGGCAAAGATGCGGTAGCCGATCTTCTCGAATCTTCTTCCGATCTCCACTGCCTGGGGCTTGTCTTCATCCCGGACAGTCAGGATCATGTTGTTGAATTTCGGAAGCTTGATTCCTGCACCCAGAAATGCTTTGTAAAGCGCCTCGTCGAATGTCTTTGCGATTCCCAGGCATTCTCCTGTGGATTTCATCTCAGGCCCCAGGCTGATATCTGCATCCCGGATTTTCTCAAATGAGAATACCGGCATCTTCACTGCAAAATAATCTGCTTCTGGCTGCAGTCCTTTTGTATATCCCAATTCTGCAATCTTATGTCCGATTATAACCTTTGCCGCAAGAGGCACGATGGGGATTCCTGTCACTTTGCTGATATAGGGAACAGTCCGGCTGGAACGAGGGTTCACCTCGATGACATAGACCTCCTCCCCGCACACAATAAACTGAATATTGATCAGCCCGATTACATGCAGTGAACGGGCAAGCCTCCTGGTATACTCTTCAATGGTCTGCTTCGTCTTCTCCGTAAGGCTCTGTGCCGGATAAACCGAGATGCTGTCCCCGGAATGGATTCCCGCACGTTCAATGTGCTCCATAATACCCGGGATGAGAATCTCTTCTCCGTCGCATACTGCATCCACCTCAATCTCTTTTCCCTGCAGATACTTATCCACCAGAATCGGATGATCCTGGGCAATCCGGTTAATGATGCCGATAAATTCATCAATATCATGGTCATTAATGGCAATCTGCATGCCCTGCCCGCCAAGTACATAAGAGGGTCTTACAAGCACCGGATATCCAAGACGGTTTGCGACCTTCTTTGCCTCCTCTGCTGTATATACAGTATCTCCCTTGGGCCTGGGTATCTGACATTCTTCCAGAATCCGGTCAAAGAGCTCCCTGTCCTCGGCAGCATCCACATCCTCTGCCTTTGTGCCCAGAATGGGAACCCCCATCTTCATCAATGCCTCCGTAAGCTTGATCGCTGTCTGGCCGCCAAACTGCACCACCGCTCCATCCGGCTTTTCTATATCCACAATGCTTTCCACATCCTCTGGAGTAAGGGGTTCAAAATACAGCTTATCTGCAATGTCAAAGTCCGTGCTCACAGTTTCAGGATTGTTATTTACAATAATCGTCTCATAGCCTTCCTTTGCAAATGCCCAGGTGCAGTGCACGGAGCAGAAATCAAACTCAATTCCCTGCCCAATCCGGATGGGACCAGAGCCAAGTACAAGGACTTTTTTGCGGCCTTCTGTCTTCTCTGCCTCATTCTCACTGCCGAACACAGAATAATAGTAGGGGGTCTCTGCCGCAAACTCTGCCGCACAGGTATCTACCATCTTGTAGGCTGCCCGGATTCCATACTCATGGCGGAGGTCATGGACCTTACGCTCTTCCAGACCCGTCAGACTTGCGATCACGTGATCCGGAAACTCCAGCCTCTTTGCCTCCTTCAGAAGTCCGGCATCAATTCCCCCTCTTCCGGATGCCACCCTGGGTGCACATGCCTTCAGAGCCTGCTCCATCTCTACCAGTACTGCAATCTTATCAATAAACCAGATATCAATCTTTGTAATATCATGAATGATTTTATAGGAAATACCTCTTCTTACTGCCTCCGCAATCTTCCAGATCCGCTGGTCATCCACCCGTTTCAGCTCCTCCAGCAGGTCCTCCCTTGTAAGCCTGGAAAAATCATATGACAGCAGACTGTCCACATGCTGCTCCAGGGAACGGATTGCCTTCATTAAGGCACCCTCAAAATTATCACAGATACTCATAACCTCGCCTGTTGCCTTCATCTGTGTGGTAAGGGTACGTTTTGCGCTGATAAACTTGTCAAAAGGAAGACGCGGAATCTTCACGACGCAATAATCAAGCATAGGTTCAAAGCTTGCATATGTCTTCTTCGTGACTGCATTCTTAATCTCATCCAGAGTATAGCCCAGAGCAATCTTCGCCGCAACCTTGGCAATCGGATACCCCGTCGCCTTACTGGCCAGGGCGGAGGAACGGCTGACACGGGGGTTCACCTCTATGACACAGTATTCAAAGGTATCCGGATGCAGGGCATACTGCACATTACAGCCACCGGTAATATTCAGCTCACTGATAATGTTAAGCGCTGATGTCCGAAGCATCTGGTATTCCTTATCCCCCAGAGTCTGGGAGGGAGCCACCACAATGCTGTCCCCTGTATGCACGCCCACCGGGTCAATGTTTTCCATATTACATACCGTAATACAGTTTCCGGCCGCATCACGCATCACCTCGTACTCAATTTCTTTCCATCCGGCGATACAGCGCTCCACCAGCACCTGTCCTACACGGGAAAGGCGGAGGCCATTTTCCAGAATCTCCATTAGCTGGTGCCTGTTGTGGGCAATCCCGCCGCCGCTGCCCCCAAGCGTATAGGCCGGGCGCAGTACCACCGGATATCCGATACTCTCGGCAAATTTCACGCCATCCTCCACACTCTCCACCACAAGGGACGCTGCGCAGGGCTCCCCGATCTTTTCCATAGTGGACTTGAATTCCAGGCGGTCCTCTGCCTTTTTAATGGTCTCTGCCGTTGTTCCGATCAGGCGCACATGGTTCCTTCCAAGAAAACCATTTTCCTCAAGCTCCATGGCAAGGTTCAGAGCGGCCTGTCCTCCAAGGGTTGGAAGCACACTGTCCGGTCTCTCCTTTAAAATAAGCTGTTCCACCACTTCCACGGTGAGTGGCTCAATATATACCTTATCTGCAATATCTTTATCTGTCATGATAGTTGCCGGATTCGAATTCAAGAGCACAACCTCAAGCCCTTCCTCCTTGAGGGAACGGCAGGCCTGGGTTCCCGCATAGTCAAATTCTGCCGCCTGACCAATCACAATAGGGCCGGAACCAATGACAAGCACCTTTTTAATCTCATTATTCTTTGGCATTATTCTGCTCCTTTCATCATATCCATAAATCTGTCAAACAAATACCCTGAATCCTGGGGCCCGGGACATGCTTCCGGATGGAACTGTACTGTAAAAATATGTTTCCCGGTATATGTAAGCCCCTCATTCGTCCCGTCATTTACATTCACAAACGCTTCCTGTGCAGCCGCAGGATCCATGGTACTGTAATCAACCGCATATCCATGGTTCTGAGAAGAAATGTACACCCGTCCGCTTTGTAAGTCCTTCACCGGATGATTACCGCCCCTGTGCCCGTATTTCAGCTTATATGTCTTTGCACCATGTGCAAGAGCCATCAGCTGATGTCCCAGGCAGATAGCAAATATTGGAATAGTTGTATCGGATAATTTTTTGATTTCTTTAATAATAGATGTGCAGCTTTGCGGATCCCCGGGTCCGTTGGAAAGCATAATCCCGTCCGGCTTCGACTGAATGATCTCCTCTGCAGCCGTATCTGCCGGATAGACAGTGACATGACAGCCCCTCTGATTTAAAGATCTGGCAATATTTTTCTTTGCACCGAAGTCCATAAGCGCCACCCTCGGTCCTTTTCCTTCTAATATATATGTATCTGTGCAGGTCACCTTTGACACAACGTCCCCGACCTTATAAGCCTGAAGCGCCGGGAGAACCTCCTCCAGACTAAAATTTGCATTCGTGGTAATCATACCGTTCATGGTACCTTTTTCCCTGAGAAGCTTCGTAAGAGCCCTTGTATCAATCCCCGCAATCCCCGGAATATCCTGTTTCACAAGAAACTCCTCCAGCTCTCCTTCACAGCGGAAATTACTTGCCACACGGGAAAGTTCTCTCACAATATATCCATCCGGCCACGCCTTCTCCGACTCCATATCCGGAGTAACTCCGTAATTTCCAATCAGAGGATATGTCATTACAACGGCCTGTCCGGCATAGGATGGATCCGTCAGCACCTCCAGATAACCTGTCATCGAAGTGTTAAATACAATCTCACTAATCATGTCCCTCGCCGAACCAATACTGGTTCCCTCAAAGACTGTTCCGTCCTCCAGAATAAGAAATGCTTTCATTCTTCCACCCTTTCCTTTTCTTAAATCATATAAAAATCCATTTAAAACCGCCCCTGGCGATGGGATTTTTACGCCTTTGAATCACTTTCTTACACAAATCATACCTTCAGATACACGGATTGTTCCATGCTAACGCACTCCCACAATCCTAAAACATTTTAATACACTTATTTGCATTTTTCAACCTTTAAAAATCAGGAAAATAAGCCTTAAGACAATGCCAGACGCTAAAAACGGACCGAACGCAATCCTTGTTTTCCGGGTTCCTTTTTTTACCAGAATAAGATAAATACTAAAGACTCCTCCCAGGATCAGAGCATAGAAAAACGAATAAAAGATATCCTTTGCACCAAGGAAAAGACCGCAGGCAGCCATCAGCTTCACATCCCCTCCCCCGAATGCCCCAGGCACAATCAGAGCAGTCAGAAGCATCGGAACACTGACAGCCAGGGCACCTGACGCTCTGGCTGCGATTCCCTGCACATCTGTCCCCTCCAGGATAAACAGTCTTATAAGCGCTGTAAGAAGGATGCCGGAAACATACAGATCCGGTATCCTTCTCTCCCTTCCATCCCTATAAGCCGCCCCTGTAAGCAGTATTAAAAATGTGGTTGTAAGCATCCCTTCCACAGACAGCAATTGTTTTATCATATCGTCCCCTTCATCACTCCTCATACTCCCAGTAAATCACGATTTTATTCAGCTTTTTGTCATCAATATAACTGTACTTCACCTGGGACAGCCCATACATCTGTGCCAGGCTCTGGGCCGCCTCATGAATGACATTGTCAAAAATATCTTTATGTGCCTCCTTGTATAAATCCCCATTCGAAAATTTAAATACAACAGGGCTTCTCTTTTCAGAGATCATATTGTTCATAACAGCCATTGCTTCCCCACTGTCATAGTGGTCATAGTACATCCCATTTACCACATAATAGTTACAATCCATCTTCGTGCATTCCGGAAGCTTTAGGTCCGCATCAGGAATATGGGTGCGTAAAAGTTCTTCATCATCACAGCACATATAATCATAGCTGATATAATCCAGATTCTTCTTTACTTCCTCACCCTCCTGCTCCTGGAAAACCGGATCCCCCCAGGTGGTATCCACATAATAATAATCACCGCCACAGAGCACCAGGTTCCAGGCATGGCTCTGCCCGCTCTCTGTCTTTCCTGTCACATAGGTGCAGAAAATCCCCATCTGCTCCAGCAGATACTGGGTTGCCTTGGAATATCCGGCACATACAGAGCGCCTGCCCACAAATACGCTGTAGATATTCTGATTATCCTCTGCGTCCAGGTCGTATTCCACTGTATCTACAATATACTCGTATACATACAGAATCTTCTCATAGTCTGAGGCATCTGCCTTGATTCCCGCCAGGCATTCTGCTGCCGCTGCGTCAATCTTTCCCTGCCTCTCATCCCGCTCTGCCGCATCATACAGATATACAGGTTCTAACACAGTATATTCCTCATCACCGCCATAGGAGGTGGCGGTAGTTGTCCCGTCGCACCAGAAGATCTCCGGATAATCCCTGAGCACATACTGAAACAGCAGATTCGTCCGCTTTGCATCTGACGAATGAACATAGATCTGTGCGTTATTTTCCTGGATTCCCTGGAGAATCTCCAGGTACACGGTCTGTTCCTCCTGGTATAGCTGCTCATAATAATATTTCCTCGCAATATTCTCCTGCACGTTTTCAATCTGCTGGAAGGGGATCTTCTCCTTTTCCGCAAACTGATCCATTACCTGTTCCTTTACATCCTCCCCCTGGAATATGAAAAATGCACAGGCCATCAGCCCAAGACAGACAACCAGCATTGAAGTCAGCAAGGCCAGGAGCGCATACAGGCATCCTGATTTTTTTCGTTTTCTCATCATCCTTATTCCGTAACTCGTTCAAAACTTCCACGCTGCATGCTTCCCCAGGCAGGCCCGGACATACATGCCGAATCGTTACGTTATTCCTTTCTATGTTTTGTACCGGTATACCTGACCGGGTGCAGTCCGTCCTAGCCGGAATGCTTTGCGGGATGCAGTCCTGGCATGCCTGGCCGGACGCAGTCCGCCCGCTTTGCAGGAACATGCATCAGGGGATGCCCTCCAGGTGCAATATAGAGTAACCACCCTCTGCCGTCTATCATATAGTAATAGCAAGAGCATTTTATGAGGTACAATTTATGAACCATATCCATGCCTTTCAGACGGATACCCCTGATAAAGGGCAGTTAAAAGTCCAGGTAACTTCGGAAATCAACGGTTTTCCGGTAAGTGACGCTTCTGTTTCCATCTCCTACACCGGTGTACCGGATGACCAGCTGGAGGAACTTGCCACGGACTCCTCCGGACAGACAGAGACCATCGATCTTCCTGCGCCGCCTATAGATTACAGCCTTGATGTGAATAATGAGCAGCAGCCCTATTCTGAATATACCATACAGGTGACAGCTCCCGGGTATGAGCCTGTCAGCATTGCCGGTGCCGAAATCCTGTCTTCTATTACTGCCATACAGAATGTCGAACTCCGTCCCCTGACTCCCGGGGAAAATGCCGAGACCTTCGTCATCCCTGCCCATACATTATATGGGACATATCCTCCGAAAATACCCGAGGATGAAATCAAGCCTGTAAATGAAACCGGAGAGATTGTCTTAAGCCGGGTTGTCGTGCCGGAGTATATCGTGGTCCATGACGGAAGCCCCCGGGACACTACTGCACGGGATTATTATGTCCGCTACAAGGATTATATCAAAAATGTGGCTTCCAGTGAAATCTATGCCACCTGGCCTGCCAATACCATCCGGGCGAATGTGCTTGCTATTATGTCCTTTACTTTGAACCGGGTATATACGGAGTGGTACCGGAACAGAGGCTATGATTTCACCATAACATCATCTACCGCTTTTGACCACAAATGGATACCGGAACGCAATATATATGATACCATATCTGTCATCGTAGATGAACTATTTTCTAATTATTTATCAAGACCAAATGTAAAACAGCCTATTCTCACGCAGTATTGCGACGGAAGACAGGTGCAGTGTCCCAACTGGATGACCCAGTGGGGCTCAAAATCCCTGGGCGACCAGGGCTATACGCCCATTCAGATTCTCCGCTACTACTACGGAGACAATATGTATATCAATACAGCCGAAGCCATCTCAGGCATCCCCTCTTCATGGCCCGGCTATAACCTGACACAGGGTTCAACCGGAGATAAAGTGCGGCAGATGCAAGAACAGCTCGCCGTAATCTCCGGCGCTTACCCAGCCATTCCCAAAATCACCGCAGACGGAATCTACGGGCCTGCAACCGCAGCAGCAGTCCGCAAATTCCAGTCCGTATTCGGCCTGCCCCAGACCGGGATCGTAGATTACCCGACATGGTATAAAATATCCGAGATATACGTGGGAGTATCAAGAATTGCCGAACTGAATTAATTTGGGACGGGGCATTTTTAAAAATGCCCCGTCCCAAATTGGCTCAAATCGGCTAGTTTAAATCTTCTGCGTAATGGCACGCTGCATAATGCGCCCCTTCGATCTCCCTCAGCTTCGGGCTTTCCTTGCGGCACCGTTCCTTTGCGTACGGACATCTTGGTGCAAAGCGGCATCCCTCCGGCACATCCATGGGGCTTGGAAGTTCCCCTTCCAGTCTGATTCGTTTTTTTCTGCCCGCCTTTACCGGGTCGGCTACCGGAATTGCAGACAGTAATGCCTGGGTGTATGGATGCAGAGGGTTCTTGTACAATTCGCTGCTTTCTGTGACCTCCACCAGGCTGCCCAGATACATGACCCCTATTCTTGTACTGATGTAACGAACCATGGACAGGTCATGGGCTGCGAATAAATAAGTGAGTCCGAATTCCGACTGAAGATCCTCTAACATATTTACTACCTGCGCCTGGATTGATACATCAAGCGCCGCAATAGGCTCATCGCACATAATGAATTCCGGATTGACGGTCAGCGCCCTTGCAATTCCGATGCGCTGGCGCTGTCCGCCGGAAAACTCGTACGGAAAGCGGAGCAGATCCTCTGACTTCATGCCTACTTTATTTAAAAGAGATTCCATGCGTTCTTTTTTCTCGGCTGCCGGCATACCAATCTGACTCATAGGCTCATCCAGGATCTCTTCCACATTCCAGAAAGGGTTCAGCGCAGAATAGGGATCCTGGAAAATGATCTGCATTTTATTCTGGAATTCCTTAAGCTCAGAGGCTTTTGCATGTGTTATATCCTTCCCTTTATAAAAAAGTGTTCCCCCAGTCACGTCATACATGCGGATCAGTGTCCGTCCCAGCGTGGATTTGCCGCACCCGGACTCTCCTACAAGGCCAAAGGTCTCCCCTTTATGAATCTCAAGGTCAATTCCATCGACCGCTTTTATGTATCGTGTCTTTCCTCCCAGGAATCCTTTTACAGGAAAATATTTTTTTAGTCCTGACGCTGAAATCAAAATCTCCTGTTTCATACTCTCCCCTCCTTCGGCATATCCAGGAAGCACATGGCTCTGTGAGTTTCACTGAATTCCTGGTATTCTGGAAGTTCTTTCCTGCATCTGTCCTCTGCATACCCGCATCTTGCCGCAAAGGGGCACCCTGCCGGCGGATTGTTCAGAGACGGCGGTAATCCTGCGATCGACTGCAGTCTCTCTCCTTCTTTTAAATCCAGCGATGGAATGGCCTTAAGCAGCGCTTTGGTATAGGGATGCTTCGGATGATAGAAAATCTCTTCCGAGGTGCCGCACTCCATGATCAGGCCTCCATACATAATGGCAACCTTGCTGCATACCGCTGCCACCACCCCCATGTCATGTGTAATTAGGACAATGGATGTATGATATTCCTCTTTCAGCTCCTTAAGCAGATCTAAGATCTGCGCCTGGATCGTCACGTCAAGAGCCGTCGTCGGTTCGTCCGCAATCAGGAGATTCGGCTCACATGCAAGCGCCATGGCAATCAGTACTCTCTGGCGCATACCGCCGGAGAACTCATGTGGATACTGCTTCATTCTCTGCTCCGGCATAGGGATTCCCACCTTGCGGAGCATTTCCACTCCTTTTTCCCTTGCCTCTGACTTCGAACAGCTGCTGTGGCGCAGAATTACTTCCTCCAGCTGCTTTCCTATTTTGACCAGTGGATTCAGGGCGGTCATTGGATCCTGGAAGATCATGGTCATATCCTTTCCCCGAAGCTTCCGGTATTCCTCCTCCTTAAGCCCGGAGAGCTCCGCTCCATTCAGTTTCAGACTGTCGCTCTGAACCTCTGCATTTTCCGCCAGGATGCCAAGCACGGCCTTCATGGTTACGGATTTGCCGCTCCCGGATTCCCCCACCAGTCCGAGAATCTCTCCTTCCTCCACCGTAAGGCTTACTCCCCGCACGGCATGAACCTCCTGCCCGCGGCTTTTAAATACAGTTCTCAAATTCTCTACTTCCAATATTTTCTTCTTACTCATTTTTCTCACCTGCCGTTATCTTAGGTTCTACAAATACGCGCAGCACATCCCCCAGCTTGTTAAAGGAATATACCGTCAGAATAATCAGGATGCCGGGCAGCACTGCCATATACGGAGCCTTCTGCAGATACTGCTGCGAGCCCTGGAGAAGACTTCCCCAGCTTGACATAGGAGCCGCCACGCCAATTCCCAAGAAACTCAGGGCACTTTCCATCATAATCGCGCTGGCAATTTCCGCCGTAGCCGCAGTGATAATGGTGGGAAATATGGACGGCAGGACATGACCAGTCATAACCCGGGCAGGGTGTCTTCCGATAAATCTTGCATACTGCACATACTCTCTTTCTTTTGCCGAGAGCACCTCTGAACGGACCAGCCTGGCAATTCCCATCCAGCTAAAAAGGCCGATTACAATAATAATCGAAAATAAGCCCCGTTTAAACAAAAGCCCGAATACCGTTACCATAATGATCCATGGAATGGAGGAAAAGACATCTACCAGCCTCATCAGAAGATTGTCCACAATTCCCCCAAAATAACCTGACATCATCCCCACCGTCACACCGATGGTAATGGAAGTAACCATGGCCAGTACCCCGACCAGAAGGGACACTCTTCCGCCGTAAAGCACACGGATAAAGTAATCCCTTCCCATATCATCCGTACCGAACCAGTGCGCACCGGACGGAAACTCCAGCTTATGCACCACATCAATTGCATCCGGATCTATATTGACAAATACTACAAAAATACTGACGCATATAATCACACAGAGATAGATTGCCGCAAAGATTGCCTGCTTGTTATGTTTAAATTCATATACTACATTTTCCAGTCTTCGATTTCTCTTTTTCATATACCCTCACCTCTATTTCATCGTCTTAATTCTTGGGTCCGTCAGACAGTAAAGAACGTCCGACAGCAGGTTCCCAAGAATCACCAATGTCCCGGAAAGCACAAGTATACTCATAACAATCGGGTAATCCATTGCCGAAATTGCTTTTACAAAATAAGAACCAATCCCAGGCCAGGAGAAGATGGTCTCTGTAATAACCGCCCCGGTTACCAGCATGGGAAGCGCCATGCCAAGCTTTGTAATAAGCGGGATTAATACATTTTTTCCTACATGCTTAAAGAGAATCTCCGTCCGCTTTGCACCGAATGCCTGCTGGACAATCACATAGTCCTCCTTGAGCTGCCCGATCGTCGATCCCCGGACATAACGGGTCAGATCCGGCAGGAAGCCCACTGTTAGGACAACATAAGGCATGATAAAATGCTTCATAAAGTCCGCGAATGAATCCTCCAGTCCGATAGTATGCATCCCCATCAGTGGGAAAAGCCTGAACTTATATCCAAAGAAATACATGACAATCATAGCGAACCAGAATGTAGGCATGGAAATTCCTACCGAACAAAAGCCGTCAATCAGCTTATCCGGCCATTTATTCTTATGGCTTCCGGCCACAAGCCCCAGTACAATGGACAGCAGATAAGCTGTCAGATAAGAAGGCAGCACCAGCTTGATTGTCGCGGGAATCCGGATTTTCAGATCATATTTGATACTGGTATGGGACAGCAGCGAATATCCGAAGTCCCCCTTTAAAATATTGACCACCCAGCGCCCGTACTGGACAATCATGGGGTCGTTCAGTCCGTACGCTTCTCTCTTAGCTTCTATCTCAGCCTTGCTCATATCCGGCGTTGTGATGGAGTCAATGGCATCATAGGGCGCCAGATTGATCAAGGTAAAACAGATCAGCGTAATGAGCAAAAGCAGCGGAACCGCCTGTAAAATACGTTTTATAATGTACTTTAACATATTTTTCCTCCTCGTTTATATGACAATACAAGTGTCAAAAAGCCATGCATTTCCTGCCTGTATGAAAAAGCACGTTACTATTCACGGACTAACCGTCCGCTCATAGTAACGATTCGAGTCGGCATTCCGAGTTTTGCTACGCAAAAGCCGCCCCTCACTCCTGCATCATGTTCTCACGGAATGCGCAGTTCAGCGCATTCCTGAGCCGTAAATAGTAACAAAAGCACAGCCTTCCGGCACAAAAAAATATCATCATTTTATTGGAAAAAGGAAGGCATCCACATGCCTCCCTTTCACCACTCCTGAATCATGTTCCCGGAAAGTGTACGGCACGTACGCATCCCGGGAACATGAATAGAAACGTTATTTCAGCTCCAGTTTTGACAAATCTCCAAATGTGTAAATCGGCACAAATTTTGCTTCCTCAAGACCACCTACACGAGCGCTTGTCACAAGTGACCTCAGGTTTGACCCAAATGGATAGATGATTGCTTCCTCAGAGATCTTTTTCTGAACTTCATTATAGATGCTCTTTCTCTCTGCCTCATCCAGTGTAGCATTTCCGTCTGCAAACAGCTTATCAATCTCTTTGTTATCGTAATTGATCATATTGTCCTTTGTAGAAACGAACAATGAGGAATAGATATCCGGGTCTACGCCCATAACATATCCGCCAAGATAAATATCATATTCTGTATTCTCATTGTCATATGCCACGTTCATATATGCCGCCTGGTTCATTCCAGCCAGTTCCACCTCAATGCCGATTGCCTTAAGCTCTGCCTGAATGGTAAGCGCCTGATTCGTCTGAACGGTATCCTCTTCTATATAACACAGCTTAAGCGCCTTCGGGCCATCTGCAGTAAGTTCCTTTGCCTTGTCAAGATCCTGATCCCACTTCTCAACATCCTCGCTGTAGTAGCTGTTGTTCGGAGGAAGGAAAGAATATCCCAGTTCAAAGAATTCCTTATCCGTGTAAGCCGCTGTCATAATCTCCTCCCGGTTCATTGCATATAAGATGCCTTCCCTGTAGGACTTGTCCGTCATATTGGGAGACTTGGGATTCAGCCTCATATACGCAACACGTCCCTCGCTGTAGTTCGTAATGTTAAAGCTGTCATTTTCCTGATAAGGATCCAGCATGTCCGGGAGCCCGATCCATGCATCAATCTCCCCGTTCTGAAGGGCAAGGGTTGCCGTGTCATCATTCTCAATGATCCGGTAAACGATTGTATCAATCTTCGCCTCTCCATTTGCATAATTCGGATTCTTCGTAAACTTCAGATGCTGTCCTGTCTGATACTCTTCCAGTACATATGGTCCTGCTCCAACCACCTTCTCTTCCAGCATATTAATATCAAACGAATTCTTGCCTTCAAAGAAATGCTTCGGAAGAATGCTTGCCTCTGAGGACAGAAGCTCCATCACACTCGCACAAACAGCAGGAAGCTTAAACTCTACTGTCCGGTCATCCACCTTATTAAGCTCAATCGGTTTCCCGTCGATAAACAGATTCTCCGTCTGCTTGTTCTGCTCTTCATAGGTATAGATAATGTCATCTGCCGTAAGAGGCTCTCCGTCACTCCATTTCAGTCCATCCTTCAGCTTCATCGTATAAGTCAGTCCATCCTCGGAAGGCTCCATGCTCTCTGCAAGAATATAATCAATCGTCCCATCCGCATAGATATAATACGGCGGAGTATAAAGGAGATGACAGGTCATAAGCCCCCATCTGTCATCTGCAGTCAGCGGATTCAGAGTATTACCCGTATCTCCGCCAATCGCATAGGTAAAGACACCCTCTGTCCCGGTTGTCCCTCCTGCTGATTCCGTACCTGCCTCTCCCTCTGCAGCTGCCTTTGATTTTGCTTCCTCCTCCGGATCCGAACCGCCGCAGCCTGATAGAGCCGTAACAGCCATAGCTGCACAAAGCAAAAAACTTATAAATGTCCTCTTCATCTTTTTCCTCCTAGTATAATAATGGTGTAGTCAAGAACGACTACTAAGTTAAAAGTTAC
>CANOKL010000040.1 GCA_947566645.1 uncultured Lachnospiraceae bacterium
AGGTATCTTTTTTTATCAACTCCCTTTACACTTTATATTATACAGGAAGCTCCTTCCAATATATTACTCTTCTTTTGCCAATGGCTATATAAGAAGTTATATCTATTATATATGCTTTTCTTAAATTATTCCTAGCAATTGTTCTTTGCAATTTTGCTACACTTTTTGTCAAAATTATCTAAATCATTTCTCTTGAATTTATTGAGGAAATCATCTGGTAATGTTAATACCAGTATTTCGAAGATGAAATTTTGACATATTTGTGTTTGTTTTTTACCTGTTTGGGTTGGATTGATTTCGTAAAGATATACTAGAAGTAAAAATAGATATAATTGTTAATGTAAAGAAAACCCAATATTCTGCAATATGGTATGAGGTGATACATATGAGCAGCATTTATTATTACGCAGGACTGAGAATCAAGGGAGTACGCGAAAAAAGGCACTATACCAGAGAAAAGCTTGCTGAGATGGCAGGAATATCAGCTAAGTTTTTATATGAAATCGAAGGAGGGAAAAAAGGTTTTTCCGCAGATACTTTATATAAGTTGGCAGAAGCATTAGAGATAAGTTCGGATTATATACTATATGGGGAGACCAGAGACAGAAAAGATAAAAAATTGATTCATGTCCTTGAGAAATTTAAACAATCCCAGTCAGACAGTTTGGTTGAAATCATTGAGCTGATCTATAAAATTTCGAAAAATAATCATTGAGGAGCATATAATAGAACCTTTAATGAAAAGGTATTGTTCTCAGTTGAAATAGATAATATGCCGTCATATTTTGAGGCAATGTATTTAATCGAGCGCAGGCCATATCCATGCTTCAGCCTGTCCGGCTTTGTAGAATGAAAGAAGTGGCTTTGGGAGAAAGAAGTGGTTCCATAATAAGAATTTTCAAAATGACAATATAAACAATTAGTCTTATATTGAATCGTAACATTAACAAAGCCTGCCGCATTTTTGTGGGTTAAACAGGCTTCAAATGCATTATCAAGAGCATTTCCAATCAGAGTACATAGATCTGCATCTGGAAAAGGGAGACAAGCAGCTATACTGGTGTTTACAGAATAGCGAATGTTGCTCTGGCTTGCCAGATTCTTTTTTGAACAGAGTAAAGAGTCCACTAAAATATTGTCAGTGAATGAGCTGGGGGTCAGACCAAATTCATTTTCATGAAGCAGAGTATTAATAAAGTCAACGATCTCTGTAGTCTGGTTTTTCAGCGCGTAAGCACGGATTCCGATTAACTGGTTTTTGAGATTATGCCGCTCAGTTGCAAAGAAAAAGTCATTGGCTTTTTTGTTGGCAAGTGTTTCATGATACCGTGCAATCTGCTGACGCATCATGAGAATCTGTATATGTAAATCTGCAGCGGCCGACAGTTTATCATATATGATATACACTGCAACATTAATTAATAACAAGGCCAGAATTGCTAACGTAGAAAGCAGCCTGTCAATAGAGCTATTTGCGGACTGCAAAAAAAGGAACACAGTATATATTGCCAGAATACTGGAGAGAGTAATCACTACCAAAAGAATCCAGTAAAAGAAAGAGGGTTCATTCTGGCTTTGCTGTTGTCTGAAAATAGTAATCGCATGGACAGCGGCCAAAAGGATTAGTTTTGAGATAACTGATCCAAGAGAGGCAATTCCTTCTCCGGAAAATCCAATCAGTTGGAGAAAAACTGAAACACAGATCTCAGCAAGCATGCCAAAAATATAAATAATGAGACATGTAAAAATAATACGCTGATGGCTTGCCATACAGATGCTTTCACACAATATTATCAGCAGACAGCATCCCAGAATAAAGGTGAGAAGAAAAGGCTGTATGTTTGCCAGGATAAAAGAGTGCATAAAATAAAACCCTATCCATACTGTGATTCTGGCCACAGGGTGCAGGTCTCTTTTAGAAAAAGAGGTTCGAAAATATAAATGTAGAATCCATAAATAAAAAATAGATGAAATAAATGCCAGCATAAGCTTATAACTCCTCAATGAAATGCAGATATTTGTCACGGGTCTGTTCCTGGTATCTGGCACTTATATGTAAGGTACGGTTATTAGACATTGTGACTTCTGACAGACAGATGGAAGAAACATAGTAAGGATTTATGATGTAGGACTGATGTATTCTTAAAAAGTTCAGGCCATCTGATGTAAAAAATGATTCAACATCATTCAATTTGCCAATAAACCGGTACTGACGCTGTAATGTATGGATTACGATGTTTCTTTTTTCGCTTTCAATAAAAATAATATCCGAAACAGTTACTTTTGTAGTGATTTGGTTGAAGCTAAAAGTATAGAATAATTTCTGTTTATTTAGCCGGATCTGGGCAGCTTTAAAATATTGATAAAATAGGTTGCTGTCAATCGGCTTGGACAGGAAACGGAAAGGCTCTACTTCAAAAAGCTGTCTGTAATAATTATCATAGGCTGAAATATAGATAAGCAAGGATGGCAGACGGTGTCTGCGGATTAAATGGGCAGTTTGAATTCCATCAAGTTTCTCCATCTCTATATCTAAATAGATCAAATCATAAACCAAACCGGATTCAATGGAATGATACAGAGATAATCCATCAAAAAATATATCAGTCGTTAACGAGATATTGTCCTTTCTGCTGATATCAGTTAATAAATGTTCCACTTCGCTGGTTATAGGTACGTTGTCGTCACATACTGCAATTCGAAACAAAGTTATTCCTCCCTGTTTTGTGTTGATGTTAAATGATCAATGACTACATAAACAGTTTCTTTATTGTCAGAAGAAAGCAATTGAAGCTTCTTTGCATATTCTATTACTCGGGGCTGAAGAGAAATGTTTGTGGAATACTGGCTCTGACTGTCCCTGCACATCATATAATCCAGGGAAACATTAAAATAATCAGATAACTTTATCAAAAGTTCACCATTTGGAACGGTTTCCCCCAGTTCAATCCGGCTGATGGAATTCTGGGAGCACCCCACGGCAAGCGCCAGCTGGAGCTGAGTCTTATGTTTTAATTGACGTAATTCTTTCACCCTTGTCTTCATGTTGGTTCTCCATTGTGTTTTACAAATAGTTTACCTTATTTACTTCATTGCGGTACTCATATAAGAGTGTATCATAGCGAAATATAAGTGAATATAAAAATTACATATTTCCTTGTTTTTTTGACATATGCAAACAATAATTGCAGAAAATTAGTACAATGATAAAAAAAGAAAAGGAGTCGAGAAGATGAGAAAAATACATGACTACATGATGAAGAAAAGTGGTATTCTTAATGTGTTGATGGTAATAGGAGCAATGACAGCAATGATGGCGCGAGAAGGCTTTTGCTTTTTTATTTATCATCAGCCCGAATTTCCGGATGCATTAAAGGACAATGAGTAGAATGGAAGTATTAAGCGAAAAGATTGTGCAGTATGCAGACCGGGCGGGCTTATTAGAAGATACACAAAGACCAGTTTTGAAATTTGGAATTGAATCATCATTGGAAATCGGAACGAATATTCTGGTAAGTCTGTTGCTGCTATATAAGTTGAATATGATTCCGGAAGGTATTTTTTTCTTTTGTATATTTATACCTGTACGGATGTATTCCGGCGGTTATCATGCAGATACATATTTCAGATGTCTGATATTTTCAGTATTAAGTTTATTTTGTGTTATGCAATTGAGCCTTAGATTACATGTTGCACTATGGCTGGTGTTTGTATTTATCAGCTTACAGATCGTTACTATATGGATGATTGCGCCAGTGATTAATACAGCGAGGCCAGTATCAAATCGCGAGTATCAGACTTTCACGGGTAAGTTACGAAGAACTCTGGTAATTGTTGAGATAACTGCTGGAATGTCAGTGGCTTTAGGGAGCCGGAGACTTACAAATATAATCATGTTTTGCCTTCTGCTTATTCTCATTACATTATTGGCTGGAAAAATTAAATATCGGGATTACCAGATGGGGACGGGGCATTTTTAAAAATGCCCCGTCCCCATTGTAGTAGCAGGCGGAATGAAGTATAATAAAAAGGGTTAGTATGAGGGAAGAAAGGATATATAAGGAAGTAAGATGGCAAGTATTAGAGAAGTAGCGCAGGAAGCAGGTGTAGGGGTCGGAACGGTATCACGGGCATTGAACGGCTCTGGCTATGTTTCGCCGGAGACAAAAAAGAAGATTGAGAAAGCTGCAAAAAAGCTTCATTATACCCCGAATGAGCTGGCAAGGAATCTATACCATAACAGGACGGGAATTGTCGGGGTAGTTGTGCCGGATCTGGATCATCCATTTTTTTCGGCTCTGGTGAAGCATATAGAGATGGAATTGTATGAGCAGGGCTATAAGACGATGATCTGCAATACTGCAGGAATCAGCAGGCGGGAGCAGGAGTACCTGGATATGCTTGAGAGGAATATGGTGGATGGAATTATTACGGCATCCCACGGCCTTGAGGTGGAGGAGTACCAGAAACAGACGAAGCCGATTGTGTCCATTGACCGTGATCTGGGGGCCCGGATTCCGCTGATCGGCTGCGACCATGAAAAGGGAGGGGAGTTGGCAGCCCGTCTCATGCTGGGAGCCCGGCGGAAGAAGGTACTGGTTATTTCCGGTATAGCCCCCAAGGTCATGGCCAACGACAGATATACGGCTTTTATGAAAATACTGAAGGAGAACGGAGTGACTGTACAGCAGGAAGTGATGGAGTGGAATATATTCAACTGGGAAGCTTATTATAAATTCGCAGAAGAGACATTCCGGTCTTATCCGGACATTGACGGGATCTTCAGCGGGGACCTGGCGGCACTGGCCTGCCTGAATGTAGCGCAGAGAAGGGGAGTACGGGTGCCGGAGGAGCTGTCCATTATTGGATTTGATGCCATGGCGCCGTCCAGTATGGTATATCCGCAGCTGACAGCGGTTAGGCAAAACGTAGAATTATTGGCAGAAGTTTCTGTGAATACCCTCCTTGACCTTGTGGAACAGAGGAAAAATGTACCCCACCGTCTTATTCTGGACGTGGAAATGCAGCCTGGGGGAACCGCATAGGGGAAATATTTTGGTGAAATTGTTAAAAAATGTAGGATTGAATTTGTGAAAAATAGATAAGTGAAAACGGGAAAAGAGGATTTTGTACAAAATGCACAATACAAAAATCCTCTTTTCTTGTTGTAAAGGAGAAAATGTCAATACTCGATTGACAAAATATGCAGTCTGTATTACACTTAAGAAGTGGAACGGGTTCCATATAAAAATTGATAAGATAAGATATAATATAAAAAATAAGTTTAATATATAATGTTTTAAATATGGAATCGGTTTCATATAAAAAGGAAGGAGGAAACCAATGAATACGGGGAAATATACAAAACTGGAGATATTTGCAAAGGCATTACAACCAGGAGGGAGCATCTCACTGATTTCCGGGGATGGAGAATGTCAGAAGCTTCCGGGAGGGAAGGCATATTATAAATGGATTAAGGCTCCGGTAGCTCAGAATACGGAGTATGAGATCCTTCCTGGGGAGTGTGAGATTTCGTTATGCTATCTGAGCGGATGTGAAAATATTCTGGAAGAAGGCGTATGCTATCTGGAACAGGACGGCAAGGGCAGATTCATAAAAAGGGAAGAGACGGACTGGTACAATTCTCCGATCAGGGAAGCATACCATTTCACACCCTGGAAGAACTGGATTAACGATCCCAACGGGCTGTGCTGGTTCCAGGGATATTACCATATGTTCTATCAGTTCAACCCTCATGGACAGAAATGGTCCCATATGTACTGGGGACATGCGGTCAGCAGGGATCTGACCCACTGGGTTCATCTTCCAGTAGTGCTGGAGCCCCAGGAGGAGATCCTGAATCATCCGAAGGAGCTGGCAGGGGGTGCATTCTCCGGGTCAGCAGTGGTACAGAAGGACGCAGTACTTTTTTATCTGACCCGGAGCATGGGGCGGTGTGTTGACGGCGAGGAGACGGTTCAGCAGCAATGGATCATGAAGAGCAGCGATATGCTGCATTTTACCGAAGAGAAGCTTTTAATCGGAGAGCGTCCTAGGGGAGCTTCCTTTGACTTCCGTGATCCGAAGGTGATTCAGACAGAAGGGAAGTGGTATATGGTGCTTGGCAGCGCCCTTGAGGGAAAGGCGGCAATCCTGCTGTATGAATCCAGGGATCTGGAGCACTGGGACTATACCGGACCGCTGCTGGTGGAGGAGGAAGAAGGAATCCGCTGTGTGGAATGCCCGGACTTTATAGAGCTGGACGGGAAATATCTGGCCATCGGCGCGCTGATGCATCACCAGGATTCCTTTGGCAGATATCAGATGAGCAGGTATTATGTGGGAGACTTTGAAGATGGAGTCTTTACAGAGGAGAACAGAGGCTGGTTTGATTTCAGCAGCAATTGCTACGCAATGCAGAGCTTCGAGCATGAGGGACGCAGGATCAGTATTGGATGGATCTCTGACTTTTATGGAGAGCATCTGGAGATGGAGAACGGCGTCTGTGGGAGTATGACGATACCCAGGGAGATGCATATCAAGGATAACCGTCTGTATCTGACTCCGGTGAAGGAGATTGAAGAACTGAAATCGGGAATCCTGTATCAGGGGCAGGGGGAGGAGATTTGTCTGAAAGAAATTAACCCCAATACATATAAGGCTGAGTTGGAGTTTGATAAAGATATTCCATTTTCCATCTGCCTGTCTGAACATGACGGCAGCAGGATGCTGCTCATCAATGATGAAAACGGGCTCCGCCTTAAGACTCACGGAGTGAAGAGCGAGCATATTACATTTCCGGCAGATGTAGACAGGGTGACAAAGCTTGAGATTTTCGTGGACCGCCGTACTACGGAGATCTATGTAAATGACGGGGAGGCGGCAGGAACCAAGTTGTTTTATGACACATCAGACCATGGATGTTTCATATTACATACAGACACACCGGAATGGATCAAGAGGGCAGAGGTATTTGGCATGAGATCAATCTGGGAGAGATAAGAAAGGAGAGAAAGAGATGAGAAAAAGATTAGTTTCAGCTCTGCTTGCAGCCGTGATGGTATCAGGCGCCTTCACGGGATGCGGGAAGACAGAGGAGCGGGTGAACGAAGACGGGGAATCCGTGATTACCGTGTGGAGCCCCAGCGACGAGCCGGCTATTGAAGAATGGTGGGTCGAAAAAATTGAAGAATTCAATCAGGCGCATGAGGGGGAGATTGAGCTGCGCCGGGAAGCGATTGTGCGTGCAGATTCTTATGCCTATGAGGATAAGGTTAATGCAGCCATCACGTCCAATGACCTGCCGGACATCCTGTATGTGGACGGACCGAACGTGTCCATCTACGCGGCAAATGAGGTGACCCTTCCGCTTGATGACATTTTCTCGGAGGAGGAATGGAATGATTTCTTTGATTCTTCCAAACAGCAGAACACTTATGACGGAAAGATCTACGCTGTCGGCGCTACGGAAAGCTCAGTGGCATTGTATTATAATAAGGATCTGCTGGATCAGGCGGGAATCTCTATACCGGAGAGCAAAGAGGATGCCTGGACCTGGTCTGAATATTATGAGGCGGCAAAAAAGCTTACAAAAGACGGTGTGGTAGGAACAAATATTATTATGGATAAGGGCGAGGGGCTTTCCTATGTACTGGAGCAGTTCTGGATCTCGAACGGAACGGATTTTGTAAATGAGGACGGAAGCTCGGCGGACGGGTATCTGAACAGCCCCGAGGGTGTGGAGGCAGCGAAGTTCCTGAACAGTCTGATCCAGGACGGTTATGCCAATATTGATCCGATTCAGAAGGAATTCCATAACGGCAAGGCAGCGACCATGCTGGGCGGTTCCTGGGAGGTGGCAACCCTTGAAAAGGATTATCCGGACCTGAACTGGGGAGTTACTTATTTCCCGGTGGCGGACGGAGACGGCGTTCTGACTTCTCCTACCGGAGACTGGGCGGCATCTGTCACAAAGGATGTTCAGGATATGGACGCAGCCAGGGAAGTGATGCGGTTTCTGTTCTCGGAGGATAATGTGACTACCTATGCACAGGCAATCTCAAAGCCGCCTACCAGAGTCTCCAGTTATGATGTACTGGATGAATATAATGAATACCCGCGCTCAATATTCAAAGAGCAGCTTATGGAGACAGGACATCCGAGGCCGAGGACGCCTTCCTACAGCGTGCTGACGGCGGAATTCGCGGAGGCCATGCTGAATATTTTCACTGGAGTAGACCCCCAGGAGGCGCTGGATGCGGCGGCGGAAACAACAGACAAGGATTATAAGAAATATTATGCAAATGATTAGCGAGGAGGATTGGTTATGCAAAAATCAGTAAATAAAGCGAGCGAGAGAAAAGCGGCTTATATCTTTATCCTTCCGGCAGTGGTTCTGCTGGCAGCGTTTTTGATCTACCCGTCTTTACAGACGATCCGGTATGCGTTTACGGACTATAATATCATGCGCCCGGACCGGATTGTATTCTGCGGGCTCAATAATTTTGTGGAACTGTTCCAGGATGCGGATTTCTGGATTGCAGTGAAGAATACGTTATATTTTACCGTTCTGGTCGTACCCTTTCAGACGGTGATTGCACTTGCACTGGCTCTTCTGATCTCGTCCAGAAGAAGAGGTGTGTCCATCTTCCGTGCGGCTTATTTCAGCCCTCAGGTTACCTCTATGGTAGTCGTTGCAATCCTTTGGACTGTAATGTACAATTCAAGTCCGGACAGCGGGCTTCTCAATGCGCTTCTGGTGAATCTCGGACTGGAGCCTTGCGGATTCCTGAATGATCCGGACACGGCCATGAATTCCATTATATTTATGTCTGCATGGCAGGGAGCCGGATATCAGATGATGATCTTCCTGGCAGGGCTGCAGGGAATCTCTCCGGAGCAGTACGAGGCAGCTTCCATAGACGGAGCCGGGAAAATTGCAAGCTTTTTCTATGTGACACTTCCGGGGCTTAAGAATGTCATCCAGTATGTTGTAATGATTACGGTTATCCAGGCTATGAAGCTCTTTACACAGCCTTATGTTATGACCAAGGGAGGACCGCAGAATTCCACCAGAACCCTGGTGTACTACATCTATGAACAGGGCTTTCAGAAGAGGAATTTTGGGTATGCCTGTGCAGTGGCGGCTATTTTCTTTGTGATTGTGATCAGTCTGTCACTGGGCATGAAGAAGATTATTAAAGCAGATTAGGCCTGGAAAGGAGAAAATATTATGACAAAGAAAAAAACACTGGGAAATGTCGCATTTTATCTTGGCAATACTTTGATTGCATTAATCTTTGTATCGCCGCTGATCTGGATGATCTCCTCATCCCTGAAACCGGAAGCGGAGATTTTTAAAGGGCTGAATACACTGGCTACCTTTATTCCTAAAGCAGCGTCCTTTAGCAACTATGTAGAAGTATTTGAGAGAATCAATATGTGGAAATTCATTGGAAACAGCCTGTTTTATGTTCTGGTGATTATCCTTCTGGATCTGTTGGTAAATTCCATCTGTGGATATGCGCTGGCAAAATTCGAATTTAAGGGAAAAGGGCTGCTGCTCACACTGGTCATCAGTCTGATGGTATTTCCGGCGGAGGCAATTATGCTTCCGATGTACAGGGAGATGGCGGATCTGGGCTGGATCAACTCCTGGGCTTCCCTGATTGTCCCGTTTGTGGCAAAGTGTTTCAGTATCTATATGTTCCGCCAGTTCTTCATGGATATTCCGGATGAGCTGCTGGAGGCAGCGGCTATTGACGGATGCGGACCGGTCCGGACATTTTTCAAGGTCGTAATGCCCATCTCGGGAACCGTGTATGCGACAATCTTTATCCTGGATTTTGTTGCACACTGGAATGACTTTATGTGGCCGCTGTTAGTAGTCACAGGAGAAGAAAAGCGTACCATCCAGCTTGCGATTCAGACATTCTTTGGATCTAAGCCGATTAACTATGGACCGATTATGGCGTCCCTGACGATTTCAGCGATTCCGATGCTGATTATGTTTATCTTCCTCCAGAAATATTATGTGGAAGGAATTGCGTCTACTGGAATTAAGGGATAACAATATATACTCATGGCCGATGAAATCTGCCGTGAGTACCGCAAAAGCCGTAGCCGCAAAGCAGGATACTTCCTTATGCGGCTGTGCGTATCATGCCGGAAGCAGAGAATAAAAAATGGGAGGGAAAGCTATGTCAGAAGTCTTTCATACAGAAAGCAGATTATTCCGAATTGTTGAAAAAATTCTGAATCTGATCAAATTGAATATATTATGGATTCTTTTTTCCATTCCGCTGGTGACAGGAGGCGCGGCGCTCTGTGCGCTTCACGTAACGGCGGTAAAGATTCTGAAGGATGAGGAAGGATATGTGTTGCGGGATTTCCTGCAGGTATTCAGAAGTAAGATGAGAGTCTCCCTGAAGCTGTGGCTTCCGCTTCTTCTGGCAGCAGGAGTGCTCCTTTTTGACGGCATGTTCTGGAGAAATATGGAAGGAAGCTTTGCAGACAGCATGAGAGTGCTTGTCTGCATCCTGTCCGGATTGTGGCTCGTACTGGTAATCTATGTATTCCCGCTGGCAGCGAGAATGGATGTACCGGCAAGAGTAACGTACCGCAATGGTATCCTTCTGATGTTCAAGTACCTGCCCCAGTCTGTGTATCTATTATTTATTACAGGCCTCTTTTTGGCGGCAGGACTTCTGTGGACTCCTGTATTCTTTATGTGGGTACTTTCCGGCGGCTCCCTTATGGCTGCGATTCACGGGAAAATGCTGATGTGGATCTTTGAAAAAGAAAAAGTGGGTTCCTAAGGAAGGCTTATGGAAATCTGCCGTGACCAGGCAGCGTTCTTTTTTCTTAATGATACTGATTTCGGATAAATCCATGGTCTGCAGTGTCTGCATATTCTGACAATGGTGGAATAGCCCGATCTGTCTGCCATCAGCATGACAGCTCCTGTCATTTTGAAAAAATGTTACTGTGAACGGAGTGAACAGTAACAAAAAAATGTTAGAACAAGCATTGTTTAGTATCATTTCTATCAAATCTATGGTAAAATCATGTATTATAGAGTTATCGCAGATTGCATATTGCAGATAACACGCCGGAGAATGCGGTTATCTTTAATAGTAACCCGCATCCAGTCAGCGTAGCCCACTACGCCTTCTTCATTTGGAACAAATTTTCCACAATTTGTGACGTACATCTGGCAGAAAGCAATTTTCAAACACGCTCTATAGCAGTTTAGTTTATAGGAGATATTGAAATGGAAAGAATATATGATGACAATAGCATAGACGTTAAAATAGGTAAATTAGAAGCAGAAGAAGCAGGTGTTGATTATGAAATTGAAGATATTGAAAACGAAAACGATGTGGAAGAGGAAAAAGAACGGCCAT
The DNA here is from genome assembly GCA_947566645.1 of uncultured Lachnospiraceae bacterium. Taxonomy (GTDB): domain Bacteria; phylum Bacillota; class Clostridia; order Lachnospirales; family Lachnospiraceae; genus CAPEBR01. The sequence goes on from CANOKL010000040.1 coordinate 11,406, forward strand.
TCGATGCTGAGAAAATAAGAGTAGATCAGCAAATGCTGTCAGTGAAGTATATGCTGGAGCTGATGGATCAAGATTTAATTGAATTAAATCCGGGATACCAGAGAAGACGTGTTTGGAAAGATAATAAGAAAAAGTCATTATTGATTGAGTCTTTAATGTTACGAATACCAATTCCGGCATTCTATTTTTACGAAAATGAAGATGGGAAATACCAAGTGATCGACGGACAGCAAAGACTTACAACGATAAAAGAATTCGTGGATGGCAAGTTTCGCCTGAATGGGCTAGAGTATTTAGGAAAGGAATACAATAAAAGAAAATTTAAGGACTTAGATACAAAATATATTCAAAGAATTTATCGCACACAGATTGCGGTCAACATTTTGGATGCCAGATCACCCAAAAATGTTATTTATGATATTTTTAGACGCGTTAATACTGGAGGCGTTAATTTGAACCCTCAGGAGATGAGAAATGCGATCTGTAAGCAGGAAGTACGGGATTTCCTGGTAAAAAGCACTCGAAATGAAAACTATGTTATGGCAACGAGAGGAAGAGTAAAGGATGACAGAATGGATTCCCAGGAGCTTGTTCTTCGATTCTATGCGTTTTATAAGGCATATAATTATGAAAAAAATATTTTGTATTATGATTATCCTAATATTGCAGCAATGCTTGATGATGCAATTGAAAATTTAAACAAAATGAGTTTGGAAAGAAGAGAGGAGCTGTTCGAAAAATTTGACTTGGCAATGAAAAGATCGTATGAGGCATTTGGCAAATATGCTTTTTCAAAAATCCAAAAGGAGGGAAACGGAGTCAAGAGAAATCTGGATTATATCAACAAATCATTATTTTCCTCTTTTTCTGTTTTATTATTGGACTCTGACTATGATAATGTGAGCATAAGAGCATACCAAGGGAAGCTATTACTAGGATTAGCAGATGCCTTGGAAGATCATTATTATACAAACTCAATTACAGTTGGTACTGGAGATAAAAGAAATGTGTATGCAAACTTCGAGTATTCGAGAAAGGTGTTGGAAGAATGTCTGAGATAAAAATAGAGAAAATATTACTAAAAAATTTTAAGTGCCATAAGAATTTTGAGACTGATCTGAGAGATTTGAATATTCTTACAGGAAGTAATGCGGCAGGAAAATCCAGTTTGGTTCAGGCATTGCTTCTGGCATATAAAAGCTGGAAAGAGTGCGAAAAAAAACGGATTAATACAAACAAAATATATGGCATGAACATGGGAATACCCATGAATATCGTTTCAGAAGATTTAGAAGAGAGGAATATAGATATTGAATTGTATCTTAATGGGATTAAAAATAAAGTTTTGCTTGGTCTGCCTGATGATAATGATGAAATATCTTTTGATATTTGTAATTATGAAGAAATTCTGGAAGCCAAAGAGCACGGATTTAATTTGGGAAAAATTTCTCTTTTCTATTTAAATGCAGAACGAAAAGGTCCAAGAATTGTATCATTTATCAATGATATCGTACCCTATTCAGTAGGAAATACTGGAGAAAATACAGGTTATGTTCTTAGTGAAATGGATAAACTTCAAAAAATAAGTGGGGATTTCCGATTACCTAAGGATTTGAGGATATCTCAAATTGATAGATTTTCCGCCAATTGTGAAGAATGGCTGAATGTTATTATTCCAGATACAAAGATACGATATAATGTTGATGTGGAAAAAAATATTACTACAGTGATGCTGCAGAATCAGGGAGAGTTTCATCTGCCTATCGCTACTGGTTTTGGCATTACTTATGTACTTCCAATTATTGTTCAGGCATTAGCAGCAGGCATGATTAAAAATTCCGTGTTAATTGTAGAGAATCCGGAAGCGCATCTGCACCCATTAAGTCAGTCCCGGTTAGGTAAATTTTTGGCATTAGTGGCAGTGAATGGTGTACAGGTAGTATTGGAAACACACAGTGAACATATTGTAGATGGGTGCAGAATTCAAATTGCGAGGGAGAAGCAATGTGAAAATATGAAGATCGTATTTTTTGAAAAAAAAGACAATAAAAGTGTCTGCAAAAGTATTAATATAATGGATAATGGAGAACTTGAAGAATGGCCAGATGGATTTTTTGATCAAAAACGGACAGATTTGCGGGAATTACTGGAGATGAGGAGATGTGGAAATTAGATTTTTTTATATTACCTTCAAAAGACTATAAAGATATAAATGAAGAGGATATATATGAGTTTGGGGAGAAGGCAGAGTATTTAAATAGAACTGAGAAATTCTATATTCCAACTGAATTTTATGATATATCAGATAAAAATAATATAACAGCGTTAGATTTTCTGTATGAAAATGATCAAAATGATTTGTCGGATTATTTTTTAGAAATTATATCAAAACAAAGGACATGTCAAGATACATATATAGATATCGAAAGAAAAAAGGAGTATGGGTATCTGCCAATATGTGAAAATGATATAACAGAAATAATCACACAAATATGTGTTAAAAATGTAAAAGATACGGAAGAAGAAAAATATTTAAGAGTTAATGATATAATTCGAATAAAACGATATTACTTGAAAAAAGTTGACAATTACAAAAGATTTGAAGATAGGGTGAGGGAGTGTTTCCCTAATCTTGTATTTCACAATGATGCGTTCAAATATATAGAAAAACTGGGGAAGTATTCTGAGGCTGCAGAGGAATTGGTCAGACACCTGGCAATATTAAATGATGTTGGGCAGAGACTGTTCTATTACCATAATAAAAATGAGAAAGATACATTAGATGAACTTAAATCCAGGTACGACATAGTGTGTTCAGGAAAGGGCTCAAAGGAAGAAAAAAGTTATAACAAAGATATGTTTTATAATGGCAGGAGATTTCAATTAACGTGTAATCCACATACGAAATTTTATAGAGAAGGAACTAGTCAACGGATTTATTTCTGTTGGGGACGGGACGAAATAGAAAGCCATAGCATTATCGTTGTTCGAATAGGTGACCATTGGACGAAATAGAAAACGGGGGATAAATTTCCGGTATCTTGAACAGTAACAATGTTCTTGCTGGCTGTTAGTAAATACGATAAGTTGTAAATGTCCGTTTTTTATGATAGAATGCCCTTATATTGACAGGCAGTTTTAAGTTTCCAGGACAGACTGAAATTTGGTGAGGGAGGAATACGGTTCAGCAATTATTTTGGGTTTACGGAAGGAGAGGTTGGCCGCCTTTTTGATATTTTCCTTAAAACAACGAAGAATCCCAAGATTACATTAGAAGACCTGCGGATATGGTATGACGGCTACCATACGGCATCTGGGGAAAGATTATACAATCCCCGGTCAGTCGTGTGCGCGCTGTCCAATAACCAGCTTGCTAATTACTGGACCAGTTCAGGGCCGTATGATGAAATATTCTTTTATATAAAAAATAATATTGAAGCTGTCCGGGACGATCTGGTTCTGATGACTGCAGAAGAAGGAGTGGAAGCAGTAATCCAAAACTATGCTGCCGTTTCGTATTTACCGGGCGGGTTCTGGCTGTAGGAATTAGTTATAGCAAAAAAACGAAGAAACATTCCTGCAGAGTGGAAGTGTTAGATACGAAGCGAAATCTGCTATGAAACCCAATTATGCGGTGCTGTACCAGATGATGAAGGATGAAGGTATTATGGATAAATTTGCAGTAATTGATACAGAAACAAACTGGAATGATGAGGTAATGTCGATCGGAGTAGTAGTTGCCGGTTTTGAATCAAAGAAGAAAATTGATTCGGTATATTATATCATTGACCCGGAATACAGGGTGGGAGGAATCTATTCAAGTGAATTGAGGACTGACGGGAAAGGAGCCTGTATTGCGTGCAGAAAACAGGCTTTAAAAGAGATTAAACAGTGGCTGGATACATATAAAGTGCGGAAGCTGTTTGCATATAATGCGTCTTTTGATAAGAACCACCTGCCGGAATATTCAGGATATGAATGGTACGATATTATGCGCCTGGCTGCATACCGTCAGTATAATAAATTTATACCGGGTTCAGCGGATTGTTACAAGACCGGAAGACTTAAACGTGGATATGGCGTTGAACATATACTGAGAATGCTAAGAGGAGACGGCCAGTACAGGGAAACGCATAATGCAGTCACAGATGCCGAAGACGAACTTCAGATTATGCAGCTGCTGGGATATGGGATCAGTGAATATGATATTGCGGTTATACAGGATAAGAAGATGAAGTGTTGCTATAAGCGTCCTTCCAGGCTGTGAAGCCTAAATTTCCTCTGCTGCGTTGTCGTCAATCAGCGTAGCCACCGCTACGCTTCATTCCTCCGCCTTACAGGCTGAAAATTTATAAGGAGAATGCGAATAAGCCGCACAAGTATGTGATGAGAAAAGCCAAAAGGCCGAATAAAATTCAGAAAAACATGGATAGAAACAGAAGCAAGATCCCGGCCAACTGGCCGGAACCTTGCAATGTGTCATGCTTTTAATAGTTTTCCGCATGTACTTCGAAATAGCTCTGAGGATGGTTGCAGGTCGGGCAGACTTCAGGAGCTTTTGTACCTGTGACAATGTGCCCGCAGTTACGGCATTCCCACACCTTTACTTCGCTTTTTTCAAATACAGCGGCAGTCTCCACATTCTTTAACAGAGCACGGTATCGTTCCTCATGGTGCTTCTCAATCTGTCCCACAAGCCGGAACTTTTCTGCAAGCTCCGGAAAGCCTTCTTCCTCTGCTGTTTTGGCAAAATTTTCATACATGTCTGTCCATTCGTAGTTTTCGCCGTCTGCAGCTGCGGCAAGGTTCTCCTTCGTATCGCCGATTCCGTTTAACTCCTTAAACCACATCTTTGCATGCTCTTTTTCATTGTCAGCGGTCTTTGAAAAGAGTGCTGCGATCTGTTCAAAACCCTGCTTTTTTGCAGCAGAGGCAAAGTAAGTATACTTATTTCTTGCCTGTGATTCACCGGCAAATGCTGCCTCCAGATTCTTTTCGGTCTGTGTTCCTGCGTACTTTGTTGATTTCATATATTCCTCCTTGTGCTGTTGACGTTGTTAGTGTCAATTCGATTATACAATAAAAGATACTTTTTTGCTATATTTGTACAGAAAAAAATGGTAACTTTTATGAGAACTGACTCTCATACAGCCGGTAGTACAATCCTTTTTTCGCCATCAGTTCTTCATGATTTCCTTTCTCCAGGATCCGTTTATCATCAACATAGAAGATTCTGTCTGCACCCCGGATGGTGGAAAGCCGGTGGGCGATAATGAAGGAGGTCCGGTTTTTCAGCATAGCCGCAATGCCGGCCTGGACGAGAAGCTCTGTATGCGTGTCAATGCTGGAGGTTGCCTCATCCAGAATCAGAATTCTGGGGTCGCTTAGCATGGTACGGGCAAATGCAAGGAGCTGGCGCTGTCCGATTGAGAGCCCGGCGCTTCGTTCGCTGATCTCAGTATCATACCCTTTTTCCGTTTTCATAATAAACTCATGGGCATGAACTGCCTTTGCTGCAGCAATCATTTCTTCCTCTGTGGCATCCATCCTTCCATAGCAGATATTTTCACGGATTGTTCCGGTAAATAAAAAGGTATCCTGTGTCATCACACCCATCTGTCTCCTTAAGCTTTCCAGGGTTACCTTACGAGTATCATATTCATCCACCGCCACACTTCCCGCTGTGACATCATAAAACCGGCTGATGAGATTAACAATTGTCGTCTTTCCGGCTCCGGTCGGTCCTACGAGTGCGACCGTTTCTCCGGGCCGGATATCAAAGCTTACATTCTCAAGTACAAGGCGGTCTGGCTCATCCGGGTAAGCGAAGCTTACGTTTTGAAAGCGGACTCTGCCCGTGATTTCTGGCAGACTGGTGCTGCCCTCCAGACTGCGGATCTCTGCCGGGGTATCAAGAATGTCAAATACACGTTCCGCAGCAGAAATATTTGTCACAATCTTATTGTAAAAGCTTGCCAGATTGCGGATCGGGCTCCAGAACATCCCCAGGTATGCGGAAAAGGCGAGGAAAGTACCGACCCCGATCCTGTCTGCGCCGACAATGCGGATGCCAATAAAATAAAGAAGAAATCCGCCCAGACCCCATACAATTTCCACAAGTGCACTGAATAAATCGGCAATCTTTACTGCGTCTATAAAGCTGTCCCGGTATTCCCGGGCGCATCTGTCAAAAGCCTCCTGCCTTTCCTGTTCTGCGGCAAAGCTCTGCACGATGCGGATGCCGGAAAAATTTTCGTGGATAAATCCGTTCAGGTTTGAATTTTTCTGCCTGTGAATCTGCCAGAGCTTATGTGCCCGTATCTGAATTATGAACATGCCTGCAGCGAGAAGCGGAAGTGTCAGGAAGGCGGCCAGGGCTAACTGCCAGCTTTTTACCAGCATGATGCAGGCGATTCCAATCAGTGTTAAAAAATCCGGAAGCAGCTTGGTTACGCTGTCTGAAAGCATCTCCTTTAGGGAATTAATGTCACCTACAATGCGGGCAAGAATCTTTCCCGTCGGACGGCTGTCAAAAAAATGGAAGCTCAGGCTCTGGATATGCCGATAGAGATCGCTGCGTATGGTCATCAGCACCTGATTCGTTATATCTGCCATGATGCGCATCCAGCCCCGCCTGCAGAGCATGTACAGAAGAAATAGGAAAAATCCAACCCCCCCAAGGCGGAAAAGCCCTGGTATATCTGAATGCGCCACATAGGTATCCACTGCCAGTTCAATCATAAGAGGAGTAACAAGCGTGACGGAAAGAGTGACAGAGAGCAGAAGAGCCACAGTAACAAGCTTTCTTTTATACGCTAACAAATATTTATATAGTCTGGCCAGCGTTTCTTTTTTTGAGACATCCCGGATGAGCTCATCTTGTTTTACAGAATTTACTGACATGCTGCTTCCTCCTCTCTGTTTCCATATTGTACGCACCAGGTATGGTAATAGCGGCCCTTCTTAGCCATCAGCTCTTCATGAGTGCCGCGTTCGGCAATGGTACTGCCGTCCAGGATAATAATCTCGTCTGCGGCATGCACTGCAGAAACCCGGTGTCCGATTATGATTTTTGTTGTTTTTTCTATTTTGGCTAAATGTTTCTGGATTTGCTGTTCGGTTTCCATGTCAAGGGCAGATGTGGCATCGTCAAGGATCAGGATGGGCGGCTTTTTTGCGATGGCTCTGGCAATGCTGATCCGCTGCTTCTGCCCGCCAGAGAGACCTACGCCGCGCTCCCCGACCACCGTCTCATATCCATTTTCAAGACGGCTGATAAAACGGGCGGCGCCAGCCTTTTCGGCTGACCATTCTACCGTATCCTGCGTAAGTTCCTTTTGCTTTCCGGTCTTTACATTCTCCGCTACAGAATCCGAAAACAGGAACACATCCTGCATAACAACCGAGACGGCGGCGCGCAGCTCCTTTAGGGGAAGGGTCCGGATATCCTGGCCGTCCAGCAGGATTCGTCCCTCTGTTACGTCATAAAAGCGCTGAATCAGGTTTACAAGTGTTGTCTTTCCAGCGCCGGTCATTCCCATGACGCCGAGCGTCTGTCCTGGCTTAAGCTCCAGATTAATATCTGACAGAATCCTTTGTCCGTTCAGGGAAAAGCCAACGTGTTCGAATTTCAGGCTGCCGCTTATGTTTCCGGGTGAAATGGCTGTCTCAGCCTCCGTAATCTGCGGAGTCTCACCGGCAGCCTTTTTGATTTTCTTCCACGAAGCAAAGGCAGATGCAAGATCATTACTCAGCCACCCGACAATCTCCATGGGCCAGATAATATTATTGGCATATTCGGAAAATGCCCCCAGCGCCCCGAGCGTCATCCTTCCGGAAATGACCATCAGGCCCCCGATGATAATGACCATAAGCAGCATGGTATTTCCAAGAAAGGTAATTGCCGGCTGGTAGTCAGCCACAGTTTTTGCCTGCTCCATATTTAGATCATAAAATTTCCGGTTGTGTCTGCCGAATTTTTTAATCTCGTATTCCTCACGGGCAAATGCCTTAACAGTGCGGATGCCGGACAGGGCTTCCTGCGCTACTGTATTCAGTTCTGCGGTTTCCTCGCTGATCTTGTCATATACTATGCCAAGCTTTCCCTCCATCCGTATGGCACAGATGCCGATGACCGGCAGAATAACCAGGGGAACCAGTGTAAGTACCGGATTCAGACGGAACATAAAGAATAGCACCAGTATGGTATGTGTGACTGCCTCCACGGCCAGAATCCCCACAAATCCGGTGGCCATCCAGACTCTGTCAACGTCTTCTTTGACACGTGTCATCAGCTCGCCGGTATTGTGCCGGTCGAAGAAGTCTGCAGACATGGTTTCAAGATGTGAGAAGAGATCTCTTCGCATATGATATCCAACGGATACTCCCACTGCATCATAGGTAAACTCCTTTATGTACTGCAGAATGGCACGGCCGATGCCGATTCCCAAAAGTCCCAATAGAAAACCCGTTAAAAGCCGGAGTTTTCCATCCGCAATCACGTCGTCAATAATATGCTTTGTTATCTGCGGCGCCGCCATATCAAGGATCAGGCTGATTACCATGCACACAAAGCCGAGCAGATACAGCGGACCATAGCGTTTCATATAGGTTCCAGGTTTTTTCATATATTTCCCTCCTCGTATAATAAGTAATTGTCTTTTGTAACTGTGAAAGTACCGGGTTACTATTCACGGGGCCGTGCACCCCGCTGCACGGCATCCGAGCCGATAAAGTGGTGGTTTCCGGCATCCAGCCCCTCGCTGAAAGCGACTTTTAAATGGGCTGGATGCGTTACTATGAGCGGACGGTTAGTCCGTGAATAGTAACAGTACCGGATAGTTTCCAAAAAAATACAAAAAGCCGCAGCCCATACGGACTGCGGCGGATAATCAATATAGAATACGGCAGAAAAATCAATGCCGCCTGTTTCCTTCCGCGAGGCAGGATGTCTGAGCATGCAGGATTGTCATGTAGTTGTAATCAGTGTAAATAAGCTTTTTCATCGTTCTGCCTCCTTTCTTAATATTTATAGCAGCTTAATGGTTATGGTTTATTCCATGACCTGTAACACTAAATTACATTCTAATTGGAAGAAAGTTTTCTGTCAAGCACTTTTCAAAATTTCATTGTTACTATTTACGGGTCAGGAATGCGCTGAACTGCGCATTCCGTAAGAACATGATGCAAGAGTGAGGGGCGGTTTTTGCATAGCAAAACTCGGAATGCCGACCCGAATTGTTACTATGAGCGGACGGTTAGTCCGTGAATAGTAATATTTCATTTCATAAGTTATTGAATAAAGTCTGACCCATGTGGTATAATTTTATAAAAGGCAAGTGGTGACTGTGGAGAAACTGAACAGCTGCAGCAACTGGATTCGCAGACGGGAAGTCCTGGATCATGAATTGCAACAACGAGAGGAACTTTGGAAATGATAATAGCAAAGAATGACGAAGTAAAGCGGAGCAGGATATGGAGACTGGCAACGGCAGGTTCTTCCATCCTGATTATTATAATAGCAGTATATCTGCTGATGAAGATGTTTACGGCCAACCCCCTGGAAGGGAGCTGGGAGAGTGAGGATGGAGATCTTGTGATCAATGTAGGGGTAAACGGAACTTTGTCTGTGAAAGCATATGATGTTTCTGAGGGAATGGATGTCAGTGTGAAGATGGAGTATACCCTGGACAAAGAGGAAAAGACGATCACGATCAAGGAGGATACGGCAGAGGTCATCAGGCAGGCGGATGCATCGGACGGGGCATATACAAGGGAGATGCTGGAGAGTGCGCTTGCAAGAGTAGTGACAACTTTTGATTATAATATAGAAGGGAGAAGGCTGATTTTATCAGAGAGGGAATACGGCGAGCAGTTAACATTTACAAAAAAGTAAGGGACTGTAGAGAAATAACCGCACAGGTCTGTGCAGGGGCTGCCCCGGCGAAGCGGGGGATTCACTGCACAGACCGTAAGAAAGTGGTTCACGGTTATTTCCCTGCAGTTCCTCACATTTTACAGAACTGCTGAATTGTTGTTGGAAATCTACTATTTTAAGAGGTGAAGAGGATGTACAGAGATCATACGAGGAAGATAAGTATTGGGAATGTAACCATCGGAGGGGGCAGCGCGGTTGCGGTTCAGTCCATGACAAATACCCGGACCGAGGATATAGCAGGAACAGTTTCCCAGATCCTTGCACTGGAGCGCGCAGGATGTGAGATCATCCGCTGCGCGGTTCCGACCATGGAGGCGGCAGAAGCACTGGGGGAGATTAAGAAACAGATACATATCCCGCTTGTGGCGGATATTCATTTTGACTACAGACTTGCCATAGAGGCGATCCTGCACGGGGCAGACAAGATCCGGATTAACCCTGGGAATATCGGGGACGAGTCCCATGTAAAGGCGGTTGTGGACAAGGCAAAGGAATACCATGCGCCCATCCGTGTGGGTGTGAACAGCGGCTCTCTTGAGAAGCCCCTGATTGAAAAATACGGCAGGGTGACGGCAGAGGGTCTGGCAGAAAGCGCCCTGGATAAGGTACATATGATAGAAAGGCTTGGCTATGAGGAGCTGGTAGTGAGCATCAAATCCTCGGATGTACTTATGTGCGTCAGGGCTCACGAAGAGATTGCGAAGAAATGCCCCTATCCTCTCCATGTGGGCATCACGGAGGCAGGGACGCTCCTTGCAGGAAATATTAAGTCCTCCATCGGTCTTGGACTGATCCTCCATCAGGGAATCGGGGATACCATCCGTGTGTCCCTCACCGGGGATCCGGTGGAAGAGATTAAGTCTGCAAAGCTGATCCTCCGGACACTTGGGCTGCGAAAAGGGGGCATAGAAGTGGTATCCTGCCCTACCTGCGGGAGAACGAAGATTGATCTCATCGGCCTTGCGAATCAGGTGGAGGAGATGGTGGCAGATATTCCGCTTGATCTCAAGGTGGCTGTAATGGGCTGCGTGGTGAACGGGCCGGGAGAAGCGAAGGAAGCGGATATCGGCATTGCAGGCGGCATCGGCGAAGGACTTCTGATAAAAAAAGGAGAGGTCGTTAAGAAGGTAAAGGAAGAGGAACTACTGGAGACACTGAGACAGGAGTTGTTACACTGGAATGAATAGAACAGAGACAGGAAAACTATTTTTTGAAGTTTTTCCCACCCTGAAAGTGGAGGACGGGCTTAAGGAGCTGTTTTCGGACGTGCAGGTTACTAAGGTGGCAACGAATTCCATGCGCACCTTTCTTAAGGTGCACCTTAAGAGCAGCCATCTCATTCAGAAAAACCAGATCTATGAGATGGAGCACCTGATTAAGTTACAGCTCTTTCCAAGGAGCAGGCTGACCATAGAGATCCGGGAGAGCTTCGAGCTGTCCGGGCAGTATACGCCGGAAAATATTATGACAGAATATTTTGAAAGCTTTCTTATTGAGTTAAATGCTAAAAGTGTGGTAGAGAGAAGCATGTTCCAAAATGCCCGGTATGCATTTGAGGACGAGAATATTCTGTGCCTGCAGCTTACAGATACCATTGTCGCCCAGGGAAAGAAAGAGTCCATGGCATCCTATTTAACGGATGTGTACGAGAACCGGTTTGGAAAGCCCATTGAGGTGCGCATCCTTTACAGGGAGGCGAAGGAGAGCAGGCTTAAGTATAATGACATGAAGCTTAAGCAGGAGGTAGACTCCATTCTCTCCCAGGCGGCTTCCATTAAGAAAAAACAGGCGGAAGCATCTGCGAAGGCTGAGGGAAAGAAAAAGGAGTCCGGGGAGAGAAGAGCCTTTGCCCCGAGAAGTAAAGGGCCTGATGCAGACGGTCTGGTCTACGGGCGTCCTTTTGATGATGAGGGAACGATAGAGCTTGCTCAGGTAGTCGGCGAGATGGGAGAGATTCTGTTCAGAGGCAAGGTGCTGAATGTTGAGACAAGAGAGATCCGTAATGAGAAGACGATTATCATATATTCCGTGACCGATTTTACAGACACCATCACAGTAAAGATGTTTGTAAGAAATGAACAGCTGCCGGATATACTCGGCGAGGTAAAGAGCGGAGCATTTTTAAAGATAAAGGGTGTTACTACCATTGATAAATACGACGGGGAGCTGACCATCGGCTCTGTATCCGGCATTAAGAAGATTCCTGATTTTACCGAGACCAGAAAGGATACAGCGCCGGAGAAGAGGGTAGAGCTTCACTGCCACACAAAGATGAGTGATATGGACGGCGTGTCCGAGGTGAGGGATATCGTAAAGCGGGCACACGACTGGGGACATAAGGCCATTGCCATTACTGACCACGGAGTGGTACAGTCCTTTCCGGATGCGAACCACTATATTGAGACCCTTGATAAGGATGATCCCTTTAAAGTGATTTACGGTGTGGAGGGATATCTGGTGGATGATCTCCAGGATGTGGCAGTAAATGGGAAGGGACAGTCCCTGGAGGGAACTTATGTTGTCTTTGACCTGGAGACGACCGGGTTCAGCCCGATTAAAGATAAGATAATTGAGATCGGGGCTGTTAAGGTGGAGAATGGCGTGATCAGGGATCATTACAGCACTTTTGTAAATCCAGGGGTGCCGATTCCGTTTCAGATTACCCAGCTTACCAGTATTACAGATCAGATGGTTATGGGTTCGCCGGACATTGAGACAGTGCTTCCAGAGTTTCTTGAGTTTGTGGGGGACGCGGTGCTGGTGGCGCACAATGCGTCCTTTGATGTGGGATTTATTGAGCAGAACTGCCGTTATCAGGACATTGAGCCTGATTTTACGTCAGTGGATACGGTTGCACTGGCGAGAATTCTTCTGCCCACCCTCTCGAAGTTTAAGCTGAATGTGGTGGCAAAGGCCCTCAATATTTCCCAGGAGCATCATCACCGCGCGGTGGACGATGCAAGAGTGACGGCAGAGATCTTCGTGAAGTTTATTCAGATGCTTCATGACATGGATATTTACGACCTGGAGAAGCTGAACCAGTACGGCGCCCACAACGTGGAGGCTGTAAAGAAGCTTCCCACCTATCATGTGATTATACTTGCAAAAAATAATACGGGGAGAGTGAACCTTTATACTCTGATATCCAAGTCCCACCTTACTTATTATGCCAGGAGGCCCCGGATTCCAAAAAGTGAGCTGTCAAAGCACCGTGAGGGGCTTCTGGTGGGGAGTGCATGTGAGGCAGGAGAGCTGTATCAGGCGATTCTGAACGAGAAGTCCGATGAACGGATTGCAAAGATTGTAAATTATTATGATTACCTGGAACTGCAGCCAGTAGGAAACAACCAGTTTATGATTGAAAGCCCTAGGATTACCAGGGTGAACAGCATTGAGGATATCCAGAATATTAACCGGCAGATCATTAAGCTGGGGGAGAGGTTCAATAAGCCGGTAGTGGCTACATGCGACGTGCATTTTCTTGACCCGGAGGATGAGGTATACCGCCGGATCATTATGACCGGAAAGGGATTTAACGATGCGGACAGCCAGGCGCCTCTTTACCTTCATACAACAGAGGAGATGCTCTCCGAATTTGAGTACCTGGGCTCTGCAAAGGCAAGGGAGATTGTGATTGAAAATCCTGGTAAAATCGCGGATATGATTGAGAAAATCTCTCCGGTGCGCCCTGATAAATGTCCGCCTGTCATACCGGATTCTGATAAGGATCTGAAAAAGATCTGCTACGACAAGGCACATTCCATGTATGGGGATCCCCTGCCGGAGATCGTAACGGAACGGCTGGAGCGTGAGCTGAACTCGATTATTTCCAACGGTTTTGCAGTTATGTATATCATTGCCCAGAAGCTGGTATGGAAATCAAATGAGGATGGATACCTGGTGGGCTCCCGGGGTTCCGTAGGTTCCTCCTTTGTGGCGACCATGGCGGGAATCACGGAGGTAAATCCTCTAAGCCCCCATTATTACTGTAAGAAGTGCCATTACAGTGATTTTACCTCAGAGGAGGTAAAGGCCTTTGCAGGCGGCTGCGGGTGGGATATGCCGGATAAGCTGTGCCCGGTCTGCGGCGAGCCCCTTGTAAAGGACGGGTTCGACATCCCCTTTGAGACGTTCCTTGGATTTAAGGGAAATAAGGAGCCGGATATTGACCTGAACTTTTCGGGTGATTATCAGAGCAATGCCCATAAGTATACGGAGGTCATTTTCGGGGAAGGGCAGACCTTCCGTGCCGGAACCATTGGAACACTGGCGGATAAGACGGCGTTCGGGTATGTGAAAAATTATTTTGAAGAGCGCGGACACAGGAAGAGAAAGTGCGAGATTGACCGTATTGTACAGGGCTGTACCGGTATTCGCAGGAGCACCGGGCAGCACCCAGGAGGAATCATCGTGCTTCCCCACGGGGAGAATATCAATTCCTTTACCCCGGTGCAGCATCCGGCGAATGATATGAATACGGATATTATTACCACACATTTTGACTACCACTCCATTGACCACAACCTGTTAAAGCTTGATATTCTTGGACATGATGATCCGACCATGATTAAGTCTCTGGAGGCATATATCAGCTCGCCTGCCATGGAAAATGAATATAATGAGACAGATAATCCATTCGTGGCAACGAATATTCCGCTGGACGACAGGGGGGTTATGTCCCTGTTTCACGATACGTCAGCCCTTGGAATTACGCCGGATGATATTGGCGGCTGCCCGGTAGGCTGCCTGGGAATCCCGGAGTTCGGGACAGACTTCGTCATTCAGATGGTGGTGGATACGAAGCCCCAGACCTTATCCGATCTGATCAGGATCTCTGGTCTGTCCCATGGGACGGACGTGTGGCTTAACAATGCCCAGGAGCTTATTAAGAGTGGAAAGGCAACGATTTCTACTGCTATATGCACCAGGGATGATATTATGACATATCTTATAAATAAAGGGATGGACAGTGAAGAGTCCTTCACTATCATGGAGCGTGTCCGTAAGGGTACGGTCGCAAAGGGAAAATGTAAGGAGTGGCCCCAGTTTAAGGAGGATATGAAGGCAAACGGCATACCGGACTGGTATATTTGGTCCTGTGAGAAGATTAAGTATATGTTTCCCAAGGCCCATGCGGCGGCCTATGTTATGATGGCATATAGGATTGCCTACTGCAAGATTCATTTTCCGCTTGCTTATTATGCGTCTTACTTTGGAATCCGCGCGGATGCATTTTCCTATGAGATCATGTGCCAGGGAAAAGAAAACCTGCAGCAGCGTATTGATGACTATAACAGGCGTTCCGACTCCTTAAGCAAGAAGGAGCAGGATACGATGAAGGACATGCGGATTGTCCAGGAAATGTATGCCCGGGGATTCGAGTTCCTGCCCATTGACATTTACCGCGCCAAGGCATCAAAATTCTGTATCATAGACGGAAAGCTCATGCCCCCCTTTACCAGTATTGACGGAATGGGCGAGAAGGCGGCGGAGGCGGTGGAGGAAGCCGCAAAAGACGGACCATATCTGTCGAAGGATGATTTCCGCCAGAGAACGAAGGCAAGTCAGACGGTGATTGACAGTATGAGCGAGCTGGGGCTTCTCGGAGACCTGCCTGAATCAAACCAGCTTTCTCTGTTTGACTTATAGGTGCAGTCTGCGAATGTGCAGTAATTCCGCATAGTCACTGGGCGGCGATTCACCGTTTGCTTTAGAGGTACAGTTTCCGAATGTGATGCTGTGAGCCTGGCGGCGGTTTCATCTGTACGGTTTGAATGATTCGTGTTATTTTTTTAAGAATGGAGGCATCCGGTTTTGAAAAAGAAATATATGGGGATCGTGTATATTGTCCTGTCAGCATTTTGCTTTGCCCTGATGAACATGTTTGTGCATATGGCAGGCGATCTGCCTTCCGTGCAGAAGAGCTTTTTCAGGAACTTTGTGGCAGCGATTTTTGCCTGTATCCTTCTTGTAAAGGAAGGGGGTTCCTTTTGCTGTAAGAGAGAAAGTCTGAAATACTTGATTCTGCGGGCATCATTCGGGACAATCGGGATTCTGTGTAATTTTTATGCAGTGGATCATCTTGTGCTTGCGGACGCGTCCATGCTGAATAAGATGTCTCCGTTTTTTGCCGTGCTGTTCAGCCTGATTATTCTCAGGGAGAGGGTGACAGCCGTCCAGGCGCTGATTGTGGCCGGAGCTTTTGCGGGAAGCATGTTTGTGGTAAAGCCCACATTTGCCAATATGGATCTGTTCCCGTCACTTCTCGGGCTGCTGGGCGGCATTTGTGCGGGGGCGGCATACACCATGGTGAGAAAGCTTGGCACTATGGGGGTGAAGGGAGCCTATATTGTGTTCTTTTTCTCTGCGTTCTCCTGCCTGGTGACACTGCCGTGGCTTGTGTTTGATTATCATCCCATGAATGTTTCGCAGATTGTGATTCTGCTGCTTGCAGGCCTGTCGGCAGCAGGCGGACAGTTTTCCATTACAGCAGCGTACTGCCATGCCCCGGCCCGGGAAATATCGGTGTATGACTATTCGCAGATCATCTTTTCGGCGGGACTGGGATTTCTTGTGTTCGGGCAGATTCCGGATCTGTTAAGCTGGCTCGGGTATGGGATTATCTGCGCCATGGCGGTAGTCATGTTTTTCTATAACAACCGCCCGGGGCGGTCTGTGTAAGGGTTTGGGGAGAAGGGGGAGTTATTGTAACAGTGAAGGTATCTGAACTGTTACAAGTCATTATTTATGGCTGCGGAGTGCGCAAAGCTGCGTACTTTAGGAGAATATGGTTTGCGGGGTGAGAGGATGAGACAATTACAGATTACGTCATGGTGCCATGAGATGATCCGCTTATGGGTTCCGGAGGGAGGAGTCTATGTGGATGCCACCATGGGAAACGGAAATGATACCCTGTTGCTTTGTAAGCTGGCAGGAAAAGAGGGAAGAGTGTATGCTTTTGACATCCAGGAGACTGCCCTGCAAAGAACCAGGGAGTTACTTGGGACACACCAGGTTCTGGAATGTGCGGAGCTGATTCTGGACAGCCATGAGCATATGGATCAGTATATAGAAGAAGGAAGTGCAGATGCGGTCTGCTTTAACTTCGGCTATCTGCCAGGGGGAGACCACAGGATTGCGACCTCTGCCGGTACGAGTTTGGAAGCTGTCAGGAAATCCCTGAAGATCTTAAAGCCAGGAGGCATGGCAAGTCTGTGCATCTACAGCGGCGGGGATACGGGATATGAGGAAAAGAAGAGGATCCTGGCAGATCTTAAGGAACTTCCGGCGAAGGAATATACAGTAATTGTAAATGAATACTACAACCGGAAGAATAATCCTCCGGTGCCGGTGTTTGTATTTAGACATGGATCCAAATCAAATAATTTGACAGATAAAAAAATAGTGGTAGAATAACATCATAGAAGGGTACTGCCGATAGACGGCTAGCCCGCTTAATAGTTGTTAAAATAACCGCTATGTTTGCAGACAGGGGCGGTTATTTTTTTGTCTTACTATGTACCCATAATGGTATTATAGTAGATTTGTAAGTATCTATCAATTCCTGTCTTGAAAAAATGTTTGTTTAGAAAGGAAGGATATTATGGCACTTGAAAACAAACTTGGAATAACAAATCCAGCAGAACTGGCACGCGAGGAAGAAAAAATTAGTAAGAAAAAGGCTCTTGAATTATTTGAGACAGGTTTTCTTGATAATTTGGAAGCAGGAACTTACAAAACACTTGCGGATATTCACGGTTTTTTGTTTGGAGAAATATATGATTTTGCAGGGAAGATTCGAACAGTTAACCTTGCAAAGGGGAATTTCCGTTTTGCACCGCTTATGTATTTGCAGGCAGCTCTTGAAAATATTGATCGTATGCCTCAATCAACATTTGATGAAATAATAGAAAAATATGTGGAAATGAACATTGCACATCCTTTTCGCGAGGGAAATGGCAGAAGTACCCGGATCTGGCTTGATTTGATGCTGAAAAAAGAATTGCATCAGGTGATTGACTGGAGTGAAGTGGATAAAGAGGACTATCTTTTGGCAATGGAACGCAGCCCCATAAGAGATATTGAGATAAAGCACATATTGAGGGCAGCTCTGACGGAAGATATTAATAACCGTGACATTTATATGAAAGGGATTGATACGAGCTATTACTATGAGGGGTATATGATATATAAGGCCGAAGATTTAAAATAGAAGAACGTTTGGAAACAGCGGTAAACCGCTTGGTATGCAAGATTTCTACAAAACTTAGTAGTCAAAAGACATTAGATAGTATATAATAAAAACAGAACTATATATTAATTCACAAAAAGAGGAATAGATTTGAATGATGCAAATGCTTTACAGCGAATTGAAAAAATATTTCCTGATTATTTTCAAAGATTCAAATTGCCAGACGGGGCAAGGGAAGAATTAATAAAAGTATATAGAGCATGCAGAAGTGGGAAATGTGATAAGAACTCTTTTTTACCTTCTTTTGAGGAAAACGGCTGTGTAATCAATCCTTTAGTTGATTTGACGGATCCTGGACAATATTCTTTATCGACGTTCGAGAAACCTAAAGATGTGAAAAGATTTGCAGGTGTTATATCTGATATGAAGGTTCCTTACCAGATTGCAGTTGGAGAGACCAATCCCAGACACGGATTGGTACAACGGACGAGGGAAAGAACAAAGAAAAGGACATCGCATGTTGATTGGTGGCTTTATAAGGATGCGTCGCCATATGATGAGTTTGAAATAATAGCTGATTTTGAAGAATATCTTCAAAACTATATGAAAGAAAGAGATGACAAGAAATGAAAGAATTTATTAAATTGGATAAATATGGGCAACTTTATATTGACAAGATTCTTTTTGAATCATATTTTCCAATTATTTTCACTTGTATAAATGATAAAAAAGATATTTTTATAAGCGTATGCTGCCAGAATAATGAAAAAGGATGTAAGTGGTTACTTGGAAAAACTGATGGGATAAGCATTGTAGGCATGCTTCAAGATGAGATGACAATCCGGCAATTGCTATTAGAGCATTCCGAAGGAAAGATATCTGTTGATTATGCGGAAAAAGCTGGATATGTAGTAGCTTATGATAATTCGGATTGGGATGAGGATAGTTCATATTTGCCGAAAAAGGATTCGTATATGTATGCCGAAGAGGGAGAGTTTGAAGATGAGATTAAATATTTCTCTTCACTGAATGATTGTACGTCTTATAACAAGGAATACTATAAATATGCTTTGGAAACATTGGGAGCGATAAGTAAAGAAATTGAACCAATGACAGAGACAATGGCTGTATTAGCATCAGCTATTGGAACTATTTCAATTCCAAGCGAAATCGTTAGTACGTTAAAAGTGTTTGGAAAATTGTGTACGAATCTTGCGATAAATACAGAAAAATATACAAACCGTGAAAGTTACAAATCTGTATGCAATGAATTTTTCGGTGTGGTGTCAGAAAATTTAAGCATAAAGTTAGAATCGGAAGATAATAATTATTATACAGATGCAGCATAGAGGAGAAAAAATGAGTGATTTTAATAGTGTATTGACATTGCAAAAAATGGTATTTGATAGAATTGAATTTGACAGGAAGGGATTTAAGAATAACGAAGAATTGAATTTTAAATTGCAAGTACAAATAGGCGCAGATAAAGATGAAACCTATAAAGTAACACTTGTTTTGAATGGAACAAAACAAGACGAATATAATATAGTCATTAGTTTGTCTGGTTTTTTTAAGATTGAGACACAAGAAGAGTTGGATAATAAGGCAGTTCAAAATTTAATAAATAAAAATGCTGTGGCAATTTTGATGCCATATCTCAGAAGTGAACTCACTTTGTTGACGGCACAGCCAGATACAGATAGTGTAGTGCTGCCGCCTTTTAATATCAATAAGATGTTTAAAAATTAGGAATTGAATTTGAAGAAAATGACACATGAACTGACAATTGTAAATCATGTGTCATTTGTATTAAAAAAGGAAAATGATTTAACTGCTAAAGTAGAGGCAAGTAGCGTATGAAGGAGGAAATTTACAGATGACAAATAATACATCTGAATTCCGTTCTTTTGGCACACCTGCTGCGGTAGTCAGCCAGGTGCAGGAGGCGGTCGTTGGGAAAGCGGATATTATAGAGCAGATTATGATGGCAATTCTGGCGAAGGGACATATTCTCATTGAGGATATTCCCGGGACTGGAAAGACAACAATGGCCCTTGCATTTTCCAGGGCAATGGGTCTTAAGGCAAACAGGGTACAGTTTACCCCTGACGTGCTTCCGGCAGATCTTACCGGATTTACTATTTATCAGAAGGAGACCAGGAAATTCGTATATCAGCCGGGTTCCGTGATGTGCAACCTCCTGCTGGCAGACGAGATTAACCGGACCTCGCCGAAGACTCAGTCTGCCCTTCTGGAGGTTATGGAGGAGCGGAATGTAACAATAGACGGAGTAACCCACAGTGTCGGGAATCCGTTTATCGTCATTGCGACGGAAAATCCCACCGGCTCTGCGGGGACACAGCTTTTACCGGAATCCCAGCTTGACCGTTTCATGATCTGCGTGAAGATGGGATACCCGACCATCAAGGAGGAAGTGGAAATACTTAAGCATAACCAGTTCGGAAGGGCGGACAACCTTGTACAGCGCGTATTTTCAGCGGAGGAGCTTCTGGCTGCGCAGGATGAGGTCAGCAGTATCTATGTCCATGATGTTATTTATACGTATATTGCCCGGCTTGCAAAAGCAACCAGGGGCCAGGAGATGATCGCTATGGGATTAAGTCCCCGGGGAACGATTGCCCTGACCGCAATGTCAAAGGCATCTGCTTACTTAAACGGCAGGGAATATGTGATTCCAGAGGATGTGACATCTGTATTTCCCGCAGTTGCCGCCCACCGGCTCCAGTTAAGTACAAAGGCAAAGGTGGGACACATCCAGGTGGATGACCTGATTCACCGGATACTGGAGGACACAGCGGCGCCCACGATCAATAAAAGGGCATAAGACAGGAAAAAGTCTTTAAGGAAGGAGCCGGTAACATGGCGGGACGGGTCTTGGGATATGTGCTGGCTGTAGTACTCGGCATTTATCTGTTTTTTATGTATGACGGACAGATTTTTACAGGCATCTTAATTATGGAGATGCTTTATCCGGTCTGCTCCTTCATATTTCTTCATAATATCAGCAAAAAAGTAACCGTACAGTTTGGCAGATTTCCCTCTATGGGAGAGAAAAAGAAGCAGTTCCGGGGTGAAATAGTCCTAAAGAACAGCTCCATTCTCCAGAGTGTAAGGTTCTGCGTCCGTCTGCGGGTGAGGCACCATTTTTCCAAAGCCGGACTTTGGCAGAAGATCCCCGGAACCCTTGCACCTTCGGACAGGCTGATACAGACAGTCACACTGGAGTCCCAGTATGCAGGCATGCTGGAATGTGAGCTGGAATCCCTGGTCTTATATGACCTTTTGGGAATTTTCCGGCGGAAAATCCCGCTTCATGACAAACGGTCTGTGGGGATTATGCCGCCATTTGAGCTGGTTCCCATGGAGATCACAAGGAGAACACGGGAATTTCTTGCGGATGCAGATGAATATTCCACACAAAAACATGGGGATGATCCGGACGAGATCTATCAGGTCCGGGAATACCGTCCGCCGGATCCCGTCCATTCCATTCACTGGAAGCTGAGTGCCAAAGAGGATGAGCTGATGGTAAAGGAGCATGGGTTTCCATTAGGATGCGTGGTGCTCCTGTGGATCCATATGCCGGATGCGGAGACGGACAGCGCCAGATTTGACCGGCTTTTAGAAAAGGCTGCGTCAATCTCGGTTACGCTCCTGGAAGAGAATTGTATCCATATGGCAGCCTGGTTTGAGGAAAAGAGCGGGCAGGTCGTAAAATGGAAGGCAGACAGCGCCGAGGCGGTCTATGAATGGATCTGGCGTCTGTTGTCCAGTGAGCCGCTATCGGAATCCGCTCCCTGGAAGGTCTGCTATGAGGAGGCCTTCCGGGGAGATCATTTCAGCAGCATCGTTGTTCTGAATGGAAATGGTACGATCACGGTAAATGGAGAGACGCAGGAGTTCCTGCAGCTTTGACCGATAAAGAACGGGCAAGAATCACTTACGTCACGAAATATACTGCGCGTCAGATAAATCTGACGCACAGCATACATGATGCGCACAGCCGCATAAGGAAGTAAATGTGCAGACACAGGATCACGAAAGACATGGCGGACAGTTACAGGGAGTAGATGATTGTGAGACAACGAAAAAAGAGCAGGGACGGCATTTACCTGTACCAGCCGTCCAGGAAAGAATCCCATACATCCTATAGAAAAAGGCACGTATTTCTGCTGGCAGCAGTCCGGCTGGCGGCAGTGTGGTCTGCTGCGGCTGCATGGTGGAAGAGCCTGACCAGTGTATTTCCCATGGAAGTGGACTCTGTATATTTATACACAAGTCTGTTTCTCCTGACAGCGGTTCTGACGCTGCTTTGGAATATTCCGGTAAGGATGATTGGAAAGATCATGATATTTGTTCTGCTGTGCGGCGGCGCCGCATTCTGGATCCGTCTGCATATGGACGTGGCAGCCAGCGTGATTAATTCTGCGGCAAATGCGTATTTGTCTGTCTGTAAGCCGGATGCGGCTCTCTATCCTGTCCAGGCGGTAACGGCATCCAGGTTGGCTGTGATGACAGGGCTGTTTATGGTGCCCCTGCTTCTGATCTGGTCTGTTTCCCTTAGCATAAGGAGGGGAAAGGTTCTCTCAGTGCTGCTTCTCCTGGCCCCTGCGGTGCTTTCGCTGGTTGCAGCGAAGGTTCCATCAGAGCTGTCCTGTTGGCTTCTGATTCTGTCCGGCGGATTTTTCAGCTCCGTGTATAGCTGTAAGAACGGACAGGCTGCATTTGTAAATGGAATGGGGGCAGCCTGTATTCTGGGGCTGATTACCGGATTCGCCACACTGGCCAGCCGTCCTTTTGAGCAGTATAAAGAACCCCCGGACGGATTCTACGCGGAGACGCGGGTGTATATCCGGACAAAATGGATTGAGCCTGTAGGAGATTATATACAGGAAGTGCAGGAAATGGAAAGGGCCAGGAAGGAAGCAGCCAGAAGAGAACATGAGGAAGAGCAGTCTCCTGGTGAAACGGACAGTCTGGACGAATCAAAGGCCCCGGATGCAGCAGATCGTCCGGATGAAACACAGACTTCGGAGGAGCCACCGGACACTGCACAGACCCCGGAGCCGGAGGTAAATACGGTTGCAGGCGGACTGGAGCATCCTCTGTTTCAGGATGAGGGCGGGCAGCCGGATGACAATGGCGGTGCAGACAGCGGGGGAGGCAGCGCAGCCGGATTTCCTGATCTGAACTCTCTGTCTCATTTCCAGCCGGATGTGGGAGTGCGGATGACGGTTTCCCTTGATAAGAAGCCGGAGGAGACATTCTATTATCCTGAAGCATATGGCGGAATCTATGAAGACAGCCATTGGAGCGGCGCGGCCTCTGATGATACGGTTTCCGAAGAGCATATGCAGTATCCGGATACGATTCCCCGGCTTAAGGAGCTTTGCGACGGGCATGTATCCAATTCCCTTGATGAAGTTACGGATTTTATCCGGCAGGAGCTGGAGGAAAACACGGTCTATGATTATGAGCCGGGAGCTACCCCTGAGGGGAAGGATTTTGCAGAGTATTTTTTATTTGAGAACCAGAAGGGATTTTGTGTACATTTTGCCACAACAGCTGCTTTAATGTACCGTATCTGCGGCTTCCCTTCCAGGTATGTCCAGGGCTATGCGGTTCCGGCAGCGGCATTTCACAGGCAGGAGGACGGAAGCTACCTGGCAGAGGTGACCGGTGAGATGGGTCATGCCTGGTGCGAGGTCTACAGCGGTTCCCGGTGGATCTTAAAGGAACATACCCTGCCTTACCGGGGAGTCCGCCCTGAGCCCGGCAGGCCTGCGGCGGCAAGCGGAGAGCATACCTGGGTGCCGAATGCTGCCGGGTGGATGCTGCGGATCCTGAAGATTGCTGCAGTGATCCTTGCCGGCCTTTTTCTCGTGGTCATTCTTCTCGTTTTGCAGGCAGCTGTCCGCAGACAGCACAAGTACCGGCGCTTTCAGAGAAGACAGGGAGGCGCCGGGATTCAGAGCATTTACCGTGCCATTTATGATGCGGCTGTCTTCCATGGCATGGAGAAGACAGATTTTCTGAATCAGAAGGGTTTTGAAGCCTTACAGAAATACCGGCCGGAAATGGACGCGGCTTTGATGGAGTGGCTATATAAAGCTGTGCTGGAAACAATGTTTTATGAGCGTGAGCTTACAAGGGAGGAACTTCGGCAGGCACAGAGTCTGTACCGGCAGTTTTCAAAGATGATAAAGACGGAACTGAATCCCTGCCGGAGATTTATTTACCGGTATATCCGGGTTCTGTAAAAGCTATGGAGACTGCGCAATCGTGATTGCAGTTATGAATCCAAATATGCTATACTGATTAAAAGAGACAGGAACTGTAAAGATGCAAAACAGTTACCGGTACAATAAAAAGAAGCAGAAAGGGGAATGATATTTTGAAAGCATATGAAAGATTGCTGAATTATGTAGTGGTGCGCACACCAAGTGATGAGGACAGTAAGACTGTGCCGTCCTCTGCATGCCAGTTTGACCTGGCGAAGATTCTGGAAAAAGAGATGAAGGAGCTGGGGCTTACGGATGTACACCTTGACGGGCAGTGTTACCTGTACGGGAAGCTTCCGGCAACTCCCGGATACGAGGGGAAGGACAGTATCGGATTTATTGCCCATATGGATACGGTAGCTGATTTCTGTGACGGCGACATCCATCCGGTTATCACAGAGAACTATGACGGAGAGGATCTTGAGCTTGGGGACAGTGGCCGGGTTCTCAGTACAAAGGATTTCCCACACCTTAAGAGCCTGAAAGGACGTACCCTTATTACATCGGACGGGACAACCGTGCTTGGTGCAGATGATAAGGCAGGCATCGCCGAGATTCTCACCCTGATTGAACGACTTCAGGACGAGAAGATACCACACGGGCCGCTCAGCGTCGCATTTACACCGGACGAGGAGATCGGGACAGGTGCGGCTCATTTTAACGTAGAGGAGTTTGGAGCGAAATATGCCTATACACTGGACGGAGACACAGAAGGCGAGATCCAGTACGAGAACTTCAATGCCTGCAAAGCGGTCTTTGACGTGAAGGGCTTTAATGTACATCCCGGCTCATCCAAAGATACCATGATCAATGCATCTCTCGTGGCAATGGAGATCAATCAGATGCTTCCCGGTATGGAGACACCGAGAGGAACCGAAGAATATGAAGGCTTCTACCACCTTATGGGTATGTCAGGTGACGTGGCGGCAGCACAGCTTAATTACATTGTCCGTGATCACAGCACAGAATTCTTCGAGGCGCGCAAGAACACACTGCGCCTGATCGAAAAGAACCTGAACGAGAAGTGGGGCGCGGACACCGTTAAACTGACCATCACCGAGCAGTATAAGAACATGGCAGGGATTATCGACGGCTGCATGCATCTGATTGATAATGCAAAAAAGGCATGTGAGCTGGCAGATGTCACCCCGCTCATTCTCCCGATCCGCGGCGGTACGGACGGATGCCAGTTAAGCTTTAAGGGACTGCCCTGCCCGAACCTGGGAACAGGCGGACATGCTTATCATGGGCCTTATGAGCATATAACCGTAGAAGGAATGGATAAAAGCGTGGATGTGATCTTAGAGCTTGTGAAGCTATATGCGGATAACTAATCAATTTGGGACGGGGCATTTTTAAAAATGCCCCGTCCCAGATTGGTGGAGAATGAGGAGAAAATGATATGAAGGTTGTAATCGCAATGGATTCTTTTAAGGGGAGCATGACTTCTATGGAGGCGGGGAATGCTGTACAAGCAGGGATTGAAAGGGCATGTCCTGTGGATATTGTTGTAAAGCCTCTGGCTGACGGCGGGGAAGGGACGGTCGAGGCATTGGTGGAAGGTCTGGGCGGAGAGTATGTATCCATGGAGGTGACAGGTCCGCTGGGTGCAAAAACCAGTGCAAAGTATGGGATTCTTGGAGATAAACGGACAGCGGTGCTGGAGATGGCAGAGGCATCTGGGATCATCTTGTTAAAAAGAGAAGAACTGGATCCGTCCAGGGCGACTACATACGGTGTGGGCGAGATGATCCTGGATGCAGTCAGGCGGGGATGCCGTGAATTTATCATCGGTATTGGCGGAAGCGCTACATGTGAAGGCGGAGCAGGTATGCTTCAGGCACTTGGCTACGAGATCACGGATGCAGGAGGCAGACCTATCAGGCCAGGGATTCGGGATCTGGACAGGATCGCGTCCATCACTGCAGGACATGTTCCTGAAGAATTAAAGGAATGTCATTTCAGCATAGCCTGCGACGTGAAGAACCCGCTTTGTGGTGAGAATGGGGCAGTGTATGTGTTTGGGCCGCAAAAGGGGGTTGAGGAAGAGGAAAAGAAGTATTTTGATGCTAAATTGAAGCACTTTGCAGATAAGACGCAGGAATTTACCGGCAGAGACTACAGAACGGCAGAGGGTGCAGGCGCGGCAGGAGGACTTGGTTTTGCGTTCCTCAGCTGCCTTCCCAATGTGGAATTAAAATCCGGAATTGACATTGTCCTGGATGCGATCCGGCTGGAAGAGGAAGTGAAAGACGCAGATATTGTTGTCACCGGGGAAGGCCGTCTGGATGTTCAGACTGCCATGGGCAAGGCTCCGGCAGGGGTGGCCCGGCTTGCAAAAAAGTACGGTGCGAAGGTGCTTGCTTTTGCCGGTGGCGTTACGGATGATGCAGGTGAATGCAATGCGGCGGGGATTGACGCGTTTTTCCCCATTGTCCGGGGAGTGACTACACTGGATGAGGCCATGGATCCTGGGAATGCAAAAGAGAATATGATTCTGGCTGTGGAGCAGGTATTCCGGGTAATCAATCTGTATGCAGGAAGTTACTCCCAGAGCCTGTAGAAGGCATCTTGTTCAAACTTTTGTACAGCATTACATAGAAATTACCTGTTCATTCTGCAATGCTGTACAAGGATGTTTCAGAAACAGATTGTCATTATCCGGCAGGTCTGCACATTTACTGCTCTGAATTTATACAACTGCTTCTATAATTAATTTGTCCCCCACTACAATCTCTTTTACACCGGTCTGCTTATTCTTATTAAAGTTAAAACTCAGCATATATCCGATTTTCTTATGATAATCATCCAGGTAAGCCGCCAGTTGTCTTTCGCCGCGGTTATTATACTCCTGTCCCCGCCAGATCTTTGTCTCAATGATATGCTGCTCCCCGCAGTAATCAATAATGATATCTGTGCGCCCCATGCTTCTTGTCCGGGATTCAATATAATAATTACCGGTTCCGTTGATGATAGGCTGGAGATAGAGCAGAAATAATTTCCGCCCGGATTCCTCGATAAAGTGCTCTTTGCTGTCAGCATACAGGTCGTTGTAATGACTGACGAATTTCTCCAGTATAAGCCGCATATTGAGATGCCCTCCGGTAATAAACTGATTTTTTTCTCTTACAGATGCATTGTAGATTTCATTTTTCTGTATTTCCTCAGCAGAGAGATACAGATTGTAGAGAATCGTCTCAAAGATCCGGTTTGCAACTGCGACATTTCCATTCTTATTTTTAATAAAACCAAACATAGCCGCCACATCAATGACCGGATTCAGTGGTCGGAAGGGTACACTTTTTCCTGCGAAAAGAATTTCAAAAAGCATATGATCCAACTCCGGATAATCCTTAAGTTTTCCGGTAAGTGATTCGAACAAAGTATTTTTTTCTGCCAGCAGAATACGCATTGCAGATAAAAAACCATCCTTTGTCCATGCGGAGCTTTTATCAGGAAACATTCTTGTCCCCGCAACTTTTTCATCAATCAGCTTGCAGATACGAGATACAAGGAATGGGTATCCTGATGTATAATCATAGATCCGCCTGGACATTTTCTCAATATCCATGCCTGTATGATGATCCTCCTCATATTCTCTCAACATTCCGGAAATACCACTTTCTGACAGGCTCATTTCCACATCAAAATCAGCCGCTATATTCCACGGACTATTCCTGGTATGCTCTGTTTCTGAACGTATCCTGACTTTCAGGTTTTTAATATCCCTTACCCCGGCAAGAATTACGGAACGAAAAGTCTGACGTTCATTCCGTTTTAGATACAGATCTCTTAATTGTCCTAAAAAGGCCGTAAAGATCTCATTATTACTTGCCTGGTCTGCCTCGTCAATTATAAGCACGACTGGGTGCGGGGATTCTCGGCATATTTTCATAATGATATTCATCATTGCACGGAAATTCATCTTTCCAGATTCATCTGTACTGGATCGGAACAGTTCTTCTTTTAATTCGTCAGAAACACCTTCCGTTTCTCCAAACTCAATTGTATCATAAAGCAGCCCCAGGAATCGTACACAGAAAGTATTTTCATCTGCAAAGGTCTCGCTGGTCAGACCTTCGAAGCTAAGGGAAAATACAACATAATCTGCCTGGATCCTGTCCTTTAATATTTTAAGTGTCGTTGTTTTCCCATACTGCCGCGCACGATTCATTGCAAAATATTCGCCGTCATCAATATAGGTTCTGATTTCATCTATTTTATCTGATATATCTACCATATAGTGATATTCCGGCAGACACAATCCTGTTACATTGAATTTTTTTGCCATTGCTGCATCATCTCCTCAAATTTAAAATTGCCCTTACATCGCTGAATCCATTATACCCCATCCATGATTTGTTCTCAATCAGTTCTTTGCCGGAGAATTCGTATTGACAAAAATCTTAAGTTTGACACCAAATATAACGGGAAGCCAGTAAAATCAAGGCTTCCCG
>CANOKL010000041.1 GCA_947566645.1 uncultured Lachnospiraceae bacterium
TGGTCAATGGATAACCATACCGTATCTTCGTCAAAAGTCGTTTCAATTTTTGTCATACCATCTTCTGTTGTATAAATGATGATGTTTGATTTTTCCCCTACATTTTCTTTAGTTTTCACTTCTATACCTCACTTCTAAATTGTGCAACGCCCGTTGCACTTTTGTTTGTCCAATTATTTTTATTCTTGTACTTAATAGTGAAACTATAACCAATTACCATCTATACTGTTCCCTATGAAAATGCAATTTGCGAACTCCAATTTTCTCGCAGATTGAAGATAATATCTTCAGAATATTTTATCATGAAATGCCGATCTATCAAAACATTGCAGAAAAATTTTTATAATCTCCTTATCTCCATCCATTTTTGTCTGACATCTGAATCTAGTCACGAACCACCAGCCCTGCTGGTGGTTTGCTGTTGGCCCTACTGGGCCGATATTACTTTTCCGCCTAAAGGAGGTTCGGCAAACAAAAGTGTCTGTTATACTTCTTCCATTCTGCATATTTTACCGATTATTCCCCCCTTCTCTACGCAGTTCTCCAAACATCGTTTTTCTACGATATTTCGGAATAAACACAATATGATACGTGCAATTATACCTACTATGTGCTAAACTTAAATCGTCCATTGGACACCTCCGTTGTATTTGATGTGGTTTACCAGACCCACATTCATTATACAGCGGAGTTTTCTGTTTTGGTACTCTGCTCACCGCCTCCTGCTGCAACTGTGCATTCGTCATATCTTTCTCTATTACTGGCCAGTTAAAAGTTTTTCACTAGCAAAAAACAAAAAAGATAACATTTTAAGCGAATTTGTGTTATGGTCTGACTCTGTGAACCGGATTCTGCTGTTATGGATCACGATGCCTTATCAAGCATGTCATGGATATATGTCCGCAGGCCATCCTCCATATCTATACCGTATTTCTGGTTTATCAGGATATAATACTTCATGATCCGCTCTTTCTGCAGAAGCTCGCTGGAAGGAATGCTGTCGCCATATCCCTTCCTTGCTTCCATCCACGGCTCCTCATTATGCGTGATCTTTTCCAATACCTTTCCACCATACATTCCAAAAGTATTCACTACAAGGTCGGTCACCCGTTTCTCGTCATCCGTAAGGGCATCCTCAGTTCCACTAAGAATCGCGAACCGCGCGTCATCGATCGGATTATACTTAAAATCCCGAAACAGCTCATAAACCTCCGGATAGACCGGTCCGTGCACCCACGCCCTGCAGTCCTCTTCAAAGACCGGCTTTCCGTACAATGCGGAATAAACACCCTGGATGAAATACAGGAGTTTCTGCAGCATAAGAGGTGTTACCTCTTCTAGCTTTTCAAATATATATGCGATCGCCCTGAGCATCTTATCCGAAACGGAAAACAGGCTCTCTATGCTTTCCGCTGCCGAAAGCGCCTTCCTGTATGCCGCATCCGTCAGCTTCTCCCTGTTCTTCATAAGCTTCTGCTTCATATATGCCGGGGATGAAAGCGCTGCTTTAATGATATCTGAATACTCTTTGGAAGGCATCTGTCCTTCCAGATATCTCGGAATGGTCACCTCTCCGAACCCAAGTGCCAGGGATAGCGGGGCCTTTCCGATCTTATAGATCTTCATAAGCCTTTCGATGTCATCAATCGATACAAGCCCTTCTGCTGCCCTGTACTGCTCATCGATTTCCTGAACATTCTTATCAATAAGACCCGGAATACTCATTTGCTCTCTGCACTCCGCACAGACAGCCACAGTAATTGCAAAGGTATATTCCTTATTCCTTATGTTCTTTACGATATCCTTCTTCTGCAAAAGGTACTGGGTCTCTTTCCTGCACTCTATGCAGAAATCCCTTCTTGCCTTCTCTGTCATAATGTTCACCTCCGATTTGCCTCCTGATTATCTGAAATAGTATGTAAGCGGATGCTTCTGTTCATGGAACGAAATTACGATCACGAAACAGTCCTCCAGCATGTTGAACTTGATATAAAGAGATACTGTTTTTTCTTCTGTCCCGTTCCTCTCTAAAAGGGTTACATCCTTGTCAAATACATACAGATTCTCGTGCTCATATCCCTTATGCTCATTCTGCAGGATCTCCAAAAAATCCATTACAGTAAGACTCAATATGATTTCCTTCGCTTTTGCCTCGTCAATAACATAATCCAGAAACAGATTGATGTTATCCTGCCGCCTGACGTTCCGGTCAAGCCGGTAATTATCCTTTTCAACAGCTTCCTTCACCTCGGAAAGATACTGCTCTATGTCTTTCTGATCTATGTTCAATACTTTATCCTCCGCAGG
Source organism: uncultured Lachnospiraceae bacterium (assembly GCA_947566645.1). Taxonomy (GTDB): domain Bacteria; phylum Bacillota; class Clostridia; order Lachnospirales; family Lachnospiraceae; genus CAPEBR01. The sequence continues at coordinate 2,308 of CANOKL010000041.1, forward strand.
GTGTATAATTGGTTTTTTGAATTTTTCTATCATCAGTATAACGCTGTGATTGCTTTTTGTCAATATCCCATCATCAAAAGCGGCAGGAATATTTCCCGCCGCCATTTGGCACCATATTTAGTTAGTTCCTGGCAGCCTTATACCGCTTTTCTGCACATGCATCATTGAAGGAATGGAGCGACTTGATCCAGACTGCTGTCTCGTCACCCTCCGCAATAACGGATACTATCCCGTCATTGAACCTGTACACATAGTTGTCTCTCTCACTTGTCGGTGTTTTCTTGAATAACATCTTTTGCCTCCTTTTCTGGCCCAGAGACAATGAGACAAGACACCGACACTTTTAGAGCTGACAATTCAGTACTCTTCTTGCATCTTCCCTGGTAAATTTCATAATTTTTCTTAACCCACCATAAAGTTAAAGAGAGAGTAATAACACCACTGTGCTAGTCTCTCTATTGGTTTGTTTCGCCTCAACCAAGATAAACAGGGTTGCTCATCCAAAATTACAAGTGTAATTCACTAATTCACAAAAATTCGCAAAAACCCAAAAAAAGCTGGATTTTTCCGCAGAATTGTATATAATATAAATAGAGGTGCATGAGTCCTCTAAATTGAAATGTTCTTTCGCACTTAAAAAAGTGTTTTTTGGCCGACGAGGCCGTATCAGAAAGGATAATTTGACCGACGAGGTCACTCTGGTTAGCCAGGGCAGGGTACGGTTAGCGCCGTACCCTTATTTTTTACTATACATGGGCAAATCCAAAAAATTGCACAATGAATCTATGCTACTAAGGCCAAAACCTCCTTGAAATGCACATGTCTTTCCCCGCACTGGTAGATGTAGAAGAGCCTTTCCTCTTGAATACGGCGGGGAAAAAGCATAATCCTCCTCAAAGGGCATGGGTTCCCCGCATCCTGTACAGGCAATGAATCTGTACGATTTTTACCTTTGATCTTCTAAAAAGTCAGTTAGAATTTACGGATGCACGCCCTCCGCAGTCAGATCCCTGTCCCATAAATAGCATCTGGCAATTTTCTAAATGTTCTTTCATTGCCGCACTGGCATCATCCGCATTCTCATCTAATATACATTCATATATTTTCTGGTGCTCTTTGTATATTTTTTCAATCCACTCTGCCGTTATCATCTCTTCATAACCCATATAACACATGAGACTGCTAATCGTCTGTCTTATATGAAAAATAACTGGGTTGCCTGAACATTCCGCTATACAAAGATGGAAGTCCCTGTCACTATCCAAAAACATCTGATAATCTTGACATTGGTATGCATATCTAATATTTTCAAATGTCTTTCGCAATTTTCCAAGTGACTGATTTGTTAAATTTGCGCTAACTAGCCGGACACTTTCAATCTCAATCAGATTTCGAACCTCAATCATGTCTCGCGTCCTGTCTCCATTGAACAGCAAAGACCAGGCCAGGGAAAGATACAAAAAATCCATCTCCTTGTTACAAAGATATATGCCCTGGCCGCTGCTGCTTTCAATCAGCCCAAATGCGCCGAGTACTGCCAGCGCTTCTCTTACTGCTGACCGTCCCGTGTTTAACTTTTCCGCAAGCCTGCGGTCTGAGATAATCTTTCCCCCTTTCTTTAAATGATCTTCTAATATCTCCTCTGCAAGATACAGGATCGCATGGTTTAATGTTTTACTGCTTTTTCCCTTTCGCATCTTCTTTTTTTGAAAATTTTCAATATATTTGTCATCTGACAGGCAAAAGGTGATCTTTTCAAGGAATTTTTCCGGGGGCATGCAGAATGCTATAACCTCAATCGGCAGAACCTCTGCAACTGCTAAAATCACCTCGTTGAGCTGAACCCCGCCTTTTCTCTCTATCTCCGACAGTCTGCTATAACTTAACGTTCTAACACCGTTTTTATCGCGTAAAAACCGGTCGGCGAATTCTTTCTGGGTAAGACCGAGATATTTTCGCAAAATCCTGATATTCTCTTTTTTATATGAAGGTTTCATACGTTTTCTGTCAGATTCACTACATTAATCGGTTTCCCATCCATAAATGCCTTTATATTTTTAACTGTAATATCCATAATTCTCTGACGCGCCTCCTTTGCGGCCCATGAAATATGCGGTGTAATCATACAGTTTTCCGCTGCAAGCAATGGATTATCTCCCCTGATCGGTTCTGTGGATACGACATCCAGGCCGGCCGCATAGATCTTTCCCCGGTTCAGCGCATCAGCCAGATCCTGCTCAACAATCAGTCCGCCGCGGCTGTTATTGATTATAATTACCCCATCCTTCATCTTCGCAATACTATCCTTGTTGATAATACCCTCCGTTTCCGGGTATAAAGGACATGCCAGAAAGATTACGTCTGCTTCTTTTAATAACTCATCCAGCTCTACATACTCTGCCATCTTTTTACCCCCGTCATCCTTATGGATATCGGCTGCAAGCACCTTCATCTCCAATCCTTTCAATATATTTGCAATTGCCCGCCCGATACGCCCCAGTCCGATAATACCTGCCGTTTTTTTGTACAATTCAATGACAGGATAATCCCAATAGGCCCAGTCGGCGCATTTCTGCCAGCGTCCCGCCTTTACCGTACTGCTATGATGCCCATAATGGGCACAGATTTCCAGTAAAAGGCCCACGGCATACTGCCCTACCATGTGTGTCCCATAATCAGGCACATTCACTACAGCTATTCCTTTTTTTGCCGCGCAACTATAATCCACTACATTATATCCTGTTGACAGTGTCGCAATCAGTCTGATACAAGGACATTTATCTATTGTCTGTTTCGAAATCGGAGTCTTGCTTACGATGACAATCTCTGCATCCCCAATCCGCTCAGTAATCAGATCAGACTCCTCAAAGGAAGTACGCTCATAAACTGTTAACTCTCCTAATGCCCTGACCGGTTCCCAGCTCATGTCATCCGGATTCGTTACGTATGAGTCCAACACCACAATTTTCATGTAAATATTACCTCCATTACTTCTAACTATTAATACAACGCTGTACTAGTACAGTCAGGCGCATTACTCACCGTTAATTATGCAAGGCTGTACTAGTATCTCTTTAGCCTTTCGGGCGGGCAATATATTCGCCAAACCCCTGTTTTCCTACAATCTCACCATTCTGAAATACGATCTCGCCGCGGCAGACTGTCATAACCGGCCATCCTTTAAAGGTACGTCCATAATAAGGAGACCATGGGCACTTGGACTTATTATCCTCCTTGCAAAATTCCTTCTCCAATTCCATATCCACTAACACAAAGTCTGCATCTGATCCAGGCTGCAATCTTCCCTTTTTTGGATAAAGGCCGTATAATCTGGATGCATTCAGGCTTGTAAGTCCGACTACCTGTTCCAGACTGAGCCTTCCCTCATTCACCCCATTTAATAATACCGGGGCAATGGCCTGTACTCCTGGAATTCCGTTTGGAGTCTTCCATATATCATCCATATCGGCAAACTTTTCTTCACTGCTGAACGGGCAGTGGTCAGAAGATATCATGCTCACATACCCTTTTTTTACCAGCCTCCACAGTTCCTGACGATTCGCTTCCTCATGCATCGGCGGCGAGAACTTTAATGCCGGTCCCAGTGTATCCATATCATCTACAGTAAATGTAAGATAATGCGGGCAAGTTTCCGCCCATACCTTTACCCCCTGCTCCTGCGCTTCATGAATCAGCCGGATTCCCTCAGCAGTGCTGACATGCACAATTACCGCGGCAGCCCCTGTCTGCTTTAAAAACAAAATCGCTCTCTGAATTGCCTCGATCTCCGCATAATCCGGATGCGATGCATTGTATGCACGCCCATCCTTTTTTCCTTCTGCTTTGAGCTGGCCTTCCCGAAGCCTGATGATTCCATCATTTTCACAATGTATCATGGCAAGCCCGCCATTTTGGGCAAGAATCTGAAGATGCGCATAGAAGGTGTCATCCTCAAGAAACGGGCAGTCGTCTGTTGAAAAGCACATAAATGCTTTCATAGCCGTAGCTCCTGTTTCCCTCCACAGCCTGTCTGCCTTGTCAACATTTGTCGCAATTGCGCCTCCGTGAATCCCATAATCCACATAAGCCTTTCCCTGATAATATTGTTTTGTAAACTCATAGGTCTCTATATCTGAAATTACGGGATCCTGAAACGGCATCATGCAGCCTGTCGTAATTCCTCCTGCTGCCATGGATGCAGTCAGATGCTCGAAATCCTCTCTGTAATTCGGACCCGGGTCATAAGGATGGATATGCGCATCAATGAATCCTGGCAGCATATATTTCCCTTCACAGTCAATTACTTTATCTGCGTCTATTCCGGCATCCGGCCCGGCAATCACCGCCACCTTGCCTTTTTTTACACCCAGGCAGCCGCGGTTCCTGCCCTCTGCTGAAACAATCACTGCATTTGCATATAATTTATCTAATCTCATATTCTTCACCTCTCTGGATATATATGGCAGTTCAGGCCGCTGCTCCGTCTGAACTGCCATTCTAATATTCTTGTATTTTTACAGATTCAGTTCTCTTCTCATATACTCAACATACCTTGCAAGCCCTTCCTTCAGAGAATACCTTGGTTTAAATCCCAAATCTCTGTATGTAGCGTCCATATCCCACTTTCCATGTGTCTCCATAAAGTTTCCCGGCCCAAGCTCATATTCAAATTCTGGAACCGCCTCTTTTATCAGGGCACATGCTTCCGGAAGCGTGCAGTTCTGGCTTATTCCATTATAAACCGCCATTTCAAGATCAATCTCTTCTGCAAAAATCGCATTATAAGACATATCCGCAATATCATCAATGTATACCGGATTTAATGGCTGGTCTGCGCCATGCTCTTCTATATACTTCTCACCCTTCAGAGCACAGGTAACAGCATCCTTCAGGCAGTTCGGCGTGATCTGTGTTCCTCCGTATACCATGCCGCACCGGATCGTCAGGCATTCCATTCCATAATTGATATTATAGGCTCTCCCCAGCATTTCTGTCGCCGCCTTTGTCACGCCATACACAGTTCTTGGGAAACATGCGGTTTTAAGTGTGCAGGGCCGGTAATTCTGTTCCCCATAGGCACACTCTGAACTGTATAGAATGACCCTTTTTGCGCCTGTCAGACGCGCTGCCTCTAAGAGCGCTGTTGTTCCCATAAGATTGGTATCCATTGTCTGATAGGGTACGATCCGGGACACCCAGGGGCTGGACTGTGCCGCAATATGAACCACTGCCTTAATCTCGTTTTCTTTCATAACATCCATCATTCTCGGCACATCGTGAAGATCCCCGTATGCGTATATGTGCTTTGAATCATCATATGGCGTACGCAGACTCCTGTTATAGTCAACTACGGTATGTCCCTCTTCCAAAAGCCTTGTTGTCATGCTCCTTCCAATATATCCCCTGGAACCTGTAATCATTATATTCATCTCAAAATCCTCCTAATCAAAATAATATTTAAATCTCAATCCCCTGTTCTTCCTCATATTTTCTTTCTGCCTTCGTAAATTTTTTCAAGAAGATATAGAAGACGAAAGAAAACGGAAAACCAACCAGCCATGAATAATCAAGGAAAATAAATGATACAACCGCGCCTGCCAGTGTCGTTATAATTGCAAGCGGGGCAAAGCCTCCCGCGTATTCATATGCTTTTCCGTTATATAGCTCTTTAATATTCAAGGTGCGTTTTCTGAATACAAAATAATCCGCAATCAAAACCCCAAGAATCGGTCCTAAAAAGCTGGAGTAAATATTCTGAAAGACAAAAAAGTATTCACTGTCAAACAGAACCCACGGGAACGTCACTACTGATAATACTGTGACAATAATAACTCCCTGCCTCCATGTCGTCTTAAAGCAATCCTGAAATGCCATTGCCGGAGGTACAATATCCTCTGTCAGGTTAGAACTAATCTGTGCGCACGCGATAAAAAGCATAACTACAATCCCGAAGAATTTATTGGGAGCCAGCATCATCAGACCGTCAATCGGATCGGTAGCTCCTGTAGCCAGTGCGATAATAATGCCGGAGATAAACATAATCATCCACGGCGGGATTACACCCAGAAACTGAGAATGAATCGATGCCTTTCTGATACTCTTATCATCCACGGCCTTTGGCTTAATATGCCTGGACAAATCTCCGATATTAAGGAGTACTGTTGTATAATTTGCAATTGCACCCATAACTGCTGCAATCCAGGGCAGTCCCCAGGAACCCGCTGTTTTCATTCCTTCCGAAAAGTCGACCTTTCCTGTAGCAAACGCTGTGATAAAAAAGTACAGCAGCATGCCAATCATGACATAAGATACCAATGCATCAAAAAATTTGATGGAAACTACCCCATTCCAGGACAGCACAGCCTGTAGCACAAGAACCAGAATAAAATATACCCACACGTTAGAAAATCCAAACAGCTCCTGCGTAACAACTTCTAATGCTTCTGCAGCAATCCATGCTGCGATTCCATTCCAGCAGATTGCCGGAATGCTTCTGATAAATCCAACTACCTTCGCTCCTTTTGTCCCATAGGCCGCCCGTACCTGCATAACAAACGGGATACCGTACTTCATGCCGGCTTCTCCATTAAGTGCCATCATCAAAGAAACGATAACCGCAGACACAATACCTGCAATCATAACCTGAAGAAAATTCAGCTGGCCGATCGGCGCCATCTGGTAAAGGCCGATTACCATAATCTGCACAATAATTGTAGAAGACCACATCACCGTGGCATAGCTGAATGGCGTCATTGTACGATGCGTAAAGGGAACCGGATTCAGCCCCTCCAGATCTACTCTTTCCTCTGCTCTTACATTCATTGTTTTTTCACTCATTTCTTTTCCTTTCTTGTAAAATTGTAATTGTTCAGTACTTACACAACTTTACTTTTTTGTTAGATGAACGTTCATTTGTTAACCTCTTTTTATCAGATATCTATATTTTTCACAATACATATGTAAAAAATTGAATTTTTGGTGTAAAAAACGGAAAAAAATCCGGTAAAACCGGATTTTCTATATTGATATGGCATTTATGCCGCTGTTCTTTTTTATCTGTTTATTCTGGCTCATTTACGAGAATTGCCTGTAGCTCAAAGATGTGATTTTCGGCAGTTATCCTTAGCCGCCCGCGGTAGGACTCCACGATTGAGCGTATACTTTCAAGACCCAGCCCGTGCTCTGTGCCTCCCTTCGGCTTTGTACTGGCAATCTTATTATTCACAATATAAATTTCCTTCTCTATCGAATTTTTTATATCTAATACCATATGGCCATTTGCAGTATATAACTGAAGAAAAATCCACTTATCATCATTCTGACCGGGACCTTGAAAACTTTCTATTGCATTTGACAGAGAATTCAAAAGGAGAACGGAAAGCGCCGCATCATCTATATATATCTTATCACCAAGCCTGATCTCTGTATCAAAACGTATTCCCTGGTCAGCCGACTTAGAAAAAGCATCCGTCAAAATCGCATTGATCAGATTATCATCACAGAAGATAAACCGGCTGCTGTAACTTCTATTCTGTTCCTGCTGTGATTTCAGATAGTCCTTTGCACGTTCATATTCGCCTGCCTCAAGAAAATTTGCCATTGTTGCAAGATAGTGTTTGTGGTCATGGTTCAGAATACGGATCTGCTGGTGCACAGACTGAAGATTATCAATATATTGCCTTACAAGACTCTGCTGCACCACAAACACTTCCAGCTTATTTGACGTAACAAGCTCATTTTTTGCGACCACAAGTGTATTCAGCGCCAGAGCCAGAAAGACGCTAAAGGAAAGCGCCAGTATACCAAACACATAGTTTTCCTTAATATACGGATCTAACACGCCGCAAGCCGTCACTAGCAGGGGAGAATAGCCAAGTATAATAAGATAACAGGTCCTTTTATAAGTATCCTCGCTAAAAGGAAGGGCGTTAAAGCATTCCAAACGCATAAAATACATAAATAAGCACCACCCGCCCTGAAAAAAGACAGAAAAACAAAATACACAGATTTCCTCCCATCCCTCAAAAGGGGCTGCAAGCTGCTCTGAACAGAAAATAAACAGGGAGGATACGAAGGCCTGGATTAAAATATTATGTGCTTTTTCAAAAGTTTTTCCCTCATATACAAAAAAAGCAAGAGAGCCTGCTCCTAAAATGCCTGTTATAGCTAACAAAATTCTCCAGATCACAGAATCCGTACACAAAAACGCCCAAGTCAGGAGTAACTCCAGGAAACTGACAGCAATCGACAGCTCCCTGCGCTTCACAGATAAATAAAACCGTTCTTGAACAGTACCGAAAACACAGAATAAAAGCGATGCAAAAAACAGTACCATCACAATACCAATCCTCCGATATATTCCATAAATCTGTCATGAATCATATTTTTCCTGGAACGGCTTACTGGGAGCTCCTTCTTAGTACTTAACAGAACAGCAGATGCCGTGACCTTCATAATATATCTCATCTGAACCAGATAGCTCTGATGTATCCGCACGAAATTCTTTTCTTTCAATTCCTTTTCTACTTTATTAAGCGATGCATAAAAAGAATGGACGCCCCGGCTGGTATATACATTAATAATCCGCCCCTGACTCTCAAAATAGAGTATATCCTGAAGAGGGATATTAGTTGTAACTCCGTTAAAAGTAATCACGTACTGCTGCTCCATATTATCCTGCATCTTACCTTCTATAATCTTCATAATCTCAGCAAGTTCACTGTATTGCAACGGCTTCACCAGATACTGGAGGGGTTCCGCAAGAAAACTGGAAAACACATATTTCCGATGCGACGTCAGAAAAATGATAATCACGGAGCGATCCATCTGGCGGATTTCTTTGGCTATCTCAATCCCATTCTCTCCTGGCATCTCAACATCAAAAAAGATAACATCACAGGAATACGCCTCATAATATTTCTTCAGATCATGGCCAGATTCATAAAACGTCAATGTATAGGACAATGGACATCTGGTAAAATATTTTTTTAACTGGTATTTTAAAATTTCCCTGTCCTGCCTGCAGTCGTCGCATGCAATAATCTTTAACATCTTTCCTGCCTCATTACTTAATGTTTTTGTCTATAATTATAACAAACATTTTATAATTCGCCAACAACCAATCTGCACTAATTCCCTTCCGCAGCGGTTTCCATCAAAGCATGCACCCCCTCGCACAGTGCCTGGTACTCCACGCTTCCCTCCCTGCATCCTGCAAAGCTTTCTATAAACTGTCCAAGAATATTTTCCCTGTTCTGTGCCTTTAACTTTTCGAAGGAATATGCGTAAGTCGTATAATCCGACAGTTCGATCACATTTCCATAAGGGTCAAGAACCTGGGGATCCAATACCGTCTCCGGATCCCGCTGTCCGGTCAGTATCACCTTGTAGATGTTCTGCCGCCCTTTCTCATCCATCTGTTTTTTCAGTTCCTCCTGAAGCTCATGGCACGACATACTGCCATGCACCTGGACCGTGAGGTGAATGTATTCTCTTGATGCAAACGGAATAAAGCTTGTCCGGCAGGCTTCTTCCGTGAGTTCTCCCGCAATATAGCCGTGGAGGCCGGTATCATTTTTATCAATGGGCTCAAGTGCACCGGAAAATGCGATTCCCGGGCAGAGCTCCTGGGGCTTGTGGATATGTCCAAGGGCAATGTAGTCATAACCGAGCCTTAGAAGTTCTTCTTTTTTTAAGGGAATATGCTTCTGATCCCCGCCATGGGCAATGAGGATCTCATGGGCCTGCCGTCCCATGGGAAATGCGTCGCTTAAGCATTCCTCTTCGATCTCCCTGGCACAGTAGCTCATTCCGTATACCGCAAGGGAATACTCCGGAAATTCCACGCAGGTAATGTCCGGCGACAGGATCATGTGCACATTTTCCTCCCACTGAAAGGTATGGTAATAAGAATCTTTTTTTAAGTAATCGTGGTTTCCTGCGATGATGACAACCTGGGTCACCGTAAGCCTGCCGAAGAGGTAATTGAGTTCTTTTAGTTCTCTCTTCAGGGGCTGGCGGTGGAACAGATCCCCTGCGATCAGCAGCAGCTCTGTCTTCTGCTCCTCACAGACAGACAGTACTCTTTCAAGACTGCTCCAGATCTCCCTTCCCCTTTTTCCTCTGTGTGTTTTTCCAGTGTCCGGTTCTGCCCCCAAATGCACGTCTGCGATGTGTATGAATCTCATTTTTCTGCTCCTCTTCCTTCTTGTCCCCGGACGGCAGTGTCACGATGAACTGCGTCCTGTTATCATCACTCTTCGCACGAATCCGTCCGCCATGCATTTCCACAATCTCTTTGGCAATGGCAAGCCCAAGGCCTGCACCTCCGGTTCCGCTTGACCGGGAGTTATCCACCCGGTAGAACTTTTCAAAAATGGTCTGAAGCATATCGCCCGGGATCTTGTCCCCATGATTCGTAAAGGTGATCACCACGTCGCCGCGGTTCTTCTGGGCGCCGATGGAAATCTTGGTATCCTCGTGGCAGTAGGCAATTGCATTTCTTAATATATTGTCAAATACACGGGCCAGCTTGTCCGGATCCCCACTGACAACCAGATTCTCCTCAGCCTCTACCTCGCAGGTAAGGCATTTTTCCTGAAGAACCCCGTAAAGCTCGTCTGCAAGCTGTTCAAGCATCATGGACAGATTAATCTCCACTGGTTCAAGCTCAATATCCTGGAGATTGTATCTGGTAATGTCAAAAAACTCGTTGATGAGCTCGCCTAAGCGCAGGGACTTCTCGAAAGCAATGCGGATATATTTTTCCCGCTCCTCCTTCGGCATATCCGGATGCCCATCCAGCATGCTTAAATACGCCACAATGGATGTGAGCGGCGTCTTCAGGTCATGGGCCAGGAAAAGCACCAGGTCATTTTTCTTTTTTTCACTCTCCACTGATTCCAGCTCCTGGCGCTTAAGAGTCGCCTTGATCTCGTTCAGACGGATCTCAATCGGCTTAAGCTCCGTAATCAGATGAATCGGCTCTGTGGACTCAGAGACAATATTTTCAATACCATTTCCCACCTGGTCAAGATACCTGGTCATCTTCGTGAGCGCCACATAGAAAAACAGCGCAAAAAGAAGGAGAAAGCCGACGATCATAAAAAAAGTCTTGTTATTTCCAATAAGCTTCCAATAAAGATTAATCGCCGTCTGCTCCTTCATGTGAAAGGATGTGAGAAAATCCACGAAGCCCTTCGCAAAGCTGTCATTATAGACACCGTCTATAACATAATTCAGCAAAAAACCGCCGACGAATACGGTCAGTGCCGTGACCAGTACCGTCTGCAGCAAGATGCTGAATTTAAGTTTTCGATAATTATTCTTCAACCTTATACCCAACTCCCCACACTGTCTTGATAAAGTCCGACTTTCCGGTAGGCCCGCTCATCTTCTCCCTCAGATGCCGGATATGAACCATTACAGTATTGTTACTGTTCTTGTAGTATTTCTCACCCCACACATTTTCAAATAACTCCTCAGAGCTGATGACCTTTCCCCGGTTCTCACAGAGAAGCCACAGGATATCAAACTCAATCGGCGTGAGCGTAAGCGGCACCTCATTATAAACACATTCATGAGAATTCCGGTCAAGAAAAAGCCCCCCGAAATCAATCAGATTCCCAGCATCCCTCGACCCGTCATTATACTGGGTGGACCGCCGGATCTGCGCCTTCACCCTGGCCACAAGCTCCAGTGGATTAAACGGCTTTGGTATATAATCGTCCGCCCCCAGCGTAAGACCCGTAATCTTATCAATATACTCCGTCTTCGCCGTCAGCATAATCACCGGGAAAGTATACTTTTCCCGAATCTGCTTTAAAATCTGAAAACCGTCCACATCAGGAAGCATAATGTCCAGAATCGCAAGATCAATCCTTGTATTCCGGATGCATTTTAACGCTTCCTCCCCGGTGTAAAACTTTAGTACATTGTACTGGTCATTCTGGAGATACAGCTCAATGACATCCGCAATCTCCTTCTCATCATCAACTACTAGTATATTCATGCTGCTCCTCCTGGGTTGGGGACGGGGTATTTTTAATTTTCCCCCGTCCCAGATTGAAAATAGCCTGTCCCTTTTTGAGTTGGGGACGGGGTATTTTTAATTTTCCCCCGTCCCCAACTGCAACTAGTCGCAGTTGTTGACTGTTCTTGGGAATGGTACGACGTCCCGGATGTTGCTCATTCCGGTGAGGTACATGATGCATCTTTCGAAGCCGAGTCCGAAGCCGGAGTGTCTGGTGGAGCCGTATTTTCTAAGATCCAGGTAGAATCCGTAGTCTTCTTCCCCTAGTCCTAGTTCCTGCATCCTTGTGTACAGCTTGTCATAGTCGTCTTCTCTCTGGCTTCCGCCGATGATCTCCCCGATGCCCGGGACGAGGCAGTCTACTGCTGCCACGGTTTTTCCGTCATCGTTCTGCTTCATATAGAATGCCTTGATCTCCTTCGGGTAGTCGGTCACAAATACCGGACGTTTGAAGACTTTCTCTGTCAGATAGCGTTCGTGCTCGGTCTGAAGGTCCACACCCCAGGATACTTTGTACTCGAATTTGTCGTTATTTTTCTCCAGAATGTCAATGGCTTCGGTGTAGGTGATCCGTGCAAAGTCTGAGGTTGCCACGTTATTAAGTCTGTCTAAGAGCCCTTTGTCCACGAAGGAGTTGAAGAAGTTCATCTCTTCGGGTGCGTGCTCTAGTACATAATTGATGACGTATTTTAACATTGCCTCTGCCAGATCCATGTTATCGTCAAGATCTGTAAATGCCATCTCTGGCTCGATCATCCAGAATTCTGCCGCGTGTCTGGTGGTGTTAGAATTCTCTGCCCGGAAGGTCGGTCCGAAGGTGTAAATGTTTTTAAATGCCTGGGCGTATGTCTCTCCGTTCAACTGCCCGCTTACGGTGAGGCTTGTCTCTTTTCCGAAGAAATCCTTTGTATAGTCTACCTCTCCTTCCTCGTTAAGCGGAATATCTGACATGTCCATGGCGGTGACATGGAACATCTCTCCTGCTCCCTCGCAGTCGCTTCCGGTAATGATCGGTGTGTGCACATACACGAAGTCTCTCTCCTGGAAAAATCTGTGGAGTGCATATGCTGTCAGCGAGCGCACCCGGAACACCGCCTGGAATGTATTTGTCCTTGGGCGTAAGTGCGCGATGGTACGCAGATATTCGAAGCTGTGGCGCTTCTTCTGAAGGGGGTAATCCGGTGCGGACGCGCCTTCAACAGCAATCTCCCGTGCCTGGATCTCGAAGGGCTGCTTTGCCTGGGGAGTCGCAACGAGGGTTCCCGTCACAATAATCGCTGCCCCCACATTCAGCCTGGATATCTCCTCAAAATTCTCCATGGTGTCATGATAGACGATCTGAAGCGGCTCAAAAAATGTTCCGTCATTTACTACAATAAACCCAAATGCTTTCGAATCACGGATGCTGCGCACCCAGCCGCCTACCGTAATCTCCTTGTCAAGATATTCTTCTCTGTTCTTGTATAACTCTCTGATATTTACCAAATCCATACCAAATATACTCCTTTTTCTGATTTCCATACATACTTCCGCATGATATAATAAAGTAAAGATCTGTCATGAGATAACCTTTCATTCTGACTTGTCTAAATGAAAAGTTATAATGTAAGCGCCAAAAGGTATTCCCAAAGTCATGCTTTTTCATGCAGGCATGAAACACATAAACTTTTGACGCTTGTATCCAGTTATTTCATGGCAGTTTCTGACCGGATGCCGTGCAGCGGGATGCACGGTTCCGTGAATAGTAACTGTGGATATTTTACCACACTTTATTATATTTTTAAAGGGAGGAATATTTATGCGGAAAATAACACTTGGAAAGACCGGCATTACGGTAAATAAAAATGGCTTTGGGGCGCTCCCCATACAGCGCATTTCCCAGGAGGATGCGGTGTATCTCCTTCACAAGGCCTTTGACAGTGGGATTGATTTTTACGATACTGCCAGATTTTATACAGACAGTGAAGAGAAACTGGGGGCGGCTTTTTCGGACCGCCGGGACAGGATTATTCTCGCTTCCAAAACCGGGGCGGAAGATTCAGCAACCTTCTGGAAGGACCTGGAGACTACCCTCGGCAACCTGAAGACCGACTATTTAGATATTTACCAGTTCCACAATATTCCCTTCTGCCCGAAGCCGGGGGACAAAAGCGGGCTATATGAGGCCATGCTGGAAGCAAAGGCGCAGGGGAAGATCCGGCACATCGGCATCACGAACCACCGTCTGGCAGTGGCGCACGAGGCCATCGACAGCGGCCTGTATGACACACTGCAGTTCCCCTTCAGCTACCTGTCTTCTGACCAGGAACTGGAACTTGTGAAAAAATGCGAGGAGGCAGACATGGGCTTTATCGCCATGAAGGCCCTCGCCGGAGGACTCATCACTCACGCTGCGGCCGCCTATGCCTATATGCTTCAGTATGAACATGTACTTCCCATCTGGGGAATCCAGCGGGAACGGGAGCTGGACGAGTTTCTGGCCTGTCAGGAGCACGAGCCGTCCATGGAGGGAGAAGTGCAGGAAATCATCCGCCGCGACCGCGAAGAACTACAGGGCGAATTCTGCCGGGGCTGCGGATACTGTATGCCCTGCCCGGCGGGAATTGAGATCAATACCTGCGCACGGATGTCACTTCTGATCCGAAGGGCTCCGTCCGAAGCACAGCTTACGGATGAGGCACAGGCTATGATGAAGAAGACCCAGGGATGCCTCCACTGTGGGAAATGCAAGGAGAAATGCCCTTACGGGTTGGATACGCCTTCTCTGCTGGAGAGAAACTATATAGATTACAAAGAAATTCTTAGCGCACGGGGGACGGGGGAAAATTAAAAATACCCCGTCCCCAACTGAAAGAGGGACGGGGCATTTTTAATTTTCCCCCGTCCCCAATTCCGTTTATCTTACGGTAATTTTGATTTTAGCTGTTTTCTTATTAAATGTCTTTACCGTGATTGTGCTAGTTCCTTTCTTCTTTGCCTTTACTTTTCCATTGGCAGAAACTATTGCCACCTTCTTGTTGCTGGACTTATAGGTGATCTTGTTGCTAGCTGTGTTCTTGGGCAGCTTTACTTTAATCTTATAGCTCTGTCCTTTTTTCAGCTGTCTGGTTGTCGCTGCCACATTAACTTTCTTTGGGGCTGCCTTAACCTTCACACTGCAGGTAGCCTTTTTGCCGTCTACTGTTACAGTAATCTTAGCTGAGCCCTTCTTAAGTGCAGTAACTTTACCGTTCTTCACCTTCACTGTCTTCGGCTTGCTGGATTTCCAGGTAACCTTCTTAGCCTTGTATCCTGATGGTGATAACTTTGTTTTTAATTTGAATGTTTCTTTAACACCCAGGGTCAGTTTGGTCTTGTTCAGAGTGATTTTCTTTAAAGTAATCTCTGTACCCTGATTTCCGCCTTGCTGTGCCTTTTTCAGTGCCGTCTGCGCTGCTGTAAGGGCTGATGCTGCTTTGTCTACTTCTTCCTGGGTTGCTTCTGCCTTGCCTGCTACTTCTTTTGCTTCCTGCAGCTTTGTCTGCAGCGCCTTCCAGGTCTCTGCTGTATAATCTGCCGCTTTCAGTGCCTCTGCGCTCTGAATTGCTGCATTTAACGCTTTTTTGTCGGCTTCCTTTATAACCGGGTCGGCTTTCTGAAGTGCTCTCCTTGCTGCGTCAAGCGCTGCTGCTGCTTTGTCTACATCAGTCTGGGTTGCTCCTTCCTTTGCAAGAACAGCCTGGGCTTCCTGAATACGTTTCTGCAGCACATTCCAGGTTTCTGCCGTATACTCTGCTTCGATCAGTGCTCCTGCACTTGTGACTGCATCATTCAACAGCTTGACAGTCTCATGAGTTGCATTCTTTGTAATCTTAATAGCAGCACCGCCATACTGGAGCATCTTGAGAGTCAGTGTGTCACCTTTCTTTACAGATTTTGTTTCAACTACGATATCTTTCTGAGTCTCTCCATCCTTAAAAATTGTTGCGGTATAGTCCACGCCTGATTTCAGGAAATCAAGGGCAAATGTCTCTTCGCGCCCTTCTGGTTCGACATTGCACATAATGCCCATATACCAGTCATTTCCTGAACTGCGGGCCATATTAACATAGTGGCCGATCTCTCCGCCAACCAAGACAGAGTCATCCCATTCAGATGGCATATCTTTGTAGAATTCATAAGCCTTGCTTGCCCTGTATGTTGCCGGTTTGTCTGCCAGACACTGCAGGCCGCTCTCATACAGCACAGCCTCTGCCGCAAGTGCAGCCAGACTTGCCTGCTGATTTTCAGGCAACATTTCATCCCTGCCCGCTTCATCTTCGCGGAAAGAATGATATGAGGCTATCGGCGCATAATCCCCAGGCCCAATTGCAAATCGCGTAAAAGGCAATGCGCAGTCGTAGTATGCCTTATGCCATCCTGCTTCAGATGCGGAGATACCTTCCTGTGTCAGGAAATGAGGATATGTACGGCGCATACCAGAGGGTTTATATACTCCGTGAGGATTAATGAGCATATGGTTCTCCTCAGCCAGCTTCACCAGTTTATTGACTAACTGTACAGCCCACTGTGCTCCCGAGTCGGAATCGCCGGCTCAATGGCTCCGAAGGACACGCCCTTGGTGGCATAGGTTACAAGTCCGAAGATCACCAGCATATTTGCCATAGTGGAAATAAACGGGTGCATCTTGAACTTTGCCGTAAAGAATCCCGCAATGGTCGTAAAAAATGTACATAATACGATGCAGACTACCAGTGCCAGGATGACCCTCAGCCCAATAGGTATGGTCGTAAAATCAAAGATATGTCCAAACACGCCTCCTGTGTTAATTCCCTGGTGCATAATAATGGTAGCGGTCGTCATACCCATACCGATCATACGGCCAATAGAGAGGTCCGTACCAGTAAGGAGAATAAGACCCGCAACGCCCAGTGCAAGGAACATACGCGGGGATGCCTGCTGCAGAATATTTAACACATTATTATAGGTAAGAAGCGGCGCATTTTTTACCATGGGTGTAATGATACACAGTGCTATAAATATAAGTATGATGGCAATATACAGGCCGTTCTGCAGGAGAAAGGCCCTGCGGTTAAACGTATACTTATAGTTTTCCCACTTCTGGGCCCTCGTCTCCAGCATGGTGAACTTTGACATCCTGAGCAGGTCAATCAGATGATATTTATACGTATAAGCCGCATGCCTCCGGTCTTTTATCCGCTGCAGCTCCTTTTCATATACCATCTTTGCATCAAATTGCCGGTTCTTATAGACATACTTTTCTTCCTTGATTTCCTTGCTGTCAGAAAGTCCCGAGAGATTTTTCTGATGCTCCTTCGCAAGTTCAGAAAGCCTTGCCTGATACTTTTCCTTTGCCGCCGCCTTCTCCAGGTCGCAGCTTGTCTTCACCGGCTGGTAGTACTGCTGGTCGTAGTGGGCTTTCAGATAGCTTTCTGCATCCGCGATGAGCTTCGAGATCTCTCCCTTGTTCTTCCCCTCTTCCGCCTGTGCCTTTGCAAGCTCTGTCTTTGCCTTTGCGATTCTTGCGTCTCTTTCTTCCTTTGTTAGGGCGCGGTCTCTTTTTGCTCCGTCAATCTGGTTCTGAAGGGAGATCACCTTATCTGTCCCGTCTGCCCTGAGGCTGTCTATCTTTGCCTGAATTTTTCCTATATAATCTTCAATCGGCTGACGCAGCTTTATCTCCTGTTCCGCCGAAAGAATCCTGCTGTTTCCATTCGCCATTTCATTCATCTCCCTCATCCTATAGATATTTTGCGCTGAGCCTTAAGAGCTCTTCCTGGTCTGTTTCTTTCGTATTTACAATTCCGGAGAGCCGTCCGTTTGACATAACACCGATCCGGTTGGTGATTCCAAGAATCTCCGGCATTTCAGAGGAAACAACGATTACTGTCTTTCCCTGCTTTGCCATGTTGATAATCAGCTCATAGATCTCATACTTGGCGCCTACGTCGATTCCTCTGGTCGGCTCGTCCATCATGAATATCTGCGGCTCCCTCTCCAGCCATTTCCCGAAGATCACCTTCTGCTGGTTTCCTCCGGAAAGGCTTGAAATCATGTCGTCCGGCCCCATGCATTTCGTGTGCATGACCTTGATCTCCCTGGCCGTTGCCTTCACCATCTTCGAATCCGAGAGGGCGACCTTTCCTTTGTAATCCTCCAGGTTCGCAATTGTTGTATTGAAAGTAAGGTCTCCCTTCAGAAAGAGACCGTTGGCTTTCCGTTCCTCTGTAATCATGGCGAAGCCGTGATCCATGGCTTCCTTCGCGCTGTTAAAATTCATCAGCCGTCCGTTGAAGTAAACGTGTCCTGCCGCTCTTGTCCGCACGCCAAATATGGTCTCCAGAAGCTCCGTACGTCCTGCGCCTACCAGGCCGTAGAGTCCGAAGATCTCTCCTTCCTTCACATCAAAGGAAATGTCCTGAAGGTGGGGCTCGAACTTCGTTGACAGGTGCTGGACGGACAGAATCGTGTCCTTTGGCACATTGTCAACAGGCGGGAACCTGTTTTCCAGGGAACGGCCTATCATTGCCGCAATTAGTTCATTCATATCTGTGTCATCCGCGCTCTTTGTCATAACCAGATTTCCGTCCCGAAGCACGGAGATCTCGTCACAGATCTCAAAGATCTCATCCATTTTATGGGAAATGTAGATCAGCGCGATTCCCTGGTTCTTCAGCATCCGCATCATTTCAAAGAGCTTTTCCACCTCCTGGACGGTCAGGGAGGATGTGGGTTCGTCAAGTACGATTACCTCAGAATTATAGGATATTGCCTTGGCAATCTCGCACATCTGCCTCTGGGATACGGACATATTTCTCATGGGCTGGGTAAGGTTGACCGTCATCCCCAGCTTCCGGAAGAGCTCCGAAGCTTCCTTCTTCATTCTGCCTTCGTCGATAATTCCCATAGAATTACGGGGATAACGGCCAAGGAACAGATTATCAATTACATTTCGATCCAGGCACTGGTTCAGTTCCTGGTGCACCATTGCAATTCCGTTCTCAAGGGCATCCTTCGGTCCTGAGAAACTGACCTCCCTGCCGCCGAGAAGAATATTTCCCTCGTCCTTCTGATACGTTCCGAACAGGCACTTCATCATGGTGGACTTTCCGGCGCCATTTTCGCCCATAAGTCCCATGACCGTCCCCCGCTTCACATCCAGGCTGATGTGGTCAAGCACCCTGTTGCGGCCAAAGGACTTACTCATGCCACGTATGGATAAGACGATATTGTCTTTCTTATCTGCCATTATTTCTCACTCCTGTATCTGTTAGATTTATACCGCGTGCCAGATAAATCGGCCGTGAGTATATCATACTTCCTTTTTAAAAATATCAGGGAGAAATTGCTTCTCCCTGATTTCCGAAAGGAACTATTCGAAAAATTATTGGCTAAGCAGTGCCGTATAGGAAGCTGCATTGTCTGTCTTAACCATGTTGATCGCAAATGCATCATACTGCCCCGGATTTCCAAGACGGTTTGTAACGTTGGACTCAGTCTGTCCGTCGCCGCCGATATAATCAATATCCAGATTCAGGACATCATCATAGTTCTGAAGGAGCGGCTGATAAGTTGCACTTAAGAAGTTATCCGATGCATTGTAAATGTTCAGCCATACTTTCTTTGTGGCATGTGCGCTCTCGTCAAGCTGTTTGGACACAGGCTCGTAAATCTTTGTGGAATCTGTAAAATCCTGATAATTATCTGCTGTTACCGCAACATTCAGTGCGTAGTAGGAACGCTCATCCTCTTTGTATACGTATACGTCGTCGCTCAATACGTTTCCTGCATCATCTGCTGTGCCGATACCAGTGTCAACATCTGCACCGTCAAGTGCATTTCTGAGAACACGCAGTGTCAGGTAAGCCTGAACGTCTGCATGCTGGCTGATGGTTCCGCCGTAGCCCTCTGCAATTGCCGCTACCGCGTCGCTGTTCGCGTCATAGCCGAAGGTCGGTACGTTATTGTCCTTTGACCATGCATTAAACATAGACATTCCCATTCTACCAGCGGCTTGTCCTTATTCGCAACATCTGAAGAACCGCCTCCGGACTCCTCCGTGCCCTCTGTCTTTGTAGTCTTTCCCGCATCATCTGATCCTGATGAGGAATTGCCAGAACTGCATGCTGCAAGCGAAAGTCCCAGCAATGTCGCCATCGCCAAAGAAACAATTTTTTTGTTCATACTTTTTTCTCCCTTTCTCTACACGCTTTGACGTGTTTTTTGTTGTTGGGGTAAGTATATCTGATTTGATATCAAGAAAACATAGAATATTTTTCTGTTCACATTGAAATTTATTGGGGTTGGGGACGGGGTAATTTTAAAAATACCCCGTCCCAGATTGAAGTGGGGACGGGGCATTTTTAAAATTGCCCCGTCCCCAACTCGTTTATTTCAGCAGTTTGTCTATGCTTACCAGTTTCACGCTCAACACAAAAATCTGTGCCGCCAGCTCCAGTTCCTCCACTGTCGGGAAGGATGGCGCGATCCTGATATTTCTGTCTCGTGGATCCTTTCCATACGGGAAGGTTGCGCCTGCTCCGGTCATGACAAGGCCTGCTTCTTTTGCTTTTGCCACAATCGCCTTTGCGCATCCGTCCAGTGAATCAAAGGAAATAAAATATCCTCCCAGTGGCTTTGTCCATGTTCCGATGCCTAGGCCGCCCAGCTCGCGCTCCAGGACTTCCTGCACCTTCTCGAACTTTGGACGGAGAATTGCGGCATGCTTTTTCATATGCTCGAACATCCCCTGCATATCTCCAAAAAATCTTACATGCCGGAGCTGGTTCAGCTTGTCGTGTCCGATTGTCTGGAACTGCATATATTTCTTTGCATCTGCAAGGTTTCCTCTGGAGGCTGCCAGTGCTGCAATGCCCGAGCCCGGGAAGGATACCTTGGAGGTGGAGATAAATTTTAGCACAATATCCGGATTGTCCGCCTTAATGCATTCATTTAATATTTCCAGGATCACGTCCTTCTTATCCTCATAGAGATGATGGATGGAATATGCATTATCCCAGAAAATACGGAAATCCTTCGCGGCAGGCTTCAGATGCGCAAACCTTCTTACTGTTTCATCTGAATAGGAAACGCCTGTGGGATTCGAATATTTCGGTACGCACCAGATGCCCTTAATGGATGCATCTGAGGAAACCAGGCTCTCCACCATATCCATATCCGGTCCTGTCTCCAGGAGCGGTACATTAATCATCTCAATCCCGAAAAACTCTGTAATTGCAAAATGCCGGT
Organism: uncultured Lachnospiraceae bacterium; assembly: GCA_947566645.1. Classification (GTDB taxonomy): domain Bacteria; phylum Bacillota; class Clostridia; order Lachnospirales; family Lachnospiraceae; genus CAPEBR01. The sequence continues at coordinate 23,588 of CANOKL010000041.1, forward strand.
CATATCCTGGTACTGGACACAGGAATTTTACCTTGTTAAGCTTTGACCACGGGGTGCTCCCCATAAACCCATGAGTCATAGCCCGGGAAATTGTATCAAACATGACATTCAGGCTGGAATTTCCATAAATTAATATACTTCTCTCTGGAACTTCTGACATATCCGCCAACAGCTTCCTCGCATCAAAAATGCCATCCAAAATACCATAATTCCTACAGTCCACACCATCAGAGCTTACAAGATCACTGTCACCCTTCAGAACATCCATCAGACCGCAGCTTAAGTCAAGCTGTGCCTTCGACGGCTTTCCCCGTGACATATCCAGCTTAAGCCCTTTTGCCTTCACCTCTTTAAACTGTTTCTCCAGCTCCTTCTTAAGAGCCGCCAATTCCTCTTTCGTCAACTGACTGTATGGTTTCATCCCAGACTCCTCCTGCTTATTTTATTATTTACGCTCCTTGCGCACTTTATTACGGTCAGCTCATCTTTGCGCAGACCCATTGCATAGTTATATTTCGTACCATATGATATTTTATTCAAAAACGCAGGAAAATGCAAGCAAAACTTGCATTTTCTTGTGTTTTAGCAGGAAAGAATGCGATTTTTTCGTTTTCTTATGCAATTTATATAAGGCAAACTCTCAATTGTAGTTGGGGACGGGGTAAAATTAATTTTACCCCGTCCCCAATTGGCGGTTATCTTCCGCCCGCACCACCTCCGCCGCCTCCGCCTGAGGAGGCTCCAATCCATTTTCCATCTACGAATCCATATGAAGCGCCAGCTCCGTTCATGGAATCGGATTTGTTACCTAACTGTATCCGCACTCCGTGTGCATGATTCAGAGGAATTGTCAGTGTCTGAATCGTTGAAGGCTTCAGAGGGTACTCAAGGGATGGTTCTGTCTCTCCATCTAGAAAGACATATGCAGTTGTCTGGTACGTCCGTGCAGAATTGGTTGTCAGTCCTACGGTCACTTCGAGGTCGGAAAAATGTCCATCTGTGTTGAAGACTGCAAAACCGCCTCCACTGGTATTTAGGGCAAAACCTGTATTATATTCTACCCCTGCTACACTTATAATATTGTCATCGGACTCCTTGTATACAGCGCATGAATCATATAAGAATGGCGGGCAGAGCGTCATGAAATCCGCGTTCCAGTCTGCGTTTTCGAAGGGGTCCTTTGTGATGACAGTACCCTGGGCGCCATCCAGCCCATACCATACGCCTTCTACAAAACCATATTTTGCATGTGCCCAGTTGGATACGCCTCCCCGTTCCATTTTGAAGACAGCAGTGTTAGCATAATTAAAATCAATGGTATATTCCTTGCTGGCGGCCTTTGGATCCATTGGTATTGTCTGGTTTGGTTCGTCTGCCCCGTCCAGGTAAACCTTCAGAGTGGCAGTCAGTACACTTGATGTGTCCACATGACCGATACGGACCTTAAGCTGGCTGTATTTTCTGCCCAGATTCCAGTAGGCGTAAGTATTCGGACTTCCCGCGTCGCCGCCGTCCAGGAAAAAGCCGATATCATATTCCACGCCTGATATTTTCATAGAACCCTTTCCGTCCCCGATAAAGGACTCTCCGTGATATCCGTCATATTTCCATGGCTGGCACACATCAAGCCAGTTTTTATCACGGAGCGGTGTCAGGCAGAATGTTTTCTCTACATCACTGTTAAAATCAATGGTCTCTATCAGCGGTTCGAATTTGTCCTTGGTTATCAGAACCACATATTCCTTACGTTTCATCCCCTTGATATTGTAGGAGCCGTCTGCCTCGCTTGTTCCTGTAAAATCAGGGGTGAATTTTGAGAGGATCGCTTCGGTATAGTTTTTTGTGTTCTCGTCAAGCTTGTCCTTCTCATAAATCTTGAATGCTGCGCCAGGAAGCAGTTCCGTCTCGGTTGACCCAAGCTTTTTAAACCGGGAGGTTGTCCCCCACAGACTGTATTTAGGAAAATCCAGTTTTACATCCAGGAATTTTATCTCTTTAGAGTCTGATTTTTCAAAGCCTAGGTTGATATCTCCTCCCAACACCTTGACTATGGCTGAAAGGGTCAGTTTCAGATCATAGCCCACTCTTATCCCGGCTCCCAGTGTAAGCGAGGCCCGTAGTCCGGGGGGATTGTCCCGGTGCAGGCTTTCATCCGTTACCCCGAGTCTGACAGCCAGCTTCCCTTCGAATTCGGCTTTTGCGGACGTGAAGGCTTCAAGATAAATGTCAGCTGGCACAATTCCCATATACATGACGCCTGCCATTGCCCCGAGCGCCACTTCGGATTCAGCGGTAGTTCTGCCGTCCAGGGTCACAACCGGGCCGGGTTTCGCATAATCATCTCTGCCTCTTCTTTCATTTGAGTATGTTTCAAGCTTGTAGCCTCCGCCCAGATTCATCGTCTGGTCAGGTTTGACAGGACTATCGTATTTTATATTACTGTATTTGCTGTTGTACAGATTGAGTCCCTGTTCTGTATAAGTGGTGCAGTCAAGGTTCAGTGATATGTCGCCGGATATTTTTCCGTCCAGATCCATATACAGCGCTGCAAATGCAACGGGGCTGACCAGTGTCTTGGCGATAAAGGTATCCATATGCCCTAAAACAGCAGTATCTATATCTACTAATGGCTGCAGATGAATGCCTACGATGCCGATCAGAATACGGTTATCCATATCAATGCCGCTGAGCGTAATGCCCATGTACTCGCATTCATTTTTAAATTCACCGTTTGCTGCCGCTACGATATCCGTAATGCTCAGGGACTCTTCATCCTTATCCTCTTCCTTTTTTCCTTGCCCAAGAGGCACCGTCAGCTTAAGATTCGTCCTGGAGGTGTGGCTTTCATTAAAGCGGATCTGCTGAGGAAGCAGTGTTTTCCATTCAATCTTCGTATCTGCGCGCATATCATCTATTCCCACAGAGCCGCTGAGAATAAGCTGGTCCTTCGTGTCCGGATCCATATCTTTGTCAAACAGAATGATATTGCTGAAATCCATTCCGAAGGAAATGGAGTTTCCAGAAAGGTCAACCTTAGGGTTCAGATTTACAGAAAAGCCTGCCGGAAATGCCTGTCTGCTATATTTTTTGCTGGAAGCTCTTGCTTTTGTCTGACCGGAAATGCTTGCCATATCTGCCGGGGTGACAGTAAAGGCAACCGGATTCTTCTGATCGATCTGTGAAGCCTCTATGCATCCTTCACCCTGGAACAAATCTGAGAAATCGGGCTTGCGGAATGTAACGGTTGCCTTAGAGCCAGCTGTTTCATAGGAAACCAGTACGCCGGTAAAGCCGGTTGGGAGCCGTTCCTCTGATGGTATGTAGATAATGTCTCCCTTTTTATATGTCCCATTTTTCAGTTTTTTAACCAGCTGTGAGCCAGTATCTGTTGTTATGTCAATATAGGTCTGGGGTATGGAAGACCCGCCTATATTTTCTGTCTTTTCCGTATATTCGATATCTTCAATGCGATTCACGAAATCCTTTGAATCCGGTTCCTCCAGGCCAATCACGTTTTCTCCGACTGTAACCTTTGTGGAATAGCGGACTATAGTCAGATTTTTCTTTGCTGTAGTTCCGTCTGTACCCTCTGCGGTAACGATCAGCGTGCTTGTTCCGGTTCCTGGCTTCAGCGTAGCAGAGAACTTGTCAGAAACAGGAAGCGTGCCCTTTGCCTTCTGTAGATTTGTACTGTCACGCAAGTCATAGGAAAGCTTTGCAAGCTCCGTTTTCTCACAGGTAACTGTACCGGTAATTACAACAGATTCCTCACTGACAGTTAGCGACTGGTATGTGTTCCCTCCGCCCGCAGCTTCCAAAGATTCGATTCCTTCATTTGTAAACACAATATCAATCTTTGCACCGGGATTTTTCTTAGGAAGATCAGCAACCGTTACCTTACAGGAATATTTTTTTCGATTGCAGACCACAGAGATCACAGCCTGTCCTGCAGCTTTGGCAGTCACAACACCCTTACTGCTGACCGTGGCAACCTTGTTGTCCGAAGAAATCCATTTAAGCGTGCCGAAGGAATTGGAGAGGGACAGGGCCAGCGTCTCTCCCGCCTTCAGATCTGCCTCAGCCTTATTCAGCTTCCGGGGTGCAACAGTAATCTTGCAGGAATAGGCTTTCTTTCCGGCTTTTGCTTTGATCGTCGCCTTTCCGCTCTTTTTAGCAGTAACTTTTCCTTTTTTAGACACAGAAGCCACTGCCTTATTGCTGCTTGACCACTTGACGCCGCCTTTTACTCCGCTTAATTTCAAAGAAAGCGTCTCTTTTGCTTCAAGACCAGCCGATTTATAATTCAGACCAGCCTTAGATTTTACCGTAACCTTGCAGACCAGCTTCTTTTTGCCGATCTTTGCGGTGATCTTTACATTCCCCGCTTTTTTGGCAGTTACAGTTCCCTTTTTGGACACAGAAGCCACCTTTTTGTTACTACTGGACCATTTAACCTTTCCTGATGCATTCTTCACCTTTAAAGTCTTCTTTTTCCCAACATCCAGGGTTAGCTTTGTCTTGCTAAGCTTCGGTGATGCAGCATCAGCAGTGATGGCAGCAGCCGGTGAAAACAGGCCCAGCACCAGGCTGATCAGAATTAGCCATACTGTAATTTTTCTTCTCATACTTTCACTCCTCTTTCATTATAATAAATGCATGTGTCAAGTTTACCATAATATGGGAGGATACGCTACAAGAAATTGTTGAAATTGCGAATTGGGGACGGGGTAAAATTAAAAATGCCCCGTCCCTACTTCAATCTGGGACGGGGCATTTTTAATTTTACCCCGTCCCCAATTAGCTGCTTTTGCCAATATGGTAGTCTGTCTTGAGTATGTACATGATACTTCTGGATACCACGTCTACAATCAGAAATCCGAATGCAATGGCCAGGCATGTCTCCAGCAGTATGATCATCTCACTGGTTGCCAGGCTGCTGTCACTTGTCACGCACCCGAACATCATATAATAAAGGTTTGGTCCCGGAATCAGCGGAAATACGGATGCTGTGAGGAAGATGGTGGACGGCGCCTTGTTGATTCTGGACATGATAAATGCATAAAATCCTACGAATACTGCTGCGATCAGTGTTGCCCGGAAATTTCCAAGCTTCATGGCATCCGCTACGATGTAGATTCCCCATGTAAAGAAGGCTCCGATTCCGGAGTATACAACCTGGCGTCCCCGGATCTTAAACCACATTGCAAATCCGATACATGCAATTGTACAGGAAATCAGCTGGATCGGTATATTGTGATTCAGTATGAATCCATCTGATGATGTTCCGTCAAGCATCAGTATGGCAACGGCAATCCCAAATGCAATCCCTGCCGCGCCGAGCACGGAATTCATAATATGCAGGGAGCCGGAGATAAAATCTCTTTGCAGAAGATCCCGGATTCCGTTCGTAACGCCCAGTCCACTGATCAGGAGCATAACGATTCCGATCATAACCCGGTCTGGATGGCTGCCTATACCTGCCCGCATGGCTGCCAGTATGATCAGCTCTGAGAGAAATGAGAGGATCATATTGTAGATCAGCAGGTTGCTTTCTCTTTTCCCGAGCCAGTCTCCGACAACTACAATCATCAGGGATACAATCACTGCCACCAGCGCATCTGTAAAATTACATCCAAAAAATACCGCAAATCCGGTTCCGCCCATAATTCCTGCAAAATACTTTACTGCCGGATGCTGCTTCTCTCTTGACATGACCTCAAGGAATTTCTCACGGAACTCCTTCTCATCCGGCGTGTGGGAACACACATACCTGGATAAGTTATTCAGATAATCCAGGCGGTCAAAGTCAATATCCGTTGATTCTATCTGCCGGATCTGTGTAATAATGTCTCCTTCCGGCGTCTCGACTGTAATCTGAAGATTGCTTGGAATGGCATATACATCATACCGCTTAAATCCATAGCTTCTGCACATCCTGTACAGGCTGTCCTCCAGCCTGAAATTCTCTGCGCCGCTTTTTAGCATCTCCTCTCCCACATCAAGAATATTCTGTACAATCCTGTTATAGTCCATAATCAGCCACCTCAGTCTTTCACATCATGCTATATGCAGATTGCTCTGCATTTGTTTCTTCTTTCAACCCTCGTATCATCATATCATCAATTCCCCATAAGTCAACAGATTTTTTCATGTTTTGCCAAAATCTTTTTTCTATAGTATAATCAATCTCATAAAATATGAAAAAGTGGGAGGATGCATGTATGAACCAGAACAGAGTGAAAAGAAATGAACTTCTTGGAGAGCAGATCATCAAAAATCTGAAGACACGGAATATGGAAGGCTTTTATGCCGCGACAAAGGAGGAAGCGCTTAAAAAGGCGCTGGCGCTGATCCCTGAAGGCTCCACCGTTTCCTGGGGCGGTTCTATGTCCATTCAGGAAATCGGCCTTAAAGATGCCATCTGCCAGGGTAATTACAGGGAATATAACCGGGAGGATGCCAGGACACCGGAGGAGAAGCGCAGTGTGGAGCTTGCCACATATGACTGTGACTTTTTCCTGACCAGTGCAAATGCGGTATCTGAGGATGGGGTGCTTGTAAACATAGACGGTAATGCGAACCGGGTGTCTGCTATTGCGTATGGCCCGAGGAATGTTCTTATGATCGTCGGCATGAACAAGGTCGTAAAGGATCTTGATTCTGCTCTCTCCCGCGCAAGAAATGAAGCTGCCCCCATCAATGCCCAGCGTTTCGGCCTGGATACACCGTGTTCTAAGACCGGCGCATGCTTTGACTGTAAGATGCCTGATACGATCTGCTGCCAGTTTTTAATCACCAGGTATTCAAAACATCCAGGAAGAATAAAAATTATATTTGTCGGCGAAGAATTAGGATTTTAGTATTGACTTATCCCCGGACATTTGCTATAATAAGCAAGTGTCCGAAAGGAAAAGAGAAATGGCGCAGTAGCCAAGTGGTAAGGCATGGGTCTGCAACACCCTGATTCACCGGTTCAAATCCGGTCTGCGCCTCTTAGAAAAGCCCGGAAATTCAAGATTTCCGAGGCTTTTTTTATTTTCAAAATCACTCTAAAATGAATGAAAAGTCTCCGCACGCTTACAGAATAAGCTCATAGTTTCCCTTTTACTACTTTATATACAGGAATATAGAATTTATCCAGTACTTCCAAAATTTTTTTTGTAGAAATTCTACATGGCTTCATTATAATAAAATGTAGCAAAGGAATTAGGAGGAAGCAAATATGGCACGAAATCGCCAGTATGGTTCGATTGAAAAGATAATTGAGACTGTAAATGATAAATTAAAAGGTGAGCAAAAGATTTTTGAAATGTTTAAAAACTGCTATACGAATACATTGGATACTACAGTAAAAAATATGCCAGATGGAACAGCATATGTGATTACAGGAGACATCCCGGCAATGTGGCTGAGAGATTCAGCAGCACAGCTTCGGCCATATCTGATTGCAGCGAAATATGAGCCTGCAATTGCGGATATTCTGACAGGCTTATCGAAGCGGCAGTTCATGTATATCCAGATTGACCCGTATGCCAATGCATTCAATGAACAGAATAACGGAAATTGCTGGGAAGATGATGATACGGATATGAATGGATGGGTGTGGGAACGTAAATACGAGGTAGATTCTCTCTGCTATCCATTGCAGTTTGCATATCTGATCTGGAAAAATACCGGGTGCACAGAACACTTTGATGAAGTCTTTAAAAAAGGAGCTGAAAAAATTATAGAGGTACTGTGCACGGAGCAATATCACGAGGAGCGATCTCCCTATCATTTTATAAGACGGAATACGTATTACACAGATACACTTTCAAGAGACGGAAAAGGTGCTCTGGTAAGATCGGGGATTGGTATGACCTGGTCAGGATTCCGCCCCAGTGATGATGCGTGTACATATGGATATCTTGTGCCGTCTAATATGTTTGCTGTCGTTGTCCTTGGATATCTGGAGGAAATAGCGGATAGGATTTTTCATGACGTAAAATTAAAAGACAAGGCAAAAGCTCTAAAACAGGAAATTTATGAAGGAACAGAGTCTTATGGAATAACAAAAACAGAGGAATTTGGAGAGATCTATGCATATGAGACAGATGGATTTGGCCAGTATAATTTAATGGATGATGCAAATGTGCCAAGTCTTCTTTCTATGGAATATCTCGGTTATAAAGCAAAAAATGAAGAGACAGCAAAAAATACAAGAAGGTTTATCTTAAGTGAAGCGAATCCATATTATTATGAGGGGAATAAAGCGGCCGGTATTGGAAGTCCACACACACCGGCAAAATATATCTGGCATATAGCCATGGCTATGGAGGGACTGACTGCAAAATCAAAAGGAAAAAAATTGGAGATACTTCATAAACTTGCGGAAACCGACGGCGGTACCGGGCTTATGCATGAAAGTTTTCATGCAGATGATGATACGAACTATACAAGGGAATGGTTTTCCTGGTCGAATGCTATGTTTAGTGAGCTGGTGCTGGACTATTGTGGATATCAGATAAAGCGTTAAAGATATGAATAATGTTCAGCAAAACTAGAATTCTTTGAATTGATATCTTTGTGGTGACATAATAAAATGGAACTATAAGATGGAAAAAAGAAATATAAGGAGTTTAGATTATGTTTTTGACAGACAGAAAATTAGAAAGGCGAATCAGCGAGATAGAGCAGTACAGATACAGGGATACTATTGGATTAAAATGCTTTGCGGCGATGGCAGACAGTCAGGGAGTTGTGAATCCAGAACTTCCGGCATTTCAAGGATGTGAAACTATAGAAACAGGCCAGACCTGGAAAGGGCGGGATACGTTTCTCTGGCTGCATAAAGATGTGCGGATCCCAATTGAATGGAAAGGGAAAAAAGTAGTCGGAATATTTGATTATGGCAATACGGGAGCTGGAAATAATTCCGGCTTCGAATCTATGATTTATGTAAATGGGAAGATGTATCAGGGAGTCGATGTCAATCACAAGGAAGTTTTTTTTGAGGATGCTCTCTGCGGAACAGATGTAGATATTACCTTTCGCCTGTGGTCAGGCTTAGAAGGCGGCGGTGTCCCCACCGGGCAGGAACACCGGATTGCGCGGGCTGATCTTGCGTGGCTGGATGAGAAAGCAGATGATTTCTATTATATGGCATCCATGGTATGGCAGACAATAGAGGAACTTGATGGCTCTGATCCGATACAGCATGAACTCCGCAGGGCGCTGGATAGCGCATGCCATTGTATCGACTGGTCATATCCAGGAAGTGAGGAATTCTACGAATCCGTGCATCAGGCAGACGATGTGCTGAACAAAAGCATAGATTCCATGGATAAGAACTCTGTGATCAACGTATACTGTGTGGGCCATACCCATATTGACGTAGCATGGCTTTGGCGGCTAAAACACACAAGGGAAAAATGTTCCCGCTCTTTTTCAACAGTATTTCGTCTGATGGAAATGTATCCGGAATATATTTTCCTGCAGACACAGCCCCAGTTGTACGAATATATGAAAGAGGAATTTCCGGACATTTATGAAAATATCAGGAAAAAAGTGCGGGAAGGTCGTTGGGAAGCGGACGGCGGTATGTGGGTGGAAGCCGACTGTAATCTGACAAGCGGGGAATCTCTTACAAGACAGATCCTTATAGGCAGTAAATTCATAAAAGACGAGTTTGACAAGGATGTGGAGTATCTGTGGCTTCCTGATGTATTCGGCTATTCGTGGGCGCTTCCGCAGATTCTTACAAAGGCCGGAATTAACACCTTTATGACAACAAAGATCAGCTGGAATCAGTATAACCGTATGCCTCACGACACATTTAAGTGGAAAGGAATCGACGGCAGTGAGGTCCTGACACACTTTATCACGACACCGGAGCCGTGGAATGAAAAAGATTCCTGGTTTTATACTTACAATGGGAAATTGCTTCCAGGAACAGTAAAAGGCATATGGGATTCCTATAGTGAAAAGCAGCTTAATAAGGATCTGCTGATAGCGTTTGGGTTTGGAGATGGCGGCGGCGGTGTAAACCGCGATATGCTGGAATACCGCAGAAGGATAGACAAGATACCAGGGCTGCCAAATCTTAAGATGTCCACCGCTGGAGAATATTTCCGTAAGCTTCGAAATACGGTGGAAAATACGAACCAATATGTCCACACATGGGACGGGGAGTTATATCTGGAATATCACCGGGGAACCTACACAAGCCAGGGATATAACAAACGTATGAACCGTAAGATGGAGCTGCTTTACCGCAGAGCCGAGTGGCTGACGGTAATGGATGCTCTTCTGTCCAGTGATATAAGCAGAGCAAAGCAGGAGGAACTGACAAAAGGCTGGAAGCATATTCTGACAGATCAGTTTCATGATATTATCCCGGGATCATCCATCCACGAAGTTTATGAAGATTCCAGAGAGGATTACGCTTACATTGAGAGAATTGCCCGAAGCGTAGAACAGGAAGCATATGAAAATGTGCTGAAACCAAAAGCAAATACATATACGGTATTCAATGCTTCTGGCTGGGTGATGGATCAACTGGTTACGATTCCAGGTAATGAAGAGGGTATCTGCAGGGATACAGACGGGAACGAACTAATCTCGCAAAAAGGACACGAAGTTACTTATGTTGAGGTAAAAGATGTCCCTTCAATGGGAACGAAAACGATTCTTTTTGAGGAAACACAAAGAGATGTTCCCAAGGCGGCGTTTACCGTCAACGGAAGGGAAATAGATACGCCGTATTATCAGATTTCATTGAATCAATATGGACAGATTATGAGATTATTTGATAAAACCTATGCCCGTGATGTAATTTCCAAAGGGCAGCGGGGAAATGTACTTCAGGTGTTTGAGGATAAACCACTGGATAATGACGCATGGGATATTGATATTTTCTATCAGGAAAAGATGCGCGAGATTATGGATCTTACGACATTTGAGATTACGGAGATGGGACCGCTTGTCATGAATATCCACATGGAATGGAGGTATATGAATTCGTACATCAGCCAGGACATGATCCTTTACAGCACGAGCAGAAGGATAGATTTCCGGACAAATGTAGACTTCCATGAACAGCATCAGCTATTAAAAGCGGCATTTCCGGTAGATATCCGGTCAACCTACGGGACATATGATGTGCAGTACGGCAATGTAAGACGCCCAAATCATTGGAATACAAGCTGGGATATGGCGAAATTTGAGACAGTAGCACACAGGTGGGCAGATCTGTCAGAGCGCAATTATGGCGTAAGTATACTGAATGACTGCAAGTATGGCCATGACATTAAAGATAATGTACTGAGAATCTCATTGCTGAAAGCAGGGACACATCCAGACCATCTTCAGGATCAGGGAGAGCATCATTTTACCTATTCCCTGCTGCCTCATAAAGGAGATTTTGTAGAAGGAGAAGTTGTTCAGGAAGCCTTTGCATTAAATGAACCAATGCAGGTTATGGAAGGAAACAGCGCTCTTTCGTACGACAGCTTCTTATCTTTTGACAATGAACAGGTGGAAGTAGACGCGGTTAAAAAATCAGAAGACGGAAAGTATGTTGTGATCCGTTTCCATGAGTTTGCAGGCTCAAAACAAGATGTGACAGTGAAGCCTGGATTCCCATGGCAGGCATGGGCAGAGTGTGATTTAAGAGAACGCCCGATAACAGAATTTACCCGGGATGAAATACGTATGTGTCTTCACGCATATGAAATAAAAACAATACTCATAACAGTGTGATGGTTTAAGGAAGGTGTAACCAGGATGGAAGAATTATTCAATATTGAAAAAGTATTAGGGTTTTGCGAGAAGGTGTGCTATTTTTTTACGATAAATCTGTTGTTTATTATTTCAAATTTTCCAATACTACTATTCCTCTTATTCATCGGCACAGGCCAGATTCGGGAATGTCTTCCACTGTTTCTGTTCTGTCTGATACCGATGGCTCCTGCATTATCTTCCGTGATGTATACAATGAACCGGCTGATTCACGGAACGGAAGGAAAGGCGCTGCAAGATTATAAGAAGGGATATTGTACAGATTTTCTTCAAAAAACAGGACTTGGCGCAGGTCAGCTGCTTGTGATTATCATGTGTTGGACGAATATAGAATTTTTTACATTACAGGTAAATATTTTTCCGCTTACAATTATATTTATTATATTATTCGCGGCGGCGGTTCTTGTTACGCCGAATCTTTATATGCTTGCAAGCCGTTATGAAATGAAAAATGTACAGATAGTTAAAACAGCAGTTACACTTTTAATTGCGAAACCAGTGTCTACTCTTGGAAATATTGTAGCGCTTGGTATTGTTCTTGCAGCATTTGAAATATCCGCGGGAACGACAGTGCTGTTTATGGGGAGCATTTATGGATTTCTTGTGATGTTTATGAATCAGGGTATTATGCGTAAACTAGAAAATAAATAATAACTATCTGGCTGTAAGGAACTATCAGGGTTTGAGGAGATGCAGAAATGGAAACTGCATTTCCTCTTTATGCTATCCGGAGGGAGCAAAAAATGGATATGAAGGGTTCAAAACAATTGTATAATAAGTTATTGTTTATTTATACAGTTATTCTGGTTTGCGCCATATCAGCGCTGGTTTTCTATTTTTATAACAGTACGAAAAATCGTTTTTTAGAACAGAATTTAAGTTATACGAGGATGATGAGTGAGTCGGCAGCATCTTATCTGGAAGATTCCTCTGATATTGCAGAACATATCCATCAAAATTTATACAAGTCGAATATGGAACTAGGGGATGCGCTGCATTATATGTCAGACGAGCCTTCAGATTATCAGCAATACCGTCTTAATACTTACAGTGAAAATAAAACCGGTGAATATAAAGGAATTGAAAAGTTTTTCCTGGATGCGTTCCAGGCATATAACAGTTTGAACCATATTACACTTTTCAGCTATGAGCGTGACGAAATCACGGAATATACAAGAGATGGTAAACGTTATAGAAGGGATGGTGATAAAGAGTTTAAAAAGATGCTTGAAAAAGGCGATCTGGCTGGAGAGGACAGCTTCTCTTATTTGAAAGAGATACGCGATCCGGTAACGATGCAGGTAAAAGGATGTATGATCCTTGGATTCAGAAGCAAAAGATTTGAAACCATTAAGGAGTATTATTCCCATGCAGAACTGATCGTATATAATGAGGCAGGAACGGCTGTATTTGACTCCACGGATGAACACAACATTTCAGATATTATTGATGCGGACGATAGAGGACGCTTAGAAGAAGTGCTTGGCGCTTATGTAGAAAATACCCAGGATGGACAGTATCACGCCGTCAGCTATCTGGAGAAAAAACGAGCGGCAAAAGTACCGTTGTCTATCGTTATCATGATCCTGGCGGTTGGAATCATCGTGATGATCCTGGGAGAGATTTTCGTAAGATATCATCTGCAGAAGCTTGCCAAAAGACTGGACCGGATATTGGACGGGATGTCGCAGGTAATGGACGGAAAGCTGGATGTGCATATACCGGCAGATAATAACGGAGATGAGCTGGATGTTATTTCCAGATGCTTTAACGAGATGTGTATAAATCTGGACGAGCATATTAAGAAACGGTATCTTGCGGAGATTGAACAGAAAAATGCAGAGATGGCGGCGCTTCAAAGCCAGATTAACCCTCATTTTTTATATAATACGTTAGAGGCTATCCGCATGAAAGCTATCTGCAACGGCGACCGGGAAGTAGGAAAGATGCTTTATAGCCTGGCCGTAACATTCCGGGCACAGATTAAAGAGGCGGATGTTATTACACTGGCACAGGAACTGCATTACAGCAAAAAATATATGGAGCTTTTTAAATTCCGCTATCAGGATCAGTTTCAGTCTTCGGTGGAATGTCCGGAAGAATATCTGCAGATCCCGGTTATAAAGTTTGTGCTGCAGCCTGTTATCGAAAACTATTTTATACACGGTATACGTATGAAGGAGCAGGACAATTTTATACGGATTGCGGTGAAAAAGGAAGATGGCTGCAGGATTATCGTGGAGGATAACGGCAAGGGGATGACAGAGGAAGAAATTGATGCAAAAAATAAGGAACTGGAGCATGATATTATGAAAAAGCAGGGTTCTATCGGCATTTCCAATGTGAACCGAAGGCTGAAAGCTGTATATGGCAAGGCATATGGGATTCATATAGAGGCAAGGCCAGGAGGAGGCCTCCGGGTTATCTTAAGCTTTAAACCGGAAGAGAATGATGAAGTAAAGGGAGGGAAAATACGCGATGAAGAAAGTGATGATAGTAGAAGATGAAGAACTGATCCTGCAGGGGATACGGAATATCCTGGATTGGGAGTCTTTAGGACTTGACGTCGTGCATCTGGCCCATGACGGGACAGATGCGCTTCAGATGTGGGAGAAGGAGCCTGTACATATCGTAGTGACAGATATCAGCATGCCGGAGATGGATGGATTAACGCTCCTTCGGAAAATCAGGGAGAAAGACGAACAGGTATGTTTTATCATACTGACAGGATATGATGAGTTCGACTATGCCAGAGAAGCAATACGTCTGGGAGTTGAAAATTACATTTTAAAGCCGGTCAATGAGGAGGAACTGGAACGTCAGCTCCGGGAAACCGTGCAGAAATTAGAAGAGCAGGATAAGAAAAGACTTCAATATATTGATGAAAAGACGCAGTGGATGCATTTTTTAAACGGGAAAGCAGAGAAGGAAGAGTACGGCAAGTATGAAAAGATACTGAACCTTACGGAGGGACATGAAATTTACAATACGGCTGTCATGAAGTGGAATGCGGAGGAACTGAAAGAAAAAAAGATAGCGGAAGTCCTTGTAGAGTTAAAGAAAGATAACCGGCTAAAAATCGTACATCTTCCGCCGGACAATCTGCTGATGGTGACAGCGGCAGCCGAGACAGATGAAGACGGGATATTAGAATACTTTTTGGAACTGCAGAACAGGATAGAGAGCCGTTTTGACATCATGACTTTCATTGGCGTGGGTTCCTCCTTTCATAGTATTGAACAGCTTCCAGAGTCATATAAGAGCGCAAAGAAACTGCAAAAATATCTGATTATCGAAGGATATGGAAGCTGTATCGGCCAGAAGCAGATTAGAGAGAGGAAAACAGAAGATGTCCATATGGATGAAGCGCTGCTTAGAAAATATATTCTGAAAAAGGAAAAAGATCAGGCAGTTGATTATATAGAGGATTTATTTATCAGTAATATACGAAAGGATGCTTCCGCAGGTTCTCTGTATCAGACGGCAGTGAAAATGGCAGTGCTCTTACAGGATATTAAGAAAGAGTACAAGCTTGAATCCGACAGGTTTTATGATCTCACGGAGCTGATTGAAACGATATTTAGTGCGGATGATATTCTCGGTATAAAGGCAGCGTTTGTCTCTGAAATCACAGAGATTATGGAATGTATGCATGAGGAGAACACGCAGTATACCCCGGTGGTACGTCAGCTCATTGCCGAGGTACAGCATAATTATAAAGAGGACATGAATCTGAAGACATTTGCATACAAGTATCACATGAATGCTTCTTATCTTGGACAGATTTTTCAAAAGGAAGTAGGGTGTTCATTTGCCCAGTATCTGAGTAATACGAAAAATGGGATTGCAAAGAATCTGATCTTGAACACCAATATGAAAATAAATGATATCGCAAAGGAGGTGGGCTATCCGGACAGCAGTTATTTTTACAGAAAGTTTAAGCAGTGCTATGGCGTGTCGCCGGCTTCCCTGCGTGAAATGAAAAAATATTAGAGTGGACAAAATCGTGAAATAATGGACAAAT
>CANOKL010000042.1 GCA_947566645.1 uncultured Lachnospiraceae bacterium
AGAAGTAGAGCTTAAAAGCCAGGAAACGCCTGTGCAGGTGGCAGTCACCTGGGAGGAAGGAAACTATAACCCACAGCAGCCAGGAAATTATACGCTAAGTGGTGAGCTGAATCTTCCAGAAGGGATGGAGAACCCACAGAATCTGAAAGCAGAGATTGTGGTGAAGGTGACGGAAGGCCCAGATGAAAACAGTGAGATCATCAGCGTAAGGGCATTTGAAGAGGTAGAAGCCGCAGTTGGAACTGCATTCGAGAATCTCCCACTGCCTGGGACGGCAGAAGTAGAGCTTAAAAGCCAGGAAACGCCTGTGCAGGTGGCAGTCACCTGGGAGAAAGGAAACTATAACCCACAGCAGGCAGGAAAATATACGTTAAGCGGCGAACTGAATCTTCCGGAAGGGATGACGAACCCACAGAATCTGAAAGCCCAGATCACTGTAAATGTAAAGAAAACAGGCCAGACGGTTGTGACACCTCCGGCTGTTACAGAAGAACCTGTCCGCGTCGGAGCTGCATATACGGTAGGACAGTTCAGGTTTAAGGTGACAAGTACAGGCAAAAAGACAGTAGCAGTTACGGGAAGTAAGAATAAGTCTATGAAAAAAATTCGTGTTCCCAGTACAGTTAAGATTAAAGGAAAGACTTATAAAGTAACAGAAGTTGGAGCCTCTGCATATAAGAACTGCAAAAGGGCTAAATCAGTCACAATTGGTTCAAATGTACGTGTAATCAAGAAAAATGCATTTTATGGATGTACAAAAGTGACGAAGGTGGTTCTTGGCAGTAAGAAACTGAAACAGATTGACAGCAAGGCATTCTATAAGTGTAAAGCCCTCAAAAGTATTACGATCAAGAGTACAGTATTGAAAAAAGTAGGCAGCAAGGCTTTTACAGGGACATCGAAGAAGCTTGTTGTAAAGGTTCCGAAAAAGAAGAAAGCCGCATACAAAAAGCTTCTGAAAAACAAAGGCCTCAGCAAGAACGCAAAAATTAAGTAATGGAGGAAGTATAGATGGGAAAATATGCTGTAAGATACAAAAAGGCAGCGTCAGCTCTTATAACAGCCCTGGCTTTTAGTGCATTGCCGCTGGCAGCCGATGCGGATGTACGGTTTGATAATTTTCGGGTAAAAGACATCTATGAGGCAGAGGATGCAGAGAAGATTGGAAAGGCCAAGGTGAACACAGACCACACAGGATTTTCCGGGACAGGGTTTGTGGATGAGATGGGAAATGTAGGAAGTGGTCTCAGGTTTACGGTGGATGCAAAGGAGGCAGGCAGATACACCATGTCCATACGATACAGTGTGGGAAGCGATGGGGATGCGGCAACCATCAATCTCTACCTGAACGGAAAGAAACAGGAACAGCTTGGCCTTGGGGCTCTGGGAAGCTGGGATGCCTGGTGGAACAGGAACTGTACGGTAAACCTGAAGGCCGGGGAAAATGTTATTGAAATAAAACGGGAAGACGGGAACGCAAATGCAGCAAATTTCGATTACATCACAATAGAAAAAGCCGCCTGGACCTACATCGGAAGCTGCACAGGTTTTGAAGGAGACGGGACAAATGAGATTACCTTCCAGTGCGAGAATGCGGCTGTAAGGATGAAGGCCTGCGATGACGGAGTGATTAAGGTCTGGTGTGAGCCGTCTAAACGGTTTTACCGGAGATATGATTCGTTCGCTGTTGTACAGGAGGACATTAAGCCTGTCAATCTGAAGGTGGAGGATAAAGGGGACTATTATGAATTCGCTACAAGTAAACTGACAGTACAGGTTACAAAGGCGCAGTTTTCCATCAAATACCTGGATAAAACGGGGAATGTACTATGTGAGGGGCAGCCGGAAGGACTTGGCTGGAATGATCAGAATGAGCTGATTGTAAGAAATAAGATATCTGGAGAAGAAAAGTTCTGGGGACTGGGTGAGAAGACAGAGAGCTTTAACAAAACAGGAACTCAGTCTACGATGTGGAGTACGGATTTCCTGGGCGCTCAGGCAGATTCCATGGTAGCGGAACTTGGAAAGGGATGTTGGTATTTAAGCGACCCTCATTTTATCAGCTCCAGGGGATATGCGGTTTATTTTGATAATACTAGCAGAACACGGTTTGATATGGGAGCTACAGACGCCGGGACATGTTCCTTCGGAACGATGAACCCTGCAGCCGCGGGTGAGCTTTGCTATTATTTTATCAGCGGGAACGATATGAAGGAAATGACTACATCCTTTACGGATCTGGTTGGAAAGTCCTTCTTTGCACCAGAATGGGCTTACGGAAATATGCAGTGCCATTATGGATACACCCAGAACCGTATTAAAGAGGTGGCGGACACATACCGTAAGAAAAAGATCCCCTGTGACGTGATGTTTTCAGATATTGAGTGGTATCAGAACCAGTGTTCCCCAACAGAGTGGAACAAGAAGAATTTCCCGGACCCGGATGGGATGCTTTCGGATCTGGACAGCAATGGATTCAAGTTCGGCGTAATTGATGACCCGAATATTTCGGCAGCTACTACATCAACGGATGACTATAAAAATGGAAAGGCCGCGAATTATTTTATTCGGAATACAGAAGGAAAAACCTCTCTTGCATACTGGCCATGGGGAGCTGCAGACGGAAATGCAGCAAGTGGTATGTCTGGTGTGGTTGACTTTTTCAACCCTAAGGCATCACAATGGTGGGGTGATCTTCACAACAAGGTTCTTAGTCAGGGAATCGATGCCTTCTGGCTGGATATGAATGAGCCGGCAAGATATCTCCCCAACTGGGCATTTTATAACGAGGATGGAAAATCTTTCGGAGATATCGGAGAACTTCATAATGTATTTGCCCTTGGACATAACAAAGCAATGTATGAAAAAGTTTCTGAGAATAAAGAAACGAGGCCGTTTCTTATGACGCGTTCCGGCTTTACTGGCTCCCAACGCTATGCGTCTCCATGGACAGGAGATATCCGGAGTGACTGGGAATCTATGTCCCAACAGCTCAGACTTGGACTTGGACTTTCCATGTCAGGTTTTTCCTACTGGGGCTTTGATATCGGTGGATTTTATGGTAATTTTACAGACGATCAGTACAAGCGCTGGGTAGAGCTGGCAACGTTTGCCCCGGTTCACAGATTCCATTATGCCAACTGGAACGAGGGAGACGGGAACGGGCAATGTTATACAGGAGGCGGAAAAGAACCCTGGAATTTTGGCTGTGAGGAGATTTCAAGAAATCAGATAAACATGCGATATGAACTGATCCCGTATATGTATTCCTGTACCGCAGACAGTGTAATCGGAACCGGGCTGGAGGGAAAAGCAGGGAAGGGAACAGGAATTCCTCTTGCAAGGCCGATGGTTATGGAGAACTATAAGGATGTAAATACCCATGAGATGGACACCCAGTTTATGTGTGGGCCAAGTATACTGGTGGCTCCTGTAGTAGAAGATTCCACTAAAAAATCGGTGTATTTTCCGGAAGGCGCATGGTATGATTATGGAACCGGGAAGAAGATCTCCGATGGAAAGGAGACAAAAGATTATAATGCTCCGATTGACAAGCTTCCGGTTTTCGTAAAGGAGGGTGCGATTCTCCCGAAGATGCCGGTGATGCAGTATGTTGGAGAAAAGTCTCTGGATCAGCTGACTCTTGATGTATACCCTCTTACAAAGACCGGGAAAAGCTCCTTTGTATATTATGAGGATGACGGAAAAAGCCAGAACTATAAAGAAGGTATGTATGCGACAACAAAATATGAGTGTCAGGTTTCAGAAAATAATGGACTGACATTTACAATCAATGCCAGAACCGGAGACTATGCAAAACAGGTAGCAGAGAGAAGTTATCTTATGCAGTTCCATGTTGACGGGAATGCAAAAGGAGTAAGTATTGATAGTCAGCCATTAACTTCAGCAGCTTCCCTGGAGGAGCTTCAGGTGGCGGAAAGAGGCTGCTTTACAGACAGTAAAACTCAGATCTGTTATGTAAAGATGAAGGATGACAAGGCAGCACATACAGTAACAATTCAATAAAGAGGCAGTGAGCCCTGGAAAAAATCAGTATCTGATGGAAAAGGCTGAGGCCTCAAAGATGCATTTATACTGAGCGGCAGATTCTGGATTGTAAAGTCTAACGCAGAGTCAGGCATTGGTTATACTAAAAAACTGGCCTGGTCTGTTTCCAACAAAAAGTATGCGTCTGTAAATTCCAGGGGAGTCGTGGGGACATGCGGTGAGCAGGGATTTGCTGCACTGGGAATATCTTCCGGCCGCACTTGCCCCGGATGAATTCTGTGTTCCTTTGACACACCCGTATACATGAGCATCTGCCTGCCGTCCGGAAGTGTTATCGCACTTCCGGAAAAGCAGCCGTCGAACTGGATGGAAGATGGGTGCTGCTTACAGTCCCCAGGATATGCTCCCGGAAGGCTTTGAATACCATAATGGAAATGGTACGCTCTGCCTGATTGGGGATTTTGATGAGGATGCAGGCGTATTTCAGGAAATACATAACCATTCAGTGGATTACGGGATTGATTTTTATGCCCCTCAGACGGTGCTTACACCGGACGGGAGACGGGTTATGATCGGGTGGATGCAGAACTGGGATTCCTGCGGCATCCGTTCACGGGAAGAACCGTGGTTTGGACAGATGAGCCTTCCGAGAGAATTGCTGGTAAAAAACAACAGGCTTTATCAGAAACCATTAAAAGAGCTGGAGGCGCTGAGATGCAGCAAAGTAGAATATGCAGGCGTAACGGTAACGGATACAGTCTGGCTTGATGGAATTAAAGGAAGAATGATTGATATGGAGCTTACGGTGCGTCCGGGAGATCCGGAGGACTTGTATCAGAAATTCGCAGTCCGGTTTTCTGGATCGTTTCAGTGTGGAAGTCTTTGTGAATGACGGGGAACAGGTTCTGTCGGCTTCTCTGTATACGAGACAGGAGGCAGACAGGATTTCGTTCTTTGCAGATGGGAATGCGAAGATTGATGTTGTAAAATATGATCTTGCGTAGATATTGTCCCTTTTAAGGTTACTATTTACGGGCCGTGACACTGCACGGCATCCGGGCCGGTCAGATTTATAGAATCACGAATCAAAGCCCCCAACATCATAAGACTGGTAAGGCGGATGCTGAAACATCCCCATTTTCTAAACTTTTTACTTGAAATTACGTTATGAATCGTTTATAATCGGTGTAGAAGGTAACGGAGATATTGGAACGTCCCCATTACCCCAGACGGAAACTTATGCAAAATGTTTTACAAGTTACACAGGCTATCCCCTATTGCGAGTAGAGGATAGCCCTTTTCTGTCTATTTCCGGCTGTTGTGGTTGTCTATGTATGTCAAGATGGTAAATACCACCAGGAGCAACGTTAATACTTCTAATGTATCCATAAGAACCCCCTTTCCGTTTCCGAAAAGGGCAACCGGGGACTATCCCCATACTGTCTACACCGACTGAAGATATTTTATCATATTTTGCCGGAGATTGCTATATGTTTACCCATGTTTGGATACAGGGTTACTGTTTTGTTACTATTCACGGGACCGTGCACCCCGCTGCACGGCATCTGGCGCGAGTCGTTATTGATAAAATGCGTGCTGAAAACATATTGAAGATGGAGGGAAAAGGTAAACTGAGTAGATATATTAAAGTTGACGATTGAGTTTCATTCGAGTGAAAATAGTTAAAAACTCGAAAGACACTCAAATGGGGCTCGAAAGAACCGTCCTGGTTTCCTCAGCCTGTGTAGAGGCCTTGCCGCCTCGCGTGCCTTATTATATCACGGATCCGGGAGATAGAAAATGGGGTATTTTCAGAAAACTTATTTCATTTGGCGCAATGATTTTGTATAATGGAATGAGCAGAATATTAGTAATTACGGACGGCAGAGGGAGGAGGAGCTTTATGAATGTTATATGGTCAAAATATATCCAAGGTGTAAAGACACTGTATTATTCCCGTAAACTGCGGTTTGATGACATGTTTGCAGAGCAGTATCAGGCATTATTTCAGCTGGATAAAACGAAAAATCTAAAGATTCTTGAAATAGGCTGCGGGCCCGGCGCGCTTGCGGGGGCGCTCCGCCGTTGGTATCCGGGCGCTGAGATTACGGCCATTGACCGCGACAGTAATTTTATCAGTTTTGCGAAAGAGCATGAGAAAGGCATCACATTTTTAGAGGGGGATTGAGAAATACGATAACCGGATCGCGCTCTATGACCGCGGCGAAAGACAATGGGATACCAGCGTGTCGGTCATCATGGCCATACGTGGAATGAAAAAACCTGTCATGGAAGGAGGGGAGGCTTATGCTGCCTGCAAGACAAAAAGCTGAGGAGATATTAGCCGAAGCAGAAAAAGGTATGACGAAGCCGCCAGAATATGCCTGACACATTCTTTTAACAGACAGACGGTTGATGATTATATCGGAAAGTTCGATACTACAGAGGAAGAACTGGACATGATCAAGGATGCCCTGGACGGGGTTGAACTGGATGAGTACGACCGTCTGATCCAGCTGTGCGATTCGATTGCCGGAGCAGAGGGCGTGCTGGATATCGAGGAGAGGATGAGGGATGTAAAAAGAAGGTATGGAGCCTATCCAGAGGAAAAGTGGAACCGTAACCTGATGCTGAAAAAGCATTTTGAAGAAAAGATGGGGAAGGATATCTATAGTGTGGCTAAGAAGGATATCCATTTATGGGAGGAAGGATTATGATATTAACGACAGAACGATTAGTGCTGAGGCGTTGGACCGAGGCAGATGCACAGAGCCTTTATGAATATGCAAAAGACCCGGATGTGGGACCGGTCGCAGGATGGAATCCCCACAAAAATGTGGAGGAAAGCCTTGAAGTTATAAAAACAGTATTTACAGGCGCCGAGTGCTATGCAGTCTGTGAGAAGAAAAACAACGTGGCCATCGGCGCGGTTGAGTTGAAGCTTAATAGCTTTACGGATATGACCGAACGCGAGGATGAGTGTGAATTGGGCTACTGGATCGGGAAACCATTCTGGGGACAGGGGTATATACCGGAGGCCTCTTCGGAGCTTCTGCGCCGTGCTTTTGAAGACCTGGGGATGATTACGGTCTGGTGCGGCTACTATGACGGAAACAGAAAATCAAAGAGAGTGCAGGAAAAACTGGGTTTCCTGTACCATCATACCTGTAATGAAGTGCCTGTGCCGCTGTTGAATGAAATAAGAACAGGCCATACCAGCTATCTGACAAAAGACCAATGGCTGTTAAGGAACAGTCCAGTATAATTAGCGATGAGATTTCTGATTATCAGACGGATGTTTATTAGTTGCTATTCACAGATCAGGAATGCGCATAAACTGCGCATTCCGTGAGAACATGATTCAAGTGTGAGGGGCGGTTTTTGCGTAGCAAAACTCGGAATGCCGCCCCGAATCGTTACTATGAGCGGACGGTTAGTCCGTGAATAGTAACGTTTATTAGATTAAAGAGATAGAGAATCCATAAAATACCTTGACATTAAATTACTTGTAATATAAAAAAAATTTGGATATAATTTATTGAGAGAATAAAAAACCAATCAATGATGAGGTGCAAATATGCTTTCTATTTTCTATGGAGATATGCCGGACGCAATCTATAATCCGGTTGTTTATTTTAAAAATACTTATACTGACGAATGGATTATAGATGATTTATCAAAGAAAATGATTCAAGACGTAGACCGGTCTGTAGTATTGGGGCCGAGGGTCATTGACAGCCCGGTTTTAGGCGGTATTTCTCCCCGGGAATTGTCAGGAGGGGTCAAGACATTGATTGCGATTTACAAGGTTCCGGAAAAAGTATTCAATGCATCTGCCTGTGGTGACAACTGTGCGAAATGGATTTTGCAGATAGGGGCAATGCAGGATGTGACGATTAATTTGCGGCATCTGATGGATTTTGGTGAGGAAGAATTTATTGTGAAGATCCTGAATACGGGTCAGATTGTTCATAATATGGATGAATTGCTTCCAATAGCGGGAATGATTGTTCGATAGGAGCGGGAGTAATGAAAGGAAGCTATGAAATTACAGTTGCAAATGCAAAAGTACGCTATGAGTTTACCATCCGGAGAAATATTACAGTTATAAAAGGTGACAGTGCTACAGGTAAGACTACATTAGTAGAAATGGTCAGGGAATATTATGAATCCGGGGAGGACAGTGGCATAGAACTTCGATGTGATAAAGAGTGCAGGGTGCTTGCCGGAAGAGACTGGAAGAGACTTATGGAAGGAATCCGTGAAAGCATTGTTTTTATAGATGAAGATAATGCATTTCTGCCGACAAAGGAGTTTGCGGAGGCAGTACGTGAATCAGATAATTATTATGTAATTGTGACGAGAGAAGGGCTCCCTAATCTTCCATATAGTGTGGAGGAAATTTATGGAATCCGTGAATCTGGAAAATATGCATCACTTAAGCAGACATATAATGAACTATTTCATATATATGGAAGGGAAGAGTATACAAAGCCTCTAAAACCAGCGTATATAATTGTTGAGGATTCAAATTCAGGGTATGAGTTTTTTTCAGGAGTGGCAGGTGAAAGTCATTTAAAGGTAACCAGTGCGGGTGGTAAATCCAATGTTTTTTCAAAGGTGTTGGATAGCCCGGAAGTGCCTGTGCTTATTATTGCGGATGGGGCTGCTTTTGGTTCGGAGATGGACTGGGTTATGAAGTTAATCCATAAAAAGAGGAGGAGTGCCCTATATCTGCCGGAACGAAGCGGAGGCTGAATAAGGTATATCTACATAAAGAAATTGCTTCAAAGATACTTGGGAAGATGACAGGAATCTGGCTCCATAAAGAATAGTATGGAAAGTTGAATTTATGCTAAGATTAAGAGGAAAAAATGAGTCTGTCAGGAAGGGGTGAGTGACAGTATGAAGCGGAAAAAGAAGCTTCCAATAGGGATTGAATTTTTTAAGGATATGCGGACCCGGGGCTATTACTACGTTGATAAAACAGGATTTATCAGGGAATTACTGGATACTCATGGAAGTGTAAATCTGTTCACAAGACCACGCCGTTTTGGAAAGAGCCTGAACATGGATATGCTCAAATCATTTTTCGAGATTGGAACACAGGCAGAACTCTTTGAAGGATTAGAGATTGCAGAAGATCTGGACAGATGCGAAGAATACATGGGGAAATTCCCGGTTATTTCTATTAGTCTGAAGGATGTCGAAGGGGAAAATTACGAGATAGCATATGATAACCTGGGCATAGTAATTAGTGAAGAAGCGGACAGATTTGATTTTTTGCTTGAAAGTACAAAATTAACCTATACAGAAAAGGAGAAGCTGCTTCGTCTGATGAAAGGCGACTTTGAGAAACCAGCTTATCTTCATAACAGCCTCCGGCTTCTGACAAGACTTCTGCATAAGCATTATGGAACACAGGTTATTGTGTTAATTGACGAATATGATGTACCATTAGATAAAGCATATCAGAATGGATATTATCCACAGATGGTGCAGCTGATACGTTCTGTATTCAGCCAGGCACTGAAAACGAACAAAAGTCTCTATTTTGCAGTGATTACAGGATGTCTGAGAATCGCAAAGGAAAGCATTTTTACAGGACTTAATAATTTTAAAGTAAGGACAATTGCTGACTTGTCGTATGCTGAATATTTTGGGTTTACGGATAAAGAAGTCAGGGAAATGCTTTCTTATTATGAGCTTGAAGATAAATTCAGCCAGATGAAGGAATGGTATGACGGCTACCGCTTTGGACAAGTTGACGTATATTGTCCCTGGGATATTCTGAATCAATGTGATAAATTTTTGGAATCCAGGTCAGCTCCGATGGAGCCGCACTGGGAGAATAGTAGCAGTAATGCAATTATACAGGACATGATTGAACATGCGACGAATACCACAAAGGATCAGATTGAAGCACTAATCTCGGGTGAAGGGGTAGAAAAGGCTTTAATACCGGAATTGACTTATACGGATCTTGACAGTCAGGATGTGGAAGTACGGCAGACATATTTGTGGAGCGTTTTGTTTGCAACGGGATATCTGACTGTGGCAGACCGGTTGGAAAACGGATTTTACAGGCTTGTAATTCCGAATCAAGAGATATTAGGTATCTACGAAAAAAAGATCCGGTCATGGTTTAAGATCGAGGTCACAAATAAAAGCTTGAAGTGGCAGGATTTCTGTACTGCGGTAAAGCATGGAAAAGCAAAGGAGGTTCAGGCACTGTTCAATGAGTTTATGGCAGACTCGATCAGTATAAGAGATAATTAAAGTGGGGACGGGGCATTTTTAAAAATGCCCCGTCCCCGATTTTACGAATAAAAAAGTTATCATAGAATATTCGTATGAAAAATGCTATAATGCATTTGGAAAGCATATTTTAGGATCAAATACTGGAGAGAATGGATGAAAAGAGATGAATCTGTTATCACAATATAAAGGATTGCGCAGGGAGAATTATATATTATGCTTTGGACGCCTTGTCACGGCCATGGGCGCCATGGTCTGGCCTATGCTGACCATGATCTTAAGCCAGAAAATGGGAATGAGCGCAGAGCATATCTCCTGGGTCATGGCACTGTTTGGAATACTCTCACTTCCAACGAATCTGATCGGCGGGAAGATGGGGGATTATTTTAATAAAAAATTGAATATTGTGTTCCTGGATCTGATATCTGTAGTCTGTTATATCATATGTGCTGTTATTCCGCTGTCAGCAAAGTCAATTGTACTGATGTTCATTGCAGCAACCTGTCAGAACATGGAACATCCTTCCTATAACGCCCTGACTGCGGATATGACGAAGACAGAGGACCGGGAACGTGCGTATTCGCTTCAGTATCTTTGTACAAACCTGGGGTTCGTTATGGCGCCGACCGTGGGGGGCTTTCTTCTTCGGGATTATCTGTGGCTGGCATTTCTGATCAGCGGGATTGCAATTGGCTGCTCATCTATCCTGATATTTTTTATGGTAAAGGATATCTCGCCGGTAGAAGATGTCAGCCAGAAGGCGGTATATCAGACGGACAGAGAAGGGGAAGGATTGTGGACAGTCCTGAAGGAGAACAAAATGATTGTTCTCTATATCTTAGTGGTCAGCGGCTATTATGCGGGGTATCAGATGTATAATTACCTGATGCCGCTGGATCTGGAGGTGCTCCATGGTGACAGCGGGGCGGTGATTTTTGGAACAATTACCAGTGTGAACTGTATTGCAGTTGTTCTGTTCACTCCGCTGATTACAAGGATGTTTCCGAGACTTCCGGAGACGGTGAAGGCAATGCTTGGACAGGCGCTTTTAGTAGCGGGATTTGCAATATTCTGGTTATTTGCCGGGCAGATCCCATTTTATTATATTGCCATGATCGTTCTGACCTGTGGAGAGGTCTTTAGTATGCTTGCGGAAAGCCCGTATCTGACGAAGAGGATTCCGGCCAGCCACCGGGGGAGGATCAACGGATTCGTGGGCGTTGTCCGTACAGGGGTAACTGGCGTCTATCAGGCAATGATTGGTTTCGTGTATGGACGCGGCGGCTCAGAGGCGGCATGGGTGGTGGTGCTGATCAGCGGAGGGCTGTTCGTATTGCTTTGTATTCTGCTTATCGTGAAAGACCGAAAAGTGTACAGGAATCTGTATGATGGCAGTGAAGGATAAATGAGCAGATATTTTTAGGGGAAATAGTGTTTTTTTGGAGGGCAACCATTGGTTGCCCGCTATTGATGTAAACTGTTGATTGCTTGTTTTTTAGGGGGAAATTGTTAAAATAGCTGTATAAGCAAATTCAAATCAAGGGAGGAGAATCAACTAATGAAAAAATTATTTGCTTTATTAACTTTGTGTGTAATGGTTACAGGTATCGTGCAGCCGGCAAGAGTAAGCGCGGCTGAGCTTCCGGAAAACGAGGCGGAGAATCTTCCAGAGGAATATGTGGAATATGATTTCGAAGCAGGTGGAACCCAGAACTTTGAGGTTGCAGACGAGGATGGAGAGGAAGTCGAAATTGTAATTGAGGAGCTGCCGGGAATGGCGAGAGTAGCCAAAGGGACGTATAAGATATCGAAGACGCACAAAGGAGTCTGGACAGTTGGATTCTATGTGGACGTCAGTGCTAATAGAATCGTAAAAGCATACGGGAAATTTTATAAAGCGATTAAAGGAAGTATATGTGAAACCACATTAGTGAAAAATAGTGATGCCCAGGCCACGTTGTCATTTAGACATAAGTATGGTAACCATACGGGAAGAAGAAGTGTAATTGTCAAGATTGTAAATAAGAAATTTAGAGTAGTAAAGCTATAAAGGTATGCTGTTAAAGAGCATACCTTTAAGAAACTTTTTCTATAGTATATTCTTCAAACTGGGGTAAATAAAAGCTTATGATTACACACACATTATGCAGATTGGTCAAAAAACAAATCACTGCTAATACCAAAATCAGCTTATAGTTTCTTCGGTTTCGCCATGTCCAGATAAAGACATATGTGGATACTATAATTCCGATCCAGCATGAGAGGCAGGAAAAAGCTAATAAAAGTATCAAAAGGACATATTCCTTGTTGAATGAAGAAACAATATGGGGCGGTGTGTGGGGAGTGGACACTTGGGGAGCGGGCTTCGGCACAGGCTCATTTTGAGATGTACCCAGATCAGAGGCAGGCTCCGGCGCAGGCTTGTTTTGGGATGTATCCAGATCAGAAGCAGGCTCCGGCACAGACTCGCTTTGGGATGTGCTCAAATCGGGGGCAGATTCCGGTGCAAGCTCGTTTTGAGATGTACTCAATTCAGAATCCTGGTTTTCATTTTCGTGTTTGCCTTCTGTCTTATTTGGGGAGGCGCAATTTAGTAATTCATCCAAAGAAACCCCATATAATTGGCTGAGGAGAGCTAAGTTGTCAGCATCAGGAACGCTTTTTCCGTTCTCCCATCGTGACACGGCCTGACGCGAGATATTCAGTTTATTTGCCACATCACTTTGAGAAAGCCTTTTTTTAATGCGTGCATTTTTTAATCTCATATCTAAATCTGTTGTAGCAGTCATATTAATACTCCCTTTTTTTACCATTCTTTGATTATTAAAATTTTAACATACTTATACTTAGAAGTCCAGTATTCGGATGATGCGATTTGTTGCATTTTGTCAATAGAGGGTAACAGGTTACTATTCACGGACTGGGTGTAGGATATCCTTTCCGGCAGCCATTGGGTGTAAACTGCTAGTTGCTGTAAAGAGATAGTTATGAGCAGGAAACCACAGATTTCTTTTATTTTTCTTTTCCTTGTATTAATATTTAGATACAGAACAGATAGTGCTTAACATAATTGAGAAATGTAAAGCAAAATTATATGAGGGAGGGTAGTAAGGAAGTTCTGTTACCATTTGTAAAATGAATATTAGATTCTATAATAATGTAGAGAGGAGGGGAATTGTTCATGAAGCCTTTTGACTATAAGGTTCAACGGATTTCAAGAACATCAAAGTGGTACTGTTTAAAATAATTATGAACAATGTTATAATAATAGGAGAAGAATATGAAAAATATATTTAAAAAGAACGTCAAAAAAAGCATTTGTGGTATATTATCCGGAATCTTGTTTGTAAGTGGAATTTCTTGTGTTGATATTTATGCAAATCAGCCGAATGAGACTGTTTTTCATGATGCGGCACAAGACATATCAAATGAGATAGCATCAATAGACGCTGATCCCGTAACACAGAATAAGGCTAGTGTTGAAGAGATTGAAGCAATTATAGATACTTTAGAAGATGTAGATGTTATCAATACAGAAGAACAGATTGTAAGTGAAGAGTGCGCAATGGAAACAATTGACACAGAGGAAAAACAGGATGTTGAAAAACAAATTGTTAATGAAGAAAATGAGGACTATATAATAGAAACCTATGAAGAAGACGGGAAACAATTTGTTGCAACATATTCTCAGGATCTGTCAACTATGTCATTGGTTTGTTGTGATGGCGATATAATTACTAATCGGGTATTTTTATATGATTCAACATTGCAAAAATATCTTGAACAGACAGTAGTATTAGAAACAGATGAAACAATGACCTTAACTGATGAAAATAATGTAGAGGCACAAAAAATAAATTATAATTCAAAGACTAAGACTTTGTACAATTGGAATAAGAATCCTTACTATTATCAATCAGGTTCAAGTAAAGAAAAGACTTATTTGAAAATTGGATGCAAGGCAAACTATAGAATTCGTACAGATAATCTTTCTGATAAAAAAGCAAAGAAATGCAATGCATATAAATCGGCAATTAAAAAGAGTAATAGTTATTATCAGAAAGGAACGGCATATTTGTCTGGATCTACTGTTACGATAGGGGTAGTGCTAGGCTTGGTGGTAGCAAATGTGGCTTTCCCGCCATCTGTTATAGCAACAATGGTTGTAGGAGCAGTGGGTGGAGGTTCGGCCGTATATAAGGGTGCATCGGCTTTGGCTAATTCACAGGAGAAATTTTGTGATGCAAAAGACTATTATGCTATTATAAAAACATATGGAAAAAAGTTGTAAAATAATAAAAATTTTCCAAACAGTTTGTGGGTAGGGATTAGACAATGGTAAGGTTTCTTTGCTGATAAAATCAGAGTTGATATTACTGTAGAGTCTCAATCATTTTTGTTATAAAACTGTGCAAAGTCAGTATTCATGCAGCAAAGTGGGTATTGTATTACTAAAAAATGATTGAGACAAAATAATACCCATATTATACGAGGAGGATATAAATATGAAAATGTATAAAAAATTCGCCCTGTTTTTTTTAGTGACTTCAATTTTAAATGTATTGCTCATAGCGGCAACCCTGTTAAGAATAGTAGCTTTTAAATACCAGACTGTCGTTATTATAGCGTTGGCAGTTATTTCATATGCTGGAGGAGTGTTTACTGCTATCGTTGCCATTAGCCGGGAAAACAAATGAGAAAGAATTGTTTGAGTGCGCTAATGGTATTATATGCCTTTTCAATACTTTTTGGAACATCTTTGTTTTCTCAGAAATATAATCTGCAGTTGAATAAGACGGTATCCGCTGTATCGTATAAGAGATTATTGGATGAGTACTGCCCTCAACGAAAAGCAATTATTGCATTAATTGACTCGGGATTTTCCTGTAAAGAGAATATTTCAAAAGGAAGAATATGGAATAATACTGGCGAAAAATCTTCTAATAATATAGACGATGATGGGAATGGTTACATAGATGACAAAACGGGTTGGAACTTCGTTGATAATAGTAACGATATTACGAGTAAACAGGAACATACGCATGGAACATCATTATTGAATATTTTGGTGGGAAAGCAAAAGAACCAGGGTATTATTAAAGACATAGAGTGTTGCGAAATTATGCTGATTAAAGCCCTCGGGGATGAAAATGAAAATGGAAAAATGCAGGCTCTTGTACAGGCTATTGAATATGCAGAGAAAAACGGAGCAGTGATATGCAATTTGAGCCTGTCAACATATCAAAAGGACAATGAACTGAAGAAAGTCATAGAAAATTCAAACATGCTTTTTGTTGTTGCAGCAGGAAATGATGGGGAAAATTTGAATGAAGACTTTCCAAGTTATCCATCAGCATTTGCTTTGAATAATATACTTTCTGTGACAGCAATAGATGATGAGGGTGTTCTTTTACCTGAATCAAATTATGGAGACAAGTATGTTGACGTTGCAATGTATGGGAGTAATATTGATGTCAGATTTGCGGATGGAGGGCACGAAATGGTGTCAGGAACATCAATTGCAGTCCCTTATGTATCCGCATCGGCTGCATTAATATATGCTTACGCTCTAAACGAGCTTTCTTCAACAGAAATTAAGGATATTATTGTACAATCATCAGAGAAAACAAAAGAATTGTCATCTAAAGTTAAAGCGGGAGGATATTTGAACTTTCAACGTGCTTTTAACGTGGTATTGAAGAAAGAAAAGCAAGAAATCCATCTAAGAGAATTGCTGTGACTACTCGTTCTATATTCTATAAATGAACAATTCAAAAAACTGTATAATTGTCAACTTGTGCAGTATCTGTCTGTAACTCAACGGTTAAATACAAAATAGAGGAAGAGGAGATTTATATGAAATGTGAGAAAAGAACATTGAAAAAAACTTCTTTCAGAATCGCCATATGTATTTTATATTTTGCGCTAAACATGATGGCTCGGTCAATTTATAGAACACTTCAGATGTTAGAATATGGTAACGGGTATCAGCCTTCTTTTGTATATATTGTTTTGAGTGAAATAATATTATGGGCACCGTTTGTCTTCGTGATTATCAGGTGCGTATTAAAAAGTGGATGGAGATGGCTGCTGGCTAATAGTAAAAGATTTGTCGGGCAGAACTGGTGGAAATATGAACTCTATTTACTGGGGATATTCCTTGTCTGGAGAAGTGTAGTGATCGGAGACATGTACCTTCAATTTCCTTTGATTGGAGCACTGTGGTTATCTCAGTCTTTTGGCAGTTATGTGCTCATGATTTTTACAAGTCATATATTTGATAACGTGGGTTCTATTTTGTTTTTGGCGATAGTTCCTGTTTTCTGTAGTATAGTAAGTCAGAACCGGGAAGAAGAATTGTAAAATCTGCACGCAGTTCGTTTTGCTGCTATTCACGGATTAATCTCTGCTCATAGTAACGGCATCCGGCCTATTTAAAGGTACTTTCGGTGAGGAACTGGAAGTTGGAAATCACTACTTTACCGGCTCAGATGCCGTGTGGTTTTCGACACTTGCAGTATCTGTAACTCAACGGTTAAATACAAAATAGAAATGGAGGAGAAAAAGATGAAAATAAAAAAAGCTATAATTTGTGTTGCGTGTTTAATAGGAATCTGTTCAATATCCGCAATTGCAGGCGAGTATTCAGAGAGTGAGTCTTTTGACTTTTCCAAATGGGGACAGATTTTAAAGAATGATGCCGAAGAGTCATCGGAGTTACGAGCCAGAACAGTAGCGGAGGAAACATTGGTTCAGGGAAACGAAGCAGCAGTTTCAGAATCTGACGTTGACATGGGAACGCAGTTCTATCAGGCGGCAGGTTTTACCAAGGAGGATGCAAGGGAACAGTCTGTGGAATATTTCAAAGAATATGAAGCAATGTATGCAGAAGCCATAGCAAAGGGCTACAGTGCCACGGATGAAGAAATCGAAGACTATCTTGAGGAAATGAAAGCATCTATTTTCAGTGACACCACTGATGAAACAACACAGGCGCAATATCGCGAGATGATTGGGCAATTTGATTCAGAAGAGAATTACTGGAACTATGAAAAGGAGGTCTACAGGAAGCAGTTGCCGATCGAAAAGATGGTACAAGATCTCGAAAAGGAGTATTTTAACCAGGAATCAGCAAATGAGGAAGGTTGGGATGAATATTTTGAGAACTACAAGGCTGACCTTGTTAGAAAGCAAAACTATCAGAATTAGGGGGGCTTACTATGACAAAAAAGAAAACGCTAAAAAATTGGCTATTAACTATTATTTTTTCATGCATTGTAATTTGTTTTATAGACTTATTATTCCACCAGCGTCTTGATCGCATGTTTATTATTGCATGGAGTATTAGTTATACGTTGTTTTATTTTATCAGAAATCGGGAAATTCTATTTAAGAAGAGTAATCAAGATTGATCGATTTACATAAAAAAAGCAACGATTAAGGAACTGTATGAAAATATCCTGTGCCATCTGCTTATTTTTTCTCTGACAGTGTCGTCCAAAATCAGTTGCGCAGCCCGCCATGCGCCTGGTTCGCCTGGTTTTGGATAGACGCTTTCAGAAAAACTTATTTACAATCTGTTTTTTCTGTGATACAATCTTATAAAGAATTCTAAAGGGTATTCGTCCTTTGCATTCTGACCGGTATGTCGCCGGATTACCCGATCATTTTTATTTAGGTTTTACAGGTATTATTTTTGAGTGATGTAAGACGCAATCTTTTGATCTTTTGCTTTTGACTTTTCTAAATCTTTATTTCATGCTATGATTACATATAGATAAAAGTCTTCTGGCTCTATACCTGTAACTCTTAGGAACTGTATGGAAATAACTTTTACATACAATTCCTTACAAAAGAAAGGAGACTTTTTATGGACAAAAAAACAAACGCACCACAAAACAATTTCATCATGCATCCGACTAATGACGTCTGCTTCAGCGGACTTATGGAAAATCCAGTCGTGAGAAAGGGATTCTGCGCAGCAATTCTCCGTATTTCACCGGATGAAATTCAGGATACAGAGCTTTTGCCTACACACTTACACCGTGAGTATGTTGATGACAAGCTCGGAATTCTTGACGTGCTTGTACGCATGCCGGGCGGAATTAAGATCAATATGGAAATGCAGATAAAAGACTTCGAATTTTGGGATGAACGGGCGCTGTTTTATCTCAGCAAGATGTATACCGGCCAGCTGAAATCAGGAGAAGATTATGAAAATCTGCAAAAGTGCATTCATGTCAGTATTTTAGATTTCGTACATTTTCCAGAGGATAACAGATGCTTCCGTACACTTCATTTCCGGGATGATGATACTGGGAAACTCTATAGCAATAAACTGGAATTACAGATTCTGGAATTAAAAAAGCTGCCGCCAGAGGTTCGGACAGAAGAAGAAATTATTCGCTGGATGCGTTTTTTCAATGGGAAAAGCAGGGAGGAGTTTGAAAATATGGCTAAGTCAAGCGAATATCTGGGAGAGGCATATGAAGTATTACAGAGGCTAAGTGCTGATGATAAAAAACGTATTGAATATGAGGCACGGGAAAAAGCCATTAGAGATCATAACGCATTGATGAATAGCGCAAAAAGGCGCGGACATTCAGAGGGCAGGGAAGAAGGCTTGAAAGAAGGTCTGAAAGAAGGAATGGAAAAGGGGATGAAAGAAGGAGTGGAAAAGGGGATGAAAGAAGGAGTGGAAAAGGGAATGAAAGAAGGTATGGAAAAAGGCCGGAATGAGGGAATACATGAAGGGATAAAATTAGTACGAAGAGTAGACAGTTTACACGATAAGGGAGCAACAAACGAGCAGATTGCACAGGAATGTATGATATCTGTAGAAGAGGTAGATGAGATTTTGGGGACGGGGCATTTTTCGCCATAGCGCGCATCAAAAGCTCCAGTGGAGCTTTTGATGTGAAAAATGCCACGTTGTTTCTGATAGCTTTTTAATGCTTTACATACACTGGCTTTCCCTTTACTCCCGGCTCTGCGGACATCTGCCCGTCGTTTGGCACGTCTTCGATCTTGCGGCTGCTCAGTGTACCAACCTCCATTGCGTCAGCAAAATTAATCGGATGGTTGCGCATATGCACCTTCAATAATTCAAACAGCCTTAGTGTCGGGCGCTTTGCTTCCAGTACGCCGGAGACATCAATGCATTTGCAACCCGTCTGCGCGGCCAGTTCTTTCAGACGCTGGTTAATCCTGAAGGCAGCGGGGCTATTTGAAATCACTGGAACAATGTAGATGGAAGCCTGTGTTTTTGTGTGAATCATGTAAAGGAGCCATTCATATTTTGAAATGAAATTTTCCACGTCTACATTTTCATCGAGTATATCGACATCTCCCATATTGACAAAGATTTTGCGCGGATTCAGATCATACAGGCACACCTTCAGATAGCCTTCGATCTGATCAATGCGTACGTTTTTAATGCTGCGGTTATAGATTGGCTCTGTAATGCGGAAGGCCTGTGTCAATTCTCCCACTGGAAGGGAGGCAAACGTGTTAGACCCGAAAAGTACAACGCCGCCTGCTTCTGTAATACTGTTAAGTTCGCGATATGTTTCCATCTCATCTTCTCCTTGATTCTGAAACTGGTTATGAAACGACTGGTTTATGGGTGTGGATTCTGTTGTCTGTACTGCGCCTGCCCTGCCGGCGTCATTGACTGTGGAGGCTGCGGTGTTAACCGGGCCGTCTGTGCCTGCTGCATTGCCCGCGCCCACTGCGCCTGCCGCCATCTGCATCTGCCTGTCGTAGCGGCGGTTAATGAAGTAGACGATTACGTTAGCGGATACGACAACCAGGTTTAAGAGATATACGACAAGGACATAATTAAATCTGTGGTTATAAATCTTTGCGGAGATTCCGGCTATATACCCCGTGATAATAAGTAATATAAACTGGATGCTCATGTTGCGGGCTGATTTTGCCTTAATGTTCTTGGCCAGGTTCATGGGCCAGGACAGACCAAAGCAGACCAGCATGGTGGACTCTAAAAGTTCGGCCATTTTCATTCCCTCTCTTTCTTTGTTTAAAGCCATTGATGATTTGTTGTTTTATCTTTCGACCTTAGTTTAACATTGACGTATGATTATGTCTAATATATAATATTTATAAAATTCATAATATATATGTTATGATTACTATCCGCAGGGCCGTGCACTCCGCAGCACGGAATCTGGGCCAGTAAAGTGGCGGCTATCGGTGTTTTACGCGTTGGGGAGTCATGCTTTTTCATGCAAGCATGAAACGCATGACCTTTTGACGCTTGTATCATCATATTAGTTATACAAGGGAGGATTCAAAAGTGGAGTTTATGCAGATCCGGTATTTTTTAGAGACAGCAAAGACAAAGCACATGACGAACAGTGCAAAGAACCTGCACATTACCCAGCCTGCCTTAACGCAGGCAATACGGCGGCTGGAGAGGGATCTCGGAGTGCCGTTGTTTGCCGCGAAGGGGAGAAATATTGTCCTGACGGAATATGGGAAATATCTGCAGAAAAAGCTGGAGCCTCTGCTGGAGCAGCTGGATGCAATTCCGGAGCAGCTTAAGATGATGGTGGCGCTAGAAGGTGAGACGATCCACATGAATGTCCTGGCGGCGTCCAGCCTTGTGATGGAGGCCATCATTGAGTATAAGAAAGAGCACGAAGACATTAATTTCCAGCTGCAGCAGAATTCAGAAAGTGACCTTTACGACATTGCGGTCACAACGAAGCTCTTCTATCAGGGGACGGACCAGGAAAACCGGTTTTCGTGTGCCGAGGAGATTTATCTTGCAGTACCGGCTGCCAGGTACCGGGACCGGACATCAATCAGCCTTGGGGAGGTGGCAGATGAGGGATTCATAAGCCTTTTAGGTTCCAGGGAATTCCGCTATATCTGTGATAAATTCTGCCAGCATGCCGGATTTACCCCGAAGATCATCTTTGAGAGTGATAATCCGTCTGCTGTAAAAAATATGATCGCCGCCAATATGGGTATCGGCTTCTGGCCGGAGTTTACCTGGGGGAGCGCCCGTAATGAGCATGTCAGGCTTCTGAAGATTGACGACCCGGTCTGTCAGAGAGATATTATTATAAATTACAACCGGAACAAGACGGACAGCCGCAATGTGCTGGAATTTTATGAATTTCTGACAGAATTCTTCAAAGAGAGAAAGATGCAATTTGGCTAATTGTAATATTTGTAAAAATTTGATATATTATAAGTAGGGAATACAGGAGTACTAGTATAACTATTTAAATTTTGGTGTGCCAGAACGAGTACTTCTTCCAAACATACTCTGGCAGTTACAAATGAAGTAAGTGAGGAGGGACTGGTATGAAGATTAAGATCATACGTAATGCAGCAGAATTAGAGTCATTAACGCCGTTCCAGGTGGATCATCTTCTCTGGGGAACGAAGAGCATTCCGAAGACTTATGGATATATAGGATTTGTTCCACGCGACGGATTTTATCTGAGGATGATCTGTGAGGAGAGTGATCCCTTGTGCGTGTATACCCGCGACATGGAGCCTGTGTACCGGGACAGCGCCATGGAAGCCTTTTTCCAGTTTGAGGCCGGGATCGGAAGGCTGCAGGCGATCTATCTTAACTTTGAGTCGAATTCAGGCGGGGCTCTTCTTGCGGGTTATGGGAAGGAACGTGTCTACCGGTCTTATTTTTCGAAGGATGTCTGCCGGGCGCTTCGCAGCAGCACAGAGGTGGAAAAGGACCGCTGGACATGGAATATCCGTATACCGGTTACGGTGCTGGAGGATATATACGGACCGCTTCATCTAGGTGAGGGAAGCACATTTACCTGCAATTTTTACAAGATATCGGAGACAAAGGAGATTGAGCATTATGCCTCCTATTCCCCGATTCTTTCGGACATTCCGAGCTTCCACCTGACAGAATTTTTCGAGACGGCGGTAATTGAAAAATAAAGGTAACTGAATATGTAACTGTGAAGGTACTGAGCAGTTACCTGAATATTAAAAAAAGGAGAGGTGTCAATGGGAGAAAAGACGAAGGGAAGAGTTACGATTCCGACGGATATGGATGTAGTTGCGGAGACGCTTGAGCTTATGGAGCGCTGGGGTGCGGATGCAATCCGCGACTGTGACGGGACGGAGTATCCGCAGGAGCTGAGAGATGTGGGGGCAAAGGTGTACTCCACCTACTACACGACGCGCAAGGACAACGAGTGGGCGAAGGCGAATCCGGACGAGATACAGCAGATGTACATCATGACTCCGTTTTATAATGCAGAAGGGGATACTCTCAGGATTCATCTGATGAATCATCTGTATCCCGATATGCTTGCGGTGAATTCCCGGGATGATATTAAGAGATGGTGGGAAGTCATTGACCGTACTACAGGGGAGGTGTGGCCGGCAGGGGACTGGTTCTATGAGGAGGATGCCGGGGATGTGGTGATCCTGCGGGCAAAGGAATTCCATGATTATACTGTAAGCTTCCTTGCCTATATCATGTGGGATCCGGTCCACATGTATAATGCAGTGACCAATGACTGGAAGGATGTGGAGAAGCAGATCACCTTCGACGTGCGCCAGCCGAAGACGAAGGCATTCTCCATGGAGAGACTCCGGAAATATATTGCGGACAACCCTCATATTGACGTGATCCGGTACACGACATTTTTCCATCAGTTTACGCTGATCTTTGACGAGCTTGCCAGGGAGAAGTACGTGGACTGGTACGGCTATTCCGCATCGGTAAGTCCTTATATTCTTGAGCAGTTTGAGCAGGAATGCGGATACCGGTTCCGCCCGGAATTCATTATAGACCAGGGCTATATGAACAATACGTACCGTGTGCCTTCGAAGGAATTCAGGGATTTCCAGGCGTTCCAGCGGCGTGAGGTTGCGCTTCTTGCGAAAGAGATGGTGAATATCACCCATGAGTGCGGGAAGGAGGCCATGATGTTCCTTGGAGACCACTGGATCGGGATGGAGCCCTTTATGGACGAGTTTCAGGGAATCGGCCTGGATGCGGTGGTAGGAAGCGTCGGAAACGGGGCGACTCTGCGCCTCATCAGTGATATTGAGGGCGTGAGGTACAGAGAGGGACGTTTTCTTCCCTATTTCTTCCCGGATACGTTCCATGAGGGAGGCGACCCTGTGAAGGAAGCGAAGGTGAACTGGGTGACGGCAAGAAGGGCGATCCTGCGCAAGCCCATCGACCGCATCGGCTACGGGGGATATCTGAAGCTTGCTATGGAATTTCCGGAGTTTATTGACTATGTGGAAAGCGTGTGTGAGGAGTTCCGCACACTGTATGAAAATATTAAGGGAACGGTTCCCTACTGTGTCAAAAGGGTTGCGGTGCTCAACTGCTGGGGAAAGATGCGTGCATGGGGCAATCATATGGTACACCATGCAATCTATTATAAGCAGAATTATTCCTATGCGGGTATTATTGAGGCGCTCAGCGGCGCTCCCTTTGACGTCAGCTATATCAGCTTTGACGATATCCGGGAGAATCCGGGCATTCTGGATGGGATTGACGTAATCCTGAATGTGGGAGACGCCTACACTGCCTACAGCGGCGGGGAGAACTGGAAGGATGAGCAGATCCTGACAGCGGTGAAGAGATTTGTATGGCGCGGCGGCGGCTTTATCGGTGTGGGAGAACCGGCGGCATACCAGTGGGAAGGACGGTTCTTCCAGCTCTCCGGTGTCATGGGCGTGGAGGAAGAGACCGGCTTTACGCTGAATGTGGACAAATATAACTGGGAGGAGCACGCCCACTTTATCACGGAGGACTGCGAGGGCAAGATTGATTTTGGAGAGGGTAAGAAAAATATTTTTGCCCTGGAGGACACGGTTGTGCTAAGACAGATAGATCAGGGCGTGCAGCTTGCAGTGCATGAATTCGGACAGGGACGGAGCGTCTATATCAGCGGTCTTCCCTACAGCTTTGAGAACAGCCGTCTGCTTTACCGCTCCATACTCTGGGCAGCCGGAAGCGAGAATGAGCTCCTCCGCTGGTTCAGCAGTAATGTAAATGTTGAGGTGCATGCATATATCAGGAATGGGAAGTACTGTGTGGTAAATAACACTTATGAACCGCAGCAGACAACCATATACAAGGGAGACGGAACAAGCTTCACCCTTGACCTTAAGGAAAATGAGATTGTCTGGTATACGATATAGAAGGAGGGTTATTTGATGGACAAACCAGTGTTAGTGATTATGGCGGCGGGCATGGGAAGCCGCTATGGAGGGCT
The DNA here is from genome assembly GCA_947566645.1 of uncultured Lachnospiraceae bacterium. GTDB lineage: Bacteria > Bacillota > Clostridia > Lachnospirales > Lachnospiraceae > CAPEBR01. The sequence continues at coordinate 24,516 of CANOKL010000042.1, forward strand.
GAAGCAGATTGACCCGGTGGACGGGGACGGACACATTATTATGGATTTTTCCATATATGACGCGAAGAGGGCAGGCTTCGAAAAGGTCATTTTCATTATTAAGAGGGAAAATGAGGAGGATTTTAAGAATACGATAGGAAGCCGTGTGGAGAAATATATGGAGGTGGCTTACACCTACCAGGAGCTTTCAGACCTTCCAGAGGGTTATCAGGTTCCGGAAGGCAGGGTAAAGCCCTGGGGGACTGCCCATGCGGTGCTTAGCTGTATCCATGAGATCCACGGACCCTTTGCGGTAATTAATGCGGATGATTATTATGGTGCAGAAGCCTTTCAGCTCATTTACGATTACCTGGAGAGCCATCCGGATGATGAAAAATACCGTTATGCCATGGTAGGGTACGAGCTTGGCAATACGGTGACAGATAACGGTCATGTGGCCAGGGGAATCTGTGAGATGAATGAAAAGGGAGAGCTTACGGGCATCCATGAGAGGACGAGGATTGAGAAGAGAGAGGGCGGCATCGCCTACTCGGAGGATGACGGGGCGACCTGGATTCCGGTTCCCGCTGATTCTACGGTTTCCATGAATATGTGGGGCTTTACGAAGAGCATTCTGAAGGAGATCCGGGATGAATTTCCGGCATTTCTTGACCAGGGGCTGAGGGAAAACCCTATGAAGTGTGAATATTTCCTGCCGGCGGTGGTGAGCGGGCTTCTGGGTGAGGGCCGTGCGGCTGCGGCGGTTCTTAAGTCCCCAGATAAATGGTACGGCATGACGTATAAAGAGGATAAGCCGGTTGTTGCGGCGGCCATCCGGAGGATGAAGGATGAAGGCCTTTACCGGGAGCATCTGTGGGAGGGGTAATGTATGCTGAATGAAGTGATAGAGAAATTCAGGTTCCGGGGAAGGCTTGTGGATCAGAGACCTTATGGCAGTGGGCATATTAATGACACATACCTCCTCGCCTTTGAGAGCGGGAATGAAGAGCCGTACCGCGTGATTCTGCAGAGAATGAATAAAAATGTATTTCCGAAGCCCGCTGAGCTTATGGAAAATATTATGAATGTAACGGCGTACCTGCGGGGAAAGATCCTGGAGAACGGGGGCGATCCTGAGAGGGAGACGCTGAACGTGATTCCCACAAAGGACGGGGAAGCCTGCTATGTGGATGCGAAAGGAGATTACTGGCGCTCCTATGTATTTATAACAGATGCCACCAGCTATGACCAGGTAGAGGATCCGGAGCATTTTTATCAGAGTGCGGTTGCTTTCGGAAGGTTTCAGAGACTTCTGGCGGATTATCCGACGGATACGCTGCATGAGATCATTGAGGGCTTCCATGATACAAGGGCGAGGTTTGCCCTGTTTGAGAAGGCGGTCAGAGAGGACCGGATGGGCAGGGCGGCATCCGTTATGCGCGAGATTGAATTCCTGCGTGAGCGAAAGAGTGTGGCGGACTGCTTTGGTGAACTTCTTGACAAGGGGGAGATTCCTTTGCGCGTTACCCATAATGACACGAAGCTTAACAACATCATGATTGATAATCAGACCGGGAAGGGAATCTGCGTCATTGACCTGGACACGGTTATGCCAGGGCTTGTGATGAATGATTTTGGGGATTCCATCCGTTTCGGGGCCAGTACTGCGGCAGAGGATGAGCAGGATTTAAGCCGGGTGTCCTGCAGCATGGAGCTGTTTGAGCTGTATGCACGGGGATTCATGAAAGGCGGCGGCGGAAGTCTTACGGAGAGCGAGATCCAGCTGATGCCTATGGGTGCGAAGGTGATGACCTATGAGTGTGGGATGCGTTTTCTTACCGATTACCTTGAGGGAGATACGTATTTTAAGATTCACAGGGAGCATCAGAACCTGGACCGGTGCCGGACTCAGCTTAAGCTGGTTGAAGATATGGAAAAAAAGTGGTATACTATGCAGGAGATCATTAACAAATGCAAATAGTCAGGAGGCGTAAATAGCATGGCAAAGATATTGATCACTGGCGGCGCGGGCTATATAGGGAGTCACACCGCACTGGAACTTTTAAACGAAGGCTATGAGGTAGTAATCTACGACAATCTCAGCAATTCTTCCAGAGAGTCCATCAAGAGAGTGGAGGAACTGACGGGAAAGAGTATGAGCTTCTATGAGGGAGACGTACTGGATGCCCCGGCTCTTACAGCGATGTTTGAGAAGGAGAAGGTTGACGCGGTGATTCACTGTGCGGCCCTTAAGGCTGTCGGCGAGTCCGTGAGAAAGCCGCTGGAGTATTACCATAATAACATTACCGGAACTCTGACGCTTATGGACGTGATGCGTAAGGTGGGAGTGAAGAATATCGTATTCAGCTCTTCCGCGACGGTCTACGGAAGTCCGGAAGTTATGCCCATCACAGAGGACTGTGTAAAGGGACAGTGCACGAACCCATACGGGTGGACAAAGTCTATGATGGAGCAGATCATGACTGACCTGCAGAAATCAGACCCGGAATGGAACGTAATTCTTCTCCGTTATTTCAACCCGGTGGGAGCCCACAAGAGCGGACGGATCGGCGAGGACCCGAAGGGAATCCCGAATAACCTGATGCCGTATATCTCACAGGTAGCGGTAGGAAAGCTTGAAAAGCTGGGCGTGTTCGGAGATGATTACGATACACCGGACGGAACCGGCGTGCGTGATTATATTCATGTGGTTGACCTGGCGGTGGGACATGTGAAGGCCATTGATTATATCTTTACGAATCCTGGACTGGATGTGATTAACCTGGGAACCGGCGTGGGATATTCTGTGCTTGATATGGTGAAGGCATTCTCCAGGGCATGCGGAAAAGAGATTCCCTATGAGATTAAGCCAAGAAGAGCAGGGGATATTGCCATGTGCTATGCGGATCCGGCAAAGGCGCTTAAGGTTCTTGGCTGGAAGGCAGAGCATGGACTGGACGAGATGTGCGAGGACACCTGGCGGTGGCAGAGCGCGAATCCGAACGGATATAATTAAACTATTCACGGATGGTTGCGCGAATTGTAACTTAAACTTTCTTTTTTCCTGGAAAGATGATATAATAAACCTACTGTGGCATGCAGTAGGTTTTTTGCGATATCATGAACTTATTGTGAATGGATGGAATAGTAGCAGTTTTTGAGGATTGGCAGGATGGAAAAAAAGAAGAAGGCGATGAAAAAAACAAATAAAAAAGTACGTCTGAAAGGGCAGCTGCGCATGTATATGCAGTGGCCGGTTGTCATGGCAGTGCTTCTGATTGCGATGAATATCTGGGTATACCGGATTGACAGGAGGGCAGGTATTCTGCTGCTGCTTTTTGTGGGGATCTATATTGTCGCAACAGGCATTCTGTATCTTTACAGTAAATCTCTGATCGTCAAGGACCTGGTGGAGTTTGCCGCCCAGTACGGCGTTGTGCAGAATACGCTTCTTAGGGAGCTTGCAGTTCCTTATGCCATTCTTCTGGAAGACGGCAAGATTGTGTGGAAGAACAGCCAGTTTGACCAGGTGCTTGGCGAAAGGGCGCTGATGGATCCATATCTGAGTAAACATATGCCAGAGCTCAATCAGAGTATTTTCCCGAAGGAAGAGCATGATGTAGTAGAGATGGATGTATATTATGAGGACCGGGAGTACAAGGCTGAGCTCAGGAGAGTGTCTGTAGAGGGATTTAATGAGACAGAGAAGCTATTAGAGCTGCCTGCGGAAAAGGAATACTTTATTGCTGTCTATCTGCAGGATGTGACAGAGCTGAACCATTATATTAAGGAAAATGAGGAGCAGCGCCTGGTTGCAGGACTGATTTATATTGACAATTATGATGAGGTGATCGCCAGTGTGGAGGAGGTGCGCCAGTCTCTGCTTGTCGCCCTGGTGGACCGGAAGATCAATCAGTATATTGCAAAGGTTGACGGAATTGTAAAGAAGATCGAGACAGATAAATATTTTATCGTAATTAAGAGACAGTATTTTAAGGCATTGGAGGAGGATAAGTTCTCTTTGCTTGAGGATGTGAAGTCAATTAATATAGGAAATTCGATTTCCACGACCTTAAGTATCGGACTGGGGCTGAGCCCGGAGGGATACTCACAGAGTAATAATTACGCCCGCGTTGCAATTGATCTTGCTCTTGCGAGGGGCGGAGATCAGGCAGTTATTAAGGATAACCGGGGGATTACTTATTTTGGAGGAAAGAGGGAGCAGACTTCGAAGAACACCCGTGTAAAGGCCCGTGTAAAGGCAGAAGCCCTCCGGGAATTTATCACGGTAAAGGATACGATCTTTGTCATGGGACATAAGTTTATGGATGCGGATTCCTTCGGAGCGGCAATCGGAATCTGCCGGGCGGCAATTGCCCTTGGCAAGAGGGGGCACATCATCATTAATGAGGTGTCGGCGTCCCTTCGCCCGCTCTATAACCTGTATATTGAGGCATCCTCATATCCGGATGATCTGTTTCTGACCTCGGCACAGGCCATTGATATGGCAGATGAGAATTCGCTGGTGATTGTAGTGGATACGAACCGGCCGAAGATGACAGAGTGTGAAGAGCTTCTTCATATTGCGAAGACGATTGTTGTCCTGGATCATCACAGGCAGAGCAGTGACAATATAGACAGCGCGCTTCTGTCATATATTGAGCCTTATGCATCGTCTGCATGCGAGATGGTGGCAGAGGTGCTGCAGTATATTGTAGATGATGTGAAGATACCGAGCATGGAGGCGAGCAGCATGTATGCCGGTATTATGATTGATACGAATAATTTCGTAAGCCGTACAGGTGTCCGGACCTTTGAAGCGGCAGCATTTTTAAGGAGAAGCGGTGCGGATATTACACAGGTGCGCAAGATGTTCCGGGATGATATAGAGGCATATCGCGCAAAGGCGGCGATTATCAGCAGTGCAGAGGTTTACCAGGACAAGTTTGCAATTGCCAGGGGTGAAGATCTGCACATAGAGAGTCCGACAATTGTGGGCGCCCAGGCAGCGAATGAGCTGCTTGATATCAGCCAGATCAAGGCTTCTTTTGTTCTGACAGAGTACAATGGAAGAATCTATGTCAGCGCCCGTTCTATTGATGAGGTGAATGTCCAGATCATTATGGAGAAGTTAGGCGGAGGCGGACACATGAATGCCTCAGGTGCACAGTTTGACCATACTGATATGACAAGGGCAGTGGCAAGCCTTAAGTTCGTACTGGATGACATGTTAAAGAAGGGAGATATATAAGATGAAGGTAATATTAACGGAAGATGTAAAATCGCTTGGGAAAAAGGGGGATATTGTGGATGTAAGCGACGGCTATGCAAGAAACTTTATCCTGAAGACAAAGAAGGGGCTGGAGGCTAACAGTAAGAATCTGAATGAGCTGAAGCTTAAGAAGGCCAATGATGAAAAGCACGCACAGGCACAGTATGAGGCGGCAAAGGCATTGGGAGAAAAGGTGGAAGCCGGGAAGCTTTCCATGTCTATTAAGACAGGAGAGGGCGGAAAGGCATTTGGTTCCATTTCCACGAAGGAAATTGCGGCAGAGGTAAAGGAACAGTTAGGCCTTGATATTGATAAGAAAAAGATTCAGCTAAAAGAGAACATTAAGGTTCTTGGTACGCATGAGGTGCCGGTTAAGCTGCATCCAAAGGTTACGGTGAAGCTTACGGTATCTGTAACAGAGGAGGCCTGATGTTTCGCATAGGAGAGTAATGTATGGAAGAGGCACTCATTAAAAGAGTCATGCCACACAGCATTGAGGCAGAGCAGGCAGTCTTAGGCGCTATGCTGATGGATAAGGATGCAGTGGTGGCGGCATCAGAGCTTATAAGCGGCAGGGACTTTTATCAGACGGCTTATGGCGTAGTTTTTGATTCGATTATTGAGCTCTTTAATGAAGGAAAGCCGGTGGATCTCGTCACACTGAAGGAACGCCTGAAGGAAAAAGAGGTTCCGCCGGAGGTGGCGAGTCTTGAATTCGCAAGAGACCTTCTGGATGCTGTCTCTACCTCTGCAAATATAAAATATTATGCGGAGATTGTATCTGATAAATCCCTGATGCGCAGGCTCATAAAACTGAATGATGATATATCGAATACCTGCTATGCAGGAAAGGAGCCGCTGGAGGCGATTCTGGAGACAACGGAGAAGTCTGTTTTCGAGCTTCTGCAGCGGAGGAATACCGGAGATTATGTTCCGATTAAGGATATCGTTCTGAATGCTTTGGACCGGATTGAAAAGGCATCGAAGAATAAAGGCACAGTGACAGGGATTCCGACAGGTTTCATTGATCTGGATTATAAGCTGTCGGGTCTGCAGCCGTCTGACCTGGTACTGGTTGCAGCCAGGCCTTCTATGGGTAAGACGGCTTTTGTGCTGAATATTGCCCAGTATATTGCGTTTAAGAAGGAAAAGGGCGTGGCAGTATTCTCTCTGGAGATGTCGAAGGAGCAGCTTGTAAATCGTCTCTTTTCACTGGAATCCCAGGTAGATGCACAGGCGCTGCGTACAGGGAATCTGAAGGATTCTGACTGGGAGAAGCTGATTGAGGGAGCCGGGATTATCGGGAGATCGAACCTGATCATTGATGATACACCCGGAATTTCCGTGTCAGAGCTTCGCTCTAAGTGCCGGAAGTATAAGCTGGAGCATGATATACAGATCATTATCATTGACTATCTGCAGCTTATGACAGGACGGGTCGGCGGACGTGCCGAGTCGAGGCAGCAGGAGATCTCGGAGATATCCCGTTCCTTGAAAGCCCTTGCAAGAGAGCTTCATGTTCCGGTTGTCGCCCTCTCACAGCTTAGCCGTGCAGTGGAGTCAAGACCGGATAAAAGACCCATGCTGTCTGATCTGCGTGAATCCGGCGCGATTGAGCAGGATGCAGATGTGGTAATGTTTATTTACCGTGATGAATATTATAATAAGGATACAGAGTACAAGAGGCAGGCTGAGATTATTATCGCAAAACAAAGAAACGGTCCTGTAGGGACCGTTAATCTTGCATGGCTTGCCGAGTATACGAAGTTCGCCAATCTAAGCCGGCAGGAATAGACGCTTAAGCTTTTCGACTGGACCACTCTGGGCTGCAGACTTCCGAAAGGACTGCTGCTGCCGGATGAGCTGGTCCAGTTTTTTAAACTGCTCGTCCTCCTGCCGCTCCTTGGCATCCAGGAGAAAGGACATCTCTTTACTAAACATGGCAAGCAGCACTTCATTATTATTTTCCAGCATTCGTTTCATATGCAGCTGTTCCCGGGTTCTTTTGATATCGGGGATCAGTCCCTTTAGCTCTTCAAACGGGATTCCCTGCTCGTACAGTTCTTTGAGGCAGCCGTACAATCTGGCATCATCTTTGGTTTCCAGCTTCAGCTGTTCAAGCGCATTTGCATTTCCCATAATAAAAACCCCCTTATTTTTGAATCATCAGGAACTGTCACGAAATAAATCAGCCACAGTTCCTTAGGCTTGTCTCCATACAGGATAACACAAACCTATGGAAAAGAATGTCAAAAATGGTCGGGGGTGGAAATATTTCTCGTAACTGCCCAGTACCTTCGCGGTTACGGTTTTTCGTCGTAAAACGCAGCGAATCCGGCTCTGCCGGATTCGCTTTTAGATATGTTTTTCGTTCCTTAGCCCTGGGAAATAGCTCCTGTTGGGCACTGAGCCGCACATGCGCCGCAATCTACACAAGCGTCAGCATCAATCTCATAATGATCTGCACCCTGAGCAATAGCGCCTACTGGACATTCAGCTTCGCAAGCTCCACAGCTTACACATTCGTCACTAATTACGTGTGCCATTGGTATGTACCTCCTTTTTTTATAGAGCATTTCCTTTCTGAAAGCGCTCTTCTATACCATATAATAATACAAAAGGACAAAATATACAAGTAAAAATCATGGTCTAAATTAAGTACAGAAAAAATTAAGAAATTTTTCACCAAATCAAAAAGAAATTGGTGTATAGTGGTTTGTGGTAAAATGTTATACTGAACAACATACAATGGGAGGAGTTATTATGAAGAAGAGTTGGAGTCTGATCGTACTTATTATATGTCTGATACTGGTAATCTGTGCATGTGCTTCCAGAGAAATGGAAGAGCATAAGACAGAGGCTGAAAAAAAGCTGGAGATTACAGAAGAGACAGGGGACGTCACCGGGAAGAAGGAAGAGAAAGAGTATCAGAACCGGCTGGATGCCATTGAGCCTTCTGCATACCGGAATGTTTCTGGCCTGAAGCCGGAGGCCGGTTCTTATTTTTCAATTATTGGGAAAAGCGGTGAAGGAGAGTACTGGGAGCAGATAAAAAAGGGCGCTGAACAGGCAGCAGCCGATATCAATGCGGAGCTTGGCTATAAGGGGAAAGATGAGATCAAGGTAACCTACAGCGGTCCGGCAGTGGCGGGCAGTGTGGATGAACAGGTGAATATCCTGGATGAGGAGCTTGCAAGGTATCCCCTTGGCGTCAGCATTTCCATAGTAGATACCCAGGCATGCGGCGTTCAGTTTGACCTTGCATCAGGAAATGGCATCCCAATTGTGGCATTCGATTCGGGAAGTGACTATCCCGGTCTGATGGCAACTGTCTCCACCGATAACCGGGGAACTGCGCAGATGGCAGCCGACAGGATGGCAGAGCTCGCAGGAAGTACAGGCGAGGTGCTTGTATTTGTCCAGGATTCAAAATCCCTGTCTGCAAGAGAACGTGAGCTTGGATTTACAGAGAGACTGGCCGAAGAATATCCGGGAATCACAGTTGCAGAGGTATACCATATGGATCAGCTGGAGGAGATGCAGAAGAAGCTTGCAAAAGAAAAGAAAATAAAGAATCCGGAAGAGATCACAGAGGAGCAGGTCCTTGACGAGATCCTAAAGAGGCATCCGGAAATAAAGGGCGTATTTGCAGCAGATGGAACAGCAGTAATGTCAGCCCTGGCTGCCCTGGACCGGGCAGAGAAAAAAAGCGTTGCCCTGATTGGCTATGACAGCAATAAGGAAGAGCTGGAAGCCTTGAAAAACGGCGAGATAGATGGACTGATTGTACAGAATCCATTCGGCATGGGGTATGCATCCGTGATAGCATCAGCAAGAGCCGCACTGTCCATGGGGAATGAGGCCTATATTAATACATCAGCCATGTGGGTAACCCGGGAGAATCTCGACAGCGAAGAGGTAAAGAGCTGGTTGGGGACGGGGCAAAATTAAAAATGCCCCGTCCCAGATTGAAATCAGGGTGTCCCCGCTTTAGAGAGCGAGAAGATGAACTCGGTTCCTACGCCTTCGGTGCTTACGACGCTTATGTTTTCGCCGTGTGCCTGGATTGCTTCTTTGACGATTGCAAGACCGAGGCCGGTTCCTTTTTTGTCTTTCCCCCGGGACAGGTCGCTTTTATAAAAGCGTTCCCATATTTTGTTGAGGGAGTTCCGGGGGATGCCGATTCCGTTATCTTTTACGGAAGTGTATACTTTGTCGCCGCGTTCGGTTGTTTCTATGGTGATGATGGAGTTGGCATCGCTGAATTTGATGGCATTGTCCAGCAAGTTGTAGAGAACCTGCTGGATTTTCCGCTGGTCTGCCATGACTTTCAGGTGTTTTGTGGCGAAAAGGAGTTCTATGGAGATCTTCTTTTGCTTGCAGATGCCTTCAAAGGATTCGGCAACCTTTTTTATCATTTCGTGTATGTCAAAGGCCTCTTTTGTAAGAAGGAGGTTCTGCGTGTCAAATTCGTTCAGAGTGAGCAGATCCTGTGTCAGGTCTGTCAGTCTTTCTGTTTCAAATAATATGATTTTTAAATATTTTTCCTGGAGCTCTGGCGGGATGGTTCCGTCGGCAATGGCTTCCACGTAGCCTTTGATGGAGGTGAGGGGTGAGCGGAAGTCATGGGATACGTTTGCTACAAATTTTTTCTGATAGTCCTCCGTATCCCTGAGCTGGGAGGACATGTAATTCAGGGATGCCGACAGGTATCCCATCTCGTCCTCTGTGTTAATCGGAATCTCATAGTCCAGATTTCCAGAGGCATACTGTTTGGCGGCTTCGGTGATCAGGCTCAGGGGCCGGTAGACGAAGAACTGGAAGGCCAGCAGTATGACAAAAGAAAGTCCGTATATGACGAAAAGAGTAATGTAAACTGCGCGCATCATGATGGAAAGGATCTCATCTATGTCAGCAGTGCTTTTATGTATCAGAAGATACCCCCGGGGCAGATAGTCCTGAACGACAGGGGCAATTACAGTGATTACATCATCTTCAAAATATCCATGGTAGTCTCCGGTGAGATATTTGGAATTTCCAGCTTCTGCAGGGTTGAATTTTTCGATTGCAGAAGGCGCAGCAGGAAAATCTTCTGCCTGTGCAGAGGTGATGATCGTCCCCTCACGGTCAACAAACCATACAGCGGCATTTAAGTGTGTCTCAATGCCGGTAAGCTGAACGTGTACATCATTCAGCGTAAGCTGCTCAGAAAAATATCCTGGAAGATAATTATCTGCCATCAGGTTTGCTTCTATATAGATATCGGAGGAGACGGCTCTGATAAGCGGGGCTGACGCCAGGCCTGAGGTCAGGGTGGCTACAGTGAAGACACTTAAAAACCCGAAGATAATATATATAATTATAAATTTCAGATAGAGTGTGCTCTTCATGGGATGCTCCTTATTTGTAACAGTTCAGATACCTTCACTGTTACCCTTATTTTACTTCAAATTTATAGCCGATCCCCCACACGGTGGACAGGTTCCAGCCGCCGTGGTCTTTGACCTTTTCACGGATTCTCTTGATATGGACGTCTACAGTCCTTGTATCACCAATATATTCATATCCCCATATCTGATCCAGAAGCTGCTCGCGTGTGAACACCTGATTCGGTGAGGCGGCGAGAAAATAGAGAAGTTCCAGCTCCTTTGGAGGCATCTCGACATTCTTTCCATCTACAATGACAGAATAATTCGTAAGATTAATAACAATACCAGGGTATTCTACACATTTCCCCTTATTCGAAGAACTGCTTTCAGACCTGGAGCCGTTCTGGAACCGCCTTAGCACAGCCTTAACCCGGGCAACAAGCTCTTTGGAATCAAAGGGCTTTATAATATAGTCATCTGCACCGAGCTCAAGACCAAGTACCTTGTCAAATACTTCTCCTTTGGCAGAGAGCATGATGACCGGGACAGATGAGCGGGTCCGGATCTCCCGGCATACCTGATACCCGTCAATGCCTGGAAGCATGAGATCTAGAAGAATCAGATTTGGCTGATAGGTATCAAAGGCAGTCAGCGCTTCCTCTCCGTCATATACCATCATCGTGTCAAAGCATTCCTTCGTAAGATACAGGGAAATGAGCTCCGCAATATTTTCATCATCATCTACAATTAAAATTTTCTGTTTACTTACCATAGTAGTCCTCCTCAAATACGCTTATTTATGCATGCGGATATGCGCATCCTGTTATGCTGAGCGGCAGATTTATATGATGCTCAGTATAATTCTGCAATGGTCACTCCGGCATCTCCCTCTCCGAGGGCTCCAAGACGGAATGACTTTACATGCTTTTGTCTTCTTAAATAATTATGGACGCCGGCCCGTAATGCCCCGGTTCCCTTGCCATGTACAATGCGTACAGAGGACAGGTGTGCAAGGCTGGCATCGTCAAGATATTTGTCAAGCTCTGCCACTGCCTCGTCTACCGTCTTTCCCAGCAGATTAATCTCAGAGCTTACAGACAGGGATTTGCCCATCTTCATTTTACCCTTTCCGGTCTGTCTTGCAGTTTTTTTCAGGTAGTCGGGCTTTTCCTCAATAATCTCCAGGTCAGACATGTGCACCTGTGAGCGCAGAATTCCCATCTGTACCGTTACATTTCCCTTCGCGTTAGGCCTGGAGGATACTGTCCCGTTCAGATTCATACTTAATACCCGGACGCTTTCACCGGGTTTGAAGTCTTCGGGCTTGTGTACTTTGCGGGGTTTTTTGACCTCTTCCTTCATGCCTGCGCGGGCGGCTTCCATTTTTTTGCGAAGTTTTTCCCGCTCTTTTTCCATCTCGGCTGCGGAGATGGATTCCTTTCCAAATTTGTGGAAATTGCGCATTGTCTCATCCGCAGTCTCCTTTGCCTCTGCCAGTATGGCATGGGCTTTTTCATTCGCCTCCCGGAGAATGCGTTCGCGCTGCTCCTCCAGCTTTTTGTGCTTGCTTTCTGTCTCCTGCTTCAGGCGTTCCAGTTCACGGCGGTAGGAGGCAATTTCTGCCTGTTCCTTCTCAATGGTCCGCCTTCCGGTCTCCAGATCTGTAAGCAGATCCTCAAAGGATTCATCCTGTTCACTCAGGCGGGACCGTGCATCATCAATGATGTGCTTCGGAAGCCCCAGCTTTCCGACAATGGCAAATGCATTGCTCTTCCCCGGGATTCCGATCAGAAGATGATAGGTGGGCCTGAGAGTCTCAACATCAAATTCACAGCAGGCATTTTCCACGCCAGGAGTGGAAAGTGCATACACCTTAAGCTCGCTGTAATGTGTGGTTGCCATGGTACGGATACCGCGTTCGTGCAGATATTGAAGGATAGAAGTGGCAAGGGCTGCGCCTTCCACAGGATCTGTTCCGGCTCCAAGCTCATCGAAGAGCACAAGAGAATTCTCATCTGCCTTTTTCAGAAAGGAAATAATATTCGTCATGTGCGAGGAGAAGGTGCTCAGACTCTGTTCAATGCTCTGCTCATCGCCGATATCTGCGTAGATTTCCGTAAACACAGCAAGCTCTGAACGGTCCAGGGCAGGGATATGAAGTCCTGCCTGCCCCATCAGACTGAACAGTCCTACGGTTTTCAGAGAGACGGTCTTTCCGCCAGTGTTAGGGCCAGTGACGATCAGGAGATCAAAGGCATCTCCTAATGTTACAGTAATTGGCACCACCTTTTTCTTATCTAACAGAGGATGACGGCCCTCGCGGATATGAATGCGGCCCTCTGAGTTAAAAAGAGGCCGGCTTGCATTCATGTCAAGAGCCAGGGCGCCTCTTGCGAAAATGAAGTCCAGTGCTGTAAGAACCGTATAATCGGTCCGGATAGTTTCAATATATTCAGCTGTATCTGCGCTTAAACGGGCAAGAACAGCCTGGATCTCTTCCTGCTCCTTACCGTAAAGCTCCTTTAAGTCATTGTTAAGCCTGACCACAGCCATTGGCTCAATAAATAAGGTGGAGCCTGTGGAGGACTGGTCGTGGATCATGCCAGGAACCTGTCCGCGGTACTCTGCCTTTACGGGAATACAGTAGCGGTCTCCGCGCATGGTAATCAGAGCATCCTGAAGATAGGTGCGTAAGCTTCCATTGATCATGCCTGAAAGAGTGGAGTGAACCTTGTCATTCATCTGCCCGATCTGACGGCGGATATGCTTCAGGGCAGGGCTGGCCTCATCACTGATCTCATCCTCATCTATAATGCAGCGGCGGATCTCGGAGGTAAGAGGCGAGACCGGAATGAGCTGCGTAAAATATGCATCCAGACAGTCCTCGGTTAAGTCCGCGTTCTCATGTCTGCCATATGCCTTCGCACGGCCCGCAACTTCAAGGAGCCTGCAGATCCGGAGCAGTTCTCCGCTTCCTAATACACCGCCGATCTCCAGACGGCGCAGAGAATCATTGACCGGATTCACACCGCCAAAAGAAGGACGTCCCTTTTTCACAATGCGGGTAAATGCCGCGGCAGTCTCATCCTGTGCGGTCCGTATCTCTTCAATGTCAGTGTAGGGCTTTAATCTGCGGCAGCGCTCCTTTCCGCTGAAGGAGGATGCATGCTCTGTTAACAGATCTATGATCTTGTCATATTCTAATTTTGCCAGTGTTTTCTTATTCATAATATTATCACTCATTTCCTCGATTAAGTAGTTACCTCTATTCTACCTTATTTGAAGGATAAAAGAAAGGGGGAAATATCAGGTGTTACTATTCACGGGCCGTGCAGGTTAGTGTATAATTTTCATTGGCAGGATAAAAAAGGGAAGCAGAGAAATTCCTGC
>CANOKL010000043.1 GCA_947566645.1 uncultured Lachnospiraceae bacterium
CCGATAACCTGCTGATTACAAATCAGCTGCTCTGCCAATTGAGCCACATCGGCATTTATCATATGAATACACATCTATGTATTCATGAATGACTCCGACGGGAATCGAACCCGTGTTACCGCCGTGAAAGGGCGATGTCTTAACCGCTTGACCACGGAGCCATATTTTAAACAGTGCACTCGCGACGAATCTTATAATAGCATATATTTTTACTCTTTGCAAGCTTTTTTTGAAAAAAACTTGGGAAAAATAGTGTCGAATTTTTATTGCATCTTATCATGGATATGTGCTATACTGTATGAGTATGCAGCGATGGTCGAGTTGGCTTATGGCATCTGCCTCGAAAGCAGAAGAGCCGCAAGGCTCCGGGGGTTCAAATCCCTCTCGCTGCGCTGTCGGGGACGGGGTAAAATTCATTTTACCCCGTCCCCATTGTTAATCTTCCGATTTTCTTAAGAAACTTAAGAAATATTTCTGCATTTTGACACATCCGCGTCACATTTTCACATTATAATGAATATATCAAATAAAGAAGACGGTAGTCGTACTTATTTCTTACATATCTGTATGATTACCGCACTTCGCCTAACAATTAGCTAACATTTATATAGATTGTTTTCATTCCTCTCCAATGGCCGGTGCTGTCTGCACCGGCCTCTCTTTTCGTCTTTTTTCTCTTTTTATTTATTTTAAAGATTCTTCCTGGAGCTTATCAAACTTTTCCATGCATTCATCCACAGAGGCGCCCTGCAGCAAATCTCTTACAATCAGACAGGTATTCCCCCACTGCTCCACCTTCATCCCGGCATTAGAGCCGAGCACGTATATATCTTCTTTTACCTTGTCATTCAAAGGCTGTAATGCAGGAATGCAGTCCACCTCGACATTCACGGATGGGGATATCACTTTATTCGTCTCTGCATATAGCTGAAGAGCTTCATCTGAGAGAATCTCATTCAGAGTATTCTTTGTATCCTCCAGATTCTCAGAGTCTGCATTAATGCCATAGCCAGTCATTGATATAACCGGCATCTGGCCCCGGCTGCTTGGGAATCCGATTACCTGCATGTTAAAATCAGGCGCTCCATATGCTGTATCTGTATTTGCCGCTCCCCAGTATGCCATTACAATCGGTGTTTTCTGGGCCAGAAAGTCCGGACCCTCGCCTTCAATTGCTTCATATGTATATGCTGTCTCTGCGTCAATATATTTCTTATCAATCATCTTCTTCAGAAATTCGAAACCCGGGCGCATATAATCGCTGTATTTGCTTTCACCGCTGTTTAATGCCTCGATCTCTGCCTCTGTGTTCCCCCCATTATAGAGATCCGCATATGCCTGCGCAAACACAAAGTTCTCCAGCCACCAGCGGTTCGCACCTATCGGAGTTTCAATCCCATTCTCCTTAAATACTTTGCAGCATTCCAGCAGATCCTCCGGTGTCTCAGGAAGTTTTAACTTATACTTATCAAACAGATCTTTATTTACAAACAAACCATGTGCCACCACTTCCTGGGGAATCGCTACCAGCTTTCCATTCACCGTATTTGCTGTCTTTACTACCTCTCTCAAATTCTTAGAGTTTTCAAGCACAGACAGGTCTAGAAGCTTATCCTCTGCTCCCAGTATCTGAATCGTATCCGGGTTCAGCAGATACAGATCATCCATGTCATGCCGTACTCTGTCCAGAGAAACTTCATCATAGGTCTTTTCCTGATAGTTTTCGGCTGTATATGTCCTGTACTCCACAGTCAGTCCCAGCTTCTTTTCTGCTATACCAACCGTCAGGTCAAATGCAGTTCTCGCCGTATTTTCAGCATCTGGACTTGACTTTTCCATGGGGCCGAACAGATTGACTACTTTTTTACTGTCTTCATTACTATCAATCAGATTCTTAGTCAGATCTGCTTTTTTCCCACAGGATGCCGCTGAAACCATCAGAACTGCGGCAAGGCTGACTGCTCCCATCTGCTTCATAATAATCCTTCTACTATCCCGCATTATTAATACTCCCTTCTCTTAACATATTCATTCACCGTTCTTTTCAGCAGTTCCATATTGATTGGTTTTGCAATATGGACATCCATGCCGGCATCTAAAGCATCCTTTACATCCTCGGCAAATGCATTTGCTGTCATGGCAATGACCGGAATCCGGCCTGCATCTTCACGCTCCAGTTCCCTGATCGCCCTTGTGGCCTCATAACCATTCATTACAGGCATCTGGACATCCATCAGGACCGCATCAAATTCACCTTTTCCGGCATCACGAAAGCGCTCTAATGCAAGCCTGCCATTTTCCATAATTTCGCAGGTGGCGCCTTCCAGCTCCAAAAGCTCCGACAAAATCTCGGCATTAATCTCATTATCTTCCGCAACCAGAAAATGAAGTCCCTCTATACTGTTACTTTCCAAAGCATCAGGCGTATGCTCCTTTCTTTCCCCGGCTGTCTGCATCTCCATAATCTTCTCTTTAAATGCAGATACAAAAAATGGTTTTGGCAGGATTCCTACATTTTTTTTGCAGAGAACAGCCTCATCTTCCTCCGCCCCGCTATAATCTGTGAGAAGCAGAACTGGCACATTCTCTGTCAGAGCTGTCCGAAGCTTATCAATCAGATCACCGTCCTCCATCCCTGGCATCCGGGCCTCAAGCAGAATCATATGATACTCTTCTCCATTCCTGTCAGCCACCTCTGCCAGACGGATAGCCTCATCTCCTGTAACCGCCGTATCCACTCTGACCTTCGTATCCTTCATGAGCATCCGGATATTGTTACAGCTTTCTTCTTCATCAGCCGCAAGTATCCGCTTAATTCCATGCTCTTCCCAAAAGCATTCATCCTGCTGCTCCTCTGGTATGCGAAGCTCTAATTCGACCTGGAAAAGACTTCCCTTGTCTACCTCACTGGACACCTTAATACTTCCGCCCATAAGTTCAACGATATTTTTTGTAATCGCCATGCCCAGCCCTGTTCCCTGAACCTTATTCGTCGTACTATTCTCAGCCCTGGTAAATGCGTCAAAAATGATTTCAAGATACTCCGGCGTCATCCCATACCCATTATCTTCCACTTCAATCCGTATGTGTTCATACTGGCTGGTGTGCTGCCCAAGCCCAATGATACGGAACCAGATGCTGCCCTTCTCTGGTGTGTACTTTACTGCATTAGAGAGCAGGTTAATCAGAATCTGGTTCAGCCTTGTCTCATCTCCCATCAGATATTCGTGCTTAATATCTGTTACAGTCACGTAAAAGTTCTGCTCCTTTTCCCTTGCCATTGGCCGTATAATCGCATCCACTGATGACACCAGGTCATTCAGGGTAAATTCACTGATTGTCAGCACAACTTTTCCGCTCTCAATCTTGGAGACATCCAGAACATCGTTAATCAGGCTTAAAAGATGCTGTCCGGATGCTGTTATCTTCCTCGTATATTCTCTTACCTTAAGGGCATTATCCGCATCCCTGGAAAGGAGGGTAGTAAACCCGAGTATCGCATTCATCGGTGTGCGGATGTCATGCGACATATTCGATAAGAATGTAGTCTTCGAATTACTTGCAATCTGTGCCGCCTGCAGCGCCTCTGCAAGCTGCCTGTTATATATCTCCCTTTCTTCTTCTCTTTCCTTCCTTATACGGTCCTGCTGTCTCTTGTTAAAATAATAGATCAGACAGCAGATAATGAATGCCGCCAGCATCACTATAATTACAATGATGATATTCTGATTGACTGTCCTGCCTTCCTGCTGAATCGCTTCAATTGGCACATACCCGATCAGATAAAGCCCCCCGTCATTCACTGCCCACATATAGATCAGCGAATCCCTTCCCAGAATATCATGATAAAACATAACATTTTTCCCGTTCCTGACGCTGTGGAAAACCTCGCTCTGAATATCCTTCTCCAGAATCCTGTTTGCGCGGTAAAAGTCCTGAAGGTTCAAATGCCCTGCATTCCTTTCCCCCATTCCCTTAGGCTTCAGTACAAGCCTCTCACTTTCTGAATCCATAATGTAAAGCATCGCCTTACCGTTATAGAATCCATCTGGCAATACCTCTTCAAGAGAGTCGTAGATATACTCTATATAAAATGTAGCAATTTCTTCGTCATCTCTGATAACAGGGCATTTCATCGTATAGGCCCACGTCCCCATGCTATTAAGATAAGATTCGGAAATCTCCAGCCCATCTATTGTTTTCCCGGCAGAAAAATCCAGCTCTTTCTCTGTAAACACACTTCCAGTGTTGGAGACACCTTCTGTTTCTCCTGCTGCGATCAGGGAGAGCTTCACCATTGTATTGTTCTTGTTATAAGAACGGATAAATTCCTCTGGATCATCTATTGATGCGATCTCCTGTGCAATCAGCTTTTGAAATTCTGCCTCCTTACTGTAGATCGCCTCGACCATTCCCTTGATCAGATTCAGACTTTCATTTAGATTGGTAATCGCTGACTCGGACATCTCCTCTGATATCTTTTGCGCCACAGAGTATACAACCGTCCCTAAAATACAAAAAACCAGAACAATAGAAACGATCAAAGGAATTCCTCTTCTTCTGCCACTCTTTTCTGATTTCTTTTTCATCTAAAAGCTTACCTTTCTGTTTTCATTCTCTGCTTTATAGATATTATAACCGATTTCCGCCTTCTGTACAACGTTGGCGTTTCTTTTCCTATGATAAAAGCGACCCGTCACAGAGACAAGCCGCAGTTTTTATTCTTGTTACTATTCATGGCTCAGAAATGCGCATAAACTGCGCATTCCGTGAGAACATGATTCAGGAGTGAGGGGCGGTTTTTGCGTGGCAAAACCCGGAATGCCGCCCCGATTCGTTACTAGTAATTTATTCTTCGCCTCTCAGGCGGTTTACCAGTTCATATACTTCGATTCGTGAAGCATTCATCTCCGGCATTCCTATAAAGATAGTTCCGCATATATAATGCTCATCCTCTGTCTGTTCGATCCTTACCACCTTCAAAAATGCATGAATCACCTCATCCGTCCATATCTTCAGAAATGCTTCATATACCGCGCCGATTGCCAGCGGCGTATCACAGGAAAATCCCACCCCGGTCTTTGATACATCCAACACCTTAATCTCGACTTCTTCCGGTTTATCTGAAGCATCGTTCATATTCTTAATTAATAAACGAGCTGATAGATCCATACGTCTGCTGCCTCTTTTTTCCTCCATATTCCGTTCCTCCTTCATAGCAATTCTTCATTTATTTTAACGTATTTCATTATATTTGTAAAGAATCCACAAAAAAATTGTTACTTTTCACCTTACTACTCAGTTACTGGTCACGGAGTGAACAGTAACACTATTCACAGCACATCTACAGCCTGGTATAATATGTGTCTGCTGTGAAAAGTGCCGCCGCAGGGTTATGTCCCAGCACACGGTCCTTTGTCACCCCGCTTGTAACAAGTGCATCAGAATATTTGATAAAGAGACTGTCATGACCCACGCACAGCCCCATGATGATATTCAGATCCGTTCCTGCATCATTAAGGAGTTCTGCCTGCAGAATCGGATTACACATGTTAATCCCGATCTTGCAGCATTCCTCCGGGATTCCCACCTCGGTTTTGGGAACTGTACCTACCTTGCACGCCGCACCGAATACCTCAAAGCCATGCTTTCTTAAAATAGAAGCAAGTATACGGCTCTCCCTGAGAAGCCCTACACAGGTAGCGATTCCGAGCTTCTTCGCCCCAAGCTTCTCTGCAAATGCTATAATCTCCTCTACTCTCGTATATTTACAATAATGCTCACACTCTACCTCAGCTGCTGCTACCATAACCTTGTGATTTTCTTCCTCCTGGTAACGCGGCATTGCCTTTTCAAATACCTCTTTTTTCATATTTTTCGTAAGACAGAACTCGGGATATGTCTTATCCATCTTATTACAGTTTTTCACTGCACAGTCAATACACGACAGCTTTTTTTCCATTTCCTTTTCCTCCATTCCAAAGCCAGACGCAGCCAAATTATTCTATACACATTATAAACAACTTTCCCTGTAAATGCAATGATGCCGTTGTGGTTGTGTATTACTATTCTCGACCCGGGAGGCCAGGCGTAAATAATAGTTGATATTCACGGGTCAGGAATGCGCATAAACTGCGCATTCCGTTATAACTAATAACAAATATTATCAATCATATTTCCAAACGCTGACCAGAATGGTATAATAGTTGTAAACCAGTCAGTGAAACAGAAAGGTATTTAAAATTGGGTTATACTAGAAGGGAATACTTTAGGGGTGTTTGCGTATGAAAGAGGATAGGAAAAAACGGATATTTTTCATTACAGTCGTTTTTGTGGCAGCGGTTTCTTTATTTTCAGGGTGGTATTTTACATTAAGAAAGGGCGTCTATATAGCCGATACTTTCTACTATAAAATAAATAAGGAAAAATATGCCCATAGCAGATCAGATTACATTGAGGTTCTTCCGGATCATTCGTATCAGATTGTATCCAGGTCAGGTAAACGGACAGTTTCTCTGACGTCTGAAGAGAATGTGCTGAACTTTTCCTTTTCGGACGGAGCCTCGGTGACCGGATTGTGGGACGGGGAATTTCTCACAGATTCAGATGGCATTCCACTGGAATTCGAAAATCTTCAGATTACAGTTAATAATGCACCTGTACACGTAAGTGATACGGCCTATTGCCAGGCATTGTGCAGAATTTACTTCGGAGACTATGAAACTGTTTCAGCCTGGTATATCCAGATATTGGGAAGCCTGATTTATATATGGGGAATCGTTTCCATTCTATATCCGGATAATGTCTATTTCTTTCTCCAGAGATGGCGGTTCAAGGAGCCAGAGCTGTCTGAAACCGGCAGACTGCTGGAGCAGGCCGGCGGTGCAGTCCTTACGATTCTGGGGATTTCAATTATGTCCGGAATTATGCAGATAATGATAAGCTAATAGAAAGAAGGTATCATAATGTCAGAAAATAAAAAGCAGACGCGCCCCGCATTTCATGGGAGTGACATTGAGCAGATTGAAAAGTATTATGGCATACCAGGGGAGCAGATTGTAAAATTCGGCGCCAATGTCAATCCCCTGGGCTTGTCTGGTTCCGTAAAAAAGGCCCTGGCCGATCACCTGGATCTTATTACCAGTTATCCTGACAGGGATTATAAGGATCTGCGGAAAGTGATCGCCGCCTACTGCGGTACAGAGATGGATTATGTGGTTACCGGGAATGGCTCCACTGAGCTGATCTCCCTTCTGATCAGCCAGCGCAGGGCAAAACACGCACTGGTAATTGGCCCTACTTATTCGGAATATGAACGGGAGCTGTCCCTTACCGGAGGCCGGATCTCCAATTATTATCTGAATGAAGCCCGGAATTTCCGGCTGGATATAGAGGATTTTGAAACAGCTCTTTCAAGTGACGTTGATTTCCTGATCCTGTGCAATCCCAACAACCCCACCTCATCTGCTCTTACGCAGGATGAGCTTAAGGTCGTGGCAGAGCTCTGTCAAAAACACGGGATCTTTATTATGATTGATGAAACCTATGTGGAATTTGCCCCATCCGTGAAGAAGATTACTGCTGTCCCCCTGGTAAAAGATTTTGATAATCTGATGGTCCTCCGGGGTGTATCCAAGTTCTTTGCTGCTCCCGGACTGCGCCTGGGATATGGAATTACCAGTAACCAGGACTTCCTTGATAACCTGAAAAAACATCAGAACCCCTGGTCGCTAAACAGTATCGGGGCCTATGCCGGCGAGCTGATGCTCCAGGACCAGGATTACATCCAACGTACCAGGGACCTGATTCTTACGGAACGCCGCCGGTGCCTGGAAACCCTGGAAGGATTCCCTCATGTAAAGGCATATCCTGCCTATGGAAATTTTATTCTGGTAAAGCTTCTGGAAGAAGGGCTGACATCCTTTGAAGTCTTTGAACACGCTATAAAGCAGGGAATGATGATCCGGGACTGCTCATCCTTCGAAGGTCTTCCAGGAGAATATATCCGCTTCTGCATCATGAATCCTGAAGATAATACAAGGCTTTTGAACTGTATACGTTGCTGTTCACACAGATCTGTGCAGGGTCTGCCTCAGTGAAGCGATTTTTTCACTGCACACACCGTAAGAAAGTGCGCGAAGGAGGAAAGAAATTTGGGATATTATTTGAATCCAGGAAATCAAAATTTTGCTTCAGCTGTCCGTTCTAAAATATATATTGATAAAACCGGCCTGCTTAGTTATCTGAACTCAGTAATTGACACAGAACAGCGGTATATCTGCATCAGCAGGCCGCGTCGTTTTGGAAAATCTATTGCTGCGCGCATGGTTGCTGCTTATTATAGCCGGGGATGTGATTCACGGATGATTTTTGACGGCTTAAAAGTTTCTTTCTCAGAAGATTTCGAAGATCATCTGAATAAGTATAATGTCATTCATCTTGATGTTGCATATATGCGTTCAATGGCTGCAGATGCAATGGAGACAATCGGATATCTTCAAAAATGTATCATTGACGAATTAAAAGAAGTATATCCCGGTCTTATTCAGGATCATGCCACGATGCTTCCGATGGCGCTCGCCCAGATTAACAAAAAGACAGGTGCGCGCTTCATTATTATTATAGATGAATGGGATGCCCTTTTCCGGGAAGATAAGTTTGATGAAAAGGCACAGGATGCCTATATTAAGCTGCTCAGAGGCCTGTTCAAGGGCGAGCAGTCCCAGAATTTTATGCATCTGGCATATATGACTGGCATTCTGCCGATTAAGAGATATAATAATGAATCTGCGCTGAACAATTTTGATGAATTTACAATGACACACCCGGCGCCTTTAACAGAGTATACGGGATTCACAGAGCAGGAAGTAGAAAAACTGTGTGCAGAATATCATATGGATTTTTCAGAAGCGAGAAGATGGTATGACGGGTATTCTTTTGAAGGAATGGAGCATATATACAGCCCGAACTCTATTGTTAAAGCGATGCTCCGGGGAGGGTATCACAATTACTGGACTGGAACTGTGGCATATGAAGCTCTTAAGATCTATATCAGTATGGACTACAACGGCCTGAAGGAAGCTGTCATACGGCTGCTGGCCGGCGAACGCTGCGAGGTGGATGTTGAGACTTTTGAAAATGATATGACCAGCTTCCGGAACCGGGATGATGTGCTGACCATTCTGATCCATCTGGGATATCTGGGATACGATAACATAAGAAGAGAGGCTTATATACCTAACGAAGAAGTGCGTGGTGCATTTGCCAGAGCTGTAAAAGGAACAGACTGGCTTCCTGTCATTCATGCAATTCTTGCTTCCGACGCGTTGCTTAAAGCAACCTGGAATCAGGATGAAGATGCCGTAGCAGCAGGGCTGGATGCTGTGCATTCCTCGAATACATCCATTCTGAAGTATAATGATGAAAATTCTCTTGCATGCGTCGTACGGCTAGCCTATTATAATGCAGTGAATGAATATACTATCATTCAGGAAATGCCTTCTGGAAAGGGGTATGCTGACATTGTATTTATCCCTATTCCGCATTCAGATAAGCCGGCTATGATTGTGGAATTAAAGTATAACAAATCCGCCCAGGGAGCAATTGCACAAATAAAGAATCGGCAATATGTCAGAGCACTGGAAGCTTACAGCGGAAATCTTCTTTTAGTTGGTATTAGTTATAGTAAAGACGATGTAAATAAAGCACACGAATGTGTGATTGAAAAAATAAAATACCAGTGCTAAAAAAGGGGCTGTCGGGAAATAGCAGTATGACCGCAAGATATTGCCGTGATTTAAAATGTCACATAACAATATCTTGTGGGCAATCTGCATTTCCCGACAGCGCCCGCTTCATTCCTGGAAGGGTTCCGCTATCTCTGCACCCGTGCGCCTGCGCCTCCCATAACTGCTTCTACTTCTTTTTTATTTGCCATTGTAGTATCTCCCGGTGTTGTCATGGCCAGCGCGCCGTGCGCAGCGCCATAATTCACGGCAGTTTCCGCATCCTCTGTGGTCATCAGTCCATAGATCAGCCCGGAAGCAAACGAATCCCCTCCGCCTACGCGGTCCATAATCTCCAGTCCCTTATATTCCTTTGACTTATAGATCCTGCCGTCTGCCCAGCAGATTGCGCCCCAGTCATTTACTGTCGCTGTCTTCACTGTACGGAGAGTGGTTGCAACTGCTTTAAAATTCGGATAAGTCTGTACCGACTGGTTGATCATCTTCTTATATCCATCCAGGTTCAGTTCCTTCAGGTCCGCGTCATTTCCTTCGATCTCAAATCCAAGGCATGCTGTAAAGTCTTCTTCATTTCCGATCATAACATCTACATATTTTGCGATCTCTTTATTGACTTCCTGAGCCTTTTCCTGTCCTCCGATTGCACTCCACATAGATGGCCGGTAGTTGAGATCATAGGATACAACCGTTCCATATTTCTTTGCTGTTTTTATGGCTTCAAGAACCGTCTCGCAGGATTTTTCGGACAGGGCTGCATAGATACCGCCTGTATGCAGCCAGCGCACTCCCAGTTCGCCAAATATATACTCAAAATCAAAGTCCTTTGGACCTGCCTTGGAAATCGCGGTGTTTGCCCGGTCTGAGCAGCCTACTGCTCCCCGGATTCCGAATCCCCGTTCTGTAAAATTGATTCCGTTTCTGCAGACGCGGCCAATCCCGTCCGTCTTCATCCATTTAATAAGAGAGGTATCCACCCCGCCCTGCAATATAAAGTCTTCCATCAGCATCCCGACTTCATTCTCTGCAAATGCCGTAATCACAGCGGTATGCATCCCAAAACATCTGCGAAGGCCCCGGATCACATTATATTCTCCGCCGCCTTCCCATGCGCGGAAATTTCTTGCCGTGCGGATTCTTCCCTCTCCCGGATCCAGGCGGAGCATAACCTCCCCTAATGATACCGCGTCATATTTACATTCTTCTGACTTGCGTAAATTTAAATCCATCTTCTGTCCCTCCGATTCACCGATATGATTTACCCTCGTATACTTTTCACCAGAGCTGCCGCTTCCTCCGTCAGCTCACGTATCTTTTCAAATTCGCCTGCTTTGACCAGGCTGCCTTTGACCATCCAGCTTCCTCCGCAGCACGCGATTTTATCACAGCTTAAGTATTCCTCCAGATTCTCTGCGTTCACCCCTCCAGTAGGCATGAATTTCACTGATGTATAGGGTGCCGCAAGCGCCTTGACTGTTCCCACTCCTCCATACTGGCCGGCCGGGAAAAACTTTACTACACGGAGTCCCCGCTTTACTGCCTGTGCCACTTCTGACGGCGTAACGCATCCGGGGAATACCGGAATTTCCTTTCCGATACAGTAATCCACGATCTCTGCATCAAATCCCGGACTTACAATAAATTCTGCCCCTGCGGCCACTGCCCGGTCCACCTGTTCTGTCGTAAGAACCGTACCTGCCCCTACCAGCATATCAGGATATGCCTTTGTCATAATACGGATGGACTCCTCTGCCGCATCTGTACGGAAGGTTACCTCCGCGCAGGGCAGTCCTCCTTTTACCAGTGCATCCGCTAATGGCGCGGCATCCTTCGCATCTTCTAAAACAACTACCGGGACAACGCCGCAGCCCGCAATTTTTTCTTCTATTAAATTCATAATTATTATCTCCTTCTATCTTTGCTACTCTGGTACATCATTGCACAATATCCTTCTTTACACTTACATCAGCTGTCCCTTTTGCAACTGATATTTCCGGGCAGGCTTCCGGATAAATACAGCCGAATGGGGAAGCAGCAGGGATGCATTTACCGGATACTGGAACACCTTTTCCCCTTCCTCTGATACTTCATAAGGGAAGGACCGGTGGTTAATGATAATTTCCCCGTTTTCAAAGGATGCCATTTCAATCCCTTTCTGTTGTTCTGTCTTGATCTGTACGGCTTCTTTTAAAATATCTGCGAGGAGATTTCCTTTCATCAGCTCCAGGGGATACAGTTCATGATTCTTCTGTTCAAGCGGCACATGGGGGATACGCTTCGTGTGGTAAGCATTCCCGTAACTGAACCCAAATGCATAGCAACACCCCTCTCCGGTCTCATACTTTGTCACGCAGGATGCTTTGTCAGACAGATACACTGCCATGCTTTTTCCGCCGGGCCATGTACAGAATTCATGGCTCTGCACCATCCCTGCCTCCTGATAATAGATTGCATCCGGCTGATGTCCGCACGGGCGGATGCCAAAGCTGTTCTCTG
This sequence comes from uncultured Lachnospiraceae bacterium, assembly GCA_947566645.1. Taxonomy (GTDB): domain Bacteria; phylum Bacillota; class Clostridia; order Lachnospirales; family Lachnospiraceae; genus CAPEBR01. The sequence continues at coordinate 12,240 of CANOKL010000043.1, forward strand.
CCAGGGCGCACCCAGGGCCGCAGAGAACAATGCCGCCCTGCCTGCACCATTTTGCAAGTAATGACTCAAAATCAGAATCCGGATTCATCCGGTAGCAGTCATCATCCGGGATAATCAGCACCTGGTATCTGTACAGCAGGGAATCCCTGCACAGGTTTTCCATATCTGTCACATCTGCCTCCAGCCCCAGGTCCCGGCATGCCTTATACCAGCCCAGCAGATCCATCCTTCTTTCCTTATTCCCTTCTGTGTACATCGTCTCATATGCCGCCATTGCAGAAGGAAATAAAATGGCTATGTACGCCTGCTCCTTTGCGCCGAGAGCCGGTATCACCTGCTTCGCCCACTCATTTGCCTGTCTTAAGGACTCCTGGAAATCCTCCCCCATCCGGTGGAGGAGCCCCCCGTCATCCAGTCCGCACACGCCATAAGAGGTATAGCCCGAAGCGCCGGAGGAGACAATAGATGCCACGGTCTCACAGGGAGTGAGCACTGCATAGATGTCATTGTAAAGATAACGTCCCCAGTAGATTCCTCCTATAAATTTCCTCCCCTGGTTGATGCAGCGCAGCATACTGTGGTGGCAGGCTGTCACATAGATATCCGGATCCCCGGCAGGCGTTACCGGTACGGAGATGAAGTTCGCACAGTCCACATACTCTGCCAGTTTGTAAATATCAATTCCCCTCGCCGCCGTATCCCACAGGTCTGCAAAGCCCACGCCCTCCAGCATGGCTCCGTCCACATTCAAGAAATATCCCCACTGGGCCATGTCCGGACAGAGGTAGAAGTCCCGGTCCACCCGGTACAGCCTCTCCTTCATATCCGCAAAATAAAGGCACAGCTCGTCACACTGCCATTTCCTGTTATCCATCAGCATTCTCGCCCTGGGGGAAGCGGATTTTACATCCTCCTCAGAAAAGGTAAGCTCACCCGGATATCTGCATGCAAACCAGTAATCCTCCTTTTCCAGTTTCTCAAAGCTCTCTGCCGATGCCCCGTATGCACGATTAAAAAGTCTGATGTCTCCCTGATATTGTGCTTCCAGCCAGTCCAGGTAACGTTTTCTGCCCTCCCCGTCAAAGCTGGGGGCAACAATCGGATCCCACATGCTGCAGACAGGCTTTCTCTCCCTTCCATCGTGGAGAACTGTCACATAATTTTCCCCATAGGTCTTCATAAGCCCTGCCACATGCTCCTCCATGGAAGCCTTCGCCTGGTCAGACCAGTAGCGGTACCATTTCCCGTCATTTCCATACTGGTCCGTCACTGACTCTCCGTAAATCGGCGGGCTGAAGCGGATATTCGGGTAGAGGTTGTCCCCATTGAGATAAAGAGCCAGGAATTCGTGGGACATTCCCGCCCTCTGAATCTCCTGCTGCATATATTCCTGCATAGCCACATACTGGCTCGCCTCCTTCCCTTCATACCGCTCTTTAAAATCCTCCCATGCCTTGGAGTCCAGCAGTACGCTGTTAAAACCAAGCTTCTTCAGAAGCCCGATACTTTCCTTTACAAAGTCCTTATCATCATAGGCCGGGCAGTAAAAATTGCCAAACCATATATTCAGATAAGGCTCCCCTGTTCTTTTATCAATCATCATCTCTCCCCAAAATCTCCCTTACACAATCCGCGATCTCCTGATCCCTGCAGTTCTGAAAGAAATACTCCTGAAAACGGGCGCCTCCGAGCGCACCCTTCACCAGCTCCCGGTCCAACTCCTTCAGAATCTCTGTCAGACTCCTGTAGGTTACCTTCTTAACCTCATCCAGGATCCGTTTATTCCTCTGCTCCGGAACCGCTCTCTCCCTTGGATAGCCCTGCCCGCTCTCCTCACAGTACAGCTTTTCAAAGATATACTCCAGATTCAGGTCCCCGCCCCAGCCAAAGCCCTTGGCAAACGGAATCACAACAGCATTCCCGTCATTAATCTGTGCAAAGGTATACGCATCCAGAGCATCCTCCACATGACCGCAGATCACTCCCGGGAATGAATTACATGCAAGCATCGCCCCCTCGCCCGTACCGCATCCTGTAATCACATAATCCGCTGCCCCTGAATTCAGAAGCACGGCTGCAAGAATCCCCACCTGCACATACGTAAGCTGCTCCTCATCCTCTGCCGAATACATCCCATAATTATCCACCTGAAATCCCATAGGTTCCACAACCTTACGCAGAGCGGCCTCAATCACGCTGTTCTTCGCCGCCTGGCTGTTCTCATTGATCAATGCAATTCTCATATCTGATCCCTTCCTTTTGTTCTTTTTCTATGAAATATCATATAAAATCTACGTTTTTCATACAATAGGCAGATGCGCTATTAACTGACCTATTCTGCTTTTGAGAAAAAATTGGGGACGGGGTATTTTTAAAAATACCCCGTCCCCAATTTCGTTTCCCTCTACTTTAGTTTAATTTTCAAGGTTGCTGTCTTGCCGCTTCCGTCTGTTGCTTTTGCTGTTATGGTAATTGTCTTGCCTTTTCCTGCTTTTTTGGTTTTTACTACTCCTTTGCTGCTGACGGTCGCGTACTTTTTATTGCGGACACTATAGGCCAGTTTTTTGTTTGCTCCCTTAGATGCGGTAATCTTTGCCTTTACAGTTACTTTTTTTCCTGCTGTTACGGTCTTGGACGCAGACAGTTTTATCTTCTTGACAACGCCCTTCATGATCTTAATCTTATAGGACGCAGACTTGCCGCTTCCATCCTTTGCTTTTGCTGTAATGGTAACTGTTTTTCCAATGCCGGCTTTTTTCGTCTTTACGACACCTTTGGAATCTACTGTTGCATATTTTTTGTTGCTTGTGCTCCATGTCAATGCCTTGCTGGATGCATTGGACGGTGACACGGATGCTGTTAAGGTAATCTTTTTCCCTGCTGCTATCTTTTTGGAAATGCCGGATATGCGGATTTCTTTTACTTTTACTGCAGAGGAAGTGCCGGGTTTTTGATCCTGGCCGCTGTCTGGCTTCTTCTCGGTCAGATAGCTCTTTGCGTCCTCTAAGAGCTTTAATGCCGCGTCTACAGATGCCTGGTCAGCGTCCTGCTTCTCCAGTATTGTCTTTGCATTGTCAAGGGCCTTCCTGAATGCTTTCCAGCTGTCGTCTGTGTAATTGCCCTGTGTCAGTCTGCTGTATTCCTCGTACTTGTTCTGCAGGCGGCTCTTGTCTGCTGGTACTGGTTTTAACTGCAGGTTATTGACTGCTGTCTGTAATGCTTCTGTAAGCTGGTCAATCTCTTTCTGGGTTCCTTCCTGTGCTTCAAGTGCCTTCTGAATCTGTTCCAGGGCTTCTTTTACTGTCTGGTAGCTTTCTTCTGTATATGCTTCACTGTCAAGATTCATATAACGTCCACAGAGCTTTGCAAGTTCAATGAAGTCCGGTGCAGTATCCAAACTGTCGATAGCCTGTGAAAGGCCTGTTGCTGCGATCTGAATGCGGAGTTTTGTTGTCGGGTTTTCAGACAGAATGGTTCTTGCCAGTTCAATAGCCCTGGTAAGTTCTGCCCAGCTCTCGTCTGTATAATTCTGTTGTCCGTCTTCCAGAAGCTTCTCTGCCTGTCCAAGCATCTCCTGAAGCTGTACCTTATCTTCTTCAGATGCCTCGTCTGTCTGTACTGCCGCAAGGTCAGACAATGCCTGCCGCAGTTCTGCCACAGCCTCGTTTACCTCATCCTGCGGTGTGTCCCCGGTGCAGTTCTGTGCTTTTGCCACAGCCTCCTGAAGCTTCGCCCATGTCTCAGGTGTATATTCCTCCTCCAGCAGATTCTCTGCCAGGTCACAGAATACATCCACTGCTTTTGTCTGTGAAGAGGAAATGCGCCCGGCTACAGCTTCCTCTAATGCTGCTGCCGCATCGTAAATGGTTTTTGCATCCCTTGATCCAAGAGTCTGCACTGCTGCTTCATAAGCTGCCTTCATTGCTGCAAAGGAGCTTTCTGTGTACTCTGCACTGCAGTCTTTGATATACCGTTCATAATCAGAGACTATACTCTTCAGGTATTCATTGTCCGCCACATAGATGGTGACTGGTTCGGATGAGCTGCCTGCACTAAGCGCTGTCACCTCTGCACTGCCGGCTGCCTGTGCTGTAGTCCTGCCTGATGCATCTACAGTCAGGACAGACGGGTTGCTGCTGATATAGGATACCGGCTGTGTCGGCGCTTCTTTTTTCAGCACTGCCTGGACGGTCTGGGTATCACCTTTCATCATATACTGTGTCTCGGGAATGCATGTAAGCTCTTCCTGTGCAGACGGAGTGTTTGACAGAGTCACGTCGTTGTATTTAAAGATGACTGGATTGTTCAGCACTGCCTTTCCATCCACAACTGTGATTCCTTCTGATTCACTGCCCACTGCACCTGTACCCTTTCCGGGGCTTCCGTTCTCCCATCCGTTCTTTCCATTGAAGTCTACCGCGTCAAATCCGGTTTTGCTGCTGTAATCATAGTGCTCTGCTTCCACACGCATAACGCCTGCCTCTGCAACCGGATATTTCTGATAAGAATTCTGATACAGCTTCTGGTAGGAGTCTGTTCCGAATTCCAGGAAATCAATATGGGTATTTCTCGTCATAATCTTGACTGTCAGCTGATTCTGGGAAGGATCATAACCTTCCGGCCATTTAATCTGTACCCAGTCAGTCAGGGTATACTTTGCATCCATATCCCATGTACTGGTCAGCTCCGCGATTTTATGTGCTTCATCCAGCGCTCCATCCTTGCCGGTCAGATAGAGCTCCACCTTCTTTTCTTCCTCATTCCGGAAGCCGGCGAAACGCATCCGTACATACTGGGGCGCAAATTCCGGACGGCTTACTGCATTCCGGTTAATCATCTCAACAGTCTGCTCCGCACTGCCGGTATCTGAAGTAATCTCGAACACAGCGCGGTAATTTCCAGGTGTATCTCCTGTCCACTGTACCAGGAATTCATTTCTCCTGGAAGTGATCTGGAGATCCTTTGCAGAGAGCTCCGGCTCAACCGCTGTAAGTTCTTCTCCGGATGTTCCCCTGCTTCCCCGGAATCCAAACTTCTTCACACGGACTTTCGGGTTTACAAATCTTTCGTCCACCTTCAGTTTATAGCTGATGGTCTTTCCTGCCTCCTGGCATGCTGTAGGATTCAGGGACTTGGAGGATCCGTGTGCGTCATCATTACCTGTTTCGTCAAAATATATGAGAGATTGGGCTTGTTCATCTTCCATGACTGTAACAGCCGGGGATTTCTCCACCAGGCCTGCTATTGCTGCTTCAAGCGCCTGCTCCAGTTCATCTGCCCTCTCAATCGTCAGATTTTGCTCAACATAATGATCAACAGCTGCTTTCGCTGTCTTATAAGCAGATTCAAGCGTCTGGAAGGTCTCATCCGTATAGAGTTCTTTTTCATCCATCTTCCCCTTTGCTGTCTCCAGGTCATCTACGATACCCGGGGTCAGTTCAAAGTCAAATCCAGGTCCGGTCTTCCCGCGGAGCGGCCATGCCTTTGAGTTTCCTTCAAATACCAGGCTGCTGAAATCCTCATGGGTCGGCCATGTATACTGCAGCCAGGTTGCGGCTCCCCTGACCTCATGTGGGAAGGTTCCGTCTTTTGACTGGTTATCCAGCTGATTGATACACAGGTTATTCGTATTTCCTGAGCCTGAGAAGCTGACTGCGTCGATTGTCTTCTCCACAGAGCCGTCCTCGTTAGCCAGTGTGAAGGAAATCAGACGAGTCTGTCCGGTATTGAGCCATACTGACAGCTGATGGTTCCCGGTAATCCTTTTTGCATTCCCTTCTGAATCTGTAAAAGGAATCCAGTCCGTTGTCTGTACCTTGTCATTTGTCCGGTTCAGATCTCCAGTAGACGCGATTTTCTGAGCCGCATCCTTGTCCGTTGTATCCAGGTAGAGATCTATGGATCCCTTGTCATTATTTCCGTTCAGCCGCCACTCGAATTTCACCTTACTGTATACCGGCCCGTTCTCCTTGCAATCTGAGATAACACTCTTTAAAGCATTTACCTTATCTGCATCTCCTGCCGCCTTCAGCGCATCATCCCTTGCTTTTGTATACTGATCATATCTGGTCTTGTCATACAGATAATAAGTAAGCAGATCCGCCTCCAGGCCGGATTCGTCTATCATCTTCTGTACCACATCTTCATTGCTCTGTACGTGGAATACATAAGTCTCAATACATTTTACCGTGCCGTCTGTAACCAGGAACTGGACTGTATGCTTACCGGAAGCCGCATCCTTCGAAATGGTCAGAACCTTGTCCGCTGCGGAATAAGTGATTCCTGCAGACAGCTCTCCGTAAACGCTCACCTCAGTCTGATCCCCGTCCGGATCCTCTGCCTGGACCGTATAGCTCTTCTGCTCACCAGGCGCAACATAGATCTGGCTTTCTTCCGGTTCGCTCTTACCCTGCTCACAGAGTGTCAGCCCAGGCGCCGAGTTCTCCGGATTCAGGCGGAAATATTTTACTTCTGCCGTGCCCTTCCCTGACAGTCCCATTCCAACGAACTGGCCGCCTGTAAGCTTATCCCGGCCGGTTTTCCCCAGGTCAAAATACATGGTCACAAACCCGTCGTCACTCATCTTCTCTGTATCCGGCAGGTCAAAATATGCCAGGTTTCCGTTTCTTCCGATGTCCCCTGCTTCTTCCGGATCTGTAGTGACCAGGTCAAAATTCAGGCGGTTTTCTCCTGTACTTTTCACACAGACTGCAAGAGTCTTAGCTCCGGTCAGGAACGGGATCTGCATATAAGATGCATATGCCCCGGTTGCTCCATCCAGCAAAAGCCCATTGTCTGCCGTCTTCTTTGCGTCCCCTTTAAGGACTGACGTATAATCCCCTGCCTCGTGGTCATGGAATGTCTCCAGGCTGGATACGGCCTTAGCGAACTGTACGGAATTGAGGGTAAGCTCCGTACCTGAATATACGAAATAGACTGCATGTTCTCCGGTCACTGCCTTCTGGTCTTCCTGGGAAAACTGTACCTTGCCATTCGTACCGCCAGCCAGTTCCCATGTCTGTATCAGGCGTCCCCCGTTCTCTTCATCTGGACCGTCCGCATACATTTTCAGTGTTCCTTTTGCATCTGTATGGATATCCAGCGCAACATTTGAAAAGCCGCTGTCAAAGTCCATATTTTTCCAACATGCCCATCCCTGATCCTTTATTACCAGGCTCGTCCCACTTACAGACGCATCTTTCGTACTGTCTGCCGTGTTTCCTGCGTTTTCATCAACAGCGCGGCTGTCTACGAATTTAAACCAGATGGGATTCCCATGGAATGCAAATGTATTATTAGAGCCATAGCAGTAAAAATAAACCGTTTTCTTTCCGGTAAGACGTGAAGGATCTGCAAGCTTTCCCCCAAAGGTCTGATAGTTTGCATAATCACCGGAATGTCCCAGTTCCACATCTCCTGCTTCTCCATTCGCAACTGCTTCTTCGTAATCAGCCTGCGTGGGCTTTTCTTTCCATTCCCCTACATAGACCTTGACCCCTGTATTTTTTCCGGATCTCGTACCGTAGGTATACAGAAGCGTGTCCACGCCCTCTCCAAAGTCAGCTTCGAAGTCGATATTATATGCCAGCCATTCTCCGTTCTGGACATCGGAGACAACAAAATGCTCATTTCCCTCTTCGTCCTTTCCAGGCTCCCGGATTGCACCTCCATTTCTCCTGTCATCTTTTGTACTTCCCTCGGAGGTGTCTCTTTCGCCATTGCCGGTTCCTGTAAACCGGTCAGCCAGATACCGCCCATAGTCCGGACAGTTATCCGGAGCGCCTTCGCTTACAGACTTCGGGCTTCCCTTCAGCTCCTCATCATAGATCGCCGCAAGAGGCGTAAAGGTCAGATCCTGAAAATCTGGAAAATCCACATTCGTGCCGCGCACATAAGTGGGAACTGTCAGATCCTTTCCGATTCCAACGTACTGGTAGAGATCCCCATAGGTCACATATGGATCCTCCGTCTGGTCGGCATCGTCCTTCCCCGGCTTCCATATGGTACGTTTCTCATCCTCTCCATATCCCTTTGTATACAGGTAATGATAATAAAGGCTCGGACACCACATCAGTGTCTGTCCCCGGTACTGATTACTCAGCGCTGCAAACTCTGTCTTCTCGCCCCATGCATTCTTGTTTCCGACATAGGGGAGTTCCTGTCCCATACAATACTGCTGCCAGTAGGCTGCCGCCTTCAGAACCTTCTGGTTGTCATACTCATACAGATCCGTTCCTCCGAATGATACAATGTTTCCCTTCTTGTCCACCTTTGTCCCCTGGACCCAGGTTGTCTTAAGTACCATGGACAAGAATCCCAGGTTGTCCCATGCATGCTCCTGGTCACGTCCCATCTCTATAAACTGTCCGCTGTTAAATATCATGGCAGACAGGGAGTAATTCACACTGTTTCCATTCTTCCAGCCAGAGTTCTTATTGTATACAAGACGCTCTATTGCATCTGCATAACCCTCCCGGTTATCCTGGAAAATCTGCTTTGGAAGATATGCCATGAGGGCGTAGCCTCCCTGGTTATAAAACTGATACGCCTTATCAATTGCCGGATTGATCAGATCCAGATAAGCTGAAAGCTTCTTCGTATTCTCTTCCGTCCAGCCTGATGACGGCGTATAGCGGAAAATCTCCGCCGCGATACAGAACTTATGTGTCGAGGTTCCGATCCGCAGATGATCCCGCTTCGTATCACGTTTCACCGTATCCGCCCAGTCCATCATAATTCCTATGGACTTGTCAGCATATTCCTTCTGTCCGGTAATATACCACATCAGAGCCAGTTCATAGACTGCTGTAGATGCCCGGGTCAGAGAATAATCCTCACGGTCTGAGGCTATTACCTCGAACGGGCCGTCCGGCCGGTAATCCAGTGAAGCGTAGGGGCTCTTCTGCATCTCCTGGAATACCGAAGCCCAGGGCTCAGCGCCGATCCATACCATGTCTCTCATGATATTCAGTTCCTCGCGATTCATCAGAATACCCGGGTGCAGGAAGCCCTCCTTGCTCCTGGTCTCATAGTTGTCATAGCTGCGGTCATAATCCGGATTGATAACCGGGCTGTCCGCAGGCGTCGGAACTGTTGATATGTATTCTCCCGACTTCGTATCCCGGAGCTCCTGAATCGTAGGAATACGCCCTGCCGCCGTCTTTTTTTCCGCAGCCAGCACATTCCCCGACAGGGCAGTACAGCATACCATAACTGCCAGGGCTCCGGAAAGCACCTTCTGAAACACTTTCCTGTTCCGTTCTCTCATCTTCTTTCCTCCTTGTCTTTTATTTGCTGCGAATACCTGAATCGCAGCTTTTTCACAGTTTAACATTTCCTTAAAAAAAACAAAGAGGTATTTTTTAGAGGTTTAGACGCTTTTTTAAGAGACATCGCCCTGCTTCGCCCGCTTCCTGTAGGCAGCGGGCGTCTCGTGATAGATTCTCTGGAAGCTTTCGGAAAATCCCCTGGCATCTCTGAAGCCCACCTTCAGTGCGATTTCATATGCCTTCATATCCGTTGACACCAGCAGGGAAACCGCATGCTGGACCCGGATCCGGCTCAGATAATCCTTAAAATTCTCCCCGGCATTTTTCTTAAAAAAGCTGCTGAAGTAATAAGAATTCATATGGATCTCCTTCGCCAGCACCTCCAGCGTGAGGTTCTCGTCATAATGCCTGTCTATATAAATCTTTGCACGCAGAAAATCCTTACTGCTGCTGCTCACTATGGATTCTTTCAGCCTGTCAAAATATTCCATGATAATTCCATAAAACACACTCTGAAGCTCACGGTAGCTCCCGCACGCCCTTCCTCTCTGAAGCAGTTCCTTCGTACCATAGTCCGGGTGGGACAGGGCCAGCGTCTGAAACTTTTCATCCAGCACACGCACAGCCTGGCAGAAGTAGAACAGGGCATCCTCCTTCTTCCCTTCCGCCATGCCGCACACAACCCGGACAAACTGTCCAAAATGCTTCCTTACGCCTGCCTCATCCTGCCCGATCACCATGTCGATCATCTGCGCCCGTACCTTCATCATCTGTTCATTTTCCCCGGGGGAATAAAACACCTGCTCCCCCTCTGCCAGGACAGGGAGATGCATCTGATCCTCAAAGAAAAAATACTCCTTCATATGGAAACATCTCTGAAATCCACCAGGAATCTCACTCATATGCTCTACCGGCCTGCCGATGATGATCCCGGCAGAATACCCGAACCGCTCCTTGATCCTTTCCCTGAGCTCTGCCGCCGCCTCCTTTCCCTCTCCCTGGTTCATGCCCTTAAACACAGCCACAAGACTGTCATTTTTGGAAAATGCAATCCCCAGGTTTTTCTGTTCCATATACTCCTCAATAAAGCTTAAGACAGAAAAACGGATCAGCTTCTCCTTCTGGGGATTCTCTTCTTCAAGAAACAGTTCCACATAAGAAGGAAGGTAAAATCCATCCTCCAGGGGCAAAAGTCCACTGTAGTCTTCCTGCCGGGCCTCTTCGTCCTTCAGGGCGCCTGACTGTTCCTGCTCAATCTGTCCGATACTTTTTCCGATAGCATGGAGAAGCTCATCCCGTATAACCGGCTTCAGAAGGTAATCAACCGCGCCGTAGCGGATCCCTGCCTTGGCATATTCAAAATCCTGAAACCCGCTTATGAGAATCACCTGGACCGTCAGGTCAAGAAGCCTGCACTCCTTTAAGATCTCCACCCCCGTCATCCCCGGCATGGAGATATCCAGAAGCGCAATGTCCGGTTTATGTGCTATAATTCCTTCCATTGCTGCCTTTCCGTCCGCATACTGTCCCACGATCTCGAATCCCAGGGTCTTCCAGTCCACCAGCTTCTGTATCCCGGTTGTAATCACTGGTTCATCATCTGCAATTATCATTTTCATCATCACTTTCACCTCTTATGACCGGCATGCGCGCACACACAATCGTCCCCACGCCCGGATGGCTTGTCACCTGTATCCCATATCCTTCCCCGTACAGATACCGGAGCCTGTCGTGGATATTCTTCATTCCTACGCTCTGCCAGTTGTATTCATTCTTGATTCCAGGGTCATTTCCATTCAGCAGCTCCCCGATCTTCTTAAGCTCCTGCTGATCCATGCCGATTCCATTATCCATTACTGAAAGCTCCATGTCATCCCCGGAAAGCTGCACTTCAATTGAAATCCTCCCATTCCCGTTTTTCGGTTTCAGCCCGTGTACATAGGCATTCTCCACAATGGGCTGGAGAATCAGCTTTGGCACCAGGATATCCTGAAGCCCTTCCACCGAGGCGCTAAGATGGACTTTCCCTGAGATTCTGCAGTTCAGCAGGTAGATATACTTCTTTACGATCCGGAGCTCCTCCCTAAGCGGCACCATATCCTGCGCTGTCCCGATGAGATAATGAATCTGCACAGAGAGAGCCTCGATCATCTCTGATACCTTATTATCAGAATTCTCCATTGCTGTCATGCGGATAATCTCCAGTGTATTATAGAGAAAATGAGGATAGATCTGCGACCTCAGGGCAGTCAGCTCCGCCTCCTTCTGCCGGATCTGCGCACCATAATACTGGTCGATATATTTCTTCAGCGTCTCGCTCATCTGATTGAATCTTGCAGACAGAATACCGATCTCATCCGATCTGCGTACAGGAAGACGGATATCAAAATTACCGGTTTCCACCTGTTCCATCTGTTCCATCATATCCCGGATTGGATCAACCAGCTTCCTGGAAAAGAACACAGAGCAGATGATCAGCGCCAGTATAGAAACAGCAAGAATCAGATACATCAGCCGCTGCTGTGTCCGCAGGCTGGAAAATGCAGTCCCGGTATCCATAACTACGACTACAGACAGTCCGTACTTATTCTCACTGGCAGACAGTACCAGCCTCTCCTCCTGCCTGCCGGCCTTCTGCAGATAATCCCTTATATTCATCCCGATTTTTTCATTCAGACTGCTGAAGAAGCACTCTCCACTGTCTTTCACTATATAGATTTCCTCTGCACCGCTGTATTTCACAGAACGGAAAATCTGTTCCAGGCGCTTGATTCTCACATCTAAAAGAAGCGTCCCGACCCAGGCCACGTCCCCGATTGTCCCCCGGTTGTCAAAATAATTACGCGCCACAGTAAAAACCTGTTCATCCAGATTCCCGAAATAAGGAGTTCCATGCTTTGGGATCAGAATCAGCTGGTTGCTGCCTTTATCAATCCCTCCGCAGCCTGTCTCTGTTTCAAATAATTCCTCTCCCTTAAAATATGCAGAATACGTGGAGTAGTGGAAATCAACCGGAGCCCCTTTCGCATCCTCCCCGATAAAATGTGCGGCAATTACATCCCGGTCTGCTCCCTCCACATACCGCAGAAAGCTTGTCATCTCACTTTTTCTCTCAGACTCAAGCTCCTTTTCTGTATAATGATCCCCATGTATAATCTGCCGCAGATTATCATACTTGCGGAAATCTCCCCTGACAGGCTCGTCATTGTAGCTGTAAGGCATCTGAGAGATCGTATTATAAGAGCTCAGCATGGTCTCAATACTGCTCCCCATGTAAAAGGCTGCATGCTCATACTGGATTTCAAGCGCTGACCTGTAATCCCGGATCATCTTATTAGATATAAAGAAAGTCAGAATCAGCATAGGCATCAGCCCAAGCAGGATAATCGTCACCGCAAATTTCTGAAACAGCGTTATATTCTGTAAATGTCTTTTCATATCCTGTGTCCTCCCTTTTCTTCTGATCTTTCCTGCCGGTCTTTCCTTCTGATCTTTCCTGCCGGTCTTTCCCTCTGATCTTTCCTGCCGGTCTTTCCTTCTGGCTTTCCTGGACATCTTTGATCCCGAACAGGAAATAAGCCTGCCACTATTCCAGGCAGACCCATTCCCCATCTATTTATCCTTTTGCCGCTCCTGCAGTTACACCCTTTACAAAGTACTTCTGGAATGCGCAGAAAATCACCAGCGCGGGTACAATTGAAATGATTGTCCCTGCGAATACGATATCCCACCGCGCTGAGTACTGGCCTACAAATCCCGCGATCTCAACCGTAATGGTCTTCGCCTTTCCGCTTGGCAGTACCAGATAAGGCATCAGATAATCATTCCATATGGACAGGCCGTTCAGAATAATCATAGAGCCGGTGCAAGGCCCAAGCAGCGGGAAGGTCACCTTCCAGAAGGTCTGAAACGGCGTACATCCGTCAATCATTGCCGCCTCTTCTATCTCAACCGGGATTCCCTTCAGGAAGCTGCAGTAAAGAAGACATCCGAAGGAAACTGCGCCTGACACACAGCACACAATCGTCCCTGACATATTCCCGAACAGATGGAATATTTTCATCTGTTTAAACAGGGGAAACATATACAGATGGAAAGGAATCATCATCCCGGCAAGGAAATAGGTATAGATCAGCGACGTGATCTTACTCTTGCGCCGTTCAATCCCATAAGCCGCCAGCGGTACGATACAGACAATCAGGATCTCTGAAACAACGGTCATAATAACCGAATTCCTAATGGCTCCTAAAAAGTCGGACTGCTGAAACAGATCCTTAAAATTCTGTATGTACAGCGAAGACGGCAGTGCAGCCGGATCCTTTAATATATCCCCGTTACTCTTAAATGCCGAAATCAGCGCAAAAAATACCGGGTAGATAAATAGCAGCGCTAACAAAATAACACATACAAACAATACAATATCCCTGATTCTGACTCTCTTTTTCGCCCGTTCCATCTACATCTGCACCTCCCTGCTTCTTAAGAATTTCTGCTGCACTGTATTTAATATAATAATCAAAAACAGAAGCATCATGCCAACCGCAGTTCCGAAGCCCTGCCGTCCCTCGTTAAAGCCGACCTTATATAGTAAGTATACCAGTGTCTCTGATGTAAAGCCAGGCCCACCGTCTGTCATCACATTAATCTCGTCAAAAACCTTCAGCCCCTTGATAAGGGAAAGGGTAAAATTAATCGTAAAGGCCCCGGAAATCAGCGGCACTGTAATGGACTTGAACCTCTGCCATGCACTGGCGCCGTCAATTTCCGCCGCCTCAATCAGCTCCGGCGAAACACTCTGCAGGGATGCCAGGTAGATGATCATATAATATCCTGCCCCCTTCCAGATCAGCACCAGTCCGATCATAAGAAGAGTGAGGGCTGTATTTCCCAGCCAGTCCTGCTTCCACTCCCCGAGCCCTACATTCTGAAGGAGGGAATTGAAGGTTCCGAAGTTATAATTATACATAATCTTCCATATAAAACCAGATACGATCCCGCTGATCAGAACAGGAATATAGAATGCACTTCTGAAAAAATTCTTTCCCCATCTTACATTATCCACCATCAGGGCAAAGGCCAGCGCGCAGGCATTCTCGAAAAGAGAGATAAATACAGTAAGTATGGCCGTATTTTTCAGTGCATTTCCAAAACGGGCGCTTGTGAAGATCTCCTTGTAATTCGCGAGTCCGATGAATTTAATATCCGGGCTGATGCCGTCCCAGGATGTAAAGCTGTAGTACACACTGGAAATGGTCGGTATAATCACCCAGAGCGTAAACAGAATAAATGCCGGTGCGATAAATGCAAATGCCACCTTGTCAAATTTTTTCTTTTTTCCCATGAAAAGCTCCTTTTTTAAAAAGCCGCAGCACGAAAAAGATTCTGATTGCTTATATCCGTGCTGCAGCCCGTTATTTTCTTATTCCATAATGTTCCAGTATCTTTACTGCTATTCGATTCCAACTCCTGTCAGAGGATTAAAGCTTTCCATTCCAACCTTCCATGTCTTATTCAGCTCATCACAGGCAGAATCAATATCCCTTGTTTCCTGCAATACTTCAATCAGTGTCTTATAGGTAAAGTTTCTGAAATCCGGCGGCAGTTCATTATTGCCAGTGCGTCCGTTCCACATCGGTGCCAGGTCGTCTGCTGTATTTGTCGCGTCAACCACCTCCTGGAATACATCTGCTACATCCAGGTCAGGCTCTGCTACTGTGACCGGAACTGCACTCAGCTTCTCACAGTATACCTTGTAATTCTCCGGCTCATAGAAGAATTTCACAAATGCCTCTGCTGCCGCTTTTTTATCCGGATCCTTCGCTGCCTCTGCAGAGATTGCAAGACCGCCGACACCGCCGCCTCCAACAAGACGAAGTTTTCCGTCCGGGCTCGGAATCGGGAACCAGCCAATCTCAAAATCCGGCGCCGCAGACTGAATCTGAGAGAACATATGGGTGCCTGAATACATCATAGCTGCCATCCCATTTACCATAAATGTCGTAATCTGCGCGTCAGGAGTGGAAGACCATCCGTCCTGCGCATACTGCAGAATCTCCTGAAGCTCCTCAAAAGTCTTCTTAACTGTCTCGTCCGAAAAATCCTTCGAGCCGTCATAGCAGTGCTCAATAAAGTCCGGATCCTGGCTTAACACCTGGTCGTTATATGCCTTATGGAACCAAAAGCCCATGTGCCAGATATCCTGTCCGCCTACAACAAGCGGATCCATGTCGCCTTTCTTCTTAATCGTCTCGCACAGCTCGATGAATTCATCATATGTAGCAGGCTCCTTCAGGCCATTATCATCAAAATACTTCTTATTATAAATAATGCCATTTGTATTCTCTCCTGACAACGGAGCAGTATATACCTTGCCGTCAAACTCTGTTGTGGACTTAAACAGACCCACAATCTCATCTGACAGAGGCTCCAGTTTCCCTGCCCTGACATAGATGGCCGTATCTCTCATCTCCATCACATCTGGGAACTCCCCGACACTGTCCTTCGTCTTCAGAAATTCACTGTACGCCCCGCCGTTACCCGGCTCAATCGTAACAGTAATGTCCGGATTCTTCTCATTGAACCGGTTAACAATCTCATTCATAGATTCCTTGGCGCCTTCATCACCATCTGCAAAAATATAAGTCAGCTCTGTCGAGCCCTTCGACTCTGAACCGCTGTCAGACTTATTATCCGCTGCATCCTCTCCGCCTGAACTACTATTATCTCCACAGCCCGTTAAGGCTCCAAGTACCATCATACCAGCCAAAAAAGCTGAAATCACTCTTTTCCTCATATCCATTCTCCTTGTTCATCATTACGGCAGGCCTTCCGTTTTCCTTGTTTATGGCTATATTATAGCAACAAATTATGACAAGAAAAATGCTTTTTTTAAGCACATTATACAGTTTTTTCAGCAATTGGGGACGGGGTATTTTTAAAAATACCCCGTCCCCAATTCGAACCAGTCAAAGTCTGCATGTTTCCCGAACCCGGTCAGATCCTGGCAGCAGATTCCGATCATTGTTCCTGTAAACCATCCTTCTGTGCAGGCCTCGTCGGATAAGAATCCCGCGTCTATCAGCGGCCCGATTTTCTGAAGTCTGTTTTCTTCATATCCGTAGTAGAACTGCGCCTTCCCGTCTTCTGTCTGAAGGCTGAGATATATTGGTTTCTCAGGCTCCAGGGGAAGATATCCGGTCAGGTATTCGTATTTTCTGTTCTCTGCTTTTAGAAGTGTGATGCATTTTCCTGCTTCTTCATCATAGGAAATGTGGAGATACAGGTAGTTGTCTGTGTCATACATCAGGATCAGGCCTGCCATTTGTTTGAATACTTCTGGCTCGAATTGTATGCAGGCGGCTGCTTTCATCTGATATTCTGTCATCCTGCGGGCGATCAGCGTCTGCCGGAATCTTGAGGCTAGTCCGCTTCTTCCGTACATCCTGAGCCACCCTGGACGTGCGGTTAAGGAAATGTGGTAATCGTCCATGGGGACTCTTAGTGACTGGTAATCTGGATGTAATTCTGAAGCATTGAAATCGTCTCTCACCAGTCCGGTCTGTGATTTGCCGCATGCCGGCTTGCGTGCCTGTTCTGCCTGCGCGGGCTTTGGCGGCTTTGATGATCTGGGCGGCTCTACTTCGCTCTGGGGGGTGTTCCCGCCGCAGTCCAGTACGAGCCATCCGTCTTCTGTCCATCTCATCTTCTGTATTGCGGTCTCCCGTCCCAGCATGTAACGCCGCTGTCCCGGGAATCTTGCTGCATCGGGCGGATTCTTCATGTCTCTTTTTGCCGTGCGTCCGCACAGGTGTACGGCATACCATTCGCCTTCTGGTGTCTCCACCAGGTCGCAGTGTCCGCTTTTCTGAAGGAGGATGTCCTCATGATGGCGGCTGGTGAGAATGGAGTATGCCTCATCTTCTGATTCCCGATTCATAAAGTCTGCCTTGTACATCTCGTAAGGCCCCCATATGCTCCTGGACCGCTGGATTGTCTGCCCGTGCCCTTCCCCGGTTCCTGTGTCTGCGGAGAAGAGGTAATACCATCCGTTTCTTTTGAAGATGTGCGGTCCCTCCAGAAAGATCCGGTCTGCCTTATAGATGTCCCCTACGGGTCCGGTCATTTGTCTTTTTACCGGGTCGTATTCCTGGAGCACCAGTCTTCCTGCATACTTTTTGGGAACTCTGTGGTCTGTGGTCATGCTGACCATGTATTTTCTGCCGTCATCGTCATGGAACAGGGAGGGGTCGAAGCCAAAATTGTTAAGGGGCACAGGTTCTGACCAGGGTCCTGTAATATCGGACGCTGTGATCAGATAGTTTTCCGTGTCATACATATTGCAGTAAAATGCCTTCACCACCGTGTATGCCAGATAAAATGTCCCCTTGTCATAAGTCAGGCAGGGAGCCCACACTCCCTGGGAGGGCCCTGTTCCCCGCAGGTCGAACCTGGCAGGGTCATCCAGCGCATAACCGGCAAGCTCCCAGTTTATTAAGTCCCTGGAATGGTGCAGGCGGATCCCCGGCCACCACTCAAAGGTTGATGTTGCAATGTAATAATCCTCTCCCACACGGATAATGGACGGATCCGGGTGAAATCCCCGCAGGATTGGGTTTTGTATTTTTCCGTATGAATCGTACACCTCAGTTCTCCTTTCTATTTAAATAAAGAACATATTTTTTCTTGCAAAAACTCGAAATCTCCTATAAAAAAAATTTTACCCTGGCACATTTTTTGCCGAACGCGGCCTCCACCCCCATCGGGCAGATCGGAGTCTGTATCTGCTAGGATATGCCGTTTCCAGAAAGCGCCCGGAAGCTGAGCCTTTTAGGCGCAGAGCTGATCGTATGCCCAACCTGGGGCTGGGAGGCAATCTACGGCCACGCAAGGGCTTATGAAAACGGAGTGTACGCAGCGGCAGCCATGGCAGTCCCTTACTGGATGGACATCGAAGGGCTCCGCAGTCCCAGCGAAGCCATAGCTCCTGACGGCACAGTCCTTGTCTCGGGAAGCCGGAAAGAAAAAGGCGTTTATCTCTGCGAAATGGATATCAGGGACTGTAAGCCCTACCGGGAACTGCGGCTGGGCGAATTGGGGACGGGGTATTTTTAAAATTACCCCGTCCCCGATTTAATTTGGGACGGGGCATTTTTAAAATTACCCCGTCCCCAACTTGCCATATACTTCGATCTGTGTGAGAGCCGGAAAGGGGGATGGCTCTTCTGACTTTTTCATCCGCTCCATCTTAAGGGTGCGGATCTGCTTTGGGTCAAAGGTGATCTCGTGGGGTAATGAGCTTTTGTCCATCTCCATCTCTAGTGTGCTTCCGTCTGAGAAGGTGAAGGTTACGGATTTCCACCAGTTGTCGTGGGGGAAGTCCGCCCTGGTATAGAGGACGATTCTGTCAGTCTCTACGGTTCTTCCGAAGTCCAGGGTGAATTCAGCGTCTTCCTGCATATTGATTCCCCAGGACTGGTACGGCCATTCTCCATGGCAGTTGTTGACTGTCACTCCGTCTATGGCGTTCTGTGCGGCGAATACGGATTCTCCTCTTGTCTCTACATTTGCGGATGCGTGGGGATAGCAGTTTTTTATATTATGCTGGTCGCACACATTAAGAGCCAGGTTCCGGTATGTTTCTGTCTCATATGGCTTTGCTGCCCGGGCGCATAAAAGGTGCCGGTTTCCATGGAAGGCTTTTGGGGAGAGGTTGATTCTCTTTTCTCCGAAGGGTACCATATAGGTCACATTTCCTGTAATATAGACCAGGGATTTTCCTAAAGCGTCGTCTACCTGCAGCCAGAGAAATGCCGGTTCTCCTGACAGTTCCAGGATGATTCTGTCTCCCTGCTCATATTCCTGGCTGTAGACGAGGTTCACTTCCCCGTCTCCTCTGCTGACTGCTTTTGTCCGCATGTCAGCCCCTAATATTTTCATACATAATTCCATTTTTTCTCCTTTTGTAACTTCTAAAACACTTCCGGAAAGTCCTAATCATGGCAAAATGAGTTTGGAAGACTTCCCGGAAGTATTTTTCAAAATGATGATTCATACTGAGCGGCAGAATTTATTAGCCGCAAGTATAACTATTTTAAGTATTTACGGCTGCTTTCCAATATAGGCAAGGATTCCTCCGTCCACATAGAGAATGTGGCCGTTTACAAAGTCTGAGGCGTCTGAGGCGAGGAATACGGCCGGTCCCATAAGATCTTCCGGGGTGCCCCAGCGTGCCTGTGGTGTCTTGGCAACGATGAACTGGTCGAAGGGATGCCTGCTTCCGTCAGCCTGGCGCTCTCGTAATGGCGCAGTCTGCGGCGTTGCGATGTATCCGGGCCCGATGCCGTTGCACTGGATGTTAAATTCACCGTATTCTGAGCAGATATTTCTCGTCAGCATCTTGAGTCCGCCTTTTGCTGCTGCATAGGCAGATACGGTCTCTCTTCCCAGCTCGCTCATCATGGAGCAGATGTTAATAATCTTGCCGTGTCCCTTCTCCTTCATTCCCGGAATTACTGCCTTTGAGACAATGAATGGAGCGTTTAAGTCTACATCAATTACTTTTCTGAACTCTGCCGCTTCCATTTCCAGCATAGGCTTCCTCATGATGATTCCAGCATTATTCACAAGGATGTCGATCACTCCGACCTCCTCCTTAATCCGGGCCACCATTTCTTTTACCTGATTCTCGTCTGTGACATCGCATACATATCCGTGTGCCTGAATCCCCTTTTCCTGATAGGACTGAAGCCCTTTTTCAACCTTCTCCTGTGAGAGGTCATTGAAGCAGATGACTGCCCCGGCCTGGGCATATGCTGTTGCGATTGCGAATCCGATCCCATAGGATGCTCCTGTAACAAGTGCCACCTTTCCTTCCAGTGAAAAATTTACCATTTTGTTTTCCTCCTTCATTATGAATTGTATAGTCTGCCGGACAAAATCTGCCCGCCTCACAGGGGCATGAATTGTGGGATGCCCTCTGTGTATTTTTTATAATAGTTCCTGGTTTCTAATATGGTCCATATCGTCGAAATCCTGATTTTCTCCAACCATGCCCCATATAAAAGTATAATTTCTGCTGCCGCTTCCTGCATGGATGGACCAGCTTGGAGAGATAACCGCCTGCTCATTCCTGACTACCAGATGCCTGGTCTGCGTCTTTTCTCCCATATAGTGCATGACAAATGCGTCCTCTGGCAGATCAAAGTAAAGGTATACTTCCATTCTCCGGTCATGGGTATGGCAGGGCATCGTATTCCAGACGCTGCCTGGTTCAAGGCTTGTCATTCCCATCTCAAGCTGGCAGCTTTCCACCTGTCCCGGAAGAATATATTTACAGATTGTCCTGTGGTTTGACTCCTCCAGGGAGCCTAATCTTACCTTGTTCTCTTCTTTGATGACCACGGTCCCCTCTGCGGCCTCTCCCTCACGTCTGATCAGGACGGTAGGATAAGTACTGTGCGCCGGGGCGCTGTTCAGATAGAATTTTGCCGGATTTTCTCTGTCCCTGCTGGAAAATGTAATCTCCTTCACACCTTTTCCAAGGTACATTCCGTCCCGCGGCCCCACCTCGTATTCCCTGCCGTCTGCAGTGATTACGCCGGCGCCGCCAATGTTAATGACTCCCATCTCTCTTCTCTGAAGAAAATATTCTGCCTTAAGTTCTTCCCCTGCAGTCAGGGTCAGCGTCCTGTCAGCCGGCATGGCCCCGCCGGTAATAATCCGGTCGATATGGCTGTATACCAGCTTGATCTCGTCCTTTTCAAAAACAGAGGGAATTAAAAATTCCTCTCTCAGCCTCTCAGTTGTATAATGTTTTACATCCCTCGGGGATGCCGCTGTTCTCAGCTCCATAGTGCTCCTCCTTTTTTGATTTGTCTGTCTGCCGCTGCTCTTCTGTGTCTTCGTAGTTCTGTATACTGTGTCAGATAAATCTGCCGTTCTGTATACAGAATAATTTCTTACCAGACTTTGAAATCTACTCCTCTTAGTTTGTAAATTGCTTCGATAAAGAAATAATCCGCATAGGTCATGGTGGTGTGATGGGGGCAGTTGTGATATGCCCCGCTGCAGTTCTGTACGATTGCATCGCTGTCCCTGGTCCAGTCTGCCCGTCTTTGATCAATCGCCTTTAAGATCCTGACTGCCGCCTTCCGGTAGCTCTCCTTTTCCAACGCAGGCACGCACTCTGCGATCTCCAGCAGGCCCCCTGCAATGACGCACGCCCCGCAGGAGTCTTCCCAGGCCGGTTCCTCTGGCTGCCGGAAGTCTATGGGAATAATCCCGTCCTCCGGTATATTCGCCATGCAGTAGTGCGCCGCCCTCTTCGCTGCATCCAGGTATTCCTGCTTTCCGGTATGCCGGTAGCTGATCATGAACCCATAGACCGCCCATCCCTGACCCCTGGTCCAGGATGAGCCCTCGCCGTATCCCTGGCCGCCATAGCTCCTTACTTCCTCACCTGTCTCAGGATTGAATTCTACAATATGCTTCACAGACCCGTCCGTACGGATAAAATGCTCCATCACGGTATCTGCATGCATAGTGGCAATGTGCCGGAATCTCGGATCTTTTGTCTCCTCTGCTGCCCAATAAAGAAGGGAAATATTGAACATGCAGTCAATAATCGCCCATCCCGGCACATCCTGCCCGTCTGACTGGTTCCACGCCCGGATAAACTTTCCCACAGGATTAAACCGTCCTGCCAGAAGGTTCGCGGCATGAAGAGCCGTCCTCCTTGACCGCTCATTTCCTGTCAGTCTGTAATCCGCCACGGCTGTGGGCTGGAACATGAAGCCCACGTCATGGTGCAGCCCGTAAAACTGTTCAAAGCATTCTTCCATCCTGTACTCTGAGACCCTTGCAAGCTCTGCATATCTCTCCTGCTTCGTATCATGATACAGAAGCCACAGAATACCTCCCCAGAAACCATTCGTCCACCAGTTTAACCCGTCATCCTGGTTCCATTCTCTTTCCTGATCTCCCCTGTCATCATAATTACCATCCGCGTCCGTTGTATAAGGGATCCTGTCTCTGTTCTTTTCACTGACCCATCCTATTTTTTCTCTGATCCTATGGATCACCTCATCTGTCCATGCCTGATAACTATCCATCCGTCTTTTCCTCCCGGAGTTCTTTTCTGTTTCTTAGATTTTCTGACATCAATCATAAAAAAAACAGGCCGGTGTTACAATAGCCCGATTTGTTATTAACTTACTTATTATGCTTTTCTTTGTCCTGATGGGGACGGGGTAAAATTAATTTTACCCCGTCCCCACTTGCCATGACAGGAAGATACTGGTATGATGTACTTAGGGCATCTCATAATCCTTACCCATCCGGGTGTTCCGCAACACATGCCTCTGTGAGGCGGACGGACTTCGTCCGGTAAGATATACCCTCCGGACTCCCCTGATTCATATATAAGGAGATTATCATGATTCACATAACGAGCTGCGGACATGATTCGCATCACCGCCACCCCTGTGATATTGAACATAAAGACGGACTGCCGGAATACCTGTTTTTGATCGTGAAGACTTCTGCCTGGTTTTTTATCCACGGACAGCGCACACTTACAGAGCCAAATATGGCAATCCTTTTTGATAAATATACTTATATCCGCTATGGCTGCCAGCATCCTGATTATAATGATGACTGGATCCACTTTACTCTGGATGATACGGCAGATGCCGCATGGTTCCATTCACTTGAAATTCCATTGAACGTGCCCTTATATCCGCCGGACATCCAGCGGCTCTCCCAGTTTGTACAGATTATGACCCGGGAACTGCGCTTTCCGGCCGGGCACTCACCCCAGGTGCTGCATCTTCTTATGCAGGCTCTTCTTCATGTACTGGCAGAAGACCTTAAGCGGGCTGACCAGCTGGCCTTTCAGAATAAGCACTACCCCGCCTTTCTGAAGCTGAGGGCCGCCCTCTACAGCAACCCTTCTGTCCCCCAGTCCATAGAGGCAATGGCACGCTCTCTGAACCTAAGTATATCCTATTTTCAGCATCTGTACAAAGAGTTCTTCGCAGTCTCTCCGCAG
Source organism: uncultured Lachnospiraceae bacterium (assembly GCA_947566645.1). Lineage (GTDB taxonomy): Bacteria > Bacillota > Clostridia > Lachnospirales > Lachnospiraceae > CAPEBR01. Next base: position 35,556 of record CANOKL010000043.1, read on the forward strand.
ACAGATGCCATACACGCACGCCTGGAACTCGCAAAATTTTATCTGACTCACAGTAACATGAATATCTATTCCCTCTCTTCCTTCTGCGGGTATAGCAGCGAGATACATTTTATGAGACAATTCAAGAAATTCGAAGGGATGACGCCGTCGGAATACCGCCAAAGCAGAATGGAAATATGACCAGCTTCCGGATGCGATTGATTTTTTCATTACCATTCTGCTGCTCCTGATATAACCACAGCTGCCCACCTTGCATCAAAATCATAGCCGTTTTGCAATCTCTTCAATTAATTCATGTACTCAAATGTTTCTGCTATATTGACTGATATCGTTTACTCCTTTACAAATTCGGATTTTGTTGCTACTTCTTAGCTTTAAGAAACACCCCTTTATCCTTTCTATAAACCTGTACGGTTTTAAATCCAGAATTATAAAAAATAACCTCTAACTCTTTTTTGCTATATATCCTCACATCTCCACTTTTTGAGAAAGGCAGCCAAAATTTATTTGCGAGAAATCTAAGTACTGTTCCAAAGTTAGGGTCAGCTATATACACTGTACCGTTTCTCTTTAAAACTCTTTTACATTCATTTACAAATCCTTGCGGATTATCAAAATGATGAAATGCGCAACATATCGTTATAATATCAATACTTTCATCTTTCCATTCAAGTGGATAATACGACTTTATCTCAAAATTCATATTAGGATAACGCATTCTTGCGGCATGAATCATGTTTTCTGATATATCTATTCCATTTGCTTGTATTTTTGCTTTTTTCGATAATTCCCTCAATAGAGTTCCATTTCCACATGCAACATCAAGAACAATATCACCTTCGCTCAAATCTATCATATTAGATAGTTCGCTAATGTGAAAACTGGTATATTGTCCTTCTCTTGACGTATCATACTCAAATGCTATTTTATTGTACGCAATTCTTGATTCTTCTGTTTTCTTATCCATGTCATTTCCCCAAATTTCATTTCTCAGTCTAATTTTTTAAGTATAAACGAATTTATGCGATTTTTCAATTCCCCGAACTGCTTTTGCTTAATTGAACGGCACCCCCTGCTTGTTGTCATGTTCTTTTACAGCCGAGAAAACATATCCTCTGCCTGTTCATCTATACTTGCAAGGTATTCATTCAGCCTGCCGCTTGTCAACAGATTGAGATATACAAGTTGCTTATGTTCTTTGAGATACCGCAAATACCGCTGTCCCCATATGCCTATCAGCTTTTCTTCTTCGGGAGGTAATGCAAGCTCTGGAAGGTAATAATCGCCTTGCCATCACCATACGAAGTACCGTTACCCTTGTTCTTAAATACTGGCATTTAATCCATCTCCTTTCCCTGTTTTTGTCCCGCCCCATAGAGCCTTTCTTGAAAATATTGGCGGTTGACACGCCCTGCTACTGTCAATAGGTTTGCTAGAAAACATTAAACTTTTTTGCTTTATTTATGCTTGACTTTCTCTAAACATATATGCTATACTCCTTATAAACATAGGAACAAGGAGTGAAACATTATGGCGATTGGCGAAAGAATACATTTTTTCCGCATCATGCGGGGCATGACACAGAAATACCTTGGTATGCTTGTCGGTTTTCCCGAAAAATCAGCGGATGTCCGTCTGGCACAGTACGAAACTGGCTCACGTAAGCCAAAGGCAGACTTGACGGCTGCACTGGCACAGGCTCTTGACGTTGCACCGCAGGCTCTTGACATACCCGACATTGACAGCTACATCGGGCTTATGCACACCTTATTTACCCTTGAGGACATTTACGGGCTTACCATCAGCGAAACAGACGGGGAAGTCTGCCTAAAAGTCAGCAAAGACAAAAACAAGGATGCCGCCGAACTGCTGAAAATGCTCTGCGCTTGGCAGGAACAGGCTGGAAAGCTCTCTGCCGAGGAAATCAGCAGGGAAGATTACGACCAGTGGCGGTACAAT
>CANOKL010000044.1 GCA_947566645.1 uncultured Lachnospiraceae bacterium
AGTAACCATAAGGGTTACCGGACATTCATGAAATGACAAAGTGTCAAACTCAGGATTTTTGTGATATAATTAAGTCAGAGGATAGTGGCGTTGACCAGCTATCGTGGTGTTGAAGCAATTGACTGTGTCGGCATGCAGCCGGTTGTGGAGCCTGGCCTTGGGTTATGCGATAACCTCAAACCGAATAGGTTCTTCGGAACTGAATGAAAACGCTTTTTAAGGGCCTTGCATTAGCAGGGTTCTTTATTTTTTGCAAAGGACAAGGTACATATGGATCTATTACAACAGTCTGCACAAGCCTGGAAAGAAATAATTGAATATAGATATTTGTTCACATATGGTTATAAAAAGCAACTGTATCCAATTAATCTTACCTTTTCTTTGGAAGATTATCCTCATTTAGCTGGCTTCCAGTATATGAAAGATATCTCGCTTCCAAATTATTCTTCTGCCAAAATTGCTGATAGAATTCTTGAAGGTAAAATACTATTTGAAAAAGTTCAAGAAGCAGCCCAGTACGAGTACATGATAAAACCACGACTTGAAGCATTAGTACACTTGAAGGAGTCTCTTGATAACGAATTCAATTTATATTCATACATGCCACGCATGTATCCCTTCATTACAGGCATCAAAGCAGATTATCTGATATCCAGCCATTTTAGTGTGGATAATTTCATCTTTATCATCAAGGCAAACGCACAAGGTGAATTAAAGTGTGACTTCCTATGTTGCTCCATTTTTGAAAAAGGAGATCGCGATTATGAAACAAACCAACGACCTAGAACACTGATGAAGAAAGAACGAATACATATTCCTTCTAGCACAACCGACATTCTTTTGGATCGCTTATCAACTCAAACAAAGCATGAGGACACATCTACCGAAACTCAAAATATGACATCTTCAGATAATACTGGAATAAAATCCGACGATTCACAATAATACCACTTCCTTTGGGAGGTGGTTTTTTAATGAACTATCCCCCATCTTCCATTTCGCGATTTTACGCAGAAGAGGGGCTCCGGTCTTGGAGCCTTTACTAATAAGCTCTGGCATCTGTAGATGCTCCAAGGCTTTCATGGAAATCGTAATATCGGGAATTTTCTTATAACCCTTCTTCCTTTGCCACCATGATCCTGCCATGCCCTGCGATGGTTGCAAAATATGATAGATGTGCTATAATAAACAAGCCGAGTTAGTTGGGTTAGTATTTGCCACAGCTCTTACAGCTGATGTCCCTAGCGTTGATTTATCGCTCCTTTTTAGTTTTTTCCAGACACTTTTTTCTTTTCTGAGTCTAGTAAAATCAACGGAGGATAATGATATGACAAACAGTATGTTGGTTGGAAGCGGCGCGCGGAGCGGTCCAAACTGCTGGGGGAATCCGTCAAACACTTTCCAAGCGCTATGTAGGTTCGATACCTGCCCGTTCCATTTTGAGACTGTGTAAAAACAGTCTCATTTTTTCTTCCATCTGTCACCGCGCTTGGACACCCTCTTCATTCAAAATCTTCACAACCTATATACAAAATCTGTGTTGCCGTCAAAGTTGAGCTCATATATTCTGAATATGACAGGAAAATCTTTTGGCTGCCATTGCTCTTCATAGGAATAGCAATATTTCATACCTGCCTTTTTCATAACATTGCCGCTTCTTGGATTATTTCTGTCATGCGTCGCTGTAATATAAGGCAATCCAGCTTTCTTTACTTGTTCCACTACTGCCTTTCCTGCTTCTGTAACAATCCCCCTATGCCAAAATTCCTTACGCAGCCCGTATCCAAAATCATGGTGCTCTTCCATGTCAACTTTGATGTAACCAATAGGAAAATTATCTTCCTTCAAGCAGATCGCATAGGCATATGCCTGTGGCTGTGCATATTTTGAAGCATACCGTTCCACATAAAATTTCCTTGTTTCTTCCAAATTCTTCACAGGATACCACGGCAGAAACTGATTCACTTCTTCATCTTTCAAAATAAGAAAAAGGGCTTCCATATCCTTTTTGAGTGTAAGAAAGATAAAATTCCAGTCTACCGCTGTCACCAGACAGCCTTTTCCCACTACCCATCATAGCAGAAAAAGACCGCCATATCAATCAGATTTCACAACCATCGGCAAAGCCCGGCTCGGCAGACGGATCGGCCGCCTAACGCCTAAATGCCTTGCCGCAGTCGAAAAACTACTCAAAAGCCATTTTCCGTTAAAAAAGGTGTGCGTAAAACGCACACCTCTTATTTCCTTTTCCTTATAACTGCGGCCCAGCTGAAACAAGTGCCTTGCCAGCCTCATTGCCCTCATATTTTGAAAAGTTCTTAACAAACCTCTGTGCCAGATCCTTTGCCTTTGTCTCCCACTCAGCAGCATCTGCGTAAGTGTTGCGGGGATCCAGAATGTTGGTATCTACGCCCGGAAGCTCTGTCGGAACATCAAAGTTGAAATACGGAATCTTCTTGGTTGATGCCTTCAGGATGTCTCCGCTTAAGATTGCGTCAATGATACCGCGGGTATCACGGATGGAGATACGTTTTCCAGTACCATTCCAGCCTGTGTTAACCAGGTACGCCTTCGCGCCGCTCTTCTCCATTCTCTTAACAAGCTCCTCTGCATATTTTGTCGGATGCAGTTCAAGGAACGCCTGTCCGAAGCATGCGGAGAAGGTCGGAGTCGGCTCTGTGATGCCGCGCTCTGTTCCTGCAAGCTTAGCCGTAAATCCTGACAGGAAGTAGTACTGTGTCTGCTCCGGAGTAAGGATGGATACCGGAGGAAGCACGCCAAACGCATCTGCGGACAGGAAGATAACTTCCTTCGCTGCCGGAGCTGCAGACTTCGGACGCACGATCTTCTCAATGTGGTCAATCGGATAGGATACACGGGTATTCTCCGTTACACTCTTATCGTCGAAATCAATCTTGCCATTCTCGTCCAGAGTAACATTCTCAAGAAGCGCGTTTCTCTTAATCGCATTGTAGATATCCGGCTCGGACTCTTTGTCAAGATTGATAACCTTCGCATAGCATCCGCCTTCGAAGTTGAAGATACCGTCATCATCCCAGCCATGCTCGTCATCACCAATCAGAAGTCTCTTCGGGTCAGTGGAAAGTGTTGTCTTGCCTGTTCCGGAAAGGCCGAAGAAGATCGCGGTATTCTCGCCGTTCATGTCTGTGTTGGCTGAACAGTGCATGGAAGCGATGCCCTTAAGCGGCAGATAGTAGTTCATCATAGAGAACATACCTTTCTTCATCTCTCCGCCATACCATGTATTGACAATAACCTGCTCGCGGCTTGTAATGTTGAACATAGCAGCCGTCTCAGAATTCAGTCCAAGCTCTTTGTAATTCTCTACTTTCGCCTTGGATGCATTGTAAACAACGAAATCAGGCTCGAACTTCTCAAGCTCTTCCTCTGTCGGCATAATGAACATATTCCGGATGAAATGTGCCTGCCATGCTACTTCCATGATGAAACGGATGGACATACGTGTGTCTTCGTTCGCACCGCAGAAAGCGTCTACAACAAACAGTCTCTTATTGGAAAGCTCTTTAAGGGCAATGTCCTTTACTGCCTTCCATGTCTCCTCTGAAGCCGGGTGGTTATCGTTCTTATATTCATCGGATGTCCACCATACGGTATCCTTTGAATTCTCATCCATAACAATAAATTTATCTTTGGGCGAGCGTCCTGTGTAGATACCAGTCATAACATTGACTGCTCCAAGTTCACTGACCTGACCTTTTTCAAAGCCCTCAAGCCCCGGCTTTGTCTCCTCGTCAAACAGCATCTCATAAGAAGGATTGTGTACAATTTCAGTAGTTCCGTTAATGCCATACTTGCTTAAATTGATCTCTGCCATCTTTCATAATCTCCTTTTTTTATTAATATACGTATTCGGCGGGAGAGCAGGTCATCTTGCTCCCCCATCTTCATAGTATACATAGTTAAAAAAATAAAATCAACTATAATTCTTCATTTTTCCAAAAAAAGATAATATTTTAACAATCCTGCCAGTTGGGGACGGGGCATTTTTAAAAATGCCCCGTCCCCAACTGGCTACCTTTCAATACTAAAGCCCCGTCCACGCACTTCATTGATCTGCGTGATTGTAATAAATGCCTTTTCATCCACAGAATGCACTAGTTCTTTTACGGAGTATAGCTTTCTCTTCGGAATGACGCAGAGCACGCCTTTTTTATTCTCCCTTCCATATCCTGTCTCAATGTGCACCATGGTTACACCTGCATCCAGGACGCCGATCATCTGCTCACGGATCTTCTCGTATCTGTCTGAGATGATGAAAAGCTGAATCTGTGACTGTCCGAGAAGCATCACCCTGTTCAGCATCACTGTCTCTATTACCAGTGCCAGGATGCCGTACATGATCTGCTCGGAATCGGAAAACATTGCCTGATTGCCAAGTACAATAAAGTCTACCACATAGACCAGCGCCGCCACTGGCAGGTGAAACCACTTATGAAACACAAGGGCGAGAATATCAGTGCCTCCTGTTGATGCACCGACCCGCAGGACAAGCCCGGCGCCGATTCCGATCGCGGCCCCGCCGTAGAAGGTTGCAAGCATAATATTCCCGGTAAGCTCTGATATTCCCGGTACTGCCTGCATAATTGACAGGCAGAGCGGGTAGAGGAACGTGCTTGCAATGGTTGTAATGATGAACTTTTTCCCAAGCACCAGTGCACCGATGAGAAAAAGTACGCCATTTACAAAAAGTACAATTACAGAGAGATTCGCCGGAATATAATGGCTGATTGTAAGGCCAATTCCGGTTGCCCCTCCCATGATGATTCCATGCGGCGCCAGAAATGCGGTAACCGCGAGCGCCAGAATCATATTTCCTGCCAGAACTCCAATGGCAGTCTCCATCATTCTTTTCACATTTGATTTCATGTCTCATATCCCCCAATCTGAGATTCCATGATATAGTTCAGGCAGGTCTGTGCATTTACTTCACAGACCAAAGGTATCTGAACTATTACATATATATTAGGAAATTCCCCGCATAGTAAGCTGAATACGCTTTTTCTTCAGATCTACGCTCATGACCTTTACATCCACAATGTCCCCAACGCTTACTGCTTCTAATGGATGTTTAATATACCGATCCGTAATCTGGGATATGTGCACAAGCCCGTCCTGGTGTACGCCAATGTCCACAAATACGCCAAAGTCAATCACATTGCGCACGGTTCCCTTTAATATCATGCCCTCTGTCAGATCCTTCATCTCAAGCACATCCGTGCGGAGAATCGGCTTTGGCATCTCATCACGGGGATCCCTGGCCGGCTTTTCCAGCTCCTTCACAATATCCCGGAGCGTAATCTCGCCGATTCCAAGCTCCTCGGACAATTTCTTATAATCTTTAATTGTAAGGGACAGCCCTGTAAGCTTCCCGCCGCTGATATCTTCTGTCCGGAAGCCCTGTCTGTCAAGAAGCTTCTCCGCTGCCTCATAGGATTCCGGATGTACGCTTGTCCCGTCAAGGGGATTGTCTCCTCCCTGGATTCTCATAAATCCTGCACACTGTTCAAATGCCTTGGGTCCCAGCTTCGCCACCTTTAGAAGCTGCTTTCTGCTGACAAATCTTCCGTTTTCTTCCCTGTAAGCCACAATGTTCTTTGCGATTGCAGAGGATATTCCAGAAATATAGGACAAGAGGGGAGCAGATGCTGTGTTCAGGTCCACTCCTACTTTATTAACACAGTCCTCCACAACACCTGACAGTGCTGCGCTGAGTTTCTTCTGGTTCATATCATGCTGGTACTGCCCCACTCCGATGGACTTTGGATCAATCTTTACCAGCTCTGCCAGCGGATCCTGGAGCCTGCGGGCTATGGATGTAGCGCTTCTCTGCCCCACATCAAACTTCGGGAACTCCTCGCTAGCCAGCTTGCTTGCGGAATAAACGGAAGCCCCTGCCTCGCTGACAATCACATACTGTACCTTTTCCGGTATCTCCTTTAGCAGCTCCACAATAAACATCTCCGACTCCCGGGATGCCGTGCCGTTTCCTACGGAGATCAGCGTAATTCCGTATTTTTTAATGATCTTTTTCAAAAGATCTTTGGATGCCTGTATCTTCTGGGGCGTTGTCGGCGCAGTAGGGTAGATGACGGTCGTGCCGATGACCTTCCCGGTCGGGTCTACAACTGCGAGCTTGCACCCGGTCCGAAATGCCGGATCCCAGCCGAGCACAGTCTGTCCCACGATCGGCGGCTGCATCAGAAGCTGCTCTAAGTTCTTTCCGAATACGGTGATTGCACCGTCCTCTGCCTTCTCCGTCAGTTCGTTCCGGATCTCCCGCTCAATGGCAGGGGCAATCAGCCGTTTATAGCTGTCCTCCACCGTCTCCTTAAGCACAGGCGTTGTGTAGGGATTACTGGTATGGATCGTCTTCTTTTCCAGATACCGGATAATATCCTCTTCCGGCGCTTCCACCTTCACTGTCAGTATCTTCTCCTTCTCGCCCCGGTTCAGGGCAAGGGTGCGGTGCCCCGCAAGCTTACTGACCGGCTCTTCGAAATCATAATACATCTCATATACAGATTCTGCGTTCTCATCTTTTGCAGTGGAGACAATTCGTCCCTTCTGCATCGTGTGCTTCCGGATCCACATCCGGTAGTCCGCCTCATCTGAGATACTTTCGGCAATGATGTCCTTTGCTCCTGCAATGGCCTCCTGGACGGTATGTACCTCTTTCTCCTCATTTACGTACTCCTGGGCCGTCACCTCAAGAGGCTCCTTCGTCTTTTGCAGGGTAATAACAGCCGCCAGAGGCTCCAGTCCCTTTTCCTTTGCAATGGTTGCCCTTGTTCTTCTCTTTGGACGGTACGGGCGGTACAGGTCCTCTACAACAACGAGCGTCTCTGCTGCCAGAATCTGTGATCTCAATTCTTCCGTAAGCTTCCCCTGCTCCTCAATACTTCCAAGCACCTGCTCCTTCTTTTCCTCCAGATTACGCAGATACAGAAGTCTCTCATACAGGCTGCGCAGCTGCTCGTCATCCAGTGTCCCTGTTGCCTCCTTGCGGTATCTGGCAATAAACGGAATCGTATTGCCCTCATCAATTAGTTTTACCGCAGCATCCACCTGCCACCGTTTCACTCCCAGTTCTTCTGTGATCTTCTGATTAATATCCATATGTAGCCCTCTCCTAAAAATTGTTCCTGAATGAACAGCGACCATTATTTTTCGCTATATCCGTGAACATTATACCCGAAATCTTTTTCCAGTGCAAGACGGAAGGCAGCGTGGATTACTATTCACGGACTAACCCTTGAATCATTTTCTCACGGAATGGTTACTATTCACGGACTAACCGTCCGCTCATAGTAACGCATCCAGCCCATTTAAAGTCGCTTTCAGCGAGGGGCTGGATGCCGGAAGCCACCACTTTATCGGCTCGGATGCCGTGCAGCGGAGTGCACGGCCCCGTGAATAGTAACACGGAATGTGCAGTTTGGCGCATTCCTGACCCGTGAATAGTGACAAAGAAAAGTTTCTGTGCTATAATCGTGTTACCATTTATGCGGCGGTTCAGACAAGTAATCTGTATCTGTCACAGCCGCCGCAAGGCTTAAAGGGGTTATAATCAAGATGTGCGAATTAACAAAGCAACAGTTAAAATCAAAGGAAACAAAAGAAAAGATCTTCCGCGCTGCCCGGCATATTCTGCAGAAAAAGGGCTACGAGGAGCTGTCTATTAAAAATATATGTGAGGAAGCCGGCGTATCGAACGGAAGCTTCTATCATCACTTTAAGACAAAGGATGATCTCTTATCCTATTATATTGAAGATCAGCCGAGTATTAACCCTGATCTTCTTGATCTCCCCCGGGATTCCAGAGAGGCAAAGGAGACCATTATCTATGTTTATCTGAATTATGTACATTACTGTCAGGAGCTGGGTGTGGAATTTATGGCGAATTATTACACCCCGAAAAATCAGTCTCTGAATCCCCTCATCCGTACCGAAAGACCTTATCCGATCGTGACTGTCCACAATTACCTGGAAAAATGTATTCAGGCAGGGATCGTCTCTCCCCGCCTGAGCCTCGAAGATATCACGACAGATATCCGCATGATTGTAATTGGAAATGTGTTCGAATGGTGCCTGAAGACAGGCGACGCTGATTTTGAAGGAAATATGAAGCGTTCCCTTCGGGTTTACCTGGACGGGATATTTTAAATCTTTTCATGAATCACATAAAAAAATCCTTTAAGCAAGCGGTCTTAAAGGATTTTATAGAAGGGAATATGGTAGTGAACTACCAAAAACAATAATATCTTGTAACTGTATTGTAACTCTATATTCCTCAGAAATCCAATCACTTATTTTAATATATTTCCAGTGCTTATAGATGTTATCTATACAGGAGGCCTTTATGTATACATTTATTGTAAATCCAAATGCCCGCACCGGGCTGGGACTGAGAATCTGGAGAAATCTGGAAGCTCTTCTGAAGGAATGGCAGGTAAAATACCAGGTCTGCCTCACCCGGTATCCCAGTCATGCCACAGAATATGTCCGGGACTTAACCGCAGGGAATGCAGCTCTTACTCTTGTAGCTCTCGGCGGCGACGGCACCATCAATGAGGTGGTGAACGGAATACAGGATTTTTCCAGGGTTACACTTGGATATATTCCCATTGGCTCAAGCAATGATTTTGCAAGATCCATGAAATTATCAAAAGATCCGGAACAAATGTTAAAACAGATACTATCTCCTTCGGAGTATGCATATATTAATATCGGGAAGCTTGTCTCCGGCGATTCGGTCCGGCGGTTTGCCGTAAGTGCCGGTATTGGCTTTGATGCAGAAGTGTGTTTTCACAATACCTCCTCCCGGATAAAAAGATGGCTGAACAGGTTAAAGCTTGGGAAACTCTCTTACACAGGGGTGGCTCTCTTTCTTCTGCTTGCCCTAAAGCCGCGCCCCATGACACTTACACTGGATGGAAGGCAGGAAGCCTTTCAGAAGGTGTTCTTTGCCACCGCTATGAATCAGCAGTATGAAGGGGGCGGTTTTTGCTTCTGTCCGGATGCTGACCCGGAAGATGATCTTCTGGATGTGATTGTCATTGCCGACATGCCGAAGCTTAAGGCACTCCTTCTTCTGCCCACAGCGTACATGGGATGGCACACACATTTTAAAGGCGTACACATCTATACCTGCCGGGAAGCAGTTCTTCTTGGCAGTCAGAAGCTGCCAGTGCATACCGACGGCGAGCCTGTTATGACCGTCCCTGGTATGACATGTTCACTGGAGCCGGAAAAGCTTCGGTTCATCCGCGGCTGATGCCGTGCAGCAGGGTGCTCGCCCCGTGAATCGTAACAAAATATTTTCAGAAAAGAGGTCTGTCTATGTTGTTCATTGCATTTATTTTTGTTATTGCTGCTGGTCTGTACTTTTGCGCTCTTATTCCGGAAACTTCCAGAAAAACGCAGATGTCTGCATATCACGGCACTATGTTCGCCCACCGCGGCTGCCACAGCGCCGAAAGGGGAATTCCTGAGAATTCCATTCCGGCCTTCAGGGCGGCAGTTGAGAAAAACTATGGGATTGAGCTGGACATACATATCACAAAGGACAACCAGCTCGTTGTCTTTCATGACGATACCCTGACACGCATGTGCCATCTGGATAAGACGCCGGAAGAGATGACGCTCCAGGAGCTTAAGGGCTGTTCCCTCTCCGGAACCAGAGAACACATTCCTACCCTTGAAGAGGTACTGGCTCTCGTAAACGGACAGGTTCCCCTCCTGATCGAACTGAAGCTTCCTGGGCGCTCCACTGCCCTCTGCAAACGTGCCTACCGCGTATTAAAGTCTTACCACGGACATTACCTGGTACAGTCATTTAATACTCTGGGGCTCCACTGGTTTTATGTAAATGCTCCTCACGTCCTCCGCGGGCAGCTTGCCTCCAACCTCACCAAGAGCGATGATAAGCCTCACTGGCTTTTCCGCTTCCTTGCAAAGCACCTGATGCTGAACTTCTGGGGACGTCCGGACTTCATATCCTATAAGCTTGCAGACCTCCCCACACTGAATACAAGCCTCCTGCGCAGGATTTTCGGCACCCCCTTCGCTGTATGGACGCTGAAAAACAGCAATGCCCTAAAAGAAGGAATCCGCCGCTATGATATGCAGATATTTGAAATTGCTGCCATGAACGGTTCTCCGGAATGCCGTCCCGAATCATTACTATGAACGGACGGTCAGTCCGTGAATCGTAACGAATTTATGAAGATCTCATTAAGAAATCATGAACCTTCTTGTTGATTTTTTTCTTTCATGCTATAATACAGAATGGAACGGATTTTTAACTATTCAGCAGGTTCGCGCCCAACCGTGAAGGTACTGAACAGTTATACAGATTTCATCTATTCGCAATGTTTAAAGAGGGATTTTCATGAAAAAATTAGAGAAATTAAAACAGATCATTTACAAGTACCGGCATGCATGGGTGTTATTATACGGATTTATTTATATGCCCTGGTTTCTCTATCTGGAGCGGCGTCCGGGCATCCATTATTATATCATTCACTCGCCGCTTGACGACTATATTCCATTTATTGAATATTTCATTATCCCGTATCTTTTGTGGTTTGTATTTATCCTGGCTGTAGGCGGATATTTCTTTTTTACCAGCAGGAGGGACTTCTATCGGTTTACTGCATTTTTATTTACAGGTATGACCCTGTTCCTTATCATATGCACTGTATTTCCGAACGGTCTTCATCTGCGTCCGCATACATTTGCAAGGGACAACATATTTACAGATCTGGTGCGCATGCTGTACCGGACGGATACCCCTACGAATGTACTGCCAAGCATACACGTATTTAATTCCATCGGTGCGGCCGTTGCAGTTGCACACAGCCATGCCCTGAAAAAATATAAGAAGATTCAGTATGCCTCTTATGGCCTGTCATTCCTAATCATCCTGTCCACAATGTTTTTAAAACAGCACTCTGTGACAGACGTGATTGCGGCATTTGCCATGGCATGCATCATCTATCCATTTGTATATTCCACGGAAACCAGAAAGGCTGTAAGATTTTCCAAGCAGCCCATTTGACATCTATCTTAAAATTTATTATTATATGTAGGAGATAACTAATTTTAACCAAAGGAGGAACATTATGAGAGCGGAATTTACCGAAGACCTGGTTACTGGAAATGAACTGATTGATTCACAGCACAAGGAGCTGATTGACAGGATTAACAAACTGCTGGACAGCTGCGAGGCAGAGAACGGAAAGGTTACGGCTATAAAGACTCTGGATTATCTTGCAGATTATACTGATTTCCATTTCAGCGCAGAGGAGAAGCTTCAGCAGGAGATCAATTATCCTGGCTACGATAAGCATAAGGCACAGCATGACAGCTTCAAGCAGACCATTAAGGAGTTGGATGAGATGCTCCAGGAGGAAGAAGGCCCATCCGATGCTTTTGTCAAAAAGGTAGAGGAAAATGTTGTAAAGTGGTTCTATACCCACATTGCAGGTTTTGACCGTTCAGTCGCTGAGTATAAAAATATGTAAAAAGCTGGGGACGGGGCATTTTTCGCTATAGTGAAAAATGCCCCGTCCCTAACTGAATGTACTTTTCGAATGCCGATGGAACCGGGTATTCTTTCTGTATTTCCTCTGGATGGATAAATAAAAGTTCTCTTCTGTTCGTTTTTTCCAGTTCATCCACTTGTATTGCGTAGCCTGTCATATGCCATTCCACATGGCTGAATATATGCTTTGCGTCAGGAAGCTTTCTGACACGGACCGGCATCAGTCCTATGCTTTTACTATATCTTGTTACTTCGTCTGTATTCAGATGTCCTTCCACGGAGGGCAGCTCGTACAGGCCGGCCAGAAGACCTTTTTCCGGACGTTTTCTGATGGCGAGTTTGTCTTCATCGCAAAACAGAAGGATTGTTTTCTTTTCGATTCTCCTTGCTTTCTTTTTTGCCTTTACAGGAATCTCATGGATGCACCCTTCTTTTCTTGCAGCGCAGTATCTGAAGGCGGGGCACTCTTTACATCTGGGTTCTCCGTTCGGTACACAGACAATCGCACCCAGTTCAATAAGTGCCTGATTAAAGTCTCCGGCATCTTCCATGGGAATAATTCTCCGAAGCTCTTCCTCTATGCTCTTTCTGGTCTTCTGCTGCATAATGTCGCTGCGGTTTCCTGTAATCCTTGTGATGACGCGAAGTACATTCCCGTCCACTGCGGGCTCGGGGATTCCGTAGGCAAAGGAGCTGATGGCTCCTGCAGTATAATTTCCGATGCCGGTCAGGGTAAGGATCTCTTCATAAGTGTCCGGGAATCTGCCATGATAATCTACCATGATCTGCCTGGCTGCTTTTTGCATGTTGCGAACCCGGTTGTAATATCCCAGCCCTTCCCATAATTTTAACAGCCTGTCCTCCGGGGCCTCTGCCAGTGCCTCTACTGTCGGCAGCTCGTTCAGAAACCTTTCATAGTAAGGCTTTACGGCTTCCACCCGTGTCTGCTGCAGCATGATCTCAGAAACCCAGATATGGTAAGCATCCTTTGTATTCCTCCAGGGGAGGTCTCTTTTGTTCTGCCTGTACCACCGGATCATATCCTTTGGAAGGGAGTCAAAAGGATCCTGGGCGTCCAGGACAACCGGCACTTCATCGGCGATCTGTATGCTGTCCTTCGTCACCTCACAGTCGTAAGCCAATAGCTTTACGCCCTCTTTTTCCGCCTCACGGAGCGCCTCTGCGAACTGTGGGTGTGTGTCTGTATTGGGCATGAAGCAGCAGACGTTCTTCATCTGGATCACAAAAAAAACGTAGGCTTCATAACCCTCCTTTACTGCCCTCATAAGCTCTGTTACATGCTTCACCGCACGCTCGCTCGGCGCATCCGGGAAACGTACGATGCCTTCCTCCTCCAGTGTTACGCCCTTAACTTCAATCAGAATTCTTTGCCCCTGTGCTTCCACGTAAATGTCAATGCGGGAATTTCCATAGGTATATTCCGGGCGGATCTGAGTAATGCCTGTGAAAAGACGTCCCTCTTCAAGCCACTCCTTTACCACCTTATTGGGAGCCTGGGAATCCATGTTAATCAGGCGGGAACCCTTCTGTACACAAATCAAATCCCAGCGGGTTTTCCGCAAGGGATTTGATTGTAAGGCGTCCTGTATGTAGACCGGAGTGCCGGGGACTAAAAGCTCGGCACACCGGCCAGTGTTTTTTACGTGAACAATCTCTTCCTTTCCATCCAGATCCACATGGGCAATAAAGCGGTTGGGGCGGTTCTGGAAAATGGCTTGTGTAATGTTCTGGTATTGCATAATGAATCATTCTCCTTTTGAGGCATTTTCCAGACATAATTTGATTGCTTCGTTGAGTGTGAGCATCTTTTCGTCCAGTGATGATACCATCTCAGCGCATTCACGTAAATCTCTGCTGATGTAATCTGGCGCGTTCCCTTCAAATTTGTAATAAATCTTGTGCTCAAGGCTCGCCCAGAAATCCATGGCTATGGTCCGTATCTGTATCTCTACCTTGGTGTCCACCACACTGTCTGACAAAAAAATAGGGACAGATACCAGCATATGATAGCTTTTATATCCGCTTGCCTTCGGGTTCTTAATGTAGTCTTTGATTGATAATACTTTCAAATCACTCTGATTTCCAATCATCTCTGCAAGACGGTAAATATCTGACGTAAAGGAGCAGATCAGACGCACGCCCGCAATATCATTTACGTATTTTACCATGTTCTCAATGGATGTTTCGTAGCCGTATTTCTTTAGCTTTTTTACAATACTTTCTGCTGACTTTACTCTTGTCTTAATATGTTCGATTGGATTATACTGGTGTACATGCTGAAATTCGTCATTCAATATCTCAAGCTTTGTTCCCACCTCTTTTAATGCCGATGAGTATAAAAACATAACAGTCTTCCAGCTGTCCACATCTTCATAGCTTTTTATTGCATTCTGCATATATCACCCCTCCTCCTTTTAACCCGAAGAGTGAGCTTTCGCACTGCTATTAGTATAACATATTTTGCTGCTTCTGTGCCGGATTTCACATATATTTAATAACTTGTTTAATGCAATGCTGTACTAGTATTCAATGCCCTGCCGGGAGGACACTCCTTTATCATAGGGATGCTTTATTTTTCTGATCTCTGTCACATAATCTGCAAGAGCCTGTATCCTCTCTGATACTGCGTGGCCTGTGAGTATGACCTCCAGTCCTCTGGGCTTATGCTGAAGGAAGCCTGACAGCTTATCCTCATTCAAAAGCCCCAGCTTCACGGCACACAGGGACTCGTCTAATAAAAGCACGTCAAAGGAAGCAGTAAGTTTTGCAATCTCATCCAGCGCCTTGTTATTATAGTGCTTTACTTCTTCCTTTTCTTCACTGCTCATCTGCCTGGAAAACTTTACATTTTCTTTTCCCGGAAGACAGGTTACATTTTCAAGTCCTTCCAGTACCACCCTCTCACCGGATGTGTTATCCTTTAAAAACTGGAATACAAGCACGCAAAGCCCGGTTCCTGCCGCCCGCATGACCAGTCCCATTGCGGCTGTAGTCTTCCCTTTTCCATTTCCATAATAAACATGTATCTTTCCTGTATCTGTCATTCTCCCCGGGGTCCTCCTTGTTCTTTCTGTTTCTATACTCACGGCCAATGAAATCTGCCGTGAGTATCGCAAAAGCCGCTTTATAAATCCAGCTTCATATCTCCTGGCTGGATTATTCCTTTCTTTCTCATAAGCTCTGAGATGATAAGTGTGACAACTGCCGGCAGGATAATCTGAATCACCAGTATTTTTACAAGAACAACTGCTGCTGCCTCCGTCTCTGTCATTGTCTGCCAGGTCATAATCTGCCCTACCAGGCCGGCTGTTCCCATGCCAGAGCCTGTTGCATTACTTGTCATATGAAATACGAGAGTTCCCACTGGTCCCAGAACCGCGCTTGAAATGATTGCCGGAAGCCATATGACCGGCTTCCTTACAATATTCGGCACCTGGAGCATGGAAGTACCGATTCCCTGCGCAAGGAGCCCTCCAATCTTATTTTCCCGATAGCTTGCTGCTGCAAAGCCTACCATGTTACAGCAGCACCCCACTGTTGCGGCACCGGCTGCAAGCCCGGACAGGTTCAGGATCACGCCAAGTGCCGCAGAGCTGATCGGCAGCGTCAGTATCATGCCCATCAATACGGATACGATAATCCCCATGAGAAATGGCTGCTGTTCCGTTCCCCAGTTGATAATTGAGCCAAGCCATGACATAAACCCGGATATAGGAGGCCCCAGCAATAGCCCTACTGCCGCCCCTGTTCCGATTGAGACAACCGGAGTTACAAGAATATCCACCTTCGTACGTCCTGACACCAGGTGTCCGAAGAAGATGGCAACATATGCCGCGATAAATGCCCCAAGCGGCTCTCCCGGTCCCGCATAGACGATGGCTCCGTCCACAAGCACCGTCCCTGCCAGCAGCTTGCCTGCAAAACCGCCTGCCATGCCTGCTGTAGCAGCAGACACTACAACAAGAGGACTTTCCTTAAACTTATATGCGATTGCAGCCCCGATTCCGGCACTGGTAAGCGATGCGGCGATCTTTCCGATTACAAATATCATATCCCCCGCCGGTCCGCCAATAAGCGTACCAATCTGCTGTATAATCGTTCCGATAATCAGTGTTGCAAATAATCCCTGTGCCATTGCGCTCAGTCCGTCAATAAAAATACGGTCCAAGGCCTTCTTAAGTCTTTCCATCATCATTCATCCCTTCTGTGCTACACTTGCCATTACATGTGTCTTGTCAGTAATTCTTCAAAAAAGTTTACCACAGAATGGAAATGAAGTCAAACTATTAAACAATTTCCGCCGTTACAGCGAAAACCCGCTCACCTTGCGGCTTGCGGGTTCTCGTCGTTGTTATAGTTATCTAAAGGAATGAGAGTAAAGTGCGGCATCGGTATTCCCGATGCGTTACTTTTATGAGGGGGAGATAGTTGATGTGTTTATCAACTATCTGACTTAAAGTATAAAGGATAATTATGTCCAAAGTGTGATTAATATCTAAAACAAATCGAAATTTTCTTAAGAGAAACTTAAGCCTTACTTACTCCGGGATCGCCTGCTCATCTAACACAGCCATTTCCATAGGTTTTACCTTTGCTGACGAGTCATTAGTATTTTTAACGCATACAAAAATTTTTGTTTTCCTATCGACAAATATTTTTGTATGTGTTATTATTTAATTGTCAGGAGGGCACAATACATGAAAAGTTATTCATCGCGTGAAGTTATCAAGATGTTAAAAGCGGATGGATGGTATGAAGTGAACGTAGTTGGAAGTCATCACCAATACAAACACCCTACCAAGAAGGGACGCACAACAGTGAAACATCCTGACAAAGATATCCCTCTCCCAACGCTAAAGCGCATCGAGGAACAGTCAGGGCTAAGATTTAATTAGCCCTGACCCCTCTCGGCACACACTCGAATAGGAGGTTATTTTCATGAAAAAAACAGAGCGTTATTTTTATCCCGCTATCTTCATCTACGAACCAGGGAAAGAGATCGCCATTGATTTTCCGGACTTAAAATGTGCTACCAGTGGCACAAATGACGATGATGCCCTTTTATCAGCGCGGGAACTTCTCGGCTGTGTCCTTAATGGACTGGAAGAAGATGGAGAAGAAATCCCCGTTCCTACCCCTTTGTCCGAAATCAAGACTAAGGAAAATGAACGGGCAGTTCTGATTGATGTCTATATGCCATCGGTCCGTCTGGCAAACGTGAATCGTGCAGTCAATAGAACTGTCACTTTACCTGCATGGCTTAATGCCGCCGCTTTAGAGCGTAACATTAACTTTTCACAGGTTCTGCAGGAGGCCCTGAAGTCTCAGCTCAAACTTGGATAACAGGGAACTTGCTGTTCCCTGTATCCCTTCCTAATCACCCCAAGACTTTGCCTCCTGCACAGTCAAATGTATTTTGAAGCAGACGAAGCTGAAATAAGGCTCCACTGCCAAAAAACGAAAAAGAAGGGAGATAGATGCTATGGCAAAAGTATGCCGGAAAGTGCCCCGTATTAGAGCCTTAAAATTCCGGTCAAAAGCTATAATATGTACGCCCTGCCTTCATTGGCTTCCCCTTAATAGCGGCAAGCTCTGTAACCGTCACCATCTCATAGCCTTTTTTCTTAAGGTTCTTACAGATACTGTCCACGGCATTGGCTGTGCTCATATGAATATCATGCATTAGCACGATTGCACCGTCTCTTGCATTACTATTCACATAAGAAATAAGCCGGCCCGTGCTTCTGTATTTCCAGTCAAGTGTATCTACTGACCATAGAATATGGGGGCACCCTGCCGCGCCAAGTACACTGCTGTTAGATGAACCATAGGGAGTACGGCACACTGTTGCACTCCTTCCGGTATATTTTTTAATGCTTTTATTCGTTCTCGAAAACTGGCTCCTCACCGCAGCACTCCCAAGCCCGGTCAGCAACGGATGCGAGTAAGAATGATTTCCGGTCTCACACCCAAGCTTTGCCTCTCTCTTCAGCAAATTACCAGTACTGCCATTGATACTGGAGCCAACAAGAAAAAAGGTGGCCCGGCATTTATTTTTCTTCAGTGCATTCAGCACCTTGGGGGTTGTCTTAAGTCCAGGACCGTCATCAAAGGTAAGCGCGATATGCTTTTTCTCTTTATTATACATGATCACATCGCTCTTTTTCATGTATCCCTTTACAGAACCCTCTTTTACCTCGTACCATTTCTCTGACTGGCCCAGTATGCGGATTTTCTCTCCAAACTTCACCTTTTGAAGCGCCCTGGATCTGCCTGCTTTCTTTTCACGAATCGCAGCGGATGATATCTTCACTGCACCCCTCATATCCGCAGGAACCTTTTTGAACCTTGCCGCGGCATTTACCGGCAGCATGCAGCAGACCGCCAACACCACTGACAAGATCAGCCAGTATCCTTTTCTCATATTTATATGTATTCCTTTATTCATATGTATTACTCCTTGCTATGCTCATTTAATCCCCTGCTTCCTACAGATATCATTCAGACAGCATTTCTCACAATAAGGCTTCGTCCTGGCCGTACACACATCCCTCCCATGATAAACAAGACGGTGGCAAAAATCACTTCCCTCCTCTGGAGGAATTATTTTCCACAGCTCCATCTCCACCTTTTTCGGCTCCTTCATATCCTTTACAAGCCCGATGCGGTTACAGAGACGGATGCAATGCGTGTCTGTAACGATTGCAGGCTTTCCAAATACATCACCCATAATCAGATTCGCGCTCTTTCTTCCGACGCCCGGCAGCTTAAGAAGTGCGTTAAAATCATCCGGCACATGGCCGTCATACTCATCCCGGAGAATTTTCATACAGGCACTGATGTCCCGCGCCTTACTTTTTCCAAGTCCGCAGGGTCTTACAATCTCCTCAATGTCATCTACCTCTGCCTCTGCCAGGGCATCCACATCCGGATACCTGGCATAAAGCTTTTCTACCACAACATTTACCCTTGCATCCGTACACTGCGCCGCCAGGCGGACACTGACCAGAAGCTTCCATGCCTGGTCATAATCAAGGGTACAGCCGGCATCCGGATATTCTTTTTTCAGTCTGTCAATTACCTCAAGCGCTAACTCCCTTTTTCTCATAGCATCTCCTTATCATCTTATCTTCTCATTACTTTTATTCAATTTGAAACCGATTCGGAACCGGTTTCTCCAATCGAA
This sequence comes from uncultured Lachnospiraceae bacterium, assembly GCA_947566645.1. GTDB lineage: Bacteria > Bacillota > Clostridia > Lachnospirales > Lachnospiraceae > CAPEBR01. The sequence continues at coordinate 18,795 of CANOKL010000044.1, forward strand.
TTTCTTCATGTCTAAAAGCTATATTTATTCTATCAGAATAATCTGCATCTTTCAATTGGGGACGGGGTATTTTTAATTTTACCCCGTCCCCAATTGAAAGATGCATCCTCCTGTGATAGACTAAAAATGCAAAACCAAATTATATTGTGTCCTTTTTGCAAATTGATAAAAATGGAGGTAAATTATGAAAAAAATATTTATTTGTTTCTTATGTATGACACTTTTTGCTGCCCTCTCTGCCGGATGCAGTACAAAGGACGACGGTGCCGCCGAGACAGGAAAGAGCAGGCAGAAGCAGGCAGAAAAAGCAAATGGCACAGATTCCGCTGAAACGGGAGACACTGTGAAGGGACTTCATCATGTAGAAATTGACGTGAAAGATTATGGCACAATCACATTAGAACTGGATGCAGACACTGCACCTGTTACGGTCACCAATTTTCTGAATCTTGCAGAAGAAGGCTTTTATGACGGTCTGACCTTCCACAGGATTATCAGCGGTTTTATGATCCAGGGAGGAGATCCGGCCGGAAATGGATCCGGCGGTTCAGACCAGGAGATTAAGGGAGAGTTTTCTGAAAATGGCGTGGAGAATAATATTTCTCATGTACGGGGTGTCATTTCCATGGCAAGATCCAATCTGCCCGACAGTGCTTCTTCCCAGTTCTTCATCGTCCATGAGGACAGCACCTTCCTGGATGGAAACTATGCAGCATTCGGCCATGTAACAGAAGGGATGGAGGTTGTTGATAAAATATGCGGGAATATCCCTGTACAAGATGACGATGGAACTGTAGCAGCGGAAGATCAGCCTGTTATTTCTTCCATTAAGGTGACAGATTAAGTTGGGGACGGGGCATTTTTAATTTTGCCCCGTCCCCAACCAGTCAAGTACTGTCTGCACAAAATAAGCCGTTCCGTGCCAGAGTACACTTTCATCTACCTGAAACCTGGAGTTATGTAATGAAACGCCTGCCGCAGAACCGCTGTCGGATATGTTCAGGAAAGCATATACCCCTGGAACTTCCTGCTGGTAAAATGCAAAATCTTCCGTTGCCATAAAGGGGGATGCATGATCAATCACGAATTCCTTTTCGAATAGTTTCCCGGCTGCATCCGCCGCCCTTTTTGCCGTTTCTGCGTCATTATCTACAGCAGGGGTTCCTGCTGACCACTCGACCTCTCCTATACAGCGGAGTGCTCCTGCTGTCTGTTTTACAATCTCGTTGATTCTTTTCTTATAATGCTGCCTTGTCTGCGTACTTGTTGTCCGGATTGTTCCCTGCAGATGCGCCTCTGAAGGAATGACGTTCCATGCCGAGCCTGCATGAATCCTGCACACAGACAGCACTCCCTTCTCTTTTTCTGAAACTTCACGAGATGAAATAAGCTGTAAAGCAGAAATAATCTGGGCAGCGCACGTCACCGGATCAATTCCGAAAGAGGGCTGCGAGCCATGGGAGCCTTTTCCTTTTATGAGAATATCAAATCTGTCGCCCGCTGCCATCACGCACCCGGGAGCTATTACGAGCGCTCCGGCAGGATATTCTGGTATTGGCCAGACATGCAGGCCAAAACATGCTGATACGTCCGGATGCCTCATGACTTCTTCGGACATAAGCATTCTGGCTCCTGCAAGCTCTTCTTCTCCTGTCTGAAAAATAAGTTTCACAGACCCGCACATCTCTTCCTCATGTTTCTTTAAAATCTCTGCAGCTCCAAGAAGAATCGCCATATGACAGTCATGTCCGCAGGCATGCATCTTTCCCTGATGTGTCGATTTATAAGGGACTTCATTCTCTTCTGCAATCGGCAGCCCGTCCAGATCGGCACGAAGAGCCACTGTTATTCCTTCCTTTTTCCCTCGGATTAATCCTACAATACTTGTATTTTTCACTCCTTTTTCTTCCGAATGACTGATCTGGAAGGGAATTCCCATGCGCTCAAGCTCCCGGCAGATGAATGCACTCGTTTCAGGATTATAAATTCCTACTTCCGGAATCTGATGTAATTTACGTCTTATCTGTATAATATCGTCTTTTTTCGAGAGACACTGTTCATACACTGATACCTTCATTCTTTTCTTCCTCCCTTATATCGGTATAATTGTAAACAAAAAAACGGTTTTATCTATGTGATGTTATTATATCCTTTCCCTGTTCATTTTTCAATCATGCAGGCCGTAAATCCCCACCTGTCCTTTATTCCGGTTATTATTCACGGGTCTTCCCAAAATCGGTCAATGTGTTATAATAATAGATAGAAACCGTTAACCAGTTCAGTCAGCGAGGCATTTCTTATGAATGAAAGATTTTACACCCTTCCGTCAGAAAAGCAGCAGAAGATTATCAATGCCGGCTTCCGTGTGTTTTCGCAGAACTCTTATCGTAAAAGTCCTATGCAGGAGATTGCGGATGAGGCAGGGATCAGCAAGTCACTTCTGTTCCACTACTTTCGCAATAAGAAAGACCTTTATCTGTTTTTATGGAACACAGCCGCAGATATTACCTGCGAGTATCTCGCCCTCAGCCACTGCTATGACTCTGAGAATTTATTTGAAATGATGGAGCGGGGCATGTATGCGAAGATTCAGATCATGTGCCGCTATCCGGACATGGCAGCATTTGCCATGAAAGCATTTTACGAAAAGGATGAGACAGTCAGGCAGGACATCCAGGAAAGCTACCTGGAACATTTTAACAGGAAGGCGGCAGATGCCCTGGCCAGGCTGAATCCGGAGGATTTTATACCAGGCCTGGATTTAAAAATGATGCACCGGCAGATCTACTTAATGTCAGTCGGATATCTGTGGGAAATCTCCCAGCGCGGGGACACCCTGGACGCAGGCAGGCTTAAGAAGGATTTCTCAGAAATGCTTTTATTCTGGAAAAATGTATATCTAAGGTAACGATCTGGCAGTTCTGCTGCAGAAAGGAGTGTTAAAAACAAATGGATGCGATAAAAACAATTGCCCTGACAAAATATTATGGCCGTTCAAGAGGAATCATTGATATGAATCTGACTGTGGCAGATGGTGATTTCTTTGGCTTTATCGGGCCAAATGGTGCAGGGAAGAGCACTACGATCCGCACTCTTTTAGGACTGATTGCACCGTCAGAAGGAAGTGCACAGATCCTGGGAATGGACATCGTCCGCGAAAAAGAAGCGATTCTCTCACGAGTCGGATATATGCCCTCGGAGGCTTCTTTTTACCGTAATGCGCGGGTGTCGGATATGATCCGGTTCTCTGCCAGCCTGAGACACAGAGACTGCCGCGCAGAGGCAGAGGTGCTCTGCGAACGTCTGGAACTGGATACGAGTAAAAAGATCAGGGAGCTGTCCCTTGGCAACCGCAAGAAGGTGTCCATCATCTGCGCTCTTCAGCATATGCCTGACCTCTGTATCCTGGACGAGCCCACAAGCGGGCTGGATCCGCTGATGCAGCGGGAATTCTACGCCATACTGGAGGAGCGGAACAAAAACGGCACTACTGTCTTCATCTCCTCCCATGTCCTTTCAGAGGTTCAGCGATACTGCAGGCATGCGGCTGTGATCCGGGCAGGCCGCCTGCTGATCTCGGACAGTACAGAACATCTGGGGCACACGGATGCCAGAAGAGTCCGGATAAGGGGCATCACATCTCCTCCCGCTCTGCCGGACATCAGGGATGTGCAGACAGATGCAGACACTGTCAGCTTCTTATATGGAGGAAATCCCCGGAAACTGCTTCAGGCTTTGTCCGCACTTCCACTGACGGATGTCTCCATTACAGAACCGGATCTTGACGAAATCTTTATGCATTTTTATGCGGAAGGGGAGAATTAATATGACGATCATCCGACATGAACTAAAACAGGGACGAATGACCTTTCTCATATGGACATGTGTCATTGCCTTTATGCTGGCAGTCTGTATTCTGATTTATCCGGAGATGGGGACGCAGATGGAAGAGGTTGGCTCTATGTTTTCGGAAATGGGAAGCTTTTCTGCTGCCTTTGGCATGGACAGGCTTAATTTCGGGGAATTTCTGGGATTTTTTGGCGTAGAATGCGGAAATGTCCTCGGCCTCGGCGGAGCCTTTTTTGCGGCTCTTTCTGGCATTTCCATTCTGGCGAAGGAAGAAAAGGACCAGACCGCAGAATTTCTGCTTACCCATCCGGTCAGCCGCCGGAAAATCGTATTACAGAAGCTGACTGCCATGATTATAGAGATTCTGATTCTGAACCTCTTCGTCATTGCCGTTACTGCAGCCTGCGTCCAGGCAATCGGCGAATCACCGGAGGTACGACCGCTCTTTCTCTTGTTTCTGGCATACTTTATACTTCAGTTAGAGATTGCTTTTGTGTGCTTTGGTATTTCTGCTTTTTTAAGCCACAGCGGAACCGGAATTGGGCTTGGCATGGCAGCGCTTCTTTATTTTCTTAATATCATATCCAATCTGACAGAGAAAGCAAAGTTTCTAAAATATCTGACACCGTTTGGTTATACAGAAAGCGCGGATATTATTGCCGACGGAAGACTGAATATGGGATATCTGTCTGTGGGGCTGGGATTTATGGTGATCGGAGCAGTAGCCGGCTGTTTCTGGTACTGCAGGAAGGATATACTTTAGGGGTTCCCATTACCGATACGGCGCGTCCAGCCTCCATGGCTGCATTGCGCCTCCCTGCTCTGCCGGGCGGCACATCTGCGCATAGATGTTGAGAACCCCTTTCTGCTGCTTTAGCGGCGGACATACCCATTTCCTTCTTCTTGCTTCCAGTTCCTCGTCCGGTACCAGGAGATTCAGAAATCCGCCGGCTATATCCATCTCAATCACATCCCCGTTCTCAATAAGTGCAATTACTCCGCCGTCATAAGCCTCCGGGGATATGTGGCCAACGATTGCACCATAGTTGAATCCGGAAAATCTGGCATCTGTAATCAGCCCGACACTTTTATCCAGCCCAAGTCCGATCAGCGCATCTATACTAAGCATCAGCTCCTTCATTCCCGGCGCCCCTTTGCAGCCCTCGTAGCGGACAACGATGATATCACCCGGTACAATCTCACCTGCCATAATTGCCTCATATGCCGGCTGGTCTCCTTCGTATACCTTTGCTGCACCCTTAAGATATTTTACTTCGTCAAATACAGCCGTTGGACGGACAATGGCTCCTGCCGGAGAGATGTTTCCCCTGAGAATCTTAAGCCCCGGCTCTCTTGCAACCGGGTTCCCCAGGGAATGAATCACCTTGTTCTCCCTAGCCTTAACCGTATCCAGAATATCCTTCCAGGTATTCCCATACATGGTCGGTGCATCTGTATGAAGCTTTCCCTCCAGCATCTTCATCACATTCTTCACACCCCCTGCATAGTGAAAATCAACAACTGTATATGGGCCGCTTGGAATCACTGCATTAATGCAGTAAATCTCCTCTGCATACTTCTCAAAGTCAGCAAGTGTCAGCTCAATGCCAAGCTCGTAGGCATACGCAAGAATATGAAGCACTGCATTGGTAGAACCTGCCACTGCCATATCAAACATAATTGCATTTTCCAGTACCTCTTTTGTAATGAGATCCTTTGGAGTCCTTCCGGATTTTGCAAGCTCTACCATATATTTCCCTGCAGAGCGCGCTGCCCTGAGTCTTGCATTATCGGATGCCGGAATGGTTGATGTCCCTGGCATGACAAGATTCAGCACCTCACCCAGCATCTGCATGGTATTCGCTGTCCCCATGGACGGACAGGCTCCAAAAGAAGGACATACGCTGTCTTCCATTTCCATCAGCTCCTCCTCAGAGGCACCGGAGAATCTTGCTGCATCCAGGTCTGCCTCCACAACTGTATTTCCACAGTAATTCCCCGCCTGCATAGAACCACCTGTTACTACCATAGCCGGAATCTCCAGGCGGCATGCCGCCAGATAGCAGCCTGCAATAATTAAGTCACAGCTTGCCACACAGCATATAGCGTCAAAATTATGTACTCTTGATACAAATTCAATGGACATGGCTACAATATCCCGTCCCACCTGCTCATACTTCATCTCATCTGCACCGTTCGCGACATTGCCGCAGGTTGCAGGAATCCCGAACTCCACCGGGATTCCCCCTGCTGCCCAGATGCCCTCCTTCACGGCCTCCGTTACCTGCCTGAGATGGGCCGTCCCCGGAGAACCCGCCATATAGGAATTGGGCACTCCGATATGGGGCTTTTTCCGGATATCCTCATCCAGATATCCTGCTGCCTTCATCATCACCCGCCTGTGCGCCGCCTCTGTACCGTTCCAGTATTCTCTTCCCATTTTTCTAAAAACCTCCCTTTTTACTGTTGGGGACGGGGTAAAATTAAAAATACCCCGTCCCCAATTGTCTTGCTGTCTCTTCATCGGTAATCATAATATTTACGATTCCGCCTGCCATGGCTGCATGGATTGCCGCGGTCTTTTCTCTTCCGAATGCAATCGCGATCCGGTTTGGTATCTTCATATAATCCTCAATCGTTGCACCGATCACGCATTCGGAGATGCCCGGGGCATTGAATTCGCCTTTGGCATTATAGAAATGAAACATAATATCCCCGACACAATCATGCTCCAGCCTTTCAAACCTCTCCTTCGGGTAATCCGCCGAGATATTTTCCAGTACTACCTTCGGCGTCCCGATACCGGATATGGCCATCTCTGCTTCCAGAATCGTCTCGTATGCCTTTGTAATATGGAATTCATTCATAAAGAGCTGGCGCTGCTTTGGCGTACTTACGATACCGGGGGCTGACAGGTAGGTTACATTGCTGTTGAGCTTTTCAGACCATCTCTGGGCAACCGACATTCCCGGGATTCCATCCCCAAACACACCGGTCAGCTGCACGATATTCAGCTCCTTTACCCTGTCCACCGGGTAAAAATAATCCGCTGCCGTATACATGGTCTTTCCGCCGGATATGGCGAGTATTCCCTTCTCGGGAACGATTCCCTGGATATATTTTGCCGCAACATTGTAGATTGCATCTGGTCCGGAGTTTCTTGCAATCACCAGATCCCTCAGATGATACTTCTTCTGCAGCTCTGTCTCCAGCTCGGTATGCCGAAGCCCTCTGTCCTGCCCGCAGATATAGATCTGAATAATTCCCTCTTCCCTGCCCTCAGCAAGAAGCCGTACTACTGTAGTACGGCTTAATCCCAGTTTATCTGCAATTGTCTGCTGGTTCATCTGCAGAATGTAATACATTCTTCCTACCTGTTCAATTAATGCGTAATTGTGAATCTTTGCCTGCTTCATTTCTCTTCCTTTTTGTTAATTTATTCGTTTTCTGACAGCCGCCCATCTGTCAAAGTATTCCCTTATCATCCTGTTTTCCCTTGGATGGAAGACCCTCTCCTCAGGGCTTATCTCATTTTTTCTTCCGAAATGGTCATTACAGAGCTTCACACATCCTATGACGGAAGCCTGTCTGTAGCTGCTCCGGATGATCAGTGTTTTCTGCGCAAGATCTGCAATCAGCTGGCTCAGTACCCCAGACTGGAAGCCTCCCCCGCACCCCAGGATAAAACTCCTTTCACAGGGAATCATCTCACACAGACTATTATACTGCTGAACTACGCTGCATGCAATATCTGCCACCAGGGCAAATGCAAAATCATAGCGGTCCATTTCCTCATCCAGCGGCGCGGGCATATAAAATCCACCGTTCTTCAGGGTCTTGTTCTCTGAAAAGATCAGCGTCCCAAGTGACGCCACGCACATAATCCGGGATTTTTCCTTCATTCTCTGATCCAGTGCCGGATAGTCCACATCCTCAAAAAAGATACGCTTCAATAACTGATAGTTCCTGCCCGAGACACCGGCATTTGTCTCGACCTGATAGCTCCTGCCGTCTATATAACAATCCACCCAGCATCTTTGTGCCCTGTCAAAGAATCTGTCCGGCACAATTGTCACGACAGGCGAGGTCGTCCCAGAGACAATCACGATCTCCTTTTCCTGTGCATCTGTTCCGTACACGGCGACCTGGGTATCTGCCCCTCCGACAATGAATACAGCTTCCTTCGGAAGACCCAGCTCCTCACACAACGGCTCCTTCACTCTTCCAAGGGATGACGATGCCCGGCAGACCTCCGGAAGGATACGCATGTCAATATCAAACAGGGCGCACAGCTCTTCATCCCATTCCCGCCTCCCAATATCAAACAGCTGGGATTCGCATGCCTGGGAGTATTCCATGACAAGTACCCCTGTAAACACATATCCGATCCACTCGCTCAGGCTTGTAATTCGTTCTATACGTCCGTAAAGTTCCGGGCTTAGCTTCTTAAGTCCCATCAGCTTACCTGCCGAGAATACCGGGGAGGCCCATCTCCCCGTTTTCCGGTATATGTCGTCCTTCCCGGGAATGTCATCTATCCATGCTTCCCCTCTGTTGTCAATATTGGGCAGGCCGTAAAACCAGTGTCCAGCCCGGTCGGTCAGGACAATGGATTCCCTTGCACCCGCAGCGGTCACCGCCTCGATCCGGATCTCCGGGTGTGCCTTCAGCAGCTCCTTTGTACAGCGCATTGCACACTCCAGCAGCTCCTCTGGTTTGAAATAAAGCGCATCTTCGTATCTGAAATCCCGGTAGTACTTATTTTCAAATGTCCTGAGTTCTATGATCTCCTTTTGTTCTGACACAATGCAGACACGGGAATTCCCTGTTCCTATATCATATACCAGATATGCCATAACATCCTCCCTAACCTTATCACCTTTGCTTTTCTTTGTCAATTATTGATGCCGTGAATCAATGTCATTTAGTTAAGCCAGTACACAGCGTCTGACATTATGTAGTTCCCTTGAAGACCGTTGGAAAACGCCGGCACTTAGCGAGGTTTTTCACGAGCTTAGTACCGCTGCGTTTGGAACCGAGCGAAAGCGTGTCTGAAAGAGAACTACATCATGTCAGACGCGTCCGGCTTAACTAAATAACATTGTGCCGTGAATAGTAGCCCTCATGCATCTGTTGAGAACCTGTTCCAGCATTTTTTCTTCGAATACATAGGTCTCCGGGCTGTCCAGCACTCCCTGAATGATGTCTGGAATCATGCTTTCTGTCACTCCAAGCTCTCCGAGTGTCACTGGAAGGCCCCATCTTCTGAACACGTCTTTTAGTGCATCAATCCCTGCCTGTCCGTATTCCACATCACTCATGCCTGCTGTCCTCTCTATCCCGAACACGCGCTCTGCAAACTGCACAAATTTCTCTGGATGTTTCTGGTTAACGAATTCCAGCCATGCCGGATTGATCACTGCCAGTCCCTCGCCGTGGGAGGAATCGGTCAGAGCGCCTACCGCATGCTGAATCCAGTGGGCCGGGAAGCCTGCATTGGACCGTCCGCAGTCCTGCAGTCCGCTCATGGCAAGCGTTGCCGCCCAGCCAAGCGCCGCTCTCGCCTTCAGGTCATCCGGATGATCCAGTACCCTCTCATTCTCAATCACTGTCATCACGATTCCTTCTCCGATTCTGTCTGAGACCGGATTGTCAGGGACTCCATCAAAATATCCTTCGATTACATGCGAGATCGTATCTGCCATTCCTGCAGCAGTGAGCCTCCTTGGAACGGAGGCCAGAAGCCTGGGGTCAATAATCGCTGTATCCGGAAATGCATGAGGATCGTGAAGTGCCCACTTCTGCCACTTTGCGGCATCTGCTTCCTCATCATTGGTAACTACCACATGGCAGCTTGTCTCTGCCCCCGTGGCGGAGATCGTACTGACTGCCACCATAGGCAGTGCTTCCTGTACCATTTTCTCTCTCCGGAAAAAATCCCATACATCGCCCCCACAGGGAGCGCCTATGGCTACCGCTTTCCCTGCGTCAATGGCGCTTCCGCCGCCAACCGCCACAACAACATTAATCTTCTCGTCCCTTGCAAGGGCAATGCCTTCCCTAATCTTTGAAAGCTTCGGATTGCTCGTGATGTACTCCAGAGTATGAACCTTGATTCCCTCTTCCTCCATACTCTTTACTGCCTCTGCATATACACCCATCTCTTCCAGGGGCCCTTCCTGCTTCACAAGAAGCGCTCTGTCCCCCAGTGCCTTTACCTCCGCTCCCAGACGGCCAAATTCACCTTCTCCAAATACAACCTTTGTTGGATTATAATACTGAAAACGATTCATACTGCTTACCCCCTGTTCGCCGGTACTCCGCCTGCCGGACTTCCGTTATTACAGCCTGCCCGGATCGCAAGCAGCTTGTCCACCTGCGCCTCAGTCAGCATCTGTGCAGGCTTCTGGTGACCGATCACCTCTGTATGTATCCTGGCAAAATGCTCCAGTGCCTCCATTCTGTAGTAAGCCTGCATCAGATCCGCGCCCCATGTCAGCGCGCCGTGGGCCGCCAGCAGACAGCAGTTGTAATCCCTGCAGAAGGGCGCCACCGAATCCGGCACCTCCTGGGTTCCGGGTGTGGCATATTCTGCCACCGGCACGACTCCAAGCTGGATGATTGATTCCGCAAAGATGGGCTGATCCAGCCACTCGCCTGTTATGGCGTAGGATGTCGCAACCGGCGGATGGGCGTGTACCGTGCCCCCTACGGAGGGATTTTCCTTATATACTCTCAGATGCATCTTCACCTCTGAGGAAGGCTTCCAGGTTCCCTCCAGTACATTGCCGTCAAAATCCATTTTCACCAGCATATCCGGCGTCATATAGCCCTTGCTCACCCCTGTGGGCGTCGCCCAGATCTCATTCTCCCCTGTTCGAAGCGTAATGTTTCCGTCATTTGCCGCCACAAGACCCTTTGCAAAAACCCTTCTCCCTATTTCACAGATCAGCTCCTTTGCCTCTCTGTCCGATAAATAATTACTCATCTTAATTCCTTCCTTCCTGATTTTTTAATGTCATACTCATGTCAGATTTCACCGGCCATGAGTATTGCGCCAGCCTTAACTGTTATTTTGTTCTGAGCGCCCACACATTTCTCTGGTAGGCGTTAATAGCAAGAACCACCAAGATCAGCCCTCCTCTTATTACATACTGCCAGTAATACTGCACACCCAGCAGATTCAGCCCATTTGTCATAAAGCTGAAAAACAGCACTCCGGTTACAGTACCTCCGATATTTGCAAATCCCCTCTTATGCATCGTACTGCCTATAAATACGGTTCCTATGGAGTCAAGAAGATAGTACCGCCCGTTCACCGGAATGTAGGAAACAAGCTGGGAACTCCCGATCACTCCTCCCAGGCAGCAGAGCATGCCGCTCGCAACAAAGGCGGCGGTCACACACCTCTTTGCCGATACTCCTGCAAGCTCTGCAGCCCTGCGCTGCAGTCCGGCTGCATACAGATGCCTTCCAAAAACTGTTTTCTTCAGGACAAATGCCGCAATTGCCGCCAGTACCAGCGCCAGGATCAGAGAGGACTTAATTGTAATATTGGCTCCCTGCTGTTTTATGTTTACCACAGTCCCCTGGCCAATGCTCTCAAACAGGCCGCTCACCCTTGAAAGATAGATGGGCGTACCTCCCTTTGTGACAATCCTCTCAATACTCTCCCCGATAAACAGTGTACCCAGCGTGGTAAGCCACACCGATATCCCTACCTTTAAGATCAGGAAGCTGTTGATCAGCCCGAACACTGCCCCCGCGGCAAGTGCGAGAAAAATCGCGAAAACCGGGGACAGCCCTGCCTGGATGCAGAGGACGCAGACCATACCCCCAAGCCCGTAGGCCGCGGCCACCGACAGGTCTGTTCCGCCGCTGATGACGACGAAGCACATACCAAGTGAAATCAGCAGTAATACAGACGAAGAACTGAGGGCTGTCGTAATATTTCCAATCGTCAGAAAGCCACGTGCAAAGACCGAGAAAAAGAGGAAGATGGCCAGTAATAAAAGCGTTGTCGTATTGTCATACAAAAATCTTCCCATATCAAAGGATTTCTTCTTCATAGCTATACCGCCCTCCTCTTCTGTATTGTTGTGATTGAAACGGTAACGAGGATTAAGGCGCCCTTAATCGCATACACCCAGTATGAGGGCACATTAATCAGTGTAAATCCGTTTGTCAGCACCCCCACAAACAGGGATGCAATAAAGGTTCCCGGAATATTGGGTCTGTATCTTCTTGAAAATACCGCCCCGAGATAGCTGACCAGCATCACGTCAAACAACTGCAGATCGCCCGCCCCGGGTGTATAGCTTGAAAGCCTTGCCACCATTAAAACCGCTGATATCGCTGCCATCAGTCCGGCAATCAGATATGTAGTGGTCACAATCCATGGCACGTTGATCCCGTTGGCCTTTGCCGCAAGTTCGCTTCCTCCCACTGCACTGACCCTGTTTCCATAGGAACAGACATTAAAGACCAGATACATGATTACAGTCACTGCAAGGAAGATCCACGCCATCACCGGCACACCCAGAACCGCTGTATCCGCAATGAAGAACAGCAGGGGATGTGCTGCGGCCACCACCACATTGTTTGTAAGAATCCGCTCCACGCCCTGCAGGACATACATCATACAGATGGTACTGAGAAGTGGAATCATCTTCAGTTTCACCACGGTGAATGCATTCACTGCCTCAATTATGATACTTGCTGCCACCGCCGTCACAACCGCAAGGGCAAGCGGCTGTCCCCTGCTGACCATGACTGCAATAACAGAGCCTGCCACTGCCATATTGAGGGTGATGGAAAGATCCGTCCCTCCCCGGATCACATCATCCCCGCCTCCTATGAAGATTCCGGTAAGCCCATAACCGCAGATGCCAAGCACCGATGACTGGGCGATGATATTCACCAGATTCCCGTACGAAAGGAATGCCGGCGCCTTTATGGTAAAAAAGATCATAATGAGCAGGAATGCGAGATACCCGCTGCTCCTCATCAGTTGTGCGCTGATCTGTTTATCCTTCATCTCCGGCACCTCCTCCCATAGACGCGACAATAATCTGATCGGTCAGATCCTCTTCTGTCGTCTCCAATTCCAGCACGGCTTCTCCGCGGAACATGACAATAATTCTGTCAGACATTCCATACAACTCCTGGATGTCCTGGGTGATCATCAGCACGCCCGCGCCGCTCTTTGCCATCTCATCAATAATTTTATAAATATCTGCCCTTGCCCCGATATCAATTCCTGAGGTGGGCTGATTTAAAATATATAGCTCCGACTGGTCGCTCAGCCACCTTGCGAGCACAACCTTCTGCTGGTTTCCTCCGCTTAAGTTTCCGCTGACAACATCACCGTTAGGCGTCTTGATCCTGAGCTTTTCAATCTGCCCTTCCACTGCCCTCGTCTCTTCCCTGTCTGATATAATCCCGTGGCGTGTCATATCTTTCAGGCACGCAAGTGTGATATTTTCCTTCACCGTCATACTCTGAATGGCCCCCAGTCCCCTTCTGTCATCCGGAACATATCCCATCCCCGTGGCAGCCGCTTTGTCCGGACTGATATAGGACATCTTTTTTCCTTTAAACTCTACCTCTCCCCCGGTAATATCATGGCTGTCATAAATCCCGATTCCTACCTTGTCATGGCCGGAACCCATAAGACCTGTGATTCCTACGATCTCGCCCCGGCGGACTTCAAAATTAAGGTCATGGAATTCCTTCCTGTGGGTCAGCCCCTTTACGGACAGAATGGTCTCTCCCGCCTTTCTGTCCTTTGGCGGGTACTGTTCTAAAATATCCCGCCCGACCATCATGGTGACTAGGGAGTCAACCGTCACATCTGCCGCTGCGACTGTGTCGATCTTCTTCCCGTTCCGAAGCACGGTAACCCGGTCGCACAGATCCAGGATCTCTCCGAAATAATGGGAGATATAGATCACACCTTTATCCTTTTTCAGCTGCCTGATGATATGGAACAGCCTCTCTGACTCCTTCTTGGCCAGTACCGCCGTAGGCTCGTCAAACACAATAACCTTCGGATTGCTCATCAGCGCCCTGCAGATCTGTATGAGCTGCTGCTCGCCTACGGTCAGCCGGCTCACCAGCATATTGCCGGATAATCTCACACCAACCTTTTCCTCCAGCATCTGCTCGGCAAGCTTCACCATGCCTCTCCTGTCCATGAACTTAAATGCGGTCTTTGTCTTCTCTACTCCCAAAAACAGCATTTCTGCAACGGTCAGATGCGGTACTACGTATCGTTCCTGATGGATGAAGCTGATACCGGTCTGCTCTGCAGTGCGCGCATTCAGTTTTTTCGTAATATCTTCTCCGTCAAAAATAATCTTCCCGCCGTCATTACTGTAAAGCCCTGCAAGGATTTTCATAATGGTTGATTTGCCTGCGCCATTTTCACCCACCAGTCCGTGAACCTCTCCCTTTTTTATCTGGATTGTGACATCTGATAATGCTTTCACACCGGGAAATTCCTTGCTGACATCCAACATTTCCAATATATATTCTGAATTAGACATATATTCCCCTTCCTACAGCCTCATCCTGCGGCACTTCCTTACTCTTTGCCAATCTCAAGCCCCAGTTCTTTTACCGCATTTTCCCAGTTTACTTTATTTACATAGACCGGTGCAGAGTATACGGTGCTTGGAACCTCCTCGCCTGCCAGATATCTTGCACATTCGTCTACTGCCGCCTGCCCGATCTGATAGGGATTCTGTGCCATATCGCCGTACATTGCAGACTCCGGGTCTGCCACCAGCTCCAGTACTGTGGATGAGCCGTCAACTGCGTATATCTTGATATCGTCTCTTCCTGCCTCTTTGCATGCCTGGGCAACTCCCACACACGGGGTATCCCACGCCAGCCAGATTGCGTCAACCTCCGGTTCTTTTGTCAGCAGGTCAAGCGTCTTCTTTCTTGCATCCTCAGCTGCCCCGGTAATGACATCCTGGAGCTCCGGGTCAATGAACTCAATATTCGGATAGTCTTTCGCAACGTATTTCATCATGTCATACCGGATTCCGCAGACACGCACTCCGTAAAAACCGTTGAATACAGCGATTTTCCCTTTTCCTCCCAAGTCTTCATACATATTTCTTGCCAGCTCCTCGCCTACCAGATAATTGTCTGAGGTGCTGTTGCAGATGGAGTACTGGCTTACCAGGTCAACCGTAAAGAGCGGAATCCCTGCATCTGATATTTTCTTCATGACCGGCTCGTACACATCAGCATCCCCCAGCTGCTTAATGATCGCATCCGGCTTCTGGGTAATCATGTTCTCAATATCCGAGATATGCTTCTGATCATTTCTCTCCCCATCCACTGCAACGGCCTTGCCGCCCAGCTCCTCGATCCGGTCAATCTGTCCCTGATATGCTTTCAGGTCAAATTCATGATCCGTGCCCAGAACCGCTACTCCGATCGTCCTGCCTTCCAGGGAAGGGACATCCAGTCCGTCAATGACACCCTTCACCCCGGATGCGGCTGCACCGGAGCCTTGGCCTGCATTGTCCTCTGTCTTCGCCTTGTCTGTGCCGTCATCCCCTGACCCTCCTGCCGTCTCAGAAGTGGAACTGCACCCTGCAAGCACCGCAGTCATTACTACACACAGTAACATCGCCAACAACCTGTTTCTTTTTCTCATTTGATTTTCCTCCTTTTTTGGATTTTTATAGGTATATCATTAAAGCTTCTCCCGAACCTTTAATTTCTCTTAGGAATTGTTCAGAAATAACCTGATTCCTTAGCCTTTTAATGCTTCCGTGTTATAAATAATTTTATCCATATTTTCTTTCTTCATCCATTGAATGAAACGTTCCGTAATAATATGTGACTGGTGTCTGAATACCTCTCTGGACGCCCCTGCTATATGAGGCGTCAGGAGAACATTGGGAAGCTTCGCGATCTTAAGATCCTCCTCTGTCGGAGGCTCATGATCCAGCACATCCAGTACAGCTCCCCTGATCCTGTTATGCTCCAGTGCATCTACAAGCGCCTCTGTCACCACCACTGCGGACCTTGCCGAATTCGCAAACACTGCAGTCGGCTTCATCATCCCGATCAGCCGTCCGTCAATCATCCCCTTCGTGCTCTCCAGTACCGGAAGATGAATGGACACAATATCACTCTCCCTGAAAATCTCCTCAAGCTCCCGCTTAAAATAATTTTCATTCACCAGATCTACATACGGGTCATAAAAGGAAATCTCACATCCGAAAGCCTGCAGTATACCGGCTGTCTTCTGCCCAACCGCACCGAATCCGACAAATCCGACTCTCTTTCCCTGCAGCTCATTTCCCATAAATGTGCTGTATGGCATATTCCCCGGAACCCAGTTTCCTTCCTCAATCCACCGTATGGCCGGCTGCACATTCC
Organism: uncultured Lachnospiraceae bacterium; assembly: GCA_947566645.1. GTDB lineage: Bacteria > Bacillota > Clostridia > Lachnospirales > Lachnospiraceae > CAPEBR01. The sequence continues at coordinate 35,049 of CANOKL010000044.1, forward strand.
GGAAGAAATTAATAAGCATCCCCACCAGGAGCTCTGCAACTGCCTGCGCGTTCCTTGCCGGAGTACATAAAACAGGAATGCCAAGCTCATTGCATGCGCTGATGTCAACATTCGCCGGATTCGCCCTGCAGTCCCCGATCACCTTCAGTCTTCCATAACCGGCAATCACTGCACGGGTAAGCTCGTCCAGTTCCGAGATCAGCGCATCCGGCTCATATTTCTCCAAAAGCTCTGAGATCTCCCTCTCAGAATAACCGTTCCCATCCTCCTTAAGTGTCCATGGATCATAATGAATCTCTTCAAAATAGCATTTCAGCTCATCCAGGGATTCTGGAAGCATGGGCGCTGTCACTAATAATTTCATTCGTAAACTCTCCTTCCACTTTGGACATTTGTTCATTTATTTTTCATTTGTTCTTTTCTGAATGTTATCACATATAAATCATAATGTCAACAAAACTCTGACTTTATATTTCAGAAAATCAAAATATTGTATAATATTCACATTTTATGCTTCTGTTTTTTGTATATTTTAACAGTAGGGGACGGGGTAAAATTAATTTTACCCCGTCCCCTACTGCAACTGATCTGAAATTTCCCGCAATGTACGTTCCACGTTGTTCCCATGGACATACAGAATCTTTTGTTCTTTCTTCCTTTCGTTCATTACCTTGTAGTAAAGTCCGTGCTTCAGGATATCTGTGTTTACGATAATGTATTTCTTATTCCAAAGCACCGCTGGATCAAAGTTCATATTATCATAGGTCAGAAACTGGCTCCTGAGTTTGACACTTTGTCATTTCATGAATGTCCGGTAACCCTTATGGTTAC
>CANOKL010000045.1 GCA_947566645.1 uncultured Lachnospiraceae bacterium
AGTTCCTATTGGTGAAAAGAATAAAATACTAATACCCTTTTGACTACCTAATCATAAAATTGAAGTGTTGTATTTGTACAATGAAAACTTAATAAGGAGGTGCTCCTGTGCCGAATGGAATATTTTTTGCTGTGACAGCAGTTCTTGTGATTGCAGCGGCAGTTGTCAGTCATTTCGTTACGGTTTCCAATTTGAAGAAGAATGCGGAGAGCAAGATCGGAAATGCGGAGAGTAAGGCGAGAGAGATTATTGACGACGCAGTGAAAACAGCAGAGGCCAAGAAGAAGGAGTCTCTCTTGGAGATTAAAGAAGAGTCTATCAAGAACAAGAATGAGCTTGAAAAAGAGACGAAGGAACGCAGAACAGAGCTACAGCGGTATGAGAAGCGTGTACTTTCCAAGGAAGAGGCTTTGGATAAAAAGGCAGATGCGATTGAGAAGCGAGAAGCAGTATTTACAGCAAAGGAAGAGCAATTACGTCAGCGAGAAGTGAAAGTGGACGAGCTGAGTAAGCAGAGGGTACAGGAACTAGAAAGAATCTCAGGACTTACCTCCGAACAGGCAAAAGAATACTTGTTAAAAACTGTTGAAGATGATGTGAAGCATGACACTGCCAAGATGATAAAAGAGGTTGAGATGCAGGCAAAGGAAGAGGCGGACAAGAAGGCAAGGGAATACGTTGTTACCGCCATCCAGAGATGCGCTGCAGATCATGTGGCAGAAACTACAATTTCGGTTGTACAGCTTCCAAGCGACGAGATGAAGGGGAGAATTATCGGAAGAGAAGGACGTAACATCCGTACACTGGAAACGATGACGGGTGTGGAGCTGATTATCGATGATACCCCGGAGGCTGTAGTCTTATCAGGCTTTGATCCGATAAGAAGGGAAGTTGCAAGGATTGCGCTCGAAAAGTTAATTGTCGATGGCCGTATTCATCCGGCAAGAATTGAGGAGATGGTTGAAAAGGCGCAAAAAGAAGTGGATGCAATGATACGTGAAGAAGGAGAAGCGGCGGCACTCGAAGTAGGCGTCCACGGAATTCATCCAGAGCTGATCAGGCTTTTAGGAAGGATGAAATTCCGGACAAGCTATGGACAGAATGCCCTGAAGCATTCTATTGAGGTTTCCCAGCTATCCGGGCTTCTTGCCGGAGAGCTTGGCCTTGATGTCAGAGTGGCGAAGAGAGCAGGACTTCTGCACGATATCGGAAAATCAATTGACCATGATGTGGAGGGATCCCATATCCAGATCGGTGTTGATCTTTGTAGAAAATACAAGGAGTCAGCAACCGTTGTTAATGCGGTCGAGGCACATCACGGTGATGTAGAACCGGAAACTTTGCTTGCATGTGTGGTACAGGCGGCAGATACAATCTCTGCGGCGCGACCAGGTGCAAGGAGAGAAACATTAGAAACATACACAAACAGGTTAAAACAATTAGAAGAGATCACCAATCAGTTTAAGGGTGTTGAAAAGTCTTTTGCAATTCAGGCAGGTAGAGAGATTCGTGTTATGGTAGTTCCAGAGCAGGTATCTGATGCAGACATGGTATTGATGGCCAGGGATATAGCAAAGCAGATTGAGTATGAGCTTGAATACCCAGGTCAGATTAAGGTTAATGTAATTCGTGAATCACGGGTTACACACTATGCCAGGTAGAAGATAAATGAAGATGAAGGCTTGAAAATCCGGTGTTTTACACGAATGGATTTTTAAGCCTTTTTATAACTTCCGGGGCTCTTTTCTAAGAGGCTTTTACCGGAGAGAAGAGGTGTAAAGATGAGCGAAGAAATCAGAAGGGTAAAAAGAGAGCTTGCATATCACGGTACTGTGGTTGATGTCTACAAGGATTATATGGAATTCGCAAATGGAAGTACGGAAGAATGGGATTATATCCACCATAACGGGGCGGCGGCGGTTGTCCCGGTACTGGATGATGGGAGGATTCTCATGGTGACACAGTACAGGAACGCGCTGGACCGGATGACCCTTGAGATCCCGGCCGGAAAGCTTGACGCGCCAGACGAACCTGGAATAGAGTGTGCGGCAAGGGAACTGGAGGAGGAGACAGGATATAAGTCAGATCATCTGGAATGGCTTCTTACACTCCGCACTACAGTGGCCCTCTGCAATGAACGAATCGAGATCTTTGTGGCAAAGGATTTAAAGCCTTCGAAGCAGAAGCTTGATGAGGGTGAATATGTGACTGTGAAGGCGTATACACTGGAAGAATTAAAGCGTAAGATCTATGCAGGAGAGATCGAGGATTCCAAAACGGTGTCTGCAGTTCTGGCATATGGAGACAGATTCGCAGCCTGCAAAATGTGAAGAGTGAGAATATATCGGAATACCCGGCATATAATGAAGTATCTTGACCTGGGAGGTTTTTTGAGTGAAGATACTGGAAGGCAAAAAGTATTTTATTTTGTGTTATATGACGGGCTTTTTTATTGGAATTCTCTATGCGAATCTTTTGTCAGGGGATTATATGGCCGGTATAGGAATACTGGACGACTATTTTTTGGAACAATATGTACAGACAGAGATTAATACAGCTGAGTTTTTGTGGTATGTGGCCTGTCTGAGACTGCTCCCTGCAGTGTTTCTGTTTACCTTTGGCTGTACAAAGCTGAGAAAGGGTGCGGCACTGGTCTGTATCTTATGGACAGGCTTTTCAAGCGGTCTGATTCTGGTATCAGCTGTCATGAAGCTGGGAATGAAGGGAATCGTACTGTGTCTTTTGTGCCTGACCCCGCAGTTTATTTGCTACGTGGCGGGATATCTGATGCTTCTGTGGTTTCTGTTCGCTTATCCGGCAGTGCGGTGGAATCTTTCGAAAACCGTATGCTTTTCTTTGTTCATGCTGACAGGGATTCTGCTGGAATGCTATGTGAATCCGGTAATCGTAAAAATGTTTCTGCGTACGATATAAATAATGCAAGCGTCAGAAGGCCATACGTTTCATGCCTGCATGAAAAGGCATGACGTCCTGACGCGCAAAAGACCGGACTGACACCGGGAAAAGGGGCTGTCGGGAAATGCAGATTGCCCACAAGATATTGCTATGTGACATTATAAATCACGGCAATATCTTGCGGTCATACTGCTATTTCCCGACAGCCCCTTTTGATCTAGTATAATCCAATTTAAATAACCTTACGTTTCACTGGTCTGCTTTCCCGATAGCACATGTGTAAAGGCCTCAGCGGCAGTTCCTTACGTGCGCACATATCTGTACACATAGCCCAGACAGAATAAAAAGATAAAGATCTGGCTGGCAAGAAGCCCCCACAGATAACCGAAGATGCCGTAGACCGGTATGAACAGGAATACGCTGGCAATACGGATTCCCAGGCTGACTGAATTGATAAGGAAGGAAAGCGCCGTTTTTCCGATTCCATTTATAATGCTGATCAGAGTATTATTTGTATAGAGGAAGGGACATAGCCAGGACATGGCGGTTATGTATTTTCCTGCCAGTGTACTGTGAAACAAAAAAGTTCCGATCCAGCCGCCGAAAGCAAGGAGAAATACGCAGCAGGCGCTTCCGAGAAAGATGCAGCAATAGACAGCTTTTTGGATGATAGAGGACATCTCCCTTTTGTCGTTCAGTGCCTGCACTTCCGCTACAGTAGGAAGGAGCATGGTGGATACTGAATTGGTGATGGCAGAAGGGAAGAGGATGCAGGGCAGTGCCATGCCTGTCAGTACGCCGTAGATGGCGAGGGCATCGCCCCGTACCATTCCGTACATCATCAGACGGACCGGAATAGAGACTGACTCCACACTCTGCAAAATATTAAGAAGCACCCGGTTGGCAGTAAGGGGGCAGGAGAGGAACAAAAGCTCCTTTGTGTGAAGAAGGAAGGCGGACATCTTAAGTTTCGGGAGCGGAGACAGGAGGGAGCCACTGCGGATACGGGAAAGACAGTAAAGGGAGGAGGCAATCTCACCGGTTATCAGTCCTGCAACAGCGATGATGACGCCGGGACGGTTTCCCTGGATCAGCGCAATGCGGTAGATCAGATAAACAGAAAGAATCCGTACCGTCTGTTCCAGAAGCTGTGAGACAGCGGGAACCCGGGTTTCCTTTCCGCCAAGGTAATATCCGGCGATACAGCTGTGTACCGCGGCAAATGGAAAGGCATAAGACAGAAGAACCAGAAATTCTGTGCACCGCCCGTCCTTTAAGAAGCTTTCTGCTATAAAGGCTGCATAATACTGCAGTAAAATTGTAATGATACAGGAGAGAAATACAGTACAGATCAGGCTTGTATACAAGAGTTCCCGTGCTTCTTTTTTTTGCCCGCAGGTGAGTCTTCTGGCCACGCAGCGGGAAAGCGCGGTTTCAATACCCGCTGCCGTAAAAGAAAAGCAGAGGGCATAGACAGGAAAGACCAGCTGATATAGTCCGACTCCTTCCTCCCCGAAGGTATGACTTAAAAAAATACGGTAAAAAAATCCCATGAATCGTGTGGCAAAGCCAGTGGCTGTCAGAATAAAGGTTCCTTTTATGATTGTTTTTTTCCTGGACATATGAAAACTCCAAAAGGGATATTACTATAAGATATTCCTGTCTGAGGGTTGACAGAACTAAAATGAAGTGATATTCTACATAAGGAAATAAATCATAGTAATATACTGGGAATTAAAGAGAAGGTGAGAGGATGAAGCTTTCAACAAAAGGAAGATACGGGCTCAGGGCAATGATTGATCTTGCAGAGCACAGCGGGAAGGAGCCTGCGGCCATCAGCAGTATTGCGGAACGCCAGGGTATTTCCGAGGGCTATCTGGAGCAGCTGGCAGCACTTCTTAAGAAGGCGGGGCTGATTAAAAGTATCCGCGGCGCCGGGGGAGGTTATATTCTGGCAAGGGATATGGAGGATATATCAGTGGGAGATATTCTCCGCGCCCTGGAGGGCAGCCTGGAACCGGTGAGGTGTGCTGCATTTTACTCTGAGGAAGGATGTGCTGCGTCAGAGAGCTGTGTGACGAAGTATGTGTGGCAGAAGATTAATGAAAGCATCACTCATACGGTGGACGAGATGAAGCTTGACGAGCTGGTGACAGAGAGCAGGCAGATGAATTCTGGAAAGGAACAGACAGTTTCTAAGTGCAATGCCGGAAGATAAAAGATGAAAATAACAGGAACAGGAGAGAAACCCCGGACTGTTATGATATAGAAGAAGAGAGACGGAGGAGACAGGCATGGAGAAATTAATATATCTTGATAATGCGGCGACAACAAAGACAGCGCCGGAGGTAGTAGAAGCAATGCTTCCTTATTTTACAGAGAACTATGGTAATCCATCCAGTGTGTACGGGTTTGCCGCGAAAAATAAAAGTGCAGTGGATGAGCAGCGTGAGGTCATCGCGGAGGCGCTGGGTGCGGATGCAAGGGAGATTTATTTTACGGCGGGAGGATCAGAAGCAGACAACTGGGCCCTTAAGGCAGCAGCAGAAGCCTATGAGTCAAAAGGAAGGCATATGATTACAACGAAGATTGAGCACCATGCCATTCTTCATACAGCAGAATACCTGGAAAGCCGCGGGTTTGAGGTGACTTATCTGGATGTGGATGAGAACGGTGTGGTAAGGCCTGATGATCTGAGGGCAGCGATACGGCCGGATACCATTCTGATCTCTGTCATGTATGCAAATAATGAGATCGGAACCCTGGAACCGGTCATGGAGATCGGGAAGATTGCACATGAGAACGGCATCCTGTTCCATACAGACGCAGTACAGGCATTCGGACAGGTTCCCATTGATGTGGATGCGTGCCATATTGATCTGCTCAGCGCAAGCGGGCATAAGCTTAACGGCCCGAAGGGAATCGGTTTTCTCTACATCCGTAAGGGAGTAAAGATCCGGTCCTTCGTCCACGGCGGCGCCCAGGAAAGAAAGCGCCGTGCAGGCACCGAGAATGTGCCGGGGATTATCGGGCTTGGTACTGCGGTAAAGCGCGCGGTAAGGACCATGGAGGAAAGGACCAAAAAGGAGAGAGAGCTTAGGGACTATCTGATTGACCGGGTGCTTGCGGAGATTCCGTATTGCCGCCTGAACGGGCACAGGACAGAACGCCTTCCCAATAATGCGAATTTCAGCTTCAGTTTTATTGAGGGAGAATCCCTTTTAATCAGACTGGATATGAAAGGAATCTGCGGCTCCAGCGGCTCTGCCTGCACGTCAGGCTCCCTGGATCCAAGCCATGTGCTCCTGGCAATCGGACTGCCTCATGAGACGGCACATGGCTCCCTCAGACTGACTCTTGGGGAGGATACAACCAGGGAGGATCTGGATTATGTAATAGATTCTCTTAAGGAAATTGTGGCAGGACTTCGGGAGATGTCACCTTTATATGAAGACTATATCAAAAAGAACAAATAAGGACAGTTAGTCCGTGAATAGTAACAGATAAATAAAAGACAGGAGAGAATGACAGATGTATTCAGCGAAGGTTATGGATCATTTTGAGCATCCAAGGAATGTGGGAGAGATTGAGAATGCCAGCGGCGTAGGAACTGTGGGAAACGCAAAATGCGGGGACATTATGAGGATTTATCTTGATATTGATGAGAATCAGATTATCAGGGACGTCAAGTTTAAAACCTTTGGCTGCGGGGCAGCAGTAGCTACAAGCAGTATGGCGACAGAGCTTGTGAAGGGAAAATCCATTCAGGAGGCCATGCAGGTGACGAATAAAGCGGTCATGGAGGCGCTTGACGGGCTTCCGCCAGTAAAGGTGCACTGCTCCCTTCTTGCAGAGGAGGCCATTCATGCGGCGCTCTGGGATTATGCCGGAAAGCATGATATTCAGATTGAGGGCTTAGAAAAGCCAAAGTCTGACATCCACGAAGGCGAGGAAGAGGAAGAAGAGGAGTACTAAGAACTGTATGGAGAAGGGACGAGTGGTTGTGGGAATGTCCGGCGGGGTGGATTCTTCGGTTGCCGCCTGGCTCTTGAAGGAGCAGGGCTATGATGTGACCGGAGTCACGATGCAGATCTGGCAGGAGGAGCCGCGGGAGGTTCAGGAGGCGGAGGGAGGCTGCTGCGGCATAGATGCAGCAGCGGATGCAAGACGTGTGGCAGAGCAGATTGGGATTCCCCATTATGTTATGAATTTCAGACAGGAATTTAAAGACAGCGTGACTGATTATTTTATCCGGGAATACCTGGAAGGAAGAACCCCCAATCCTTGTATTGCCTGCAACCGGTATGTGAAGTGGGAAGCACTCCTTAAAAGGAGCCTTGCCATTGGGGCTGATTATATTGCCACAGGACACTATGCCCGGGTAGAGCAGCTTAAAAACGGGCGTTATGCCATCCGTATGGCAGCTTCGGATAAAAAGGACCAGACCTATGCCTTATACAATCTGACTCAGGAGCAGCTAAGGAGAACCAGAATGCCGCTGGGGAGTTACCGGAAGGATGAGGTACGTGCCATGGCAGAAAAGATGGGGCTTCTGGTGGCAAAAAAACCAGACAGCCAGGATATCTGCTTTGTTCCGGACGGAGATTATGCTTCCTATATTAAGAAGCATGCGCCGGGAAAGGTGCGCCCCGGGAACTTCGTGCTTGCAGACGGAACAGTTGTGGGTCAGCATAAAGGGATTATTCATTATACAGTAGGACAGCGTAAGGGACTTGGGATTGCCATGGGATATCCGGTCTTTGTTCTTAAGATACGCCCGGAGACTAATGAGGTTGTAATCGGAAAGGAACAGGAAGTAAAAGCGTACCATGTGAAAGCACGGAACTTAAGCTTTATGTCAGAACCTGATCTGAAAGAAAGGAAGCGGGTATGGGCAAAGATCCGTTACAATCATAAAGGCGCGTGGTGTATGGCAGAGAAGACGAAAGAGGACGAGCTCGTGTGTACCTTCGAGGAGCCGGTAAGAGGTGTTACACCCGGGCAGGCAGTGGTGCTGTATGATGATGGATATGTACTGGGAGGAGGAGTGATCGTATGAGGGCGGATGTACATATGCATTCGGCATTTTCCAGTGATTCAAAATCCAGTCCTGAGGAGATGATACTCGGTTCTATAGAAAAAGGGCTTGGGATGATATGCTTTACGGATCACTATGACAAAGACAACATGGACTGGGGACCTGAGGATATCTTTGATCCTGAGGAGTATTTCCGGATCCTCCGGCCTCTCCGGGAAAAATATAAGGAACAGATTGAGGTGCGGATCGGGGTGGAGACAGGACTGCAGCCCCACCTGGCAGATTACTATGGGGAATTCGTAAGGAAGTATCCTTTTGACCTGGTCATTGGTTCTGTTCACTCGATTCAGAGGAGTGATATCGCAGCCGGCCGTTTTTTCAGGACATATACAGATGATGAGGTATACCGGATGACCTTCGAGGAGACACTTCTGGATGTACAGACGGACAGTTCCTTTGACGTTCTGGGGCATCTGGATTATGTGGTGCGCTATGGAAAAGAGAAGGAAGCACAGTATTCCTATCAAAAATATTCAGAACTTATTGATGAGATTCTCCGGACACTGATTGCAAAAGGAAAGGGCCTGGAGCTTAATATGGCGGGACTGAAATACGGCCTTCCTTTTGCCCATCCTCATCCGGACGTGCTGAGGCGGTACAAGGAACTGGGCGGAGAGATTATTACAGTGGGAGCCGACGGACATAAACCGGAGCATATTGCATACGATTTTCAGAAAGCAGAGGATATTTTGAAGGAAAGCGGTTTTCGGTATTATGCAGAATTCCGAGAAAGACAGCCATTTTTTAAGCGGCTTGCATAAAAATGGTTATATCCTTCATAAAAATGGAAAAGAGACTTGAATTTTTGTATGATTTTTAGTACAATAACATTTGGTTGATGATTCTTTAACAAAGTTAGAGAATTCACAATATAACGACTGCGTAGTCAGTTAATAAGAAAACTTTAGGAGGAATTAATCATGGCAGTAAAAGTAGCGATTAATGGATTCGGACGTATCGGACGTCTCGCATTCAGACAGATGTTTGGAGCAGAAGGATATGAAGTAGTTGCAATCAACGACTTAACATCTCCGAAGATGCTTGCTCACCTGTTAAAGTATGATTCATCTCAGGGCAGATATGCATTATGCGACAAGGTAGAGTCCACAGAGGATTCCATCATTGTTGACGGAAAAGAGATCAAGATCTATGCAAAGGCAAACGCAGAGGAGCTTCCATGGGGAGAGATCGGCGTAGACGTTGTTCTGGAGTGTACAGGCTTCTACACATCCAAAGAGAAAGCTTCCGCACATGTTAAGGCAGGTGCAAGAAAAGTTGTTATCTCCGCACCGGCAGGCAAAGACCTTCCGACTATCGTTTATAATGTAAATCATGACACACTGAAACCAGAGGATACTGTTATTTCCGCAGCTTCCTGTACAACGAACTGCCTGGCACCTATGGCTAAGGCCCTGAATGACCTTGCTGCTGTTAAGTCTGGAATTATGTGTACAATCCACGCTTACACAGGTGATCAGATGACACTTGACGGACCGCAGAGAAAGGGTGACTTAAGAAGATCCCGTGCAGCAGCAGTGAATATTGTACCGAACAGTACAGGTGCAGCTAAGGCGATCGGCCTTGTTATTCCAGAGCTTAACGGCAAGTTAATCGGATCTGCACAGAGAGTTCCGACTCCGACCGGCTCTACAACAATCTTAACAGCAGTAGTAGAAGGCGAAGTTACAGTTGATCAGATCAACGAGGCTATGAAGGCTGCTTCCAATGAGTCCTTCGGATACAATACAGATGAGATCGTATCCAGCGACATCGTTGGTATGAGATATGGTTCTCTCTTTGATGCAACACAGACAATGGCTCTTCCTGTTGGCGACGGCACAACAGAGGTTCAGGTTGTATCCTGGTATGACAATGAGAATTCCTACACAAGCCAGATGGTAAGGACAATCAAGTACTTCTCAGAGCTTGGCTAATCTGTACCTGGTTATTCCAATTGACTCACAGCGGGTCCGGTCTTTTTGGACCGGATCCGTTTTTAACACGAAAATAAGGAGATATTTTATGCTTAATAAGAAATCAGTTGATGATATTAATGTAAAAGGATTAAAGGTTCTCTGCAGATGTGACTTTAATGTCCCGCTTATTGACGGAAAGATTACAGATGAGAATCGTCTTGTAGCAGCACTTCCAACGATCAAAAAGCTTGTAGCAGACGGAGGAAGGGTGATTCTCTGCTCTCACCTTGGAAAGCCAAAGGGAGAGCCGAAGCCGGAGTTATCTCTTGCACCGGTTGCAGTACGCCTGTCTGAATTACTGGGCCAGGAAGTGAAGTTTGCAGCGGATCCGGAGGTTGTGGGAGCGAATGCAAAGGCAGCAGTAGAAGCAATGCAGGACGGCGACGTGATTCTTCTTGAAAATACACGTTACAGAGCAGAGGAGACAAAGAACGGAGAGGCCTTAAGCAAAGACCTGGCTTCCCTGTGTGATGTATTTGTAAATGATGCCTTCGGAACAGCTCACCGTGCACACTGCTCCAATGTAGGCGTGACACAGTTTGTTGACACCGCGGCAGTGGGATACTTAATGCAGAAGGAAATTGATTTCCTCGGAAATGCAGTGAATAACCCTGAGAGACCGTTTGTAGCCATCCTCGGCGGCGCAAAGGTTTCCAGTAAGATCTCTGTGATTGAGAATCTTCTTGATAAGGTCGATACCCTTATTATTGGCGGTGGTATGTCTTATACCTTCAGCAAAGCACAGGGCGGAAGCGTAGGTGAGTCTCTTCTTGAGGCAGATTACTGCGACTATGCGCTGAATATGCTGAAGAAGGCAGAGGAAAAAGGTGTAAAGCTGCTTCTTCCTGTAGATACTGTGATTGCAGATGACTTCTCGAATGATGCTGATTCCAGGGTTGTACCTGCAGGAGAGATTCCGGCAGGCTGGCAGGGACTGGATATCGGACCTGAGACAGAGAAGATCTTCTGCGAGGCTGTAAAGGATGCGAAGACAGTTGTATGGAACGGACCGATGGGATGTTTTGAGATGCCGAAATTTGCACACGGCACAGAGGCTGTTGCAAAGGCGCTTGCGGATACAGAGGCAGTGACGATTATCGGCGGCGGTGATTCCGCAGCAGCAGTAAACCAGCTTGGCTACGGCGATCAGATGACACATATTTCCACAGGCGGCGGCGCTTCCCTTGAATTCCTGGAAGGAAAGGAATTACCGGGTGTAGCTGCAGCGAACGATAAATAAAAATTTGAAGGAGACAAAAAAATGGCAAGAAGAAAAATTGTAGCAGGTAACTGGAAGATGAATAAGACTCCCAGTGAGGCAGTTGCTTTGGTTGAGGAATTAAAACCGTTAGTTGCAAGCGAGGATGTAGATGTAGTATTCTGTGTTCCGGCAATCGACATTATCCCGGTTGCAGAGGCTTGCAAGGGTTCCAATATTGAGGTTGGAGCTGAGAATATGTATTTCGAGGAGAGCGGGGCATACACAGGAGAGATTTCTCCGGCAATGCTTACAGATGCAGGCGTAAAATATGTGGTTCTTGGACACTCTGAGAGAAGAGAGTATTTTGCAGAGACAAATGAGACTGTCAACAAAAAGGTTTTAAAGGCATTTGAGCATGGCCTTACGCCGATCATGTGCTGCGGCGAGACCTTAGAGCAGAGAGAACAGGGTGTAACGATGGATTTCATCCGCCAGCAGGTTAAGGTTGGTTTCCAGAATGTGACAGCAGATCAGGCAAAGAAGGCGGTGATTGCTTATGAGCCGATCTGGGCGATCGGAACCGGCAAAACGGCTACTACAGAGCAGGCTGAGGAAGTCTGTGCAGGAATCCGTGCATGTATCGCCGAGATTTATGACGATGCAACAGCGGCAGAGATCCGGATCCAGTACGGCGGTTCTGTAAATGCAGGAAATGCGGCAGAGTTATTTGCACAGGCAGACATTGACGGAGGCCTCGTAGGGGGCGCTTCCCTCAAAGCTGATTTTGGCAAGATCGTAAATTATAAATAAAAAAAACCCAATCCTATTGGATTATAAGTTCAATGGGATTGGGTTTACACTTTTTGAGGGGTGTGTTACAATGATTCTGGAAATGAAGTTATACTCACGGCAGATTTATCTGGCGCGCAGTATATATCAGGAAAGGGAATGGAGATGCAAAAGATACTAATTATTGAAGAAAATCAGGAGGAGATCGAATTTCTCAAGGTAGTCCTGGAGGAGTATGAGGTTACTGCGGTAAGCACTGCCGGGGAGGGGCTTTCCAGGGCGGAAACAGGAGAGTATTCCCTGATTTTTCTGGAGGATGACTTTGCCTCAATGGAAGATTTTTCTCTGCTTAAGGAGCTTCAGGGAAGAATGATGCCATACCATACTCCGGTGATTCTGCTCATGGACGGTGCAGATGTGCGAAGGGGAGAGAGAGGGCTTGCATTAGGTGCAGCAGATTTCATAACAAGACCGCTCTATCCACTGATTGTAAAAGCAAGAACCCGTACATATGTCAGTCTGTATCAGTACAGAAAGAACGAGAAGTCAGCCATGGCTGACTCACTGACCGGTGTGGCAAGCAGGCAGAAGTTCGGGCTGAACCGCGGCCTGAAATGGCAGGAGGCTGTACGTCTTGAAGTTCCCGTCTCAGTCTGTATATTCGATATTGATAAGTTCAGGACATATAATGAGCGCTATGGATATCCGGCAGGTGACAAGGTCTTAATCTCTGTGGCGCAGACTATTTCCTCCTGTCTGAAACGTGGTACAGATCTTTTTGCACGGTATGAGAAAGACCGGTTTGCAGCCGTTGTGCTGGGCGGAGCAGGAAGCAGTGTTTCAGAGTATCAGGAGAAGATCTGCCGCGCAGTGGAGAAGCTTCATATTCCTCACTGGGATTCCGTTTCCAGATGGGTTACCGTAAGTATCGGCGGTGTTACCGTTATTCCGAAGCCGGACGATTCCTTTGATGCATATTTTGAAATTGCAGAGAATATGCTGAAAGAGGCAAAAAGATCCGGAGGAAACCAGGTGATGTGGATGGACGGGAAATAAAGGAACATAGACAAAAAGTGTGGAGGGAAAGATGGGAAAATCAAAAGTTTATTATTCAGATTTCAGGGCAAAGCCAGGTGAAGGGCTTCCAACCAAGCTGAAAAAGCTGATCAGGGCTGCGGGAATTGGCGAGATTGATATGGACAATAAGTTCACTGCCATTAAGATGCATTTTGGAGAGCTTGGGAACATCAGCTATCTTCGCCCGAATTATGCGAAGGCAGTGGCAGATGTGGTAAAGGAGCTGGGAGGCAGACCATTTCTGACAGATTGTAATACACTCTATCCAGGCAGCCGCAAGAATGCCCTGGAGCATCTGTACTGTGCATGGGAGAATGGATTTACCCCAATGACCGTGGGATGTCCTATTCTGATCGGCGACGGCCTGAAGGGGACGGATGATGTTGAGGTGCCTGTTGAAGGCGGGGAATATATAGAAAAAGCAAAGATCGGACATGCCATCATGGATGCGGATGTCTTTATCAGCCTGACTCATTTTAAGGGACATGAGATGACAGGATTCGGGGGCACGATTAAAAATATTGGTATGGGCTGCGGATCCCGCGCAGGCAAGAAGGAACAGCATAATAACGGAAAGCCGACGATAGATCCAGAGGTATGCCGCGGATGCCGCCTGTGCATGAGGGAATGTGCCAACGACGGCCTGGTATTTGACCAGGAGGCCGGGAAGATGACTGTGGATACAGAGCACTGTGCAGGCTGCGGAAGATGTATAGGGGCATGTAATTTTGACGCAATTTCTTTTGAGGACAGTGCGGCTACGAAGGTGCTGAACTGCAGGATGGCAGAATATACGAAGGCAGTACTTTACGGCAGGCCGAATTTCCATATCTCATTAATCGTTGATGTATCACCGAACTGTGACTGCCATGCAGAGAACGATGCACCGATCCTGCCTGATATCGGTATGTTTGCGTCCTTTGACCCACTGGCGCTTGACCAGGCATGTGCAGATGCCTGTCTGAAGGCAGAACCCCTTCCGAACAGTCAGCTTACAGACAATATGGAGCGGGAGGACTTCTGTGACTGCCATGATCATTTTGAAAATACGACAGTGAATTCCGAGTATAAGACCTGTCTTGCCCATGCAGAAAAGATCGGGCTTGGAAGCAGGGAATATGAAATCATAACAGTAAAATAAAAACAGTAGCTAAGAGTGCAGAGTATTTGAAAACAGAGTATTTGAAAAGGACCGGGAGGACAGAGTCTATGATTTACACAGAGATACCGCTTCATGCAGAAGGGTCTGCGGATTACGCAAGACTTCAGACTTATATTCAGGACACACCCCATGACGGAAGCCTTAAGGTAAAGAAGCGGCCATTTATCCTGATCTGTCCGGGAGGAGGGTACGAGCGTACCAGCTACCGGGAGGGGGAGCCTCTGGCGCTCCATTTTTTAAGCAGGGGATATCATGTGGGAGTGCTGCGTTATTCCACAGCGCCTCACCGTTTTCCGGTACAGGTTCTGGAACTGGGACAGGCGGTTCTGGAACTTCGTAAGCATGCCGGTGAGTGGAACATTGATATGGAACGGCTTGTGGTGCAGGGCTCCTCGGCAGGGGGACACCTGGCTGCCTGTTATGGCGCTTTCTGGAATCAGAATCTGATGACCGAGACACTTGGGACAGGGGCAGAGGACTTAAGACCGTCTGGAATTATGCTCAGCTACCCTGTGATCACTGCGGACGCCGTACATGCGCATATGGGAAGCTTTCAGAATCTTCTGGGGGATGAGCTTTCCAGAAAGGCAGATGATGTATCAGTCGAAAAGATGGTGACAAAGGCAATGCCGCCCTGCTTTCTGTGGCATACAGTAGAGGATGGCACAGTACCTGTGGAGAATTCCATTCTGCTTGCAATGGCACTCAGGAAAGAGGGTGTTCCCTTTGAGCTTCATATATTTCCAGAGGGAGAGCATGGCTTAAGCCTTGCCAGCCCCATTTTGGAGCGTGAGAATGGACATGGCGTACAGAAGGAATGTGCCCAGTGGATTACGCTGGCAGATGTGTGGCTTGAGAGGCTGTTTTGCGGCAGCAAATAAGAATTGAATGAATCTGCTGCCAGATAGAACGTTAATGAATAAGCAATTACGACAAAATCAGGTGAAGGAGTGTTATTTACAATGAACAAGAAACCAACAGTACTTATGATCTTGGATGGTTATGGACTGAATGAGAAGACAGAGGGTAATGCAGTAAAGGAGGGAAAGACTCCGGTTATGGATCAGCTGATGGCAGAATATCCATTTGTCAGGGGCAATGCAAGCGGTATGGCAGTAGGACTCCCGGACGGGCAGATGGGTAATTCAGAGGTGGGGCATCTGAACATGGGTGCAGGCCGTATTGTGTATCAGGATCTTACTAAGATTACAAAATCAATCCAGGACGGGGATTTCTTCGAAAATCCTGCTCTTCTTGCAGCATGTGAGAATGTGAAGAAGAATCACAGCGCCCTTCATATGTACGGCCTCGTATCAGACGGAGGCGTGCATAGCCACAATACACATATCTATGGTCTTCTCGAGCTGGCAAAGAGACAGGGAATTGAGAAGGTTTATGTACACTGCTTCCTGGACGGGCGTGATACGCCTCCGGCTTCTGGAAAGGAATATGTAGAAGAACTGGTTGCGAAGATGCAGGAAATCGGTGTCGGTGAGGTAGCAACCGTCATGGGCCGTTACTATGCAATGGACCGGGACAATCGCTGGGAGCGTGTGGAGAAAGCCTACCGTGCCATGGTTTACGGAGAGGGAGAGCAGGCATCTGGCGGACCGGAAGGGATCCAGGCATCCTATGACAAGGATACAACGGACGAGTTCGTTCTGCCTACCGTTGTTATGAAGGACGGCGCGCCGGTAGCAACGATTCAGGAGAACGATTCCATCATCTTTTATAATTTCCGTCCGGACCGTGCAAGAGAGATTACAAGAACCTTCTGTGATGACGAATTTAAAGGCTTTGACCGGGGTGAAAGAATCAAAACCACCTATGTCTGCTTCACAGAATATGACGTAACCATCGAAAATAAACTGGTAGCATTCGTAAAAGAGGAGATAACGAACACCTTCGGCGAGTTCCTTGCAGCAAATGGAAAGAAGCAGGCACGGATTGCCGAGACAGAGAAGTACGCACATGTCACCTTCTTCTTCAACGGCGGCGTGGAGGAGCCTAATGAGGGCGAAGACCGGATTCTCGTCAACTCCCCCAAAGTAGCAACCTATGACCTGAAGCCGGAGATGAGCGCCTATGAAGTGTGCGATAAGCTGACTGGCGCCATCCGTTCCGGAGATTATGATGTCATCATCATTAACTTCGCAAATCCGGACATGGTAGGACATACTGGTGTCGAGGCTGCAGCAATTAAGGCCATTGAGGCTGTGGACGAATGTGTAGGCAAAGCAGTCGAAGCTGTAAAAGAAGTAAACGGACAGATGTTCATCTGCGCCGACCACGGCAATGCCGAGCAGCTCATCGATGAGGAGACCGGCGAGCCCTTCACCGCACATACGACCAATCCAGTACCATTTATCCTTGTAAACGCCGATCCGGCATACCGCTTAAGAGAAGGCGGCTGCCTGGCAGATATCGCACCAACCCTCATAGAACTGATGGGCATGGAACAGCCAAAAGAAATGACAGGAAAGTCACTGCTGGAGAAATAAAAAAGTTTCTGGGGACGGGGTATTTTTAAAAATACCCCGTCCCCAATTGGCAGGTGGAGGAATATGCATATTATGATTATTGAGGATGACCCGGTCATCCGTCAGGAACTCAGGCAATTATTAGAAAATTCGCTGTATCAGGTGAGCGCTCCGGGGAATTTTGAGGGAATCGTCCCTTTTATACTGGAGAGGAATCCGGATCTGGTGCTGTTGGATCTGAATCTTCCGGGGGAATCGGGATTTGAGATCTGTTCGAAGCTCCGGCTGTCATCAGAAGTACCGGTGATCTTTGTGACGGGAAGGACAGATTCTATGGATGAGCTGAATGGAATCTTAAGAGGCGGGGATGACTATATCACCAAGCCTTTTCATCCTCCGGTGCTGCTTGCCAGAATTGCTGCTGTGCTGAAGCGTACGAAAAGGAATATGGGGAGGGAGGAGGCTGTGCTCAGCCATAAGGGTGTGGAGCTTGACCTGGCAAGGGGCTGTGTGAGATATGAATGCCGTGAGATAGATATGTCGCGGAATGAGCTGAAGATCCTTCATTATCTGTTTGTGAAAAAGGGGGAGATTGTCTCCCGCATGGAGCTTGTGGAGGCGCTGTGGGATCAGCAGGTGTTTATTGATGATAATGCGCTGAGTGTGAATATGACCCGGATACGGGGAAAGATTGCGCAGATTGGCGTGCAGGATTTTATTGAGACGAAACGGGGAATGGGGTATCGGATATGACAGTCAGGGAATATGTGAAGGACAGGTGCCTGCTTTTGCTCCTCCATGTGTGCTGTATGCTTCTGGCGGGCGGGTTTTTATATGCTACCGGGTATCCCGGGGATTATATTTTTCTGCTTTTGTTATGCTGGGCGATTCTCCTTGCAGTGGTGTCTGGCGCCTCTTACTGGAAGAAGAAGAGATATTTCAGCCAGATGGAAAAAATACTGCAGCAGGTGGACCAGCGGTATATTCTGGGAGAGGTGATGCCAGAGCCGGTGTGTCTGGAGGATTCGGTTTACCGGGACATGATCCGGGCATCCAATAAATCTGCTATTGAGAAAATCCGGGATATTGAGGAGGAGAGGAAGGAATACCGGGAATTTATTGAGAGCTGGGTACATGAGATCAAAGCACCCATTACCGGTATTTCTCTGATCTGTGAAAATTACAGGGGAGAGCATGAGAGACGGATCGGCGGACTGAATCAGAAGACATGGGCGCTTGTGGAAATGGCTCTTTACTATGCACGTTCGGATGAGGTGTATAAGGATTACATGATCCAAAGGACCAGCCTGCAGGATATGGCTTCTGAGGTGCTGATAAAGAATAAATATTTGCTGATACAAAGCGGGATGACGGCAGAGGTGCAGTGTGAGGATGAGGTGTATACAGACGAGAAATGGATTGCTTTTATTCTGAATCAGATTGTCCTCAACAGTGTGAAATATAAGAAGGAAGAAGGAGCACATCTGCGTATTTATACAGAGAGGTATGGACATGGAGTCCGGCTTGTGACAGAGGATAATGGGATCGGAATTAAGGAGGAAGAAGCGGCCCGTGTCTTTGAGAAAGGCTTTACCGGAAGCAACGGGAGGAAAAATGAACGGTCAACCGGGATGGGGCTGTACCTTTGTAAGGTGCTTTGCGGGAAGCTTGGGATAGAGATGGGGCTGGAATCTGTGGAAGAAGAGGGCACAAGGGTCTTGCTGGAGTTTCCGGTGGGGGATTATTATGCCAGAGAAAGTGGAGCGGGGGCTATTGAGAAATAGATAGCCCCCGCGCCCCCTTCTAATAGAAAGTGTTGGAATAATTATTCTGCATAGAAATGCTGGACTGCTTTGGCAAAAAATTCCGCAACGCCTTCTCCATACTGACTGTCACATTCTGCCTGTACTTCTTTGTTGTTTTGGTATAAATCTGCCAGTTGCAGCATGATATCCTTTTCGTATTTGATGCGGAATAATTGTTTTTGAACATACCCATATTCTGCAACAATCTCCCTGATTTCAAAGGAATCCAGGGTAAATCCTTCCTTTTTCCGTTGGACCAGTTTATCCATAACAGCTTCCTGCCGAAGGCGGAAAGCATGAATCATTTCTTCGCCTAAAGGGTTCTTCGCTGCCTCTAAGGCATGTTCCTTGCTGCCATGCCATTCTATAATTTTCGCCCAACTTTTCTGTGTTTCTTCCTTTGCAGCGTTTTTCATAAAATGTTCATGAAATTCGTTAATGCTGCCAAACTGTTTCTCAAGTACATGTTTCTGTTCCACATCCATATGCTGAATCATGGAATGGAATATTTCTTCCACCTCTGTTTTGCTGAATACTTCAAAATCCATATTGTTCTCTCCTTTCAGAATGTCATCAATGCTGGCAATCAAACGCTCCAGGCGTTCCTTTTTTGCTGTCAGCATGGTTCTCTGTATTTGCAGAATCTGCTTTTTATCAAGAACTGGATTTTCCATGACAGACTTGATTTCCCGTAAAGAAATATCAAATTCCCGAAAGAATAATATTTGACGCAGAACCTCTAATGCTTTATCGTCATAAAGCCGGTATCCTGCTTCACTCCTGCCGGTCGGCGTTAATAGGCCGATTTCATCATAATAGTGAAGTGTGCGCACGCTGATACCTGTAATTTGCGCTAATTCTTTTACTGTCCTCATTCCGTATGCCCTCCTTGTTCTTGATACAATCACTTTAATCTATGACGTTCCGTGAAGGTCAATAGTTTTTTGTTTTTTTTATTATACAAGCAAATGAGCGTTTCAGTAAATGTTAATCTGTGAATAGTAACAATCTTACAACTCTGTAACCTTCCTGTAACTTACCGAAATACAAACCGTCAAAAAAGTATGATATAGTTATACCAGGCGTCAGATCAATCTGCCGCCCGGCACAACAGAATGCGTAAAGCCGCATGTGGAATTATGCGGTCTTGCGTCTGTGTCTGCCGTGAGTATAATGAAAAGATCAGAAAAGACGGGAGTGAAATCTATGTATGACAATATCCGTGTATGCGATGTAGAGAAATATTACGGAAATGATTCCAATGTAACAAAAGCCATAGACCGTGTCAGCTTCACGGTAGAGCGCGGCGAATTCGTTGGCGTGATGGGAGCGTCAGGCTCAGGAAAGACAACGCTTCTCAACATGCTTGCCACTATTGACCGGGTGACGGCAGGGCATATCTTTTATGGAGACACTGATATTACAGAGCTAAAGGATGAGAAACTGTCGGATTTCAGGAAGGAGAACCTGGGATTTGTCTTTCAGGACTATAATCTTCTGGATACGCTGACCATGGAGGAGAATATCGTGCTTGCCCTTACCATACGGAAGGAAGGAAAGGCAGAGATTCAGCGAAAATGCGGTGAGATTATGCGGCTTCTTGGTATTGAGGAGATTAAGAATAAGTTTCCCTATCAGGTGTCAGGGGGACAGAAACAGCGGTGTGCCTGCGCAAGGGCTCTTGTAAACCGCCCCCGGCTTCTTCTGGCGGATGAGCCGACGGGGGCGCTGGATTCCCGCTCGGCGCAGACGCTTCTTGAGACCTTTACGGACATGAACCATTCTTTAAATGCTACGATTCTCATGGTAACTCATGATGCCTTTTCCGCAAGCTACTGCAGCCGGATCCTGTTTTTAAAGGACGGAAGGATTTTTCATGAGCTTGTACGGGGGAAGAAAGAACGGAGGGTATTTTTGAATGAGATTCTGGACGTTCTGTCCTTGACAGGAGGTGAGCTTTCCGATGCTCGGTAAACTTGCAGTCAGAAATGTAAAGCGTTCCGCAAAGGATTATCTTGTGTATGTGATTACCATGATGCTGGTTACGGCGCTGATGTTTGCCTTTAACAGCATTTTATTCTCTCCGGATATCCGCAGGCGGATTGATATGGCAGGAATCATGGCGGCAATGATCGGACTTGCCACATTTTTCATTGTAATAATTGTTGCATGGCTCATTAACTATATGGTACGGTTCATGCTGGAAAAGAGGAGCCGCGAATTCGGGACTTATCTGCTTCTCGGAATGAAGAAAAAGGAGATCGCCCGCCTCTACATGCGGGAAAATGTAATTATGGGAATGGGTGCATTTATTGCAGGGATGGCTCTGGGAGTTCTTCTGCAGCAGATGATTATGGCAGTGCTCTACACCATGCTCCAGGAAAATTATCATCTGAAGCTGCAGTTCAACCGGTGGTGTATTCTGATGACAGTATGCTGCTATGGGGGCTGCTACGTTCTGGCGCTTTTCAGGTGCAAACGAAGATTTAAGAAAATGAATATCCGGGACCTTATGGATGCAGGAAATAAAAATGAAGAAGTGAAGGAATCCCACGAGCGTGTAAAGCAGTGGCTTCTTCCCCTGTCCCTGGTATTTCTGATCTTCTTCGGAGTATGGCTGTTTTTCGGCGGTGTTCTGTTTGGCGGATGGAACGGCGGGACAGTAATCGGCTTCCTTATTGGGCTTGTCCTGGTTATTTATCTTTTTTACATCGGGCTGTCCTCTTTTATCGTCTGCTATATCAGGCGGAGGGGAGCGCTGATCTATAAGGGTCAGAATCTGTTTTTACTCCGGCAGCTCTCCTCGAAGATCAGGACCATGTGGTTTACCATGGGGACACTGACCTCTCTCTTTACCATTGCCTTTTTAGGCTGCACGGTGGCAATGATGTTCAGTGACTACCAGAGCAAGGCATTAGAAGACAAGTTCCCGTTCGATGTACAGGTAAACAGTCCAGATGTGGAATATAATTTTTCAGAGGAGATTCAGATTTTGAACGAGTACACAGAGATAAAGGATATTTACCCCTATTATATCTATGAAAATGGGACAGACCAGGTAAATGTATGGCTTCGTACTCACTTAAGATGCTTTGGAACAATGTACAGAAAAGGCGGAAAAGAAGACGCAGAGGCTGATCTTGAAAAGATCCGGAATACAGATGACGGCTCCTACTGCCGCTCTGATACCTATATGAAGCTTTCAGATTATAATTATCTGCGGAAAATGTTGGGTTATCAGGAGGTATCTTTAAAGGCAGATGAGTATGCACTTCACATAAAAAACAGAGTATACAGGGAGACCGGGGATTTTGCAGGGCATCTTACTGTGGAAGGAGATGCGGGTGAGCTGAAATTCGCAGGATACCATATGGAGTCCTTTTCCCAGGACGGACACAATGGCGGGGACTATGTGATTGTGATTCCGGATGAAAGCGCCGGGAATCTCCGTCCATATTATAAAGAACTTGTGGCAGATCTCAAAGGCAGGGCGCCGGCCGGACTGGCAGACAGGCTGGATGATATCGGAAGAGATGATGAGGTTTACGGTCATCTTGATATGGCAGGAGATCTGGATGATGAAATAGAAGAGGATGAGAAAATGGTGCCAAATTCCTGTTTTGGTACGGATCAGATTATCGTTTATGCTGCGGTCAATCTGGTAAGGGATAATCTGATTCCGGAGGTGAAGTATATGCTGTCAGCGATTGTATTCCCGTGCTTTTACCTGGGATTTGTATTTGTGTGCGTGGCTCTTACTGTACTGTCTGTGCAGCAGCTCAGTGACTCGGCAAAATATAAGTTCCGCTATGACATACTCCGTAAAATCGGACTCCGTAAAAACGAGGTGGCGGCAGCAGTCGCAAAGCAGTTATTCTTATATTACCTCTGTCCGGCAGTTTTTGCAGCAGGGATAGCAGGAACAGTCGCTATCTTTATCAGCGGAAAATTTATCTTCTACACAGGAATTTCCACATCGGTTTTTCAATACTTTGGAGTTTCCTTCCTGTTGTTTTTTGGAATTTACGGTCTCTATTTTGCTGCAACTTATGCAGGGTTTCAGAGGAATATTACTTTACACACAAGGTATGAATTGTTATAATGTAAGCACAAAAACAGCAGGTCAGCAATACTTTATAACAGAGGCTGATGATAGATAGAAAGAATGAAGGATGGATGTTACTGGTCACGAAGTGGACAGTAAAGAATTTGAGGAGAAGGGGAGAAGGAGCTGCAATGAAGGGATACGATACATTTTTTTTTGATCTGGACGGAACAATTACGGATTCTGCACCAGGCATTACGAATTCTGTTGTCTACGCACTAAAAAAATACGGTATTGAGGAGAAGGATTACGTGAAGCTGTGCAAGTTCATCGGTCCGCCCCTTACCGTTTCCTTCCAGGAACTCTACGGATTTTCCAGGGAACAGTCCCAGGAAGCGGTGAAATATTACAGGGAATATTACACAGATAAGGGAATATTTGAAAACAGTGTCTACGATGGATTCGAAGAGGTGGCAGGGAAGCTTAAGAAAAGTGGAAAAAGACTTGTAGTAGCCACTTCAAAGCCAGAGCCCTTTGCAAGAAAGATTATTGATTATTTCGCCCTGACTCCTTACTTTGATTATGTGGCGGGGATGGAACTTGACGGCGGCAGGGGAACAAAAACAGAAGTCATCCGCTATGCCCTCAGGGAGTGTGGGATAAAAGATAAGACAACAGTTCTTATGGTAGGTGACCGTGAGCATGATGTGATCGGGGCGAGAGAAGCCGGAATAGACTGTCTTGGGGTACTGTATGGTTTTGGAACCCGGGAAGAGCTTGAAAAAGCAGGCGCTATGTATATTGCAGAAAGTGTAGAGGATATTTTGCATCCTGAGGAGTTACGAGCTGCGGCTCAGGAATGCGTGGATCCAGGCTTATGCCAGCATGAAAGTGTATGATTGTCAGGTGATTTTATGAGTATGAAAAGAAATATCAGAATCTGCAGAAGCGTTCTGGCCTGCCTGTTCCTGATACTGACCTGTATGCCGGTTTTTACGGTTCAGGCAGAGGAACAGGTTTTCTGTGCGGCTTACGGTGACAGCATAGCAAAGGGATATGCGGGGCGGAAGAAGGAGGAACTTAAAAGCTATCCTGAGCTTCTGGCAGAAGAGGTGTCCGGGGAGACAGGGATTCCTTCGGAATGCGTGAAGCATGCCAGAAACGGGCTGGATTCGCGGCGGCTTAATTCTGAGATTCTCTGTACGGATGAAGCGGCAGAGGACATGGAGAGGGCAGATATTATTACTCTCACAATTGGGGCAAATGACCTGATGATTGAGCTTAAGGAGGCGGCGCAGGAGGTTCTGGGAACAGAGCGCAGATTCGTGAGCGCTTATGATGCAATGGATACGCTTATGGAAGGCGTGGAGGGAAATCCGCTGCTCATCATGCGGATCCTGGATGTGCTGAATAGCTGGGATTATCATACCTTCGAGGAACAGTGGGTGGCTGCCATGAGGATATTTGCACAGCACAGGAAGGATACTTCCCAGATGATCGTGACGAATATCTATAATCCTGTGGGGATGTTTGAGCTTCCGGGAACCATTAACGAGATCTTAGAGGACATTATCCTGAATATGAATGAGATCATGTACCGGTACGCCCAGGAGTATGACTACCATGTAATTGATCTTTTTACGTCAGATATCTGTGACCATCTCCAGGAAGACGGCCTGCATCCGGACCAGGAGGGGCAGGGGATAATCGCCGCGCTGGCAGAAAAGAAGATTGATACCGGGCGTTTCATGGGAAAGCCGGAAAAAGAGATTCAGAAAGAAACCGCGCCCCAGAGAACCGGACGGCGGAGGTTCAGTCTGTTTACCATCCTTGGACCGGGACCCTTTGCAGTGGGCGCAGCCGCCGCTATGCTTGTGGGTATAATCGTATGGTGGAAAGTCAGGAAAAAGAGGGCATAAGATTTTCCTCTCTTCTTTGAACCTCTGCAATTAACAGAGGCTGTATCTGCGGATATGTCAAAGCATCCGGCAATCCGTCAAACAGCCGGACTTTTTCCATCTCGCTGTGGAGCTCTTTTTCGAAGCGTTTAATATCAGCAAAATAGAGCATGCCGTATGTCTCGTCTCCGGATTCGTTTACTCTGTTTTTTCCGGTAACGGAATATACGCATACTGGCTTCATGTCAAACAGTACAGCTCCCGTCTCTTCCCGTAATTCTCTTTCAGCCGTCCCAAGGATCGTCTCACCCTCTTCCCTGTGCCCGCCCGGCACTTCATAGGTATCTCTTTCCCGGTGTTTGCAAAATACCCATTTTCCATTTGATTTTGAAACAATCACTGCAAATTTTAACAGGCTGTCCTCCACCTGCTCATAAAATTTTACTTGCATAAGTACGTCCCTCCTCTCACCGGTCAGTATCTCAGCTTTATATTAGAGAGAGCCACATTTGCCGTATACCCCTTTGTGCGCAGCATATATTCCATCCCGTTTTTTGCCAGGTCAATATGGTTCTGCGGCGCTACCATAATCTCTTCAATGGGCAGGTTCCGGTCACTCAGCGGGATTTCAATATAGGGGAGCATAAAGCCGTCCTTGGGACGAAAATATACAGTGGTGTCCTTTCTCTTTTTAAAAATAAACCGGTATTCCTGTTCCTCTGCAAAGCCTTCGTGCTTAAAAAACATGGCATACACCTCAGCCATTTTCTGAAACTTTCTGCATGCCTTTACATAAGTGCGTTCCTGACGGTTATTCCTTCCATTTTCTAAAATATCCTGCAGGGGCATTCTCAGAAGGTTCGGCAGATAATTACACAGATTCCGCCGGATCAGCTGGTGCTGTTTTTTCGTGTTGTATACCACAAGGCCGTGATAGGCAATCTCTGCTGCCTCTTCGATTCTTGCGATAATCTCATCACTCCTAAAGCCAATATTATAACCGGTTTTGCTTCCGAATTCTGACCACATGGTAATGCTGTCCCGGCATTTGGAAAAGGAGAGGACGAAGTATTCCCTGCCCTTCTCCTGATCTGAGTAAATGGAATCTGCAAGGAACATCTCCTTCAGTACGGGATCCTTAATCTGTTCCTGGCATACGTCATCTATGATTCCCTGGATATGGGAAAATTCGTTGGGGTCATTTAAAAAATCGCTTTTTGTTGCCCAGAAGCAGTTGTGGTTTATAATACCGTTGATTCCGTTGCTCTTTGTGTAATGGTACAGAATGCTGCCTTTTTCTGCATGGGCAAGCTTTACCTGTCTTCCTGACACTGGTTCAGACCTCCTCTCTGTGTAGGCTCTGTATGCTTATACTTTGGTTATTGGCACATATAAGTGCCGTTCATTTGATGTAATCATTATATCAAATATGTACGGAAGGTGTAAAGTCTATGTTACTATCCGAATTCTTTGGTGCATCACAGACTATTTGTGGTATACTATATTTAACTGGTAACGATTCGAAATACCTTGTGACATCTGCATCATAAAGAACACTCATAAAATCAGAGGGGAGGCATTGGCAAAAGATATGGAAAATCAGAGGGAAGTGCCTGTAATCCGGTCAGGGCTCCATGTCCTAAAGCATAAGGATATGGATGTCGCGATGGTTCAGCTTGATTTGACGACAGGAAAGATAGAGTATGTACTGGAGATTTATCTGCCGGATGAACTGCCGGTGGGAGTTGGCAGAGAGGGGAGCAATATCGCGTGGTGGTGGGCTTCCCGCGCAATACCAGATTCCAGGAGGGGAATACAGCAGGTATTACATTACCTGGATGAAGAGACCAGTCTTTCGCTGATGATGTCGGCTTACGGGCTGAGTCTGACGGATCATTACTGGATGCAGCCAATAGGGGAGGAGTTGTACTGGAAGGATTTGAATTTTTATGAAAATGATTTTTCAGATGACCTCGGGAATCTCCTGACAGATTCAGGAAGGATTGACAGAGATGCACATATCTCCAAATTCTCTCCTTCTTCGTCTGTCAATGGTGAGATGAAGAAGAAATGGGTTATCATGAATGATGCCCGCTATCTGCTAAAGGTAAATACAGACCATTACGGACAGCAGTCTGTAAATGAGCTGATTGCATGTAGAATGCATGAAAGGCTTGGATGGGAAAATCATGTGGCGTATCAGCCTGGTACGATTGTAGTGGAAGGACAGGAATACCCCTGTTCCCTGAATCCACTGTTTACTTCAGAAGATCATGAATTTGTATCAGCGTATCAGTTAATCCGGGATTATAAAGTGCCGAACACAGTTTCAAACTACGAGGCAGTGATCCGCCGGGCATGCTATTATGGTATGGGCGAGGAAGAGGTCCGCAGACAGCTGGAATATACGATTATGACGGATTTTATCTTAAGTAACACGGACCGGCATTTTAATAATTTTGGTTTTCTGTATCATACAAAAAAGCACCGGCTTACGGTCATGGCACCGGTTTTTGATACAGGGAATGCGTTGTTTTATAATAAAGAAATAGTCCCGTCGGGCCTGAACTTACTGGAAATTACGGTGAGTTCATTCTGTAAGAGGGAAGTGGATATGCTTCGATATGTGAAGCATGCCGATGGGATCCGTACAGAGCTTCTGGAGGATTTCCCGGAAGAGGCAGAAGGGATGCTAAAGGAATATACAGACATGCCCGCAAAGCGGGCGGAGGTAATTTCCCGGACAATCCGGCAAAAGCTGGAATATCTGAGACGGTTTCAGCAGGGGAAAAAGATTTGGAAGAGAGAAAAGTATTGGTAAGGTGGCTTGTTTTATGGATGTAGAAAAGATCAGGATACGGATAGAAGGAAACCGGCTTATCATTGGCACTTCCCCACAGCTGGTGGTGAATCTTGACAGTCAGGAGAATTATATTGTTGCGGATGGAAAGAGGCGGGCGTATTTCAGGGAAGTGGCGCTTAGCCGGGATCTGCTGGAAGGGAAGCGGAGGAATGTCCTGGAGACTGCGGTGAGATATTACTACGGGCAGGCGTGCAGAGTGCTGGACGGGATGATCGCTGCAGAGGCTTACCGGAATAAGGCGCTGGAATCTGCAGTGCCTGAGACGGTGATGCCGGATTTTGAGCGGGAACAAGAGCAGGGGAGTGTGAGAGGATATGGGAAAGGTATTTAATACGGACGGATATTGCGACCCGGAGATCAATTATATGGTGAATCTTACGGAGCGCCTGGAAGAAATCAGGGCAATGGTGGATGCGGAAAAGTATTTTGTCATAAACCGTGCCAGGCAGTATGGAAAGACAACAATATTAACCGCTCTGGCAGACTACCTGGCAGAGGACTATGAGGTAATCAGCCTGGACTTTCAGACGATTGGCTCACAGGCATTTGAAAGTGAGGAGTCATTTGCAGCGGCTTTTTCGGAGGAACTGCTGGATCTGGTTCATGAATTTCCGGAAGAGATTGAAGAAAGGCTTACCGCCATTGCAGAAAAAACGGCGCGGACAGTTTCGCTTCAGACACTTTTTAAGGTTCTGAAGGCATGGTGCCAGAAGTCGGAGAAGAGGATTGTCCTTATGGTAGATGAGGTGGATACGGCAGCTGATAATCAGGTGTTTCTTGATTTCCTGGCGCAGCTTCGGGCATATTATCTCAGACGGAGAAAGATGCCGACGTTCCAGTCCGTGATTCTTGCAGGGGTCTATGATATTCGTAGTATCAGACGGAAACTTCGCCCGGATGAGGAGCACAGGGAAAACAGTCCATGGAATATTGCATCGGATTTTCTTGTGAAAATGAGTTTTTCAGTGGAAGATATTGAAGGAATGCTTGGGGAATATGAGAGGGATTACCATACAGGAATGGATATCCGCCTGATTTCAAGTATGATATATGAGTATACATCCGGCTATCCCTATCTCGTGTCGCGTCTCTGTAAGCTGATGGATGAACGGATTGCGGATGAAAAGGGATTTCCGGATAAGTCCGGTGCATGGACCAGGGAAGGATGCCTTGGGGCTGTAAAGATGCTTTTAGAGGAGAATAACCCCTTGTTTGATTCTATGCTGGGTAAACTGAACCAGTTTCCAGAGCTCGGGGATGTTATCAGGCATCATCTTTTCGAAGGCCAGCCGGTCGTCAATGCCGTGGATCATCCTGCGGTAAGAAATGCAAGAATGTTCGGATTTCTGAAGGAAGAAAATGGGAATCTTAAGATTGCAAACCGGATATTTGAGACACGTTTATACAATTATTTTCTTACCCAGCCAGGAGCACAAAAAGGGGCGGTGTACCAGCTTGCCACCCTGGAGAAAAACCAGTTTGTCCGAAACGGACAGCTGGATGTGAGGCGGATTCTGGAAAAGTTTGTAGAGCATTTTGATGATATCTATGGGGAGCAGAATCAGAAATTCTATGAGGCGGACGGGCGGCGGTATTTCCTGCTCTATCTGAAGCCGATCATTAATGGAGTGGGAAATTATTATGTCGAGGCACAGACACGGAATCAGGAGCGTACAGATCTGATTATTGACTATTGCGGCATCCAATATATCATTGAACTGAAAGTGTGGAGAGGCAATGCGTACAACGAACGGGGCGAAGAGCAGCTGATGGATTACCTTGATTATTACCATCTGAAAAAGGGATACATGCTTAGCTTTAATTTTAATAAGAAGAAGGAAACCGGTGTGAAGGAAATTGTGCTGGGAGATAAAATACTGATAGAAGCAGTTGTGTAAGGCAGGGAGAAGATCATGAAAGTTTTGATAGGTACAACAAATCCGTCCAAGGTGAAGCGTTTCGAAGAACTTTTGGACGGCTGCGATATAGAATTCTGTACTCTCAGTGACCTGGGAATTTGTACGGAACCGGAAGAGACAGGAAAAACGCCTGAGGAGAATGCGGTCATAAAGGCAAAGTATTACGGAAGCTTCTGTGATTTTGTTATCTGTAATGATTCCGGACTGTATTTTGAAGATTTGCCAATGGATGACTACAGGCAGCCCGGACTGAATATCAGGGAGCCTGAGGGCAGCAGACGGCTGAATGATGAGGAAATGATAGAGTATTATTCCAGGCTGGTACATTCTCTTGGGGGAAGGGTTACGGCTTATTATCTGGATGGGATTGCAGTGAATAACAGAGGAATTATTTCATCTTTTATGGAAAACAGTGAGAGCAGAAAAGAGAATGCTTTTTATATGGTTGATACGCCGTCAGAAAAGAGGCATGCGGGCTGGCCGCTGGATTCGCTCTCTCTAAACAAGAAGGATCTGACATATTTTTCATGTGAAGGAGATAGAAAGTATGATATGTCAGAGGAGGATCTCGTGGAGAGGGAGTACCGGAAAAGGCTTATTCGGTTTTTAAAGTGGGCTTTAGGCATTTTGCCGGAAAAGAATGGTTTGGAAATCATTCCCGCCTACGGGTTCCCTCAGGAGATCGGTGCGTTGTTTTCGGAATATACGGATATGCTGATTGAAGGTGACAGTTCATTTCAGAAATACCTGGATGTCCAGTGTTATGATGAGGAGCTAAAGAACCTGGAAACCAAGTATGGCCTTCCATATGGCAGGCTGTATCTGGCACGTTATAATGGAGAGACGGCAGGCTGTATAGCGCTGAGAAGGATTGATGATCACAATTGTGAAATGAAACGTCTCTATGTAAGGCAGCAGTTCCGGGGGAAGCAGATCGGAGACCGGCTGGTGCAGAAGATTATCACAGAAGCGAAACAGGCAGGCTATTCTTATATGCTGCTAGATACCCTCCCCTTTTTGAAGGGAGCGCTTCATCTGTACAAAAAGTATGGATTTTGCGAAACAGGCCGGTATAATGACAGCCCAATGGATTCTTCCATATATATGAAATTAGATTTGGCAGGTGAAGAATAATGAAGTTGAAAAATGTATTGATTGTTGTAAAGGATATTGAAACATCAAGAAAGTTCTACCATGATCTGTTTGGCCTTGATCTGATACTGGACAATGGAGGCAATATGATCCTGACAGAGGGTCTTGTCCTTCAGGATGAAAAGATATGGAAGGAGTTCCTTGAAAAGGAGATCATCCCGGAAAATCACTCCTGTGAGCTGTATTTTGAGGAGGAGGACCTGGAGGCATTCATTCAGAAACTTGAAAATCTGTACCCGCAGGTCAGGTATGTGAACAGGCTTATGACACACAGCTGGGGACAGAAGGTGGTCCGGTTTTATGATCCTGACGGGAACCTGATTGAGGTGGGGACGCCCATGTGACCGGGTCAGCAGATTGATGTATTTGCAGGAGGAGATTATGCTGAAAATAGTTTTTGGGGATATAGAGAATTCCATATACCATCCGCCGACATATTTTGATAATCAGTATGAGGACGAGTGGATCACGGATCCTTTGTCTGTAGCAATGATTAAAGAGATTGATAAATCCGAAGTGATCAGTGCACATCTGATTGAAAGCCCCGTTCTGGGGCCGATCTCTACAAAGGAGATATCCGGAGGAGTAAAGACACTGATGCTTATGGCATTTGACGAATCGGGAAAAATTTTCAATGGGTCATTATGCGGGGATAACTGTGCAAAATGGATTGTGGAGATCGCAAAAAGGAAGGACTTGACCGTTAATCTTCACCATGTGCTGGATTTTAGCTCCGCCGGTGAATTCGATGCCCTGATGGTGAATACCGGAACAATGGTTCACGGATACATGGAATATCTGCATGAAGCACTCCGGATAAAGGAGCGGTAACAGATGAAAGGGAAATATCACAATGATGTAAATAAAGACCGTCTTCTGGATTCCTTTCTACAGCTGACGGAGATTGATTCGGAATCTTTTTATGAGAGGGACATGGCAGATTATCTGAAAGGGGAGCTGGGCAGTCTTGGAATCCGTGTCCATGAAGACAGCGCCGGGGAACGGCTTGGGGAAATCTGTGAGAAATCCCTTAAGAAGGAGGGAAATCCTGCCGGGAATCTATGGGCTTTTATGCCCGGCAATATGGATAGCCGTGAGGAAAATGAAAAGAGGGCTTTGTTGTTCTGCGCCCATATGGACACTGTCAGTCCGGGGAGAGGGAAGAAAGCCTGTGTGCAGGAAGACGGCAGGATTACTTCTGACGGTACAACGGTGCTGGGGGCGGACGACCTGGCGGGGATTGCAGAGATTCTGGAGGTTCTGCATATTTTAGAGGAGACAGACGCAGTGCATCCGGATATTGAGATTCTGTTTACGGCAGCGGAGGAACCCTACTGTCAGGGCAGCCGTCTCTTTGACTTCGGGAATTTTCATTCAAAGACAGCCTGTATACTGGATATGAGCGGGGAAGTGGGGACAGTGGCTCTTGCGGCGCCGTGCATCTATTCCCTCTATATATGGATTCACGGAAAGAGCGCCCATGCGGGGTTCTGTCCAGAGGAGGGAGTACATGCAATCCACATTGCGGCGAAGGCAGTTTCCATCCTGCCCTATGGACGTGTGGAGGAGGATACTACGCTGAATCTTGGCATGATCGAAGGCGGGAGCGGAAAGAATATTGTTCCAGACGAGGTGTATCTGACAGGGGAGATCCGGAGTATGGATTCTGAAAAAGCAGAATACTGGGCAGGCAGAGTACGGGAAACATTTGAAAAATGCGCAGAAGAAGCAGGCGGAAGGGTGGATTTTCTCGCAGAGAAGGAATTCGACGCCTACCGGGTAAAGAAGGATTCTTATACTCCCCGGATGTTAAAAAAGGCGGCAGGCCGCCTGGGAGTGAAGATGAGATTTGTGGAAACCTTTGGAGGCAGCGATAATAACCACTTCCATTCCAACGGGATTGAGGGAGTTGTGCTGGCAAATGCCATGGAGGAGGTCCACACGGTCCGCGAATATACCGACTTAAGTCAGATGGCAGTCTGTGTAGAACTGCTGCTGGAGCTGATACGGGCAGTGACAGAATAAATCAAGGGGTCATGTTTTTTCATGCAAGCATGAAACGCATGACCTTTTGACGCTTGTATCATATTATATGAAATATTCAATTGTCTTTTCTGCAGTCAGTTTTGTCTTTTTATTGAAGAGGAGTACGGCTTCCCTGTATTCTGTCTCCCCGAGCGCATAGAGTTCATGGCTTTCCCGGTTAAAACAGGAAAGAGGGACGATCCGGTTATAGGTAAAAGGGTGTGAGGATGTGACGATGATGTCCGTCTGCTCAAAGTCTTCTGTCTGATAATAGGGGTCGAACATCAGGATGTTCCCGTCCTTTTCACCAGTCAGCAGGACATAGTGTGCAATTTCATAGTAGAGCCTTACAACCGCTGCGCCGCCCCGGTGCAGGGCATCCACGATTTCCCCGTTCTGTGTTATGACGACTCGTCTGCCGGCGAGGTAGGAGCTTGACACGGCAAGCTTTCCGGTATTGCCAAAACCGTCAAGCCAGTTACTTAAAAACATCATAGCGGTACAGGAGGTTCCGCTTTTTCCGGGAGAGCCTTCCAGGCCATAGCAGTCCAGACAGTAGAGCATAATATTGCGGACTACCTCCGGCGGGATTTCCTCCCGTTCAAATAAATAGTTGACGGCATTGAGCATGGAGGTGGGGCCGCAGTCGTATTCCGTGAGCTGATAGTGCAATGGATTTTTCATGTCAGGTTCTCCTTTGTTCTTCGGTGTTTTACGCGTCCTGGGGTCGTGCGTTTCATGCAGGCATGGAACACAGGATCCTTTTGACGTTTGTATCATTATATCCATACAGGACAGGAGTGTCAAGATTTTTGAAAAATGGTATTGACAAATGAAAAGTGTGCTGATAATATAAAAACACATAAAGTACATAAAACATATATAAATACTAGGCAATAGGAAGGGAGAATTTTTATGAAAGTATATGAAAGAATTACAGATCTGATCGGTGGGACTCCGCTTTTGAAGCTCACGAATTATATTGCGGGAGAGAAGCTGGATGCCGAGATTTACGGAAAGCTGGAGTATTTTAACCCCGCCGGGAGTGTCAAGGACCGGATTGCAAAAGCCATGATTGACGAAGCGGAAGAAAAAGGAATTCTAAAGCCGGGCTCTGTGATTATTGAGCCGACCAGCGGAAACACGGGAATCGGTCTCGCATCAGTGGCGGCTGCAAGAGGGTACCGGATCATTCTCACCATGCCGGAGACTATGAGTATTGAAAGACGCAACCTGTTAAAAGCATATGGCGCAGAGCTTGTGCTTACAGACGGAACAAAGGGAATGAAGGGAGCCATTGCCAGGGCGCAGGAGCTTGCAGACGAGACGCCGGACAGCTTTATCCCAAGCCAGTTTACCAATACGGCAAACCCTGCGACCCACAGGAGTACGACAGGTCCGGAGATTTGGGAGGATACAGACGGAAAGGTGGATATTTTTGTGGCAGGTGTAGGTACAGGTGGCACAGTATCCGGTGTGGGCGAATATCTGAAGAGCCAGAACCCGGAGGTGAAGGTCGTAGCTGTAGAACCTGCAGGTTCCCCGGTTCTTTCAAAAGGGACCCCGGGACCTCACAAGATCCAGGGGATCGGCGCCGGATTTGTACCGGACACATTGAACACCAGCGTTTATGACGAGGTGATTGCTGTAAAGAATGAGGATGCATTTGAAACCGGAAGGGCTCTTGCCAGAAAGGAAGGGGTTCTTGTAGGAATTTCCTCAGGAGCCGCGGTATATGCGGCATCAGAGCTTGCAAAGCGGCCGGAAAATAAAGGAAAGATTATCGTGGCACTTCTTCCGGATACAGGAGAGAGGTATCTGTCCACACCGATGTTTGACGAATAATGCAGTTGGGGACGGGGCCATTTTATAAATTACCCCTCCCCCACAGCATTAAGATAATAAAATAATAAATAAAACGCACATTGTTCAGCTCCAAGATAAACAGCAGGGTTATACCCTCC
>CANOKL010000046.1 GCA_947566645.1 uncultured Lachnospiraceae bacterium
TTGCATACATCAAGCTGTCTGAGGGAGCAAATGAGGAAGTATGGAATGTATTAGGTTTTGACCCGGTAAATACAGCAGTATGGACCGATACAGAACTGACACAGAACCCGGAAAACCAGTTCGTAAAATTCTTTAATACATATCCGTTTGACACACTGCTTGAGATTCAGGATGGTATTATGGCACTTGATTCACTGACCAGTGAGAAGTTCCCGTCCATCAACAACGAATTCTGTAATGTGACACTGAATAACATCTATGAAAACGGTATGGATGTGAAGGAAGCACTTGAAGAGTCACAGGCAACTCTGAAGAATGAGTTCGGCGAGTAAGTAAGAACCAGGTAAAACGTAAAGGGCTGTGTGTTTATTGGGCCGCAGCCCTTATTCATTACAAGAAAAGAGATGTGAGAGTATGAAGAAATTGTTCTATTCACAGAAAATAGCCCCGTATGTATTTGTACTTCCGTTTGCACTTACAGTGGTTCTTTTCTGGATGTTTCCTATAGGAAATGGTATCCTTTTAAGCTTTCAGGATGTATTAAAAGATGAGTGGGTTGGATTTGGAAATTATCAAAGACTTCTGTCTGATAAGATATTTTTAAAGGCTGTATATAACAGTGCAAAATATATGGTGGGGACGCTGCTTCTTCTGATTCCGTTCCCTATGCTTTTTGCAACATTGTTAAACAGCAAGCTGATGAAAAAGCCGGGATTATTTAAATCCATCTATTTTATTCCGGCACTTACTTCTGTCGTTGTTGCCGGTACGATTTTCCGTCTGATGTTTGGTGAGATGGAGACATCACTGGCAAACCAGATGATCGGAATGTTCGGACTTGAGCCTATTAAATGGCTTAAGGGTGAATGGACCAGCTTTTTTGCCCTGCTCCTTCTGGCATGCTGGCGGTGGACCGGAGTTAATATCCTGTATTTCCTGGCAGGCCTCCAGAGTATCTCCACAGATATTTACGAGGCGGCATCCATTGACGGGGCAAGTAAATGGCAGCAGTTTACAAAGATTTCCTTCCCGCTCTTAAAGCCAACGACTGTATACGTACTGACCATCAGTATTTATGCCGGTCTTTCCATGTTTACAGAGAGCTACATGTTATGGAAAGGAAATAACTCGCCGCAGAATATCGGCCTTACTATTGTCGGCTATCTGTACCGGCAGGGAATTGAAAAGCGTGCCATGGGCTATGCATGCGCGGTCGGTCTGATTCTGCTGATTATTGTCATGATCGTAAACTTGATCCAGCTTAAGGCAACCGGAACATTTGATAAGGAGGAGAGATAGTATGAAGAGTCAGAAAAGTAAAAACACACTCAGTACGGTAATGCTGATCATCCTCTTTACAATACTGGCAGTTTTGATTATTATACCAATCTACACCATCTTTATCGCAAGCTTTAAGCCGGGCGGGGATCTGCTGCAGTACGGACTGAACCTGGGAATTGACTGGGGCAGAATGAGTCTGGATAATTACTCTTTGCTGTTTACCGGACAGCATGAGTACTGGAGATGGTTTATGAACAGTATTATCCTGACCGTCATCACGGTGGTGGCGACGCTCCTTGTGAGTGCGTTTGTAGGCTATGGATTTGCGGCGTATGATTTTAGGGGGAAGAATGTAATGTTTATTATCGTTCTTCTCATCCTGTCCATTCCGCTGGAGGTTGTTATGCTTCCTCTTTATAAGCAGATGACAACATGGGGACTGATGGACAGCTATGTGGCAATCATCCTTCCTTTCGTAGCGCACGCCTCTACCATATTTTTCTTCCGTCAGTATCTGCTGGGACTTCCGAAGTCTCTTCTGGAGGCCGGACGTATTGACGGCGCTACGGAGTACGGAATCTTTTTCCGCCTGATTATACCGATTATGAAACCGGCGTTTGCTGCAATGGCAATCTTAAATGGTATGAATGCATGGAATAACTATCTGTGGCCGTTACTTGTAATCCGGTCTTCAGATAAGTACACACTGACGCTGGGCCTTAATACGCTGATTAATCCGTATGGTGATAATTACAGTCTTCTTGTTGTAGGTGCGTTCTTCTCCATTATACCGATTTTCATCCTGTTTGTATGCTTCCAGCAGTATTTTATCGAAGGTATGACGGCAGGTGCAGTAAAAGAATAGTTATACTGAGATTGAGCAGGAACCATTCGCGAAAGTGAGTGTGAATGGGGTGAACAGTAACAAAGAATAGTGAGGTAATATATGAGCAAAACAGCAAAGATGATTATTGACAAAGACTTTAAGGTTTCTGAGGTTGACGAGAGGATCTATGGCTCCTTTATTGAGCATCTGGGCCGCGCCGTCTATGACGGGCTGTATCAGCCGGGGAACCCCCTTTCTGACGGGGAGGGCTTCCGGACGGATGTAATTGATCTGGTAAAAGAACTGAACGTGCCGATTATCCGGTATCCGGGCGGAAACTTTGTGTCCAATTTCTTCTGGGAAGACAGCGTCGGACCAGTAGAAAAGAGGCCGGGGCGGCTGGAGCTTGCCTGGAGAAGTCTTGAGACGAACCAGGTTGGATTAAATGAATTTGCCAGATGGGCGGATAAGGTGAATTCTAAGATGATGATGGCTGTAAACCTCGGTACAAGAGGTATCGCAGATGCATGTAATCTGTTAGAGTACTGCAATCATCCGAAGGGAACAAAGTACAGTGACCTGCGCATCAGCCATGGCGTGCAGGATCCTCATAACGTAAAGGTGTGGTGCCTGGGCAACGAGATGGACGGTCCATGGCAGTTAGGCCACAAGACGATGGAAGAATACGGACGTCTCGCGGAGGAGACAGCCAAGGCCATGAAACTGATTGATCCGTCCATTGAGCTGGTATCCTGCGGAAGCTCGGCCCTTGATATGCCGACTTTCCCGAGATGGGAGTCTAAGACACTGGAATGTACCTATGATCATGTGGATTATGTATCCATGCATCAGTACTATGGAAACCGGGACGGGGACACTGCAGATTTCCTTGCATGCTCGGATGATATGGATGAATTTATCCGTACCGTCATTGCTACCTGCGACTATGTGAAGGCAAAGAAGAGAGGACGCAAGAATATTAACATTAGTTTTGATGAGTGGAATGTATGGTTCCATTCCAATGCATCCGATGATGATATTACAGAAAATCACCCGTGGCAGGTGGCTCCGCCTATGCTGGAGGACATCTATACCTTTGAGGATTCTCTTCTTGTAGGACTGATGCTGATTACACTCCTGAAACATGCAGACAGGGTAAAGATCGCATGCCTTGCACAGCTTGTCAATGTCATTGCGCCGATTATGACGGATGCAGGCGGCGGCGCTGCGTGGAAACAGACCATCTTCTATCCTTTCATGCATGCATCAAAGTACGGAAGAGGCGTTGTACTCATGCCCATGCTCAGTACAGACACACATGATACGTCAAAACATGACCATGTGACAGACGTGGACAGTGTTGCGGTGTACAATGAAGAGAAAGAAGAGCTGACCATCTTTGCAGTAAACCGTACACTTGATTCGGACATTGAGCTTACGACCGACATGCGGGGAATGGAAGGCTATAAGGTTACAGAACACATTGTACTGGAGAATTCAGACCTTAAGACCGTGAACTGTGCCGGTGAGCAGCGTGTTCTGCCTAAGACCGTGGACCGCTCTAAGATGGATGGGGACATCATGACCAGTATGCTTCATAAGGCATCCTGGAACGTAATCCGTTTAAGCCGTAAATAACAATCGAACAATCTGGGACGGGGCATTTCTAAAAATGCCCCGTCCCAGATTGCACCGATGGAGGAAATGCCATGAGATTTTTTGTAATTGACAGCCCGCTTATGCGGTTTCTCGCAAGAATCGGGGATCTGATCCTGTTAAATCTGATCTTTGTGATCAGCTGTATCCCTGTGATTACAGTGGGAACAGCAATCAGCGCCCTTTATGCTGTGGCCATGAAGCTTGTAAGAGGTGAGGAGCCTTCGGTTATGAGGGACTATGTGAAGGCCTTTAGGATGAACTTTAAAGAAGCAACTGCCGTGTGGGTGATCCTGGCAGCAGCGGCGGGGCTCCTGTTCGTGGACTTCCGGTTTATCGGGCTGCTTGAAGGAGGAGTGTACTTAGGTTTTAAGCTGCTGTTAGGCGTTATACTCGGAATATGGCTTCTCGTCTTCCAGTATGTATTTCCTTACATTGGAAGGTTTCAGAATACAGTGCTTCAGTCGTTAAAAAACGCTTTGTTTTTAAGCGCCGCACACCTCCCTTCCACAGTGATGCTTCTTGGAATCAGCATCGGGCTTTTTATTATCACCCTTTTTACCTCCAGGACATTCGTTGTGGGGACGATTCTGTGGACCTTCTTCGGATTCGCGCTTCTTGCGTATGTACAGTCCTTCCTGCTTAGCAGGATATTTTCGAAATATGAGTAGATACCAATCTGGGACGGGGCATTTTTCAAAATGCCCCGTCCCAGATTGATATGTCAAAAGAACGTTTGTTCCGTCTGGGTTGACATGGCAATTGGTATTGTGGTATGATACTTTAAGGAGAATTATGTCAAAAATTAAGGATAATCATATCAGAATGCGGAGATATACTTGTGGAGGAAACCCAGATGGATGAAAAAAAGGAAAAGTGGATGAAGAATAAAGGCGCTCTAAAAGCCGCACTGCATCTGGCCACGGTGGCGGTCATTGCAGTTGTTATTATTTTCATATTTGTTTCGGTGAGAGGGGACAGGGAACCTGAGATTACCAGCACGTTTATTACTAATAAGCTTGAGGAGGCGAGTGAGCTGACTTCGGCAAAGATGATCTACAATGGCCTGGTCCGGTATTCTGACGGGGAGATTCCGTTTCTTACCCAGAAGGCGTTTACCATGATTTACCGTGCGGAGGTAAGAGCAGGAATTGACTTGAAAAAGGTGGAGCCTTCGGTTACAAAGAAAAAGGTAACCATCAAAGTTCCAAAGGCTGAGATTCTGGATATTCATGTGGATGAAGATTCGATTCAGTATTATGACGAGAAGTTCGCGCTTTTTAATGGAGAGAAAAAGGAGGATGCCATCGAAGCAATCAAAAGTGCACAGGAGGATGTCCGGGAGAACGGAGATGTGGAGGAGCTTAAGAATAAAGCCCAGGAACAGGTGAAGATACTGCTGGAGGGGCTGTTTCAGGATTCCATAGGTGACAGAAAGCTGGAAATTATAAATGATTAATGTAGTGAGGGGCGGTATTTAAAATCGTCCCTTCACCGTCCCTTCACCTTTTCTTTTCTATATCCCCCCGGGAGGCTTGTCTGTTCTGCGGACGGCAGGGTATAATAGTGGCTGATTACAGGACTATGAATCAGTATCCTGACAGCTATTTGAATTGTGTGATACCGGGGGAGGATTATGGAGATGAAAGGAATGATACGCAGCGCTCTCTGCTGCATGCTGGCCTTAACACTTACGGCATGTGGAGGTGCAGGAGGAGCAGGCGGAAACGGAAAAAAGGGAGACGAGGATGGGCTGATCTGTTACGTAGGGCATGGTTTCTGGGACAGTTCCCTGGATCCGGTCAAGGGGGGCTTCTCCTATGGATGGAGCTTTATTCATAATGCGCTCCTTAAAGTGCAGCCGGATTCATCTTATGCAGGAGACCTGGCAGAGAGCTATACCATATCTGATGATGCCCTTACTTATACATTTACATTAAAGAAGGGAATCACGTTTCAGGATGGTTCGGAGTTTACGGCAGAGGATGTAGTCTTTACTTATGAGACTGTGAAGGCGAACCAGGGAGAGAACGAAAAGGTGGATCTAAGCAGGATGGAACGGATTGAGGCAGTGGATGACAGAACGGTAAGGATCACCCTGTCAGAGCCTTATTCCCCCTTCCTTGATATGACGGCCCAGCTTGGCATTGTCCCCAGTGACGGGTATGACAGCGAGGCCTTCAATGAGAGGCCGGTGGGTACAGGCGCATGGAAGGTTCTGCAGTACGATGCGGGACAGCAGCTGATTGTTGAGGCAAATGAGGATTATTTTGACGGCGCTCCCCATATTAAAAAGGTGACTTTTGTGGATATGGATAACGAAGCCGCATTTTCCAACGCCCGGTCCGGACAGCTTGACATTGTAATGGTGCAGCCGGAATATGCCAGGGAGCAGATTGAAGGGATGCATATAGAGAAGCTGGAGACCATGGATGTAAGGAATATAAGCCTTCCCTGCAGGCCGTCTATGACCATAAAGGCTCCGGACGGAAAGAGCGTGCAGGTGGGAAATGATGTGACGGCAGACCCGGCGGTGCGGGAGGCCCTGAATATTGGAATCGACCGGAAGCAGATAATTGAAAATGCATTTAACGGCGTGGGAGTACCTGCATATGGATTTACGGATAATCTGGAGTGGGGAAATGCGCCTGAGGTCAGGGACTGCCAGAGGGAAGAGGCTGCAAAGCTCCTTGAGAATGCGGGGTGGAAGGATGCGGACGGGGACGGTATCCGCAAGAAGGGAGAGTTATCCTGCTCTTTTGAAATCTATACCCCATCTGACGAGCAGGACCGGTATCAGCTTGCAGAAGCCCTGGCGGAGGATGCCAGGGGACTTGGCATCCAGATTGACGTAAAGCAGACAACATGGGATGAGATTACAGAGGCTTCTTACCGGTCCGGAGTCATGTGGGGGTTCGGGCAGTTTAACCCCATGGTAATCCACCAGCTGTTTTCCTCAGAGACTTTCCTGACCGCACAGTATTCCAACACACCAGGGTATGAGAACTCTCAGGTGGATGCTCTGATAAATGAGGCGGTTGCCGCCCCGGATCATGATGGCGCGGTTAAGAAGTGGAAAGAAGCTCAGGAGATTTATTTCCGGGATATTCCTTATCTGTATCTTGTTAATATTGAACACTGTTATTTTGTAAGCGACAGGGTTGACATCTCGGTGTCTACACAGATTCCGCATCCCCACGGGCATGGAATTCCGGTTATCTGTAATATGAAGGACTGGACTATAAAGTAGGAGGAAGAAGATGGAACGTCTCAAATACCTTGGGAAAACGGCTTTTCGTATGACTGCACTGCTGATTGCGGTCAGTATCCTTTCTTTTCTGCTGCTTGAGGCTTCCCCTATTGATCCTCTGACTGCCTGTATTGGCACAGATTCCACGCTTTCTGACAGGGCGAAGGCAGAGATTTCCAGCCACTGGGGGTTAGATCAGCCGCCGGTAAAACGATTTGCGGCCTGGGCAGGGAATTTTATCCGCGGAGACTGGGGAGAGTCTATTACATATAAAAAGCCGGTGAAGACCGTAATCGGGGAAAGACTGAAGTATTCATTTGCCCTGATGTCTGCAGCCTGGCTTTTCTCCGGAGTGCTGGGGTATCTGTCTGGAATTATAGCTGCAGTAAAGAAAGGGCGGCTATTGGACAGGATGATCAAGGGCTTCTGCCTTACGCTCCAGTCAGCGCCCACCTTCTGGATCGGGCTTTTGTTTCTGAGTCTTTTTGCAGTGAGGCTTGGATGGTTTCCCATCGGTCTTGCAGCTCCCATGGGAAAGGCAGCAGAGGATGTTACGCTTTCTGACCGGATTTATCACATGATTCTTCCGGCATTTACCTTAAGTGTTGTCGGAATCGGAAAGGTTACCTTATATACAAGACAGAAATTTATTGAGATTCTGAACGAGGAATTTATGTTATATGCAAGAGCAAGAGGGGAGAGCACAGTGCAGATGATTCTGCGCCACGGAATCCGTAATACACTGATGCCTGCAGTGACTGTACAGTTTGCCTCCTTTAGCGAACTGTTCGGCGGGATTGCACTGGCGGAGACGGTATTTTCTTATCCGGGAATCGGAAGCGCCCTGACAGCGGCAGGACTTGGAGGAGATGTTCCGCTGCTTCTAGGGATTGCCATTTGCAGTGCAGTTTTTGTGTTTGCCGGAAATCTGACTGCAAATCTATTGTATATTGTAGTGGATCCCCGCCAGGCAGTCTGGGGGAGGCATTTTTAAGAGGAACAGAATTATTCAGGCATAGTGGAGGAATGGGGCGTGGAGCGCACGGTATCGGACAGGGTATTTTTTCACAGGTTAAAAATAAATACAAGAACCAGGGTCATGGTCTTTCTCTGCCTTGCAGCAGTTTACCTTCTGGGAATCTTTTTCTGGGGGCTTTTTATGCCGGAGAGAGCTTTTGAGGTGAATTATACGGACAAGCTGCTTCCGCCGGGAGCAGGCCATCTTTTCGGAACGGACTTTATGGGGAGGGATATGCTTCTGCGCTCTGTAAAGGGGCTGTCAGTCAGTATGGTGATTGCATTCCTTGCGGCAGGAGTAGGCTCTGTGATTGCACTGGCAGCCGGGGTGGCGGCGGCAGTTTTAGGAGGAAGAGTGGATGGCTTTGTAAACTGGTGTGTGGATCTTTGCATGGGGATTCCGCATCTGGTTCTTCTGATCCTGATTTCCTTTATGCTGGGGAGAGGGGAAAGAGGAGTGACGGCAGCGGTCGCACTTACCCACTGGCCGGAGCTGACCCGTGTGGTTCGCT
This sequence comes from uncultured Lachnospiraceae bacterium, assembly GCA_947566645.1. Taxonomy (GTDB): domain Bacteria; phylum Bacillota; class Clostridia; order Lachnospirales; family Lachnospiraceae; genus CAPEBR01. The sequence goes on from CANOKL010000046.1 coordinate 8,543, forward strand.
CAGAGGTGCTGGGGGTACGCTCCTCCCAGTATGTTCTTGCGGCGTATAAGATGGGGAAGAGCCGACTGAGTGTGGCATGGAATCATGTGATTCCCCATGTACTGCCTGTATATGTTACAGGTGTGATTCTCTTATTTCCTCATGCGATTATGCATGAAGCCTCGATTACGTTTCTGGGCTTCGGCCTCCCGGCAGACAAGCCGGCAATCGGTGTGATCTTATCAGAATCCATGAAATATATTGCCTCCGGGAACTGGTGGCTGGCACTTTTCCCCGGGATCATGCTGCTTACAGCAATTATGCTGTTTGATGCGATCGGAGAGAATCTAAAAAAACTATGGAATCCGGACAATGGAAACGAGTAGTGTGTGTGACGGGAAAGGATCTTCATAAAAAGGAGAGTTGTGTATGGGGCATAATAGGGGAGAGGATAAAAAAAAGGAGCCGGTTCTTACGGTGGAGGAACTCTCAGTCTCTTTTAGTATGTACCGGAGGGGACTTAAGAAAGAGAATCTGGAGGTGCTGCATAAGCTCAGCCTGAGTGTTCAGGCAGGAGAGATACTGGCAGTGGCGGGTTCCAGCGGTTCAGGGAAAAGCATTCTGGCTCATGCGATTCTTGGCATTCTGCCTGGAAATGCCTGTATGGAAGGACGGATGCTGTATCAGGGGAAGTTTTTTGATGCGAAGGAAAAAGCTAAGCTCAGGGGAAAAGAGATTGCATTTATTCCCCAGTCTGTGGATTATCTGGATCCGCTGATGCGGATAGGTAAGCAGGTGACTGGGATACGGGGGACAAGGGAGCGGCAAAGAGAGCTTTTCCGGAAATATGGTCTTGATGAAGATGCAGAGAAGAAATATCCCTATGAGCTTTCCGGAGGAATGGCAAGGAGAGTACTGATTGCCTCGGCGCTTATGAATGAGGCACAGCTTATTGTGGCAGATGAGCCGACGCCAGGGCTGGATCTGGGGATGGCCCGGGAAGCGCTTAAGGACTTCCGGGAGCTGGCGGATCAGGGATGTGCAGTACTTCTGATCACCCATGATCTTGATCTTGCAGTCCGTGTGGCAGACCGGGTTGCTGTTTTTTACGCGGGAACAGTCGTGGAGACGGCGCCCTCAGGAGATTTCCTGGCAGGCAGGGATGCACTCAGACATCCTTACAGTAAGGCATTGTGGGATGCGCTTCCGCAGCATGAATTCAAGCCTGTATCCGGTACACAGCCCTATGCCGGGAGTCTGCCGGAGGGCTGTCTGTTTCAGGACAGATGCGCACAAAGAAGCGGACTGTGCGGCGGGTATATTCCTATGCGGAGCCTGCGCGGAGGGGAGGTCAGGTGTATCCATGCAAAGTGAGACTGGGAAAGGAATGGCGCTGGAGGCGAGGCATATAAGCTTCCGGTACAGAAAACAGAAGGACTGGATTTTAAAGGATGTAAGCCTTACGGTGGAGCCGGGAGAGCGGGTAGGCCTGACCGGACCGTCCGGGTGCGGAAAGAGTACGCTGGCAAAAATCCTTGCAGGATATGAAGAGCCCTTAGAGGGCGAGGTTCTGCTGGACGGCAGCCTCCTGCCTAAAAAGGGGTATTGTCCGGTCCAGATGATTTATCAGCATCCGGAGCAGGCAGTGAACCCCAGATGGAGGATGGAAAAAATCCTGTGTGAGGGGTGGATACCGGATGAAAAACTTCTGGAAGATATGGGGATTGAGAGGGAATGGCTTAGAAGATGGCCGTCTGAGCTGTCGGGAGGAGAGCTTCAGCGCTTCTGTATTGCGCGGGTTTTGGGCCCCCGGACGAGATTTCTCATCTGCGATGAGATCAGCACAATGCTTGATGTGATTACACAGGCACAGATCTGGCAGAAGGTACTGGAGCTGGCCCGGAAACAGAGACTGGGGATGCTTGTGGTGACCCATAATATGGCACTGGCGGAGAAGGTCTGCACGAGAATCCTTTCGATTCACGACTGCAGCCTGACAAGTATAAATGGTGGCATTGCCGGCTGACGACAATACAGTACTGGAATAGAAGGAGACATAAGGAAGGATGACAGATCAGAATAAGGATACCATGCAGAAGCACTCCCCTGAACATTCCCATAGTCATAGTCACTCCCACTCTCACAGTCATGTGCATAGTGAGGAGGAAAAGAAAGCTGTGGTAAACCGGATATCCAGGGCGATCGGGCATCTGGATGCGGTCAGGCGTATGGTGCAGAACGATGCGGACTGCAGCGATGTGCTGATCCAGCTTGCGGCGGTGCGTTCAGCGATTAACAATACGGGAAAGGTTGTGCTTAAAAATCATATGAATCACTGTATTATAGAAGCAGTAGAGGAGCACGACATAGAGGCCATCGAAAAACTGAATCAGGCTATTGATAAGTTTATGAAGTAATTTATATATTTAATTTTACAATCTCTTGTCGAAGAATGGTTTCAATGGTATAATCAGAATATCGAAGTCATACAGGAGGGAATAAAAGATGAAGGTTTATGATTCAGTAAAAAAGGAAGAGGTAGAAGTTGATGGAACAAAAGGTCTGATTGACATCATGCGGGATGGCCGTCAGGTAGATCTCTATCTGAAGGAGAAAAAGACAGACGCAGATGGATACATGAGCTGGGATGTGGAGCACTGGTCCAGTATTGACGTAAAACGATTCATCCGCTGCTACTCTCTGGAAGGAAAAGTATTGGGGGAATCCACAGGACATAATATCTATGACCTGGAAAATGAATTCAAACCAGAGCAGGCATTGAAGATTGAACTTAGCTGATAAAACAGGGGATTCTTAAAATCCCCTGTTTTTATGGATATTTGTATAGAAATGCAGGGTGCTTTTTAGATTCGAAGAATGGAACAGTTGCAAAATAAGGAGACGAACAAGTTGAATTTTGTTTTTGATATGGATGATACGATCTATGATTTGATGGAGCCATTTAAAAAATGCCATGAAAAATTATTTGCAGAGAGAGTCAGTATAGACTGTAAGGAGTTGTTCCTGAAATCCAGAATTTATTCTGATATCATACTTGACAGAGAAAAGGAAGGGAAGATTGCAAAGGAAGATGGCTTTTATGAAAGAATACGGATGACGTACGAGTATGCGGGATTACAGATCAGCAGAGAGGACGGAGCCCGGTTTGAGGATGCATACCGGTATTACCAGACCACAATAGAGCCCTTTGACTTTATGGAGAAGATCCTGGATTACTGCCGGAAGGAGAGGATTCCCATCGCAGTACTAACCAATGGAGGCAGTGAAAGACAGCGGCGAAAGGCAGATGTGCTAGAGCTTCAGAGATGGTTTGAGGATGACTGGATCTTCCCCACCGGGGAGATCGGATTCCATAAGCCCCATGCAGGAGCTTTTCGGGCAGTGGAGAAACGGATGAATTTTTGCCCGGAGGATACATGGTATATAGGCGACACCTACCGGTCAGATATTGTGGGAGCGGCAGAGGCAGGCTGGAATACCATATGGCTGAACCACAGAGAGAGCGAATGTCCGGAGGCAGTCAGCAGGGCGACGGCTGAGGTCAGACGAGGAGACGAACTTTTCACGTTGCTTAGAAAGTTGCATTTGCGAATTTGACGCAAATAGTGTATACTTGTAACCGTTCAAAGAGAATAATAATAGCGAAATGGAGAATGATATGGCATTAGAAGATTATGTAAAAGCCTACAAGCTTGGAAAAAGAGACTACCAGTACCGGATGCTTCACGGAATGCAGCCAACCGTGCAGGTTTTAGACGACATTCTGCCGGGGCGCGGAACATATTCCGAAGTATCTCTTGGACTTGTGCAGATACCGGCGGATCAGATTGTGGGGACGAAGACCGGAGGAAGAAGCAGCGCCTTTGCCGGTAATTTTATGCCTATTCTAAGAGAAAATACAGAATTTGCATCAAAATGGGCAAGTCTCAGCACAAGCCATATACAGGAAGGAATCAGGGAACCCATTAAAGCCTATGAATATATGAATAAATTTTATGTGCTGGAAGGCAATAAGCGGGTCAGTGTCATGAAGTTTTTCGGCGTGGCGGCGATTCCTGGAGTCGTTACCAGAATTGTACCGAAGCGCACGGAGGAAAAAGAAAATAAGATCTATTACGAATTTATGGATTTCTATGAGCTTTCGAATATAAATTACATCTGGTTTTCAGAAGAAGGAAGCTTTGCGAAACTCCAGGAGGCGGTGGGCAAAGAACCAGAGGAGGCCTGGTCAGAGGATGATAAGCTGACCTTTAGTTCAGTTTACCGGAGATTTAGCGCCGAGTATGATCAGATTAACGATTCACAAAAAGGGGATGATGAGCTCGAAGTCCTTCCAGGGGATGCATTTCTTTCGTTTATTACTCTGTATGGGTATGCGGATATCTGTGAGAAGACGACAAAGGAGCTTAAGAACCTGATTGCAGACACATGGGAAGAGTTTAAGCTTCTGGAAAAGAAGGAGGAAGCCGTTGACCTGAAGCTGGATCCAAATAATGAGAAAAAATCTCTTCTCAACCTGCTTCTTCCTACTGGAATGACAAAGCTTAAAATTGCATTTTTATATGCAAAGACAGCGTCCTCTTCCGCATGGACATACGCTCATGAACTTGGAAGGCTCCATCTGGATCAGGCCTTCCCAGAGAAGGTCAGTACAGTATACTATGATAATGTAACAGAGGAAAATGCAAATACGGTGATTGAGGATGCAATTGAGAACGAGTGCGACATTATTTTCACCACCTCTCCTGCATTTGTCCAGGCCAGCGTGAAAGCAGCAATTGCCCATCCAGATGTACGGATACTGAACTGCTCGCTGAATACCTCACACCGGTATATCAGAACCTATTATGCGCGCATGCATGAGGCGAAGTTCCTTATGGGCGCTATAGCAGGCGCTATGGCAGACAATAATAAGCTTGCCTATGTGGCAGATCTGCCAATCTACGGCTCCATTGCAAATATTAATGCATTCGCTCTTGGTGCGAAGATGATTAATCCCCGGGCAGAGGTGTATCTGGAGTGGACATCACTTAAGGACCGGGATATTTATGAGAACATCCGCCGGACCGGAGCCAGCTGCATCTCGGGAATGGATATGGTGATTCCAGAGGATTCCTCCCGGTATTTCGGAATCTACACGTTGGAGAACGACTGGCCCAGAAGCCTTGCCATGCCGCTGTGGCACTGGGGAAAGTTCTATGAGCGTCTTGTACGCACGATTATGGACGGGACATGGAAGTATGACGATAAATCCCCAGAGAAGAAGGCGATTAATTACTGGTGGGGCATGTCCTCAGGAGTTATTGACGTCATCTGCTCCAAAAATCTTCCAATCGGAACGAAGCGTCTGGTAGACCTTCTGAAGAAGACGATCAGCAGCGGGGAGTTTAACCCATTTTCAGGTATTCTTTATTCCCAGGAGGGAGTGGTTCAGGGAGATCCCCATGTGACACTCAGCCCTGACCAGATCGCAAAGATGGACTGGCTGGCGGAGAACGTCCGGGGCTCCCTTCCAAAGGAATATGAGCTGCAGGATCAGGCAAAGCCGGCAGTACTGCAGCAGGGAGTGAAAAAAAAGGAAGGTTAGAGGATTTATGAAAATACTTGCAATCGCAGACGAGGAATCAGCGTATCTGTGGGATTATTTTGAAAAGAGCAAGCTTGAGGGCGTTGACCTGATTATATCCTGCGGAGACCTGGCGCCGGAGTATCTGTCCTTTCTGACAACGCTTTCATCCATTCCCGTCCTCTATGTACACGGGAACCATGATGAGAAATATGACAGAAATCCTCCAGAAGGCTGCGTCTGTATTGATGACAAAATATATGTGCATAACGGAGTAAGGATTCTGGGGCTGGGCGGTTCCATGCGCTACAGTTCCGGGAAATATCAGTATACAGAATTTCAGATGCTGTCGCGCGTAAGAAAGCTGGGACTTCGGCTTTTTTTCGGGAGAGGATTCGATATCCTTGTGGCGCATGCACCTGCATACCAGCTTAATGATGGAGAAGATCTTCCACATCAGGGGTTTAAGGCATTTCTCACTCTGATGAAAAAATACAGGCCAAGATTTTTCCTCCACGGACATGTTCATATGTCCTACGGGAGGAAACATAAGCGGTATGACAAATATGAAGATACGCATGTAATTAATGCATTTGAGAGATGTATATTTGAATATGAAGACGAATGTGTGGGGGAACATCTTTGAATTGGGGACGGGGTATTTTTAAAAATACCCCGTCCCCATATTGCAAAATACCTTGATGGGGTATATAATGTCTAAGGAAAGGAGGAATACTGATGAGTGAGAATACAGAATCTTCTGCAAAAAAGAAAGCTAGATCAGAGAAGGAGTACCGCGATCTGCTGAATCGTCTTTCAAGGGTGGAAGGACAGATCCGGGGAATTAAGAGAATGGTTGAGGAGGATGCCTACTGTACGGATATCCTGATCCAGGTGTCTGCGGCCAATGCGGCACTCAACAGTTTTAACAAGGTGCTGCTGGCAGAGCATATCCGTACCTGTGTGGCGGAAGATATCCGCTGCGGCAGAGAGGATACGATTGATGAGCTTGTGGCTACTCTGCAGAAGCTGATGAAATAGGAGGAGCATGATGGAACAGTATACAGTATCAGGCATGAGCTGTGCAGCGTGCAGTGCCCGTGTGGAGAAAGCGGTCTCTAAGGTGCCAGGTGTGACTGCGTGTTCTGTAAGCCTTCTGACAAATTCCATGGGCGTGGAGGGAACGGCAGGGTCCGGTGAGGTGATTGCCGCCGTAACAGAGGCAGGTTACGGAGCCTCCTTAAAAAAAGGAGAAAAGGCAGGAGCCGGTGCAGGCAGAGAGGATGCAGGGGAGCTGCTGAAGGACAGGGAAACTCCGGTTCTGAAAAAGCGTCTGTCAGCATCACTGTGCTTTCTGATTCCGCTTATGTATGTCTCTATGGGACATATGATGTGGGGATGGCCTGTACCGTCTGTGCTTCAGGGGAATCATGTTGCCATGGGGCTCATACAGCTGCTTCTGACTACGATTGTTATGGTGATTAACCAGAAATTTTTTATAAGCGGCTTTAAGAGCCTGTGGCACAGAGCACCGAATATGGATACCCTTGTGGCCCTGGGGGCAGGAGCATCCTATGTGTACAGCACCTATGCCCTGTTTGCCATGACGGATGCCCAGCTTAAGATGGATATGGCCAGGGTCATGGAGTACATGCATGAGTTTTATTTTGAATCAGCGGCAATGATTCTGACGCTGATTACAGTAGGGAAGATGCTGGAGGCGCGCTCTAAGGGGAGGACGACAGATGCCCTTAAGAGCCTGATGAAGCTGGCGCCGAAGACGGCGGTGGTAGTGAGAAACGGGAAGGAAGAAAAGGTTTCCATAGATCAGGTGGGAATTGGTGATATCTTTGTAGTAAGACCTGGAGAAAATATTCCGGTTGACGGTGTGGTACTGGAGGGAAGCAGTGCTGTCAATGAGTCTGCCCTTACCGGAGAGAGCATTCCGGCTGACAAGGAGCCGGGTGATCCTGTTTCGGCGGCCACGCTGAACAGTTCAGGGTTTTTAAAATGCCGGGCAAGCCGGGTGGGGGAGGATACGACGCTCTCCCAGATTATCCAGATGGTCAGCGATGCGGCGGCTACAAAGGCTCCCATTGCAAAAGTAGCGGACAGTGTGTCCGGCGTGTTCGTTCCGGTAGTGATCAGCATTGCAGCCCTGACGACCATCATCTGGCTTCTGGCCGGACAGGGAATCGGCTTTGCTCTTGCCAGGGGAATCTCTGTGTTGGTGATCAGCTGCCCCTGCGCCCTTGGGCTTGCAACACCGGTTGCCATTATGGTTGGAAACGGAATGGGAGCAAAGAATGGGATTATGTTTAAGACAGCAGTATCCCTGGAGGAAGCCGGAAAGATGCAGGTGGTCGCCCTTGATAAGACAGGAACCATCACAAACGGCGAGCCCCGTGTAACGGATCTTTTCCCAGGAGAAGGCATAACCCAGGATGAGCTTCTTACCATGGCATACATGCTGGAGAGAAAGAGCGAGCATCCTCTTGCAAAGGCAATCCTTCTGCTTGCGCAGGAGAGGGGAATTGCCCGGGAGGGAGATGCCCCTGATATGGAGGTTACGGATTTTCAGGCGCTTCCTGGAAACGGGCTTACCGGAACGGCAGGGAAGCACAGGCTGGCAGGAGGCAATTTGGGATTTATTGCAGGCCGGTCAGACATATGTGAACGGGACATCATCCGGGCAGAGCAGCTTGCAGAAGAGGGGAAAACCCCGTTATTTTTCAGCCGTGACGGAGCATTCACAGGTATTATCGCCGTAGCAGATGTCATCAAGAAAGACAGTCCCCAGGCGGTGCACGAACTTCAGAACATGGGGATCCATGTTGTCATGCTGACAGGAGACAACGAGCGTACGGCAAAAGCCATCGGAAGGCAGGCAGGAGTGGATGAGGTCATCGCAGGAGTACTTCCGGACGGAAAAGAGCAGGTAATCCGTACCCTTAAGGAAAAAGGGAAGGTTGCCATGGTAGGAGACGGAATCAACGATGCGCCTGCTCTTACGAGAGCAGATATCGGAATTGCCATCGGGGCGGGAACCGATATCGCCATTGATGCCGCAGATGTAGTGCTCATGAAAAGCAGACTTTCAGATGTACCGGCGGCGATCCGCCTGAGCCGGGCAGCACTGCGCAATATCCATGAAAATCTGTTCTGGGCATTTTTCTACAATGTAATCGGAATTCCCTTAGCGGCAGGGCTCTGGTATCCATGGTTTGGCATGAAGCTAAACCCCATGTTCGGAGCCGCGGCAATGAGTCTGTCAAGCTTCTGTGTTGTGACAAACGCACTGCGGCTTAACCTGTTCAGAATGTATGATTCATCGAGGGACAGGAAGATCAGACATAAGAATCGTAAGAATACGGATATAAAGAATAAAAAAAATGAAAGTGCCGATGCAGAGAATAAAAGCAGCGGCAGATCAAAGGAGGATAAGACCATGACAAAAACGATGAAAATTGAAGGAATGATGTGCGGACACTGTGAGGCACGGGTAAAGAAGGTTCTGGAAGCCCTTCCAGAGGTTTCCGCGGCAGAGGTAAGCCACGAGGCAGGAACCGCAGTCGTGACCCTCGAAGACGGAGTGTCAGATGAAGTGCTGAAAAAGGCAGTGGAAGACCAGGATTATAAGGTTCTTGGGATCGAGTAGAAATCGTCAGTTGGGGACGGGGTAAAATTAATTTTACCCCGTCCCCAACTACAGGCGGTCAGGACGGAGCCGACAGATGATTTTTACAGTGATGAGAGCGGCACATACACCGACACTGTCAATCATCACGTCTCGCTTTGATGGCCCCCTGCCGTCCACAAAGGACTGGTGGTATTCGTCCCCTGCGGCAAACCCGACACAGAAAAGCCCGGTGGCGAGCATTAGCGGAAGTCCCCTGAGCCCGTATACATAGAGAGGAAAGGATACGGCCAGCGTTAGTAGAAAATATTCGGTCATATGGGCAAGTTTCCTGACCGGGTGGGAGATCTGTCCTGCATATTCCTGAATCTGGCGGTCATTAAGACCTTGGTCAAAGACAGAATTTCCTGCTTCTACGATCCGGCAGCTTACTTCAAAGCTTAAATTTCCCGATTCTTCGCCGTTCTGTGCGGAAAAGCCGTAGATGATATACATCATGGCAAGCGCAGGCAGAATGGACAGGGGCTTTAAAAGAAAAATGAATTTGTGCGTCATTTATAATACCTCCAACTATGAATGGCAAACCAGGTTACCGGTTCCCGTTCCCATTGTAACGGGAAGAAGAGTACAAGTCAAGTTTGATATTAAGGTCATATTTTCTAAGTTTTACTATTACAATTAGTAATAATACATTCTATATGGAGAGATTTCAGATGAAACGGTTTCTGGCATTATTACTATGTGTCATCCTTTGGGCACAGCCGGTTCTGGCGGCGGATGCGAAAAAAGATGCAAAAGAAAAAGGGACAGAAGGGATTGAGGTGTCGGCTCCTTCGGCAATCCTGATGGAGGCTTCGACGGGGCAGGTGATTTATGAAAAGGATGCGGATTCGGTGAGGCCCCCGGCAAGTGTTACGAAGGTTATGACAATGCTTCTCATTTTCGATGCCCTTGCAGAAGGAAAGATTAAGCTGGAGGATGAAGTGACTACATCAGAATACGCGGCATCCATGGGAGGTTCCCAGGTGTTTTTAGAGCCTGGCGAAGTACAGACAGTAGATACGATGATCAAATGCATTTCTGTGGCAAGCGCAAACGACGCATGTGTTGCCATGTCAGAATTTATCAGTGGGAGTGAAACGGAATTCGTTGCGCAGATGAATGAGAGGGCAAAGGGTCTTGGCATGGAGAATACGCATTTTGTCAACTGCAACGGACTAGATACTGACGGGCATGAGACGACTGCGAGAGACATTGCCCTTATGTCCCGGGAGCTGATTACGAAATATCCGCAGATCCGGGATTACTGCATGATCTGGATGGAAAATATTACTCACACAACGAAAAAGGGTACCTCTGAATTCGGACTTACGAATACAAACAAGCTGATCCGGCAGTACCAGTATGCCACAGGGCTGAAAACTGGGTCCACCAGCAAGGCGAAGTTCTGTCTGTCTGCAACAGCGGAAAAGGACGGGATGGAGCTGATCGCAGTAATCATGGCGGCAAATGACGGAAAAGCCCGGATCAGGGATGCTACGGCGCTTTTAGGATACGGGTTTGGAAAATGCAGGAAGTATGAGGAAGAGCAGACGGAAAAGGTAAAACCAGTTCCGGTAAAGAGAGGGGTAAAGACCCAGGTACAGACGGTCCAGAAGGAGCCCTTTGCCTATGTGGATACCACGGGTGCGGATCTTTCGGCGGTTGAGAGGAAGGTTTCCCTGAAAAAGAGTGTCAGGGCGCCTGTAAAAAAAGGAAAAAAAGTAGGAGAGGCAGCCTATTATCTGAACGGCGCCAAGATCGGGAAGGTGGATATACTCACTGCGGAAGCAGTGAAGGAGGTAAGCCTTGGGAGTGTGATGGGGGATATGGTGAAACGTCTGCTGCTGTAGTCAGATTCCATTGCTGCGGCCGCCAGATGAGTATACCTGTATATCAGCAGACCACTGACGTGGGAAAAGAGATATTGCCTTGATATGCGGATAGTATTACATTTTCATGAGAACGGGGCTGTCGGGAAATAGCAGTATGACCGCAAGATATTGCCGTGATTTATAATGTCACATAACAATATCTTGTGGGCAATCTGCATTTCCCGACAGCCTCGTTCGGTTTCATTACATGATTATCTGCCCATCAAAGCTTCTATGTCCGCGATCGTCCTCGGGATATCCCGCGAAAGGTTTTCGCATCCATTTTCTGTGATCAGGCAGTTGTCTTCTATGCGGAAGCCAATGCCCCATTCCTCGTGATAGATACCCACATCTACACAGAATACCATTCCGGGTTCTGTCATACGGTTTTTGACAGATACTGTGTCATGTACATCCAGTCCGATATGGTGTGCGCCGCCGTGCCACAGGTAAGTACTGATTTCCTCACGGGTCTTTAATACTCCGGCTTCTTTAAGCTGCCCGTAATTGTACTCCCTGATCATGGGGTCCACGTCAGCCATGGGAATGCCTGGCTTCAGAAGTCCGAACATATGCTCAGAGGTGCGGTAGGCGCATTCATAGAGAAGCTTCTGGCGATCTGTGAACTTCCCGTTGCAGGGCCATGCCCTGGATACATCGGTAATCTCATGGTCCCAGACAGCGCCGACATCATTTAAAATCATGTCGCCGTCCTTTGCCTGCCCCCAATAGCCATTGTAGTGTATGCAGAAATTATTTTTTCCGGCGGAGATGATTGACGGAAATCCGGGAACGGTCACGCCGTGCTGTGCCAACGCATAGTCGTACTCAGCCTTGTACTGGTACTCGTACATTCCGGGTTCTGAGGCATGCATCATCGCCTCAATTCCTGCTTTTGTTACGGCCTCCGCCTTTCTTAATGCCTCAATCTCGCAGGGCTTCTTGATCGTCCGCTGCCTGCGCAGCAGAGGGTTTAATGATTCCATGACAATATGTGGAGTCTCTGACCGGAGTTTTGCTGCCAGCCGGAAGGCTTCGTTACCTTTATCCCCTTGGAAATTTGGATCAAAATCAAGGTAAAGCTGCTTAATATCACCTGAATAAAGGAGTCGGTATAGGTCCTCCTGGAAGTTTTCTACATTATCAAACATTAAGATACCGGATCTATCTGACGCTTCATCTTCCTTGATCCGTTTCCCATTCCAACGTTCCAGAAGAGGATTGGCGGGAAGGAGATACAGCTTTTCGCGAATACCAGAAGAGCCTGTCTGAAGCATTAGTACAGTGTCAGCCTGCTCAATTCCGGTCAGATATAAAAAGTTCCGGTTTGCATAAAAAGGATAGTCTTCATCGCCGGTTTTTCTTGGGGCATGCCCGCTGAATAAGAGAATCAGGGAATCCGGCTTTACGTCGCTGCATAAAATCTGTCTGTTTTCTTTGTAAAATTCTTTTGTCATGATGTCTGTTTTCGTCTCCTGTCTAAACTAAAAATGTATGAAGGTTCTGTCATGAACTTTTATTTTGACTTGTCTAAATCCTCACATGCGTCAAAATTGAAAGTTATTTTATGATGAAAGCGTCAAAAGATATTTTGACGCTCATGACAGCTCCTAAATTGCTCTGGTGTATTCTTTCAGCCAGGTCTTTTCATCGTCATTTAAATGAGGCGCGATCACCTCGTATACCTTTGCATGGTAGGCATTCAGCTGCTCTTTATCCTCAGGGGTCAGCATATCCGGAATGACAGCGTCCAGGTCAATGGGCACATAAGTAATCGTCTCAAAGCAGAGGAACTGTCCATATTCCGTCTTCTGTCCCTTGCGGACAAGCAGTTCATTTTCCGTACGGATGCCGTGGGAGCCTTCGATATAGATACCCGGTTCATCTGTTATGACCATGCCTGGTTCAATAGCAGCCTGCTCCTTTCCGACAATTTTAATACGGAAGCCGCAGGGCGGTTCATGGATATTCATCAGGTATCCTACGCCGTGGCCAGTGCCGTGTTTGTAATCAATGCCGCGCTCCCATGCGGGCATTCTTGCCAGAATATCCAGGTTGTAGCCGCAGGTTCCCTCCAGGAATACGGCTCTTGCCAGCCGGAGATTACACAGAAGTACTATAGTAAAATCTTCTTTCATCCGGTCACTGACATTTCCGAAGGCAAAGGTTCTTGTAATATCTGTAGAACCCTCCATGTATCCGCCGCCGGTATCTGTAAGGAACAGATTGTCCGGTTCTACGGGGATGTTTGTCTCTGGCGTCGCCGCATAGTGTACGATGGCGCCGTGGGGGCCGAAGCCGCAGATGGGATCAAAGCTCTGCCAGAGATAGCCCTCCTGCTCCTTCCGGAATTCCTCCAGCTTTTCAGCGGAGCTGATCTCAGTGATCGACGTCTTTCCGACATTTTTCTTAAGCCAGTACATGAACTTTGTGACTGCCACGCCGTCCTTAATATGGGCATTAATAATATTCTTTATCTCCGTGTCATTCTTCACTGCCTTCATGAGAATGGACGGATTCATTTTTTCAATAACCTTTGCAGCTTTTGGAAGATTATTGTAAAGAGCATAGTTTAATCTGTCGGGATCTACTAAAATCGTGCAGTCCTCTGGCAGTGCCTTTACATCCTCGTATATATCGTTGTAGGAATGGATGGAGACGCCTGCCCCGGCAAGCATTTCCTTCATCTCATCTGTCAGCTTGCGACCGTCCACATAGAGCTTCATCTCATCCGGCGTAATGACTGCGTAGGAGAGAAGCAGCGGGAAAAATTCAATGTCATTGCCCCGCAGATTGGTAAGCCAGCAGATATCATCCAGCGATGCCAGGATATGCACGTCGGCACCCTCCTCTTTCATTGCTTCGCGGATGCGTTTGAGCTTGCTTTCCGTGCTCTCGCCGGTGTACTCCACTCCAAGGGCAAAGGCGGGATTCTCGGAAAGGGGCGGGCGGTTCTCCCAGATCAGGTCAATAAGATCTTCTGAGTAGTTGACAGAGCCCTTCCGTGCTGCTGCGGCCTCCTCAAGAGCCTGTCCCTTCCCCATTGCGACAACGCGGCCGTCAAAGCCCAGGGTGCCGCCTTCGGGGAGTGTCTTTTCCACGTATTCCTCCACGGTGGGTACGTCCTTTTCCCCCATTTTAAATAATGTGACGCCGCTTCCTGCAAGCTGGTTCTCAGCCTGGATAAAGTAGCGGCCGTCTGTCCACAGCCCGGCCTCTGTCTGCGTAATGACAGCAGTTCCCGAGGAGCCGGTGAAGCCTGTGATGAATGCTCTCGCCTTAAAATGTTCCCCAACATATTCGCTCTGATGATTGTCATCAGTGGGAACCAGATACATATCATATCCGCGATCCTCCATTAAGCGGCGCAGAGCAGCAATTCTTTCTGGTACATTCATGTTTAAACCTCCCTTGTTTTATTATTGATGTCCAATATAAGATTCTAGCATATTTAATTGCAAAATAACAGGAATAATTATATAATTTTAAATATACATTTTGTTACGGCATTCTGGAGGATGGACACATGCTGAAAAATAAGAAATATTTTCTGTTTGATATTGACGGAACACTGGGAGTAGATGATATATTATATGAAGGAAGCAGGGAGCTTCTGGGTCTGATCGAGAGGATTGGAGGCAGATCCTTCTTCATTACCAATAATTCCACGAAGAGCAGGAAGGACTATGTGGAAAAATTTAAAAGATGGGGTCTTGATACAGACGAGGAGCAGTTTATGACAGCCTCTTATGCGGCCTGCATGTATCTGAAAAAGCATTATGAGGGCAGAAAGCTTTTTGTTGTGGGAACACCCTCTTTTGAGGAGGAGCTGAAAAGTTTCGGCCTTCTGACTGTGGACCGGGCAGAGCCGGATACGGCATGTGTTGTGGTGGGATTTGACCGTACGCTTGATTACAGGAAGATTGAGGAGGCCTGCAGGCTTCTGTTCAGGCCGGAGGTTGATTATGTGGCTACCAATCCGGATCTGCGCTGTCCGGTGTCCTTCGGGTTTATACCAGACTGCGGAGGAATCTGTGAGATGCTGCGTGTAACAACTGGAAGAACCCCCTGTTTTGCCGGGAAGCCGGACAAGGGCATTGTCACACTCTGCATGGATCAGGTGGAGGCAGAAAAAGATGAGGTGCTGGTGGTCGGAGACAGGCTGTATACGGACATCGCCTGCGGAATCAATGCAGGGGTGGAGACAGCCCTTGTGTATACAGGGGAAGCAAAGCCAGGGGATCTGGAAGATACGGAATATAAGCCGGATTATGTATATGATAACATTGAGGAGCTGTATCAGGAATTTTACAGGCTCCATGTCGGAAAAGGAGAGAGGCAGGGTTAAAGGGTAAGAGTCTGGAGGGATAGAATGAAGAAGAAAAGCAGAAATCATAAGAAAACAGGGAAAGGTGTGTCCGGCCTTCTGGGGCTCTTTCTGACAGAGTGTTTCCTGACCGTGGCAGCGGAGATCTTCCGGGAACTTCACAGCTTCCGGACAACCTGCTACCGGATTTTTTCTGAGAAATGGAGAGGAGCGGGCAGACGCCGGATGGTATTTTTAAGTGATCTCCATAATCAGGTATATGGATATAGAAATAACAGGCTGTTTTATGCGGTTAAGCGTGCAAGGCCGGATCTGATCCTGGTGGGCGGCGATATGCTGGTGGGAAAGAACGGGCATGATTACCGCAGAACACTGGATTTTTTAAAAAGACTTCCAGAGATCTGCCCGGTTTACTATGCAAATGGCAACCACGAGCAGAGAATGAAGGAGAATCCGGCAGAGTACAGCCAGTCCTATGAAGGATACAAAAGGGAACTTCAAAAGGCAGGCATCCGGCTTCTGGAAAACGAATCTGAGGAGATCTCCATTGGCGGAGTGCCGGTCCGGGTGACAGGGCTTGAGATTCCTGATACAGGTTATGCAAGAATCCGCGGAGACAAGATAGATGCAGGGACGGTCGCGGACTGCGTGGGAGACTGTGACAGGGATTATTACCAGATACTATTAGCACACAATCCTTCTCACATGAAGGCATATCTGTCATGGGGAGCAGATCTTGTCCTGTCAGGGCATCTGCATGGAGGTATTGTGCGTATCCCGGGCTTTCGGGGAGTGATCTCACCTGGATTCGAGCTTTTTCCCAAGTATTCTGGAGGGTGTTTCAGGGATGGAAGGCAGACAGCCGTGGTCAGCAGAGGGCTTGGAAGCCATACCATTCCAGTCAGGCTGTTTAACGAAGCGGAGCTGATCGTGTTAGAGTTTTAAGAGTTCCTATTCACGGGGCCGTGTACTCTGCTGCACGGCATCCGGGCCGAAAGAAATGTTGATAATTTTCTAAGGGTTGTGGAAAACGGAAATATCCTGTATAATATAAAAGTTGCGTAACTCAGAAGGCGTGTTGTTACGTATTATTACACTTTGGCAAATGTATACGGGGGTCGGATTTATGGGAATTCCGGTAAAGCTGCAGGTGTTTGAGGGGCCGCTTGATCTCCTTCTGCATCTGATCGATAAAAATAAAATAGATATTTATGATATCCCGATTGTGGAGATTACGAATCAGTATATGGAATATATTCACGAGATGGAGAAGGAAGACCTCAATATCATGAGTGAATTTCTTGTCATGGCGGCGACACTTCTTGACATTAAGTGTAAGATGCTTCTTCCGAAAGAGGTAAATGAAGAGGGAGAGGAAGAAGACCCAAGGCAGGAGCTGGTGGAACAGCTCCTGGAGTACAAGATGTATAAATATATGTCCTATGAGCTGAAAGACCGTCAGATCGAGGGGGAACGCTCGGTTTTTAAGCCGCCGACAATACCGTCAGAGGTTCAGGACTATGTGCAGCCCGTTAATATGGATGAGCTTCTGGACGGCCTTACCCTGGTAAGGTTAAACCAGATTTTCAAAGAGGTTATGAGGAGGCAGGCTGACAAGATTGATCCGGTCCGCAGTAAGTTTGGAAAGCTTGAAAAGGAGGAGGTTACACTTCCGGATAAGCTTCTGTATGTGACAGAATATGCAAAGGGGCATAAAAGCTTCCTTTTCAGGGAGCTTCTTATGAGGCAGAGCTCAAAGGTACAGGTTGTGGTGACCTTTTTGGCAGTGCTGCAGCTCATGAAGGAGGGAGTGATCCGGATTTTTCAGGAAAACTCTTTTGATGATATTGTGATTACATCAATGGTATAAGGGACTGTATACGAATACGAGAGTGGGAAAGGTAGTATGGAGCAGGTGGAAATTAACAGACTGGAAGGTATTATAGAAGCGATTCTCTTCACTATGGGAGAGTCGGTGGAGCTTGGTAAGATTGCTGCAGCCATTGAGCATGATGAGGCGACTACCAGGCGGCTGATTCATCAGATGCAGGATAAGTACAGGGCGGATGACCGGGGAATCCATATTATTGAACTGGAGGATTCCTTTCAGATGTGTACAAAGGTGGAGATGTACGAATATCTGATCCGGGTTGCAAAGCAGCCGAAAAAGTATGTACTGACGGATGTTCTGTTAGAGACGCTTTCAATCATTGCCTACAAGCAGCCGGTGACCAAACTGGAGATTGAGAAGATCAGGGGGGTAAAGTCTGACCACGCAGTGAATAAGCTGGTGGAATATAACCTTGTCTGCGAGGTGGGAAGACTGGAGGCTCCGGGGAAGCCGATCCAGTTTGGAACAACAGAGGAATTTCTGCGAAGGTTCAGCATCCATTCCGTGGATGAGCTCCCCAGTATGAATCCAGAGCAGGTAGAGAGCTTCAAGGAAGAGGCAGAGGAAGAGATTCAGCTGCGGCTTAATGTATAAATCTATAAATGTATAAATGAATAAATGAAGGCGGCGCATCATACATTGTTGTAATATGGTAGTTTTAAGGTGCGTGCAATGAAGAGAAGATGGAGCAGTATAATCAGCCTGGTTTGTATCCTGTCCATGTGCCTGTGCCGCACCCCGGCAAAGGCGCAGGAGACAGAAAAAGGGCCAGGAGAGCTTTATGCCCGGTCAGCAGTATTAATGGATGCAGACAGCGGGCGTATTTTATTTGGAAAAGAAGCAGATAAGGCCCGTCCAATGGCAAGTACGACGAAGATCATGACCTGTATCCTGGCGCTGGAACACATGAAGGAGGATCAGGAAACAGAGGCTTCTGATTATGCAGCAGGTCAGCCGGAGGTACATCTGGGTGTGCGTGCCGGGGAGAGATATAAGATCCGGGATCTCCTTTATTCCCTGATGTTGGAGTCCCACAATGACAGTGCTGTGATGATTGCGGAGGGAATTGCCGGGTCAGTGGAGCAGTTTGCCGCCCTTATGAATCAAAAGGCAGCAGAGCTTGGGTGTAAGAATACTCATTTTATTACACCGAACGGACTGGATGGAAAGGATGAGAAGGGCATACACTCTACAACAGCAGCAGACCTTGCAAGAATCATGAAATACTGCATTATGGACTCCCCAGAACGGGATGAATTCCTGGAGATTACAAGAACCGGAAGCTTTCAGTTTTCAGATGTGGAAAAGAAACGCTCCTTTTCCTGCAATAATCATAATGCATTTTTAGGGATGATGGAAGGAGCGCTGTCCGGAAAAACCGGATTTACCGGAGATGCGGGATACTGCTATGTAGGGGCGCTTGAGCGGGACGGCAGAACCTTTATTGTAGCGCTTCTTGCCTGCGGCTGGCCCAATAACAAAGGATATAAGTGGAAAGACACCCGGAAACTCATGGAGTACGGGCTTGCGAATTATGATTACCGGGATGTGTGGGAGGAGACAGAGGAAGAGGAACTTCCGGTGAAGGGCGGCATCTCTGAATCCGAGATTTATTCAAAAAATACTGTAGTTCCGGTTGGGTTGAAGCAGAAGACAGGGGAGCTTCGGGTTCTGATGCGTGATGGGGAAAGCGTAGAAGTAACCCGGAAACTTAAGGGAGGCTTCAAGGCTCCGGTGAAAAAGGGAACCTGTGCGGGAAAGGTAATCTATACACTGGAAGGCGAAGTGATTGCATCCTATGACCTGGTGACACTGGAGGAAGCAGGAAAACGGGATTTCCTGTGGTGCTTTCAGAAAATGTTAAAGCAGTTTTGCTGCTAAAGGTCAGTTGGGGACGGGGTATTTTTAAAAATACCCCGTCCCCAATTCTCGCCGTTGTGGTATAATGAGAGTAAGTAAAGATGAAAGGATGGAGAAGAATGATGAGAAGAAAAGTGTGGATGATGGTTTTATGTATGCTTGCGGTACTTTTGATGGTTCCGTGTATGAAGACGGAGGCGGCTTCAGCCAAGGCTAAAGCTCTGAAGGCATACGGGGATTTTTTGTCAAGGGATACGATTGCATGGGATCCGAATTATAAGATCCCGGCAGCAAACTGTAGCTTTTCGATTGTCTATATTGACAATGACAAGGTTCCGGAGCTGGTACTGAATAGCAGCTCTGTGCCGCATGTAGCTGGCTTTGGCAGAATCTTTACCTTTAAAAATGGCAAGGTGAAGCGAGTGGGCAAGGTGGATATAGATGGAAGCAAGTTTTACTATTATAAGAAGAAGGGGGTCGTTATATCCACTTATGTAATGGGCGGTAGTTTTGATAATTATCGTAAAATAGTGAAGGGAAAGATTGTCCATAAGCTGCAGAAGGGAAAGGAACTACGGGATAATAACCGGACAAGATATTATAATGCGGACAGGAAAGAGATTTCTAAGAGTAAATTTAACAGGGAATTAAAAAAACTGGTTGGTTCGAAAAAGAAGACTTCTGCCAGGTTTTATAAGAATACGCTATCCAATCGAAAGAAGCACTGCAGGTAGGCGGCATTGCCGAAGGCGATTTATGCTGTGCGCCAGATAAATCTGCCGCACAGTATAAATGGATGCGCACAGCCGCATGCGGAAGTATGATGCCTTGCGGCTGCGGCTGGCGCGATACGGCTTAACGGACTAAACGACTGCCTCCACCAGGATTTTGCCTTTATACGAGACTTCCGTCACTCCAATTTCCTTCTTCTTATTGAAATTGAATGTAAGCATATAACCTGTGTTTAAATGGCAGTGATTAAGATAGTGAAATAATTGCTCCCTGCCTTCCAGGTGTCTTGCGGTTCCGTTCCACAGTTTTGTTTCTATAATAAACTGTTCTCCGCAGTAATCTACAATCAGATCGGTTCGCTGCCTGTTTCTTGTCTCTGCTTCGATGTAGCAGTTTCCAGATCCATTAATAATGGGTTTCAGAAACAGCATAAAATATCGTCGTCCATCATCCTCATAAAACTTTTGTCCACGGTCACCATAGAGTGAATCGAAATGGATAACGAATCTTTCCAGTATCAGTTTCATGTCAAGATGTCCGTTTTTTATAAATATAGACTTTTCTTTCAAAGCAGCATCATACATGTCCTCCTGCTGCATGGAAGGCGTAGCGAGAAAGAAGTTATACAGCAGCGTCTCAAATATTCTGTTTGCAATTATAACTCTACTTTCTGAAACTTTTACAAAGCCAGACATTAATGCGATTTCGACTGGCTGTATTCCGATGACATAGGTGATCTCCTTTCCTGTAAATAAAAGGTCCCGGAGCATTCTATCCAGTTCAGGATAATCTCTTAGCTTGTTAATGAGAGAGTCAAAAAGTGTGTTTGATTCTGCAAGCAAAATGCGTACGGCAGCTAAAAAACCTTCTTTTGTCCAGGCAGAATGAGGAAGACCGAATTTCCCTTCAACCCTTTCATCCATCAGTTTACAGAGACGGGAGACTAAAAAGGGGTAGCCAGATGTATATGCGTAGAGGAGCCCGGAGATTTCTTCAACATTCATGCCTGTATGATGGTCATGCTCATAGTCTTCAAGCATACCGGAAATTTCTTCGGCTGAAAGGCTCATGTCTATCAGAAAGTCAGCGGCGATATTCCATGGGCTGTTATTTTTATGCTCCTCATTTGTTCCAAATCTGAGCTTAATATTTTTAATATCATAAACTCCTGCAAGGATTACAGAATGGAAGGTGGGCTTTATATCCCTGTTCATATAATAACCGCGCAGCAGGGCGAGAAAGTCCATAAATACCTGGTTGTTTGCCGCGCTGTCCACCTCATCAATGATCAATACTATTGGCTTTTCCGATTGCCCGCACCATTGGCTCAGTATTCTGAACAATGACGGGAGAGAGACGGAATGTCCCGTGTCTTTTGTAAATGATACAAGATTTTCAAGGATATTCTGGGGGATTTCAGTAACAAGATCCAGAAGTTCCCCGGAAAATGCAGCTGTAAAGGCAGATTCGCTTTTAAAATTTGCATGGCTCATCATCTGGAAATCCATCCGGATTACCAGATAATCTTCCGAAAGAAAACGGGTCAGGGCCCGTAATGTTGTTGTTTTTCCATACTGGCGTGCACGATTTATTGCAAAATATTCTCCACGGTCAACCATTTCTTTAATTGCATGGAGCTTTGGCTGAATATTAGTCATATAGTGCAGCTCTGGTCTGCAGTCGCCATTTACATTAAAAAATCTGCCCATTTTTATATATCCGTCCCTTTCTGAATTGTGTGGCAATAAAAAACTGTAGCATCCCACATTTCGGCAGCTTACCGCCTGGATTCTTCCCTTCTCTGTTCAGCTCATCCAGATTTATCTGCGCAAGCAGCATTAACAGACTGCCATCCTTCGCCCTGGGATATTCCATAGCCAGGTTCCAGTATGGTATGCCGCCAAATTTACTGTCGGTAATTTGTGGTTTTTTCTTAGGGGCAATCTGGATATTGACAGCTTGTCTGGCTGAAATCCGCTTGATTTCCTCGATTGTTTTGCGTTCTAATTCCGGTATATTGTTCATATTCTTTGTCCTTTCTGCGCATTCTCCTTTACGTTTTCCTGATCCAACAAGCCCTCGCCTTTCCACATCACTATAAACCAGATAGCCCTATTCTACAATACCTCCTTTGAAAATGCAACAACCCTCATGAATGTCTAAAAATACTTGCATATTAATCGGGAATGGTATAAAATGGAGATGGATATTTAGAGAATAATTTAAATATTCAACTTCTTATGCTTTATTTATGGAATGGAAGAAGACTGCTGCCTACAGTTCTTCTTCTGTTTTTTATACGCGGATGAAAATGTCCTCTGCCTGGGGAAAAAGGATGAAATAGCCCGGCTCTATACAACAACCTCTAGAATTTTTTCCCTTCTGCCAGTATTTCCCGGATACTTTTCGGAGAGAAACAGGTTATACAGGATTGTCTCAAATATCCGGTTCGCGACTGCAACTGTATTTTCATGATTTTTCAGAAATCCAAACATAACGCCCACATTGATGACCGGGCTGTTGATTTCAAAGGTATACCGTGTACCGCAGAACAGAATGTCTTCGATCCGTTCCTTCAGGACAGGATATTGATGAAGAGTTTTTACCATGTCGTCAAAAAGTGCGTTTTTGTCCTGCAAAAATATACGGATTGCATTTAGAAATCCAGATATAGTCCAGGCATTCTTTCGCAGGGGATATTCTTTGCTGCCAGCAATCTGCTGATCAATGATCATGCAGATACGGGATACCATATAGGGATAGCCATCTGTGTAATCATAAATTAAATGGCTGAGGGCAGGAATATCCATGCCCGTATGATAGTCTGCCTCATATTCCGCAAGCATTCCGGCAATATCGTCAGGCTGGAAGCTGAGATCAAGATTAAAATCAGCAGCTATATTCCACGGGCTGTTATATTTCGCCTCTTCCCCAGGGTGAATCTTCAGCTTTAAATTTTTGATATCATACACGCCGGCAAGTATTACAGACTGGAAGGAATGGTCTCTTTTCTGCTGCTGTTCCAGATATTTATTCCGGAGCAGGCCAAGAAAGGATAAAAATATCTGGTTATCCGCGCTTTTATCAACCTCATCAATCATAAGCACGACCTTTTTCCCATTATCTGAACACAACTGTGTGATCCGGTCGCTTAAGTCGGAAAATGGGAGATCTTGAGAAACAGGCTGTTCCCATTGCTGTATGAGGCCTGCATCTGCTTTCTGCATTTTTAATTCCCTGCTTATGCTACGGATGAGCCCTTTTGTAAAAGTATAAAGGGACTGAAACAGTTCGTCAGCGGCTTCAAAGCTTAACCGTATCACTGTATAATGCTCTTGCAGCTGTCTCTCCAGAAGATATAAGGTTGTAGTTTTCCCAAACTGCCGGGCGCGGTTTATTGTGAAATAGCTTCCCTTGTCTACATAGCCGGTAATGATTTTATCAATCTGTTTCCTGGTATTTACCATGTAGTGCAGTTCGGGGATACATACACCTGTGGTATTGAAATTTTTTGGCATATACTTTCCCCCGTAAGTGAAATCAGGACTATAATTACTTGTACTAGGTACAAACTTATCATAAGTGTACTTAAAAATCAACTCTTAAATCTGGTTGAAATGATGTTTGATTAAGGGTAAAATATTAACAGGTCTGTGGATGGTCTGCCTTAGGGAAACGAGGGTATTTATTGCGCGGACCGCTAAAAAGTGATTTGGGAGAGGACGATTATGAAATCTTGTTTTCAGCCGGCGGAAATCCTGCTGCCGGAACATACAATTGAAAAATCAAAATGGGCAGTGATTGCCTGTGACCAGTTTACAAGCCAGCAGGATTACTGGTCAGAGGTTGAGCATTATGTGGGCTCTGCGCGTTCAACATTACATATCATCTTTCCTGAGATTTATCTTGGAAATGATTCAGACCGTACACAAAGGATTCAGAAAATACAAAATAATATGGAGATATATCTTAAGGAACGTACACTAGAGACCGCAGTTTCATCCGGTTACATCCTTGTAGAGAGAGTGACAAAGTCCGGTGTCCGGATCGGCCTGGTTGGGCAGATTGATCTGGAGCAGTATGATTTCGACCCACGGCACAAGGCGCTGGTCAGGGCCACAGAAGGAACCGTTCTGTCCCGGATTCCGCCCCGTGTGGCGATACGTAAGGATGCAAAGATTGAGATACCACATGTCATGCTGCTGTTTGACGATCCTAAGAAACAGATTTTAGAGCCTCTGTACGAGAGGAGAGGGGAATTAAAAATGCTCTATGATACAGAGCTTATGCTGGATGGAGGCCATGTGAGAGGCTTTGCCGTTGAGCATGGGGAGGCCGAAGCGGTCACTGCAGAATTTGAACGGATGCAGACAGAAAGTGACGGCTTCCTGTTTGCGGTAGGAGACGGGAATCATTCCCTGGCTGCTGCAAAGGCCTGCTGGGATGCCGTGAAGCAGGGACTGTCCCCGGATGCGGCAGCGGTTCATCCGGCAAGATATGCCCTTGTGGAGGTGGTGAATCTTCATAGCCCCGCCCTGTGTTTTGAACCAATTCACCGGCTTCTGCTTCATGCGGAGATGCCCGGGTTAATGGAGTGTTTCCAAAAGAAGTTAAACGGGCAGGGCATGGACATGGAAGACGGAGAGGAGATTGTATTTTCACAAGGGGAAAGGATGGCCGGAATCGGGATCAGAGGCCGCGGGGAGCGCCTTCCGGTTGAGATTCTGCAGGGCTTTCTGGATGACTATCTTATGGAGAATCCTAAGGTCCGGATTGATTATATTCACGGCAGGGAGTCACTGGAGGAACTGGAGAAAGAGACGGGTGGGTGTGGAATTTATCTGCAGTCCATTGATAAGAGAATGCTTTTTCCGGCGATCCGGGCGGGAGGCGTTCTGCCCCGGAAAACATTTTCCATCGGAGAAGCCCGGGAGAAGCGTTATTATATGGAATGTAAAAGACTGCGGTAGAGCTACCTTGTTGCCCTTATCAGTCTGTTTTATCAGATTTGCAAGGGAAAAAAGTAAGAGCCGCCACTACCGCAAATAGTGACGGCCTGCCTCTACGAAAGTAGAGGTTAAGTTAATCCATTTTTGGGGTACAGCCGCTTGTATGGCTTTCCCTCTGCCTATAATATCTTAAGTTTGACACCAAATATAACGGGAAGCCAGTAAAATCAAGGCTTCCC
>CANOKL010000047.1 GCA_947566645.1 uncultured Lachnospiraceae bacterium
TTATCACCAGATGGCACAGAAATTCAGTCTATTTTGTTTCCCTGCTGTTTATATTCTCTGAGGGTTCGCAAGCTGCTCCACTTCTGCCACACTAAGGGCAGAGTATTCCGCAATCTCCTCGACCGTCAACTTTCCCACTTTCAGCATCCTAAGTGCTATTTCTTTTTTGCATTCACTGATGCCTCGGTTTAAAATGGTTCTTGCTTCTGTTTGAATCAATGGTCCTCTCATCATAGCACCTATGCCTTTCTGCACGTTTTCATATTTTCGTGCGATTTCATTGATCACAATATTTGGAAGCTCTGGGATTGAACTGATTGTATATGGTGCGAAAAAGGAAGAAGGTACTAAAATCCAAACATTTCCCTTATTTCCGCATCGGAAAGTTCGGTTTCTTCGTGTTCATATTTTTCGGCAGTATAGTCTCCAGAACCACCGTTATCAAACTGTTCTAAAAATTTGAGGGTTCCAGTAACACCTAATGCAGTTTTTAAAGCATTTATTCCATTTTTTTGTAATTCTGTGGTATTTGTAACATTTAACCTTGTTGCTATCATTAATATAACACATCCAATAACCATTCATTAGGATTCATAACCTTCGTATAAGTTGTAATTATTTGGAGTCTCCTTTCTCTCAGTGTATTTATTATAGTCTATTTAAAATAGTTTTACAAGCATAGCAACTATTTCTATTATGTCTGAAGTCAGGGGAAGTTACAGCTTTTCCCTTGAATAAAGATTCTTCATTTTGGACACAGTACATTTTGCTATTTGGTATTATGACTTAATATCATTTGCAACCCTCGCAGCAGTTTTTCTGCATTTTCCCGGAACTGTGGCAGGAATTCCTTTTCCAGATCATAACAGAGATAGAGAATGCCAAAGACCGGGTTCCATACTTGCCGCATAGCTGCTTCGTCCAATAATCTTTCAGCTTCTCTTATGAGCATTACAAAATTCTTCTGGAATGTCGCCCATTCAATAAAGAAGTTATCATTAAGCGGAATACCAAAAGAATCAAACCATTCACGTAAGGTCTGTGTTCTGGCATTGTCCCCGCATCCTGGATTCATATAAAAGTATTCAATCACTGGTGCTTTAGAAGAAGTTTCATATTCCGGAAACGCAATGACACGTCCGATTGGAAACATGGCACACATAGCAGGTTTTGCTTTGTGGACGGAGCATCTGCGGTTTTTTAGCAGAGGGCACCGTTTGACAGATCCCTTTGGCTTCAGACGAATAAGGGGAAAATGCGAATCCGATCCAATATATAACTCACAATATTGACCGATGAATTCTTTTAAGGACAGCTTCAGTTCGTTTGCAATCCGGAAGAGATCCAGCGGTGTCAGCAGGATATCTTCTCTGTTGATGCAGCATTTTCCGCATTGTGTACAGTGAAAACGAAACGGATCGTCGGCAGTCAGTTTGTTATGTTCAATAGCGTTCATGATTTCTTCCATTCTTGTATTCATATGTAATCCTCCTGATTATTGAATCATTGCTTCTAAGGAAGCAATCAGTTTTTTATTGTTATTTTCGTATTGTTTCTGGAATGGCTGATCCAGGTCGAAGTCTGTGTATTTATATAACAGGAAACAGAACAGCGCCCTTTGTTTGTGTATTTCTGGTATCTGCCTGAGCAGCCGTGCGATCTCTAATACCGCTGAAATGTCCTCATTGACAAATGCCCGGTCTTCCTGTGTAAAATACTGGTTCATCCAGTCCCGCGCTTTGAATTTCCTGCCTGTGAAATGATGGCTCTTCTCCATACTGAGATAGTACCGGAAAGAGGAAGCACCGTCCGGCTCCGCTACCAGTGGATAGATACGGCAGGCACGCGGCTTTGCGGCCTGGATCATACACCGGTTATTTTTTAGGAAAATGCAGGCATCATCTGAACCAACCGTCTTTAGTGTATAGATAAAGTAACCGCACTCATGAAGCGGGACCGGCTCTGCGTACCGCGACAGCATATCGTCTATGGAATCAAAAGTTTTGTCCTGATCCCGCAGGAGTTTAGCTATCCGGTAAACATCCAGGCTTTCCAGTGGAACGCTGTCTTTTACGTGGCGGCAGCATGCGCCGCAATGGTGGCATTCAAAGTGGATCCGCTCATTCCATGCGATAGGAGTGAGGTTTTGCATTAATAATTCATTCATTTTGTGTTTCCCTTTCGTAAATTTTTATATGCAAAGTATGAATGCGAGCCATTCCGGATGGAATGGCCCTGGTTCTATTCTTTGGTGCATATTGTTTTTTCATATTCAAGAATCTGCTCCCATGTTAACCATTCCGGTTTTTCCTCTTCTGGAAAACTAATCCAGATTCTTTTCATGGTCTCTATGTGTTCCTTTTCATTTTTTGATGGAAGAATGTCAGGATTTCTGTTACCGTATCCAAGGTAGTAGTCGCAATCGCATCAGTATCTGTCCAGCAGTTGATATTGAAAACTCTTGTCTTTATCAACCTGCTCTTCCTCTGCTGCTAAAATAAAAAATGGTTTCCGGATTGGGAGATCCGGTTCGCCGTCAAATGCATTGTTCAGTGCAGAACAGAGCTTCGGCGTATGGTTGCCTAATGTAATATCCTTCCATAAGTGGCCGTACTGGTCTTCGTAGACCGGACGTGACCATGAATCGATGCCAATAGGTTTCATTGTTAAAATTTCTTTCTTGTTTTCTGGTGATTTCATATAGCTTCTCCTTTCATTGATCAATATTTCCTGATAAGGTTATCCCCACGTTTCACCTAGAATCTCCAGCAGATAGTCTTCAAATGGAAAATCCGGAGGCAGGATGTCTCCTATCCTTGACTTTACTTCCTGAATGATCTCCTCAAAATCCGCATAGGCCGTATGGAATAAGGAAGGGCTTCTGTTCAGGTCGAGGAAATAGAAATAGTCGCCAATTTCCTGTTCGGAAGTTTCCTGATCGCAAATCCGGTAATACCGGAGAGCGTCAGTGTTCCCATAAAGATTGACATCATAATGAGTGTTCAAGTAGTCGCCAAAATCAGGAAAAGGATCTGCCCCTGAAAATCTGTTATATAGATCCGGTTCCTTAGTTTTCCAGATTGGAAGCAGGTAGGACAGAATCTTAGAAATAGAATTTTCAAAAATTAAAAGTCCATAGCTGTGAAAAACAGATATATCCATACTCATGCTCAGTCCCTCCTTTGTAATCGTATGTCTTTGAAAAAATCTATAGCGTCAAAAAACCCCTGCTGGTAAGCAGCCCTTCCATATTCGGAAGCGCTCGCATTGCTGTCCTCCAGCGCATCGTTAATCAGCTCCCATTGTTCTGATGTGAACGTGTCTTTCGCCAATCTGTCAGTTATTGCTTCAGCTTTCTCTTTTGACCTCTGATATTTCTGATCTTTTCTCAGGGCAACTTCCAGGGCCGTATCCAACCGATTTCGGATAAACTGCTGTAGAACCGTATGCTGGATTTCTGTCTCCATACCTACATCTGAGCCTCTATCAAATTCTATATCCGGCTCTCCATCAGATTTTGCATCCGGATTCTGTTCTTCCTGTGTCTGATGGTTATTGGGAACCTTGCTGAATACAGTCTGGTTCCTTTCCCGGCAGATATTTTGGAACAGATCGGTAACTAACAGGAAGCCTGCCTGCAGACCCAGTTCCATATATACGCTGGCATTTTCATTCACCAGCTCATTTGCTTGCTGCAGATAACAGCACCGAAGCTCCGTCTTCATCATATTGCCTGGCAACCTTTTCGTAAGCCAGATCCGCATCATCCAGACGTGTTTCGTAACTGCGGTCATCCCAGTCTGGAACCATACCGTATAACAGATAGTCTGCAACACCTTTTACCGTTGCCCTCTCAAATATTTTCTCTGCAAATTTCATATCGTTTTCCTTTCCAAAAAGAAAGGTACAGCATAAGCCATACCTTC
This sequence comes from uncultured Lachnospiraceae bacterium, assembly GCA_947566645.1. GTDB lineage: Bacteria > Bacillota > Clostridia > Lachnospirales > Lachnospiraceae > CAPEBR01. The sequence continues at coordinate 3,927 of CANOKL010000047.1, forward strand.
CCATTCTCTTATCTGATTATTCTTTTTGTAATCCATACAGTAAATATGCCACGCCTTTTGGATGGCGGTCATCAAACCAGTGCCAGAGCTCGGTCCTTGTAGTCCCGGCCGGGAATGTGATCTCCTGCAGTGTAAATGGTTCTGCAAAAAATTCGTCTCCTGATTCCGGAACCTCCAAGGGGATATCTGCAAGCTCCCGCCACATGGTTTCTATCACCCGTCTGCATAGAGCGGATTCCTGGTCATAGTCACAACCGCCGCGGTTTATGCATTCACTGCAGAGCAGTAAGCGCTTGCCGCAGGACGGACAGTTTGTCAGATATCCTTGTGATGCCGTGTCCCACAGGACTGAAACTTCTTTACCGCAGTGCGGGCATAGTTCGTAAATTATTTCTCTCATGGCAATTCTCCCCGTAATGAGATAAAAAGGCGGTTACGCAATCATCTTCAGGAACTGTTCTTCTGTCAGGACAGGGATATTCAGCTCCTGCGCCTTCTTAAGCTTGCTTCCTGCTTTCTCCCCGCAGATCAGGTAATCTGTCTTTTTCGTCACAGAGCTTCCGGGCTTTCCGCCAAGCTCCAGGATTTTTGTGTTGATACCGTCGCGGGTGAAATGCGTAAGCTTTCCTGTCGCTACAACCGTGCGTCCCATAAATGGATTCTCTTTTACTTCTTTCATGATGTGTTCCTCCTTTGATTTGAATGTAAGTTCTTTTTGCAATTCTTTCCATAAACTTAAGTTTTCTTCATTGGAAAACCATGTGTGGATGTTGTGGTTCAGTGTTTCCCCGAAATCCTCCAGTGCAGTAAAGTTATAACTGCCGACAGCAGCAGCTTCAAAGTCATTAAGGCTTCCGGAAAATACGTTATTTAAGATACGGCTCTTAGTGCGCCCGACCATGGGAATATCCATTGCTACCAGGAAATGTACGAAATCAGTCTCCCGGCTTTTGGTAATGGCACTCCAGAGACGTTCATAGGATTTTTCCCCAAACCCGTCCAGTGAGGTGATGTCCTCCCGGTACTGATCCAGATGATACAGATCCTGAAAGGAATCCAGGTATCCAAGCTCTAAGAACCGCTCCAACGTAGCGGAGGAGAGCCCTTCGATATCCATTGCCTTCTTACTTACGAAATGCTCGAATTTCCGCAGAATCTGGCTGTCACAGGCCGGATTATTGCAGTGGACAGTCTCTACGATCCTGCCGTCACTGGTTTTCCGCCGTTTAATCCAGGTAGCCGACTGGCAGCACGGACAGAGCGGTGGGACGGTATCCTGGTATCTCCCGCGGTCCAGATTTTCCTCAATATGCGGGATGATCATGTTCCGTTTGGAGATCAAGATCCTGCATCCCGGAACCAGCTCCAGGTTCTTAATGAAGCTTAAGTTATGGAGGGATGCCCTTGACACTTCGCAGCCGTCGATCTCAACCGTATCGAAAATACCGACCGGGGCAATCTCCCCGAAGCGGGTAGGTGTCCATTCGATTTTCCGAAAAATGGTTTCGTACTGCTCATCCTCGAACTTGTAAGCAAGCCCGTCTTTGTAATGGTGTCCGGTTCTGCCACAGCTTCTGGAGTAGCTGAAGCTGTCAAAAACAGCAACAATTCCATCAATCGGAATATACCGTTTTGCTGCTTCTGCTACCAGAGTATCTATACTGATCTTAACCATTTCTTCTGATGGAGCAGGCCCTTCTATGGAAATATAGGGGCAGGTATCAAAACCCAGCTCTTTTAAGAGCGAAAGACGCATCTGCCTGCTGTCGCTGTAGGGGCTTTCATCCAGTCCTTCTAATACATTGAATGGAGAGAAATACACACAGCGTTTTGCGCAGGTTTCCGGATTCAGGCTCCGTACCGTGCCTGAAACAAGGTTGCGTGCATTCCGGAATTTCTTCCCATTGCTGTCTGTGAGTGTTTCCTTCAGGCGTTCAAAGTCATTGGTGTGGATATAAGATTCCCCGGTGATGACCAGACGCTTCTGGTATGGGATTGATAACGGAACATTCTGATAGGCAGGGAGATTGTGGGTGATATCTTCCCCGGTTTCCCCATTTCCGCGGGTGGATGCCTGTATCAAATGTCCGTCCTCGTACACCAGCTTGGTTGTCAGCCCGTCCAGCTTCAGCATCAGTAATGCCTGGTTCCTGGCAAGAAGTGCAGTGATCTCCGATACCTGCTTGGTCTTATCTAAGGAAAGCAGGGGGATGGGATGCTGTACTTTTTTCAGGCTGCTGACCGGATAATAGCCGACCGTCTGAGTTGGGGAACAGGATAAGATGAATCCGGTCTCCGCTTCCAGATTTTGAAGCTCATCAAACAGCCGGTCATATTCCTTGTCTGTGATCGTCGGTGCATTTAAGTTGTAATAAGCATGCCTGTGCTCATTTAATCCCTGCACCAGAGAAGTAATTTTCTGAATCTGGTTCATAATAGTTGTCCTTTCTTTTGTTGATTTTGAGGGTAATTCTAAGAAATGATTCCGAGTGAATGCTGGAACAGGCTCTTATAACCTTTGGAATCCTGTCCGGATCTGCTGTAGTAATAGGCATGGTCGGAAAGATAATCCTCTGGTTCCAAAGCTTCCTGGTTGACCTCCTGTACGATCTGGTCCAGCTCCTCTTTGGAAGGAGCCTTGGATTCTGGAAGCAGGAGTACTTCATGGGTACTGCTTGGAAGAATATAGAAATCCTCCCCCAGGAAATCAGCAATCTTATCCATCAGATTTTTACAGGTCATCAGGACGGCGCCGTCTGTTGAGAACTCATTTGTTAAACAGTACAGGGCGTCCCTCCAGCTATTTTCAGATAATGCAGCGTAATCTTCCTTGTCTAAAAGGCCGCGCTCCAAAAGAAGCTGGTTCAGGCTGCCAAATTTTATCGGCAGCAAACGGTTATAATTTGCCATAGCCTGTTGATGCAGTGTCAGGGTATCAATACCCCATCTCCTTATTAAGTCATCATTAACCGGCATATCCATGAACCTGTTGCCAGCTTTCCCCATGAAATAGAAATAAACGATAGACAAGTCCTGGAATGGGATATGTGGAACTGTTTCCAAGAATGCGCGGTTTTTCTCTGTGTTGACCAGCTTCATAATGATCCTGCTTTTTGCGGTGGAAAAATCAAAAAGTTTCTTTTCATCCACTTGTATTGCAGGCAAAGAGCGGTACAACTCGGCAAGCATGTCAATGACTGCATCAATATCCTTTGTCAGCTGGTAAAATTCGTAGTATTCTTCCAGATAGATCGTGGGAGATGTATTCGTAGCAGGATTGTTGAAGACAATCCCGTACCTAATCTGCCCATTGGATTTCAATTTCTTTGTGAGGCTGAGACTGGCATTGCCGATGTCCCTGCTCTGTAAGTTCTGTAAAACTTCTTTCCTAAATGTTTCGTATGTCATTTGAGACCTCCTTTTCTTGTGGTGTCATCCGGAGGGATTGCTGCTTCTCCTCCTTCCGTCTGCGTTTAGGCAAAAAAAGAGAATGTACACCATAAGCGTCCATTCTCTAACATCCCATAAGATATAAAAAGCTGTCTGCTCTCATCTTATGTCTGACAATAAAAAAAGCCAGAAGATGCTGCACTGGGGCAGAATTCTCCTGACTTAACATACAAACCTAAACTGCGTGTGAAATCCTTTCCGGACTGACACAAAAAATAATTACAATATCATCTTACCACTATATCTAGTTTGTGTCAAATAATAATACACAAAATATGGTGTTTATGTGAATATAAAACGAAATATAGGGGATACTATATACCAGAGTCTGGAAATAATAATAGGAAAGATCCGCTTGAATAAAGAACATAAGTTCTGTATAATGGAATATAATGTTAGAAATGTATTGATAAAAATACGAAGAGATAAAAAGAATGGGGAGGATAAGACAGATGATGAATGTATTTAGTGTATGCCCTGAATATGAAACAGAGCATTTTAAGATAAGGAAACTGAAGGCAGAGGATGCAGACGAACTGTTTCTTTGCTATTCCGACCCGGAAGCAGCACGTTTTTTTAACGATGATTGCTGTGGGGATGATTTCTATTATACGGATAAGGACAAGTTCCGGGAATGTGTGGAATACTGGCTGAGCCGGTATGAGGAACAGGATTTTGTCAGATGGAGTATTCAGGATAAGGAAACGAAGTCTCTGATTGGAACTGTTGAGGTATGTCCGTCCTTAAAATATGCAGTTGATGGCAAGATGATGGGGATTTTGAGGATCGATTTGAAATCAGAGTATGAATACTGGACGGTATTGAAAGAGCTGATGGATGTGTTAGTCTGTCATATCTATAAGGATTTTGAGGTTGTCTCTATTATCATGAAGATCCAGAAGGATGCAGTCGGGCGGCAAAAGTTTTTGAAAGAATACCAGTTTGTGAATGCAAAGGAGGAATGCAATATTTCTTTGGAGGATTATTATATTAGGTATCGGTAGATACTATTTTGTTTGCATTATTTCGATTATCTTTTCCAGAGGGTATTATTAAAGTGCTCACAGAAAGTTCACAAAAATCATTAGCACTCTCTGTTGACAAGTGCTAATACTTGTGTTATAGTACATATAGAACAAAGGAGAAGGAAAGAAAGGAACCACGTTGAAGTCCAATTTTCTTCCCAGGCATCCCCGGTTCGAGTTAGCAAGTTGTTTTTAATAAGAAAAGGAGCGATGACTTATGATGACACCCAGTATTTTTGGAGAAAACTTATTTGATGACTTATTTGATGGATTTTTTGATTTCCCTGTATATGATGATAAGGCAATGCAAAGGGCGCAGAGAAAGTTGTATGGCAGCCATGCAGTGCATATGATGAAGACGGATGTGCAGGAACATGATGACCATTATGAGGTAGATATTGACCTTCCTGGTTTTAAGAAAGAGGAGCTTTCCCTGGAATTGAAGAACGGTTATTTGGTAGTGAGTGCAGCGAAGGGGCTTGACGAAGATGAGAAAGATAAAAAAACCGGGAAATTTGTACGCCGGGAGCGTTATGCCGGAAGCATGAGCCGATCTTTCTATATCGGGGAAGAAGTGAAGCAGGAAGATATCCATGCGAAATATGAGAGCGGAGTATTGAAACTGGCGATTCCAAAGAAAGAAGAGAAAAAGCCGGAAGTTGAAGAAAAGAAATATATTGCCATCGAGGGATAATGGCCCCTCTTTAAAATAGATAAAGGAAACAGTATACAGCCTGGAGTGCAGTACAGTTGAAACTGTCTGACTCTGGGCTTTTTGAATTTATGGAAAGAGCCACCCATGAAAGGCGGCTCAGGTTTTGATCTTATGGTTTCTGCTGCGTTTCACACAGCCATTCATTCCAGATGTTCAGCTTTAAATCGGTCATTTTGCTCTTATCCGATGGAACTGGCAGATCCAGCTCCGTAATTGACCAACAGGTCCAGTCACCGTGTATGACAGCCCTGGCGCTGAAACCGCTCAGGTAGGTGTTTTCCTGCTCTTCCTCTGTCTGGGAAACGTGATCCAGAGTCATCCGGTAGCTTTTCTCCATCCTTTTATACAGATCCTGATAATCCATAGAAATAACAGGATCATTTAGCCCATCGCTATAGCTGCATAATACATAGACTGTCATGTATTTTCCTCCAATCCTGTAGATTTTGTGAGGAATAAGGGTTTGTGAATACATGAATGGCAATCCCGGTATCCTCTAAAAGCAGGTTCAAGGCATCAATCGTATCTGCCTGATATCCAATTTCCGTAAAGCGTCCAAGAAGATCCGCATCGGTAGAAAACTTCTCTCCATATTCCAGCTTATCATATACGGGAACGCCTGCCGGGGTGATAAAGTCTTCATTATCAACAGACAGTGTGTAGTGATCCGGGAAGTACCGGCCAGAGTGGTCTGTATTAATATAGATTCCACATCCCGGCTCTATGCTTTGCATCACAAAGGATAACTGGTAGACATCTGCTATCGCACAGTACGCATCATAAAGCGGAGTCCATGCGGCCGAAGTACTTAAAAGGATGCTGTCCTCATTCCGTTCCATATAGATAACCGTCCCGCGAAGGTAGATGCCGTCCGAGGGGATTTCCTTTAACTGAAACAGGCGGCCAAGCCATGCCAGGTTTTCATCGTGGCAGAAAATGATGGATGCTTCCAAATCTTCCCATAATGTATTTAAATGTTCTGGATTCGATTCCGAATAGAAATATACATCGTCGCAGCAAATATTTGCCATTACCCATCCACCTCCAATCCCATTTCCTGCTCATAACCTGGTACATGCAGCGAGTAGCTGCTGTTTTGAAGGCCAGGCTCTTTTAGGATAGTATCATAAGTAGAAGAACGAAGCTCGGAATCCGCATAATTACGGTCCAGCTCAATAATGTCAATCTGGATATCCGGATCCGAAGCCAACACTGTACTGACAATTCCATCCTCAATGATAATGACCGCCCGTGGATTTTCGTTAGGTTCCGTAGCAGTGACAATCTGGTTATCCTGAATCCGGTGTTCAATCGCGTCAATGACAAGATCTAGAGTCACATTATAGGCGGTGTTGGAATCTTCCATATCGTTATACAGTTCATATGCCAGATCAAGAAGTTTTTCTCCTCTGTAAGCGTTTGATAAGGAAGGTTGCATAAGCCGGTCCCTTCCAGTTTCCGTTCTCTGCAGCGGCTAATAAAATCAGTTTCCCAATAAAAACGCTGCCGTATGCGGTAGATTTTCTCCATTTCCTGATCCGGCAGGTGTGGAGTTGTTTTCAGTTCTATATGAGTCATCATAGTCATTCTTCTCCTTTTCTTCTTTGGATGATATCTTGTATGGACGAACCCTTGTATTCGGGTAAAATAAAAATTTGCCCCAAAGATCTAATTCCTGATTCGTCCAGACTTCGTTTCTTAAAATTTGTCTGGTTAAAGTATTATAAGTAATAGGTTCCGTCTCTGGATTGTCCAGATCAAACACCAGGCAGGTTTTCAGATCAATGTACGGCCATAAGGCACATTCTATTTTCTGCCGCAGTTCCAGAGCCATCTGGTAAAGCTGGTCCAAACTGTAGGTTCTGGAAATACAGGAACTCATCTGCTTTTCCATGCCGGAGTCTTCGATCACCTGGTTGATGACAGCCGCCTGCTTGGTGATAGGGATATCTGGGTTGAGGATCAGCCGGTCTGTGAGGACTGCTTTCACAAATGCCGTCGCAGTATAGTCAATCTGCCGGAGCAGAGCTTCATATGGCTGCCGATAATAGGTTCTCAGGATATCTGGGGGTACGGCCTCCCGGTTTTTCTTTAGAGTGGAAAGCAGCTTTTCAAGGCTGCTTCCCAGTTCCTGGATCTTTGTCAAGCGCACATCACCCCGCTCTCCGTAGAAACGGTTTCGTATTTGAGATGGTAAATGGTATTACAGGTCTCAAATTTTATGCCGTCTTCCGCCACTTCCATAATCTTTAAGACCATAGAAGTTGTAAAGAGCTGGTGACGGGTACGGATCCATGCATGCTCTCCGATACAGAGAGGCAGGGACGGGGTGCCGGTCATGGTGACGATTGCTTTCTTGACATTCTCTAATGGTTCTTTTCGATGCCTTTTCATAGTAGATCTCTTCCTTTCTTTGGGTGATTGTGTTATATTTCTAAACTACAGCATAGTTTAAGCGGTAGCATCCCTGGGCTGTCCTAAGATACTGGTCTGGATGTTCGTAGATGGTTGCCCGGATCCGGTCCTCATAGTGTGGATTCTTCCGTGCTTTGGGATGATCCCGCAGCAGGTCATACAGATCCGATAATGCGGCTGTCCCGCCGATACTTTCCATGGTCATCCGGATCAGATGGTGCCAGGTGATGGTCTGAAGGTCTGTACAGCTTACCGACAGGCAGCCTTCCTGCCTGCAGGAAAAGGGAACCGTCAGGGAATCGGCTTTCTTAAGTATCAGCACATATTCCGTGACAACCGGTATAAACGGTTTCTTGTACCTGCGGCTATCAGATACGCAGTTGAACTGGCCTTTTACAAGAAAAGATTCAAATTTGCCCATGCGCATCAGGTCGTTCTGCATGCTGTAGAAATGTCCGTCTTTCCGGATATCTCCCACCAGTACCGCGAGCCTGCCGTCTTTCCGTAATGCAAAGAAGAACTTCCGGATACAGTAGTTTAACTTTTCCAGGAAATCCTGATAGTTCTCACATCTCGACAGGTCATCCGGGTGGGGCCTGCCCCATATATTTCCGCTGTACTTGATAATGTCATGGTACGGCGGATGGAAAAAGATCAGGTCGGCCGAGTCCTCCACATCATTTCTTAACGCGTTCCAGTTCCCATAGCCGTAAGCAGGTGCGGGATTCAGGTCATAAAGTAACGACCGTACCTGAAAATGGTCTGCCACAGCCTGGGAAGTCCCGGAACCGCTCATAGGGTCCATCAGGGTAAACTGGCTTACATCCTTGCCGTAATAACGCTTGCAGTCCAGGACATAGCGCAGGATGGAAGCAACCACTTCCGGAGAGCAGTTGCCTCTCCAGTGGCTGTCCCCGCCGTTTCCGCGCTCTGGAAATGCCATAAAGGAAGTAAGCTCTTTGCCTACCCGTTTCCGCAGTCCCTCCGTGCCGAGCATTCCGGCGATGGCCTGCCATTCTGTACCAAATTCCTTTTGCAGAAGCTCTGCCGCACGCTGTATCTGTAATTCATTCATAGCAATTCTCCCCTACATTAGTGCAAGTGCCCGCAGCCTCTGTCGCATCCGGCTGAAACGGCTTTCCACACCATAGACTGAGATCCTGCATTTTTCCGCAATTTCCTGATAGGTATAGCCGTCTGCCTTCAGACGGACGACTTCCATCTCTTTCGGAGTGATATAAGCAAGCAGTTTTACAAGCTGTTTCTGGCTGTCCAAAGCCTCTGCAGCTTTTTGTATCCGGGTGGGAAGGAGTCTGTCGATAGACAGGAACTCCTCTTCCAGGGGGCAGATAGCTGCAGAACGCTTCTCACGGTTCCAGTAGGTATACTCGTTGATCAGGCAGTCATTCATGTTCCGCCATGCAATGGTACTGAAGGCGTAGTTGTTGGTTAACCTGGGATTTTCCAGATATTCCTGTACGGCTAACAGATAGCCAAAGATGACCACATCATAAAATTCGTCCGCATCCAGTCTCTTCCTGGAGAGGAAACACTCTACGATCTGATGGTTCTGTTCTGCAAACTGCTGTTGCTTGGGGGTTAATAGATGTATTTTTTTCATAGTATTTTTATCCTTTCTTTCAGTTAGATTGTGTTATGGTGATTCTTGGAATTCATGTGTAATTGTGGCTGCGACTAATCTTGCACATCCGGTCTCTACCTCGGTTAGCGGTTTTTCAGAAAGCACTGCCAATGCCAGAGGCTTTTTGGTGCGGACAGGGAAGAGTGCAGCAACTGGTGTGCCTGGACGGGAGGTGAGATAGATTGGCCTGCTCATGTCCAGGAAAGATTCTTTCTCAGCGTTTATATGTACAGACAGTTCCTCAGAGACAGGGGTTCCGTCTGGAAGAAAACCGCCTGCCGCACAGATGACCTGCGTATCGGAACAAAGGGCAACTGTGTGCCGGCTGCTGTTGTAAAGGATGGTTAGGAGTGCTGAAAGACCGCGTGTATCTACGAGTAGTTCCCCGCGTTTCCTGAGATGGATCTCCCGACCGGAAAGCTCCGCTTCCAAAGCATCCTGATTCATAAGGTTTAAAGTCTTACGCATCTTGGTCGGGATTACGATCCTCCCCTGTGCGTCCAGTGTGCAGATATCTGTATATTTCATAGCTTCACCTTCTTTCTAACAGAAAAGAAGCCGCCAAAAGGCCGCTTCCTTTCCGAAAATGATAGTACCTGAAATCTAAGCGGCATAAGCATTTCCCTGCGCTTGATTCTGGTACGGGTTATTCTGTGTATTGTTTTGCATATAGTCCGGAGTCTGGTTTTGGTATTGTCCGTTTGGTGCATAATTCGGAGCTTGGCTTGGATATCCCTCGTTCTGAAAATAATCCTGGGATTGACCTGGATATTGCCCGTTAGAGGAATAATCCGGATTCTGCCCCTGATATTGCCCGTTTTGGGAATAATTAGGGTTCTGCTCCGGATATTGTCCATCCTGTGCATAACTCTGATCCTGACTCTGGTTCTGCGACTGCCAGTCCTGTTGTTGCTTCTCATACGCCTGCTTTCCATTAGTGATCAACGACGGTGCTATGCCTGCTTCCCAGTTGGTGATATAGGAATCCGTGCGCTTTAGGAGCGTATAGAAATCCATATCCGTCAGCTGGATAAATGCATTTTTCTCTGAGAGAAAGCTTCCGGATTTCATATAGGAACCGCCCTTCTGGTTCTGGACTTTCACGCCCTTCCCGTTCACAATCTGAATCCGCCATGGACTCTTCATTGGACGCCCGCTGGAATCGTTCGTATGGCGTGAGATGGAAAACTGCTGCGCCGTAGAATACCCCTGTGCATCGGGAGCGCCGTAAATCTTGCTCTGGGACCACTCAAATTCCTGGAATCCGGCAGTGATTCGGGTTAAGATAAACTGGATCTGTTCGGGAGCCAGGTTAAACTGTGCGATTACATTCTTATCGCCAGTGCCGTTGGAATAGTCCTGGATCGTGACCTTGATCAGCGAATTTGCCTTATGGTCATTTTCCTTATACTCTCCTTTGGCATGGAGCTGAGCATAATGGGTCAGCGCCGCGCATTTCAACTGGTCATAGACAGCAATCAGCTTCCGGTCGGTCTGCACTTTGCAAATCTGAGGGGAAATTCTCGTCTGGTAATTCTGATTCATAAATCAATGTCCCTTCTTTCTGTTAGTTAAAAATGTTTTTTCATGTTTCTTATGGCCTATTTCAAATATTGTTTTACAAGGAGAGCCATGTTCTTCGGCAGTTCTTCGAGCTTTGTGATATCCAGGAAGCCATCCTGATAGATCCGCTTGATGTTCTCCTTGTCTGAGCCGATGGCCGCCGCAAAGAGGATGATCCCTTTCTTTGAATATTCCTTCTTAATCCCGCGCAGGTCTGCCTCTGCTTCCGTGCCGTAGTATCCGTAATCCGCTGGCTGCCCGTCGGAAATGATGATGAGCAGCTTCTGGTTTTCCGGACGCCTGCTTAGATGTTCTGCCACATAGCGTAAGGCCGCCCCGTCCCGATTGCCGTTTCTGGCGCACATGTCCATCAGCCGGTAGCGGTCGGAAGTATCTAAGGAATCAAATTCTGCATAAGAATAAAGCGCTACCCCGGCTTCACAGTCCGGCGTGGTATGTCCGTAGATAGTGACCGGAATCTGCAGGCTTTGGCAGAAATCGTAAAGTACAATCGCTGTCATCCTTGCGTAAGTAATCCGGTCAGCGCAGCTCATAGAGCCGCTTTCATCGACCAGGAGTCCCACAGCCAGCTTCTGTTCTTCAGAAGGGAGCCTTGTCCTTGTAAAAAATGTGCCGTCCTCATGGTGGAGTGCCCTCGTATCCAGACGTTTTCCAAACTGCAGGTTCTTTAATTTCCCGCCTTCGCTTTCTTCCTTCAGGAGTGGGGCGATGGTTTTCTGCAGTCTTTTGGAAACCCTAAGAAGCGGCGGAGCAATGGACTGATAAGATTGAATCAGATAATCCGGCACACTGCACATCCGGTTTACCGTTACATGGATTCCGGCATGTGCGTTTCCGTAATGGATATCATTTGTCGCTTTCTGCAGCTCTTCCGTCATTTCCTGCTGGTATTGTTCCTCTGCTTTTGCCGTTGCCACACTGTTTAAGATTCGGAACAGATCACTGGCGGATTTCTCATAACCGGAACCCAGATACTGGTGGTTATAAGTAACGCCGGGATTATTACCGTCTAAGACCGTGGACGTCTTGGCTAGCTGGATCCGGTTGCCCTCTTCAGCTACGACATCCTGTACACTTGACATGGCATTCTGGCGTGCCTGCGGAGGCAGTGCGGTAAATGGATTTGTTTTCTGCATCTCCTTCCCTTCGTCTGCCTGCTTCGGCAGATTTCCGCCTTTTCCTGAAGGCAGAGGAGTACCGCCGTGAATCTGGCTTCCCAACAGTCCTTCTATCAGCTGCTCTGCCTCATCCTCAGAGGTATTCTGAAGCTTTTCTCTGGTATCTTCAATTAATGGCTTGATATATTCCCATAGGATCCCAAGGATATGGTTGGCCGCATGTAAACGGTCTTTCATATCATCTGAATACAGCGATTCCTCCACATACGGCACACAATCCTCCAGATAATCCAGATAAGGACCGGTATAGCCATGAAGGTTATTGACCGTTCCGGCTCTGCAGTATTGCAGGAGAAGGTTTGCCATAATGGAAAAATCCGAGTACTCCTTGTCGATCTGGCTCTGAAGGGACGGCATTAATTCATTCATCCGCATACTGTTCAGTTCGATTCCCTGCTTAAAGGTTCCGGGAAATGCTTCGCACATACGGGCCTCAATATAGATGTCTTCTAAAATATTACTGATATGGGAAGCACATCTGGAGAGTGTCAGGCATGCCGCCTTATCTTTTTCCTGCATGGCTTCCAGCATCTCTTCACATCCCGTCTGGTACTGGTCATCGAAGGAAGGGGGTTCCGGATAAAAGGCGCCGTTACCCATACTGCCCAGATACAACCCCAGGGTTGTGAAATCTGTAAACAGCAGGTGTGCGGTCTCGTGTCCGTTTAACCCTGTCAGGCTTTCCGAGCGCAGCATCCGGGACGGGAAACTCTGGGTAATGTGGTTGCCGGCATTGATGTGGATCTTATAGTTATCCGTGTATGCAAGTCCGGCGCCATCGGAAGCGTCCCACTCCATCAGCGTCTGCAGTCCCTGGCGGTAGCGGCCGGTAGCCGCTTTCGCCATAGAGGACAGGTATTTCTGGTAGGCAGAGGACAGGAACAGCTCTTCATCCGTCAGGGTGAGGGTCTGGTCCTTGATCATCTGCTGTAGTTTTTTCTGGTTGCTGTTCAAAATTCATTCATCCTTTCTTTATATAGTTTTATTTCCAATCGCAAGCGTTTCGTAACCAGCTATTAAAAGCAGGGAATTCATATAATTACTGCTTATTTGCCAGACATTTGTTTTTCATGCGATCAAAATACTTTTTCCGTCAGAAGTTCTTCCATGGTACAGCAAAAATACAGCGCCATACGGTAAGTGATATAGGTCGGCGGAAGGACTTTTCCGGATTCGTAATTCATGATGGCTTTCCTCGGTACATGCAGGATCTTCGCCAGTGTTTTCTGGGAGAGCCTCCACCGTTTGGATTTCCTGAGATAAGAAAGATTGGCGGCTAAAATTCCCCGCATCTCTTCCTCTGTGATCTGATAATCCCTCATAAAAAGCCTCCTTTACGCCGCAAGGATGGAATCCAGGCAGCCGTTTTCCACTTCCTGACGGCTCTCCGCGTCTGCCGAAACAGAGGAGAGGATCGTGTAATGGGCGGCTTCCCGGATATCCCCGCAGACCATGAAGGACTGCACCCAGGAGATCAGCTCCCGGACTCCGCAGCATCCGTCTGTGATCAGGTTCTCCCTGCAGTATTCGGATACTGCCTTTACAATCTTTGCCATGGTCGTTACAGTCTTTTTGTCCGTACAGCCGGTAATGCCAAGGACTCGTTTGACTAAGGTATCCTCATCCGGTTCGTCCAGGTCGATGACCAGGTTCATTCTGGAGATGACAGACTGGTTCATCTGTTTGCAGCCTGCATAATCATTGTTGGTAGTTACTATGATTGTGGTATCCGGGTGTCGGTTGATTACTTCTCCGTTTGGCAGGAACACGCTGTTGCAGCGGTCCAGCAGGGAATTTAAGCCCACCAGCACGCCGGGATTGGCAATGACCGTAGGCTCCTGTAATTCCACAAGATAGCCGTAACGGATCGCCTCTACTAATGGTGTGTCCACATATTTAAACTTCTGGTGGGAATCCTGCTTTGCGTAGTGGTCATGCATTTCATCGAAAATGGTATCCACCAACTTCTGGTAGACCGTATCCTCATCCACCGATTCATCATAGGTGCCGGTGAGCTTCTGGTAAGCCGTCGCCGGATCCATCATGATGTCCTGGAAAGTGGGATATTCGCTCTGGAGAGCGGAAAGCTTCCCGTCCATATCAGGCAGGATCTGTCCGAGCAGGTCGAAAATCTCGGTATTTGCAGAACAGGTAATGCAGCGGTAAGGAAGATGGAGGCCGGAAGCAATCGCTTTGGCGCCTTCGGTCTTTCCTGTCCCTGCAGGCCCTCTTAAGAGGAAGTTCCGCATGGGTGATACGGTATTTGTTGTCAATTTGGCGTGTTCGCAAATCCGTTTGATCTCCGGCGGTATGATGTACCAGTCGGGGAGCTGCGGCACGGTGAGTTCTTCCTGGGGAGTCAGTGTCCGGGAATCGGACAGGATGTATTTGCCTACGAAATCATGCTTGGAGACGCTTGCCATTACTTTTCTGGTAGAAGTACCGGGTTTGATGACCTGAAAGGTTCCAAGAATGACATCCGTTGGGGAATAAGTGCCTTTCTGTACGGTAAATGCCTTCAACTGCGGAACTGACCCGTTGTTTGGCGTGTCGCTCGGAATCCCCCCGGTTGCCAGGGAGGTTCCATACCGGACGCGCCGGTAGAGGTTATCGCACAGGACTGCCGCGGTCTCCACCGTATTGTCCATATCCGGATAACCGTTGTCCCGGTCGTTTTTCAGCTTCTGGTAATGTTCATTGAACTCATCATCCGCCAGAGCGGTTGGGAGAAGCGCAAAGATCAGGGCAGCGCCGCTTTTCTCGTCTTCTTTGAGCATATATTTTTCCGGACTGCTTTCCGGATCCGGCGGCATCTGGTAACAGCCCGCCGTAAATTTCCCGTTTGTCCGGTTGTAGACTGCTACATGCAGCTCGCCCGTTTTGCTCGGATATTCCGCAATCGTAAAGTTGTTGCCCTGGCTTCCGACTGCACCCAGTTCTTCCGGCGGCTTTGCGCCAGTCGGTGACTCTAATTCCATGTACGCAAGGATTGCCCGGAGCGTTGCCGCATGGAGCGTGGAACGCTTCTGGGGCTGTGTGCAGTACTTGGAATAGACGTTTTTGCATACCGGGTCATCCGAATAATCCTCAAAGGGTTCCGGCAGCTTCCTGCGGAAGGACCAGTTGGGTAATAAATTTCCATTTGCCATAATCAATCTCTCCCTTCTATACCCATGATAATTCCAATGCGTTCCCGGTTTCCTTTGCCTTCAGCTCATCGCGGTGAAAGATGTCCGTGAGGGCTGCCCAGTAATCTCTGGGCGGGAAATGCTGGAAGGTATCCTTTATTTCTGGACGGTTATTATTGTCGAAGATAAATATTTCTCCGGCTTCATTGATAAATAGCTTCTGGTGTCCCCTTGCCTGCAGGTCTCCGATCAGTTCCGTCAGCAGTGGTTTCCCAATGAGGGAATACCAGGATTCCGGATCTACATGGACGGGAGGCTCTGCTGGGTTTTCCGGGCCATCTGTCTCGGGATGATCCGGATTCTTCTGTCCCGGAAGGGGCGTGAAATCCGTAATGGTCATCATGAAAAGCTTCAGATGCCCGTACCGGTCCAGGGAAACATCCGCAAAATTATAGTCTCCCGTATGGAAGGTCCGGATGCGGATGATGTCACAGTTTAACAGGGACTCCGCCTTGACAGGCCGGGTATACTCCCAGGATGCATCCGGGAAAGCAGCCTTGATCTTATCTGTGACCTGGTAACTGATCTGGCGGATCAGCAGTGTCTCCATGTCAAAGACAGGGGATTCCTCCTTTTGTTTCTTACGCTTATGCGTGTGAGTATTTCTTAAGAAAGACGGGGCTGAGATATGCGGTAACATGGGCATCAGGAGGAAGAGAAAGCTTCCTGCAATCCCGGTGATTGCGATGCCGGCAATGACAGACCGGTTCCTTTGTTCTGGGGTAAAGAGCAGAGCCAGGAATAAAATAATGGCGACTGCTTTTATCATTTTGATACTTTTGTGTTCTACTTTTCTTGTTTTCATTTGGAGTTCCTTTCATATAAATAAATTACGTTTAAAGATGATTTGCAAAAAAGGAACTGCTGTGTTCAAACGTAAACACGCAATTCCTTTCCTGAAGTGATCTGTTGGAGAGGCTGTCGATGGCAGGCTCCGTAGCCGGGTAATTCTGAAGTTATGCAGTGAAGGGAAGCTGTGAGGCCATGCCTTCCGGGATATTGGCAAACCCGTCCCCCGCAAAGCCGCCTGATGACTGGCCGTACTGGGTGTTCCCGCCCTGCCGCTGATACATCTGGTTTCCAACGGAACCGTTCTGTGCAGTGGTATTTGCCTGATAAGAGCCGCCTTGCGGGGCTCCTCCGTTCGCAGGCTGCGGGCCGCTTCCCATGTTGCTGCCTCCGTTCGGATAGCTGCCGCCTACAGCACCATTCCCGTTATTTGGGTAGTTTGCATCTGCATTGCCATTCCCTGCATTGGAATAATTACCATTCGCATTGCCATTTCCGCCATTGGGATAGCTGCCTCCACCGGATAGATTATTGCCGCCCGGATAATTTGCATTTCCGGCAGCATTTCCACCAGCAGGATACGCGCCTCCTTGTGCAGCACCAGCAGGATTCTGATAACCGCTGTTTTGCGGGCCTGGATTCTGATAGCCCCCGGATCCCGGCGTTGCTGCGCCTCCATTGTATGGTGGTGCGCCTGCCTGGTTTCCGCCTGTCTCTCCTTCTGGTTTGTTGGAAAGACAGAACTGCCAGTCCCGTACATTGATCTTAGCTCCTGAACCAGCTTGACCGGATCTCTGTCCCTGGCTGTAAACAAAGGGATGAAGTTCAAGTTCCCCATAGATATACAAGCAGGTTCCTTTCCTGACTCCCGCCTTCAGAAGCCTTTCTGCCAGATGCTTGTTTAGATAACACTGATAGAAAACGGATTCATAGGGATTTTCCGGGTTATTCTGTGCGTTCTGGCTCCTTTGTGAGGTGGCAAGGTCTAAGGAGATGTACTCCGTACCGTTGTTCCTCCCCTGCTGCATGGCGGGATCCTTGGTGACCCTTCCCATGAGATGAATGATTGCTGACATAAAATTTCTCCTTTCTGCCCTCTTAGGCGTTGAAATAATAAAAATAGATAAAAGAATAGGAAATCCATGTCTTAGATTTCCTAAAATAAAAAAAGAGCCATTAAGTGACCGCAGGGTGCGGCTATCCTAATGACTCTTATTTCCAAACTTAAACTCGCGTGTGCTCTGGAGGAATGGTCCAGACTCCCAATATGGGATAACACAAAAACTTAAATACATGATTATAATAACACAAGATATAGAATGGGTCAAGCATAACAATCTATATATAGATTGTTTGTTGAAAATATATAGTTGACAATTTTGATATTATATGTTAATCTTGTGTTAGCACTCAAGTCAATAGAGTGCTAACAAAGGAGGAAATATGGCATACGAAATAGATTTTATAGGTATAGATAAGGAAAGTAAAGATGCTACTGCAATCTGTATGAGATGGAAGGTTAGTAAAGAAAATTACATAGTAGGTGTGTTTGATGGCGGTTTAACCGATTATGGTGAGGCTATGAAGAAACATATGGATCAGTACTATTTTGATGGGATTGAGAGAGGACATATTAATTTTGTTATTTGTTCACATCCCCATCAAGATCATGTTCCAGGATTGAAGACAATCCTCGAAAACTTTGATGTTGACGCGCTCTATATGAATAGACCTTGGGAACATATTGAAGAACTTTTTGAACGAGTAAAAGATGGTCGTATTACAAAGAAGAGTTTAGAAGAGCGACTTAAAAATAGGTATACTTATATTGCAGATTTAGAGTTAGTTGCAAATGAACAGGGCATCCCTATTTATGATGCTTTTGAAGGTGATATAATTGAAGAAAAGCTTACTATTTTATCTCCCAACAAAGAGTTTTATTTAGATTTACTTGCTGAATCAGACAAAACTCCAGTAATGGAAAGTGCTGCTCAAGATAGTATATTCCATAGTGTTAAAATTCTTGCTGAGAAAGTTATCAATTTTATCAAAGAAGCTTGGGATAAGGATTCTCTTCGGGAAAATGTGGTAACTGAGCCTGATAATGAAACAAGTACAGTAGTTCTTGGTGAGATGGAGGATGAGTCATTTTTGTTGAGTGGAGATGTAGGAATTCGTGGATTGCGTCATGCTATAGACTATGCAGATGATGTAGATAAAAGTCTTCAGACTAATGTTAAACTTTATGAAATTCCACATCATGGTGGTCGCCATAATGTAAGTCCTTCCATTCTTAATGACCTTCTTGGTGAGATTGTAGAAAAAGGGACATCACCTAGTAAAACAGCTATTGTCTGTACAGGAAAAGGTACAAATCATCCCAAGCAAATGGTTGTTAATGCATTTTGGCGTAGAGGTGTAAAAGTTTATAATGCTTCAGGTTATACTATTCGACATCATTGTGGTGATATGCCTTCAAGGAATTGGTCGAGTTCTGTACCAGTGGAATTTAATGAACAAGTAGAAGATTGGAATTGATATCATGAATAAGGCAAAAAAGAATTTTGATGAGTTTACTTGGCAGACTCGCGTAATGCCGGTACTAGTTGCAAGTGTTCCGCTTTTTTTTGCAGCAGTAGCCAAGGGTTTTTCTACATTAGCTTGGACAGAGGCAGGACTTATGGTGTGTATTACGGTTGTGGTGCTGTCATTATTATATCGACTTACAAGAAATATGGGCAAAAAATGCGAAAGAAAAATAACTGATCGTTTAGGTGCAATGCCATCTGTCATTTTACTTCGATATTCTGATTCAACTATTGGTATCGTTTCAAAGCAACGGTATCATGAGCGCATTAATAAAGTTTATGGGTTAAATCTACCTTTAAATATATCTGATGAAAGGCCTGAAGACGATGCCCAGTATGATGCTGCAATACGAAGTTTGAAAAATCGCGCTAATCAAATGAGAGACACCGAATTCCGTGTATATCAAGAGTTGAAGGAATATCACTTTTTTCGCAACTTATATGGAATCAAGCCAATTGCCTTTAGTGTGTATTTAGTTTTGGCTATTAGAGAAATTTGTCTGATTCCAAATTTCAATATTAAGAACCTTTTCATTAATCCAGTTCCAAATTACGTTTCATTTCTGATATTTATAGTTGGAATTTTATTAACTACTTTAGTTACTAATAAGGGAGTTGAGGAACGTTCTTTCTCATATGCCAATGCTTTAATTGAGTCATGCGAAAGGATATAATTTTTAGATATGGCTTGATTGAGCTGATATACTTAGATTATATTGTTTAATAAAAGTACCTGATTTAATCAGGTACTTTTATATGCTTCTTATTTCAAAGTTTAGCTGAGTGAAAACAAATTAAGACATATTCTTGTAACTAAAGGAAATGGACTAGTGATGGTATCTTATTCATAATTTGTATAAACATAGTTAAACACTACTTGGCTGCAAAATCTTTTTACTTAATTCCAATATAAAATCACGAGTGAGTGATGGAATTGATTTTGCAACAATGTCAACGGATACACCATTTTCTAAAAGGTTTGAAGCAGTCCGAATTTCAGACTGTCTCAGTTTCTCTGCTGCATAATCTTCTACGAGTTTGCACATAATAGACGCCCCCTCTCTGGTTTTTTTGAAATAGTCAACACGGTGGCAAGTTTTCGGAAATTTGGAGTTCTGTCCAACACTTTTCTTAAAATACTGCATCAACTCAGCGATATCGCTTTTGTCATCAATAGCTGTATTTACATAAATTTCATGCGTCCCATTCTCAACAACAGTTCCTGTTTCCTTGATAACACGGTCGATATGGTAAATGGTACGGTTTTCATGAAAAGTATCAAACTTTGATATGAAAATGATATACACATCCGGAAGTTCTTTGTAATCAAGTCCCTTTTCTACAAAAATAGTATCTATGTTGGAACGGTTGAAACGCACCCGTCTCTGGTGATCATCGTCATCTTCTTTCTGAACCTCGCAGTTTATGATGGAATGATCTTCATCTTCACAGATCAAATCCAACACAACGGAGTGCGCGCCAATATTTCTTAGAAAACGCTGTACTTTAGAGTCGATTACCTTTAACTTCGGCTTTTCGAGGATAATTCTTAATATTTCCTCTGCAACTTCCCTGTCCTCAGCCATTTTCTGAAAGAATACATCATCAATCACATTCAGCTTGGAGACAAAGGCTTTCTGCTCTTCATATGTCTGCATAAAACTTCCTTTCATAAATATTGTAGCTGCTTCTATTTTTAGTATACCATGAATTTAGGTATACTCAACAGAAATTTTCGGTTGTCTGAAGTATTCTAAAGATTTTCTATAACCACAGGCAGTTCCTCATATCCAAGTAAATCCGTAGAAGAATAGTTATTATCACCAGAATCCAATCCATCAGACTGCAGGAAGTAGAGCCGGTAATGATGTCCGGAAAGCAGGTTAATATTTTTATCTAATGAAAGTCTGTATTCTCTTTGGGCTTCATCTATAAGTACAATCTGTCTGTCTTTTTTGAAAGACATGGATGTCTGCCTGATACAAGTTCCTGATAATACCTGATAAGCTTCATTGTGGATCAAACGATAGAAACTACAGGTACGGATCAGGCTGCAAAGTCCTATGAGAAGGCTCAGCATGATAAAAATATCATCCTTGGAATGGATGCCATAAACACATCCAACCAATACGAAGAAAAAGCCGACTGCCGCCTGGACAATCAGCTTTGTAAATAATGGTTTTGGCATAGTTCTCCTTTCAAAACTGCTGGAATGAAATCTGTTTGTTGAGATACAGGTTCCCGACTGCCTGCAGTACCGGGTACTGGATATGGAGAAGCTGTGCTTCATCTGCCAGGGATTCATAGGTCTCATCCGTATCCTCATAAAGCAGGTTCCAGACTTCCTTTGGATTTTTGGCGGTTGCCCCCTGTTCTACACAGGCGAGCAGTTCTGCTGTGGTAAGATCCGTTGCTCTGGTAAGTTCCAGAACAGTCTCTTCCATTGGTTCACATTTTTCATTCTTCAGATAACGCCCGAAATCACTGATCTTTATTTTCCCTTCCAGGTAGAGCTGGATACAGGTGAAGAGCCGGACAGAAAAACGGTCAGTAACCGGCTGGATATGCAGCTTCCCAAGGAGCCGGTACAGGGCATCTACTCCTGTCAGCCCGTCTCCCTTTACAATCAGCCCGCGAAGGAGCAGGCGGTTTAAGTAGTGGGAGAAGGAAAGCCCTTCCGGCCGTCCGGAATCTTCAAGCCGTGACGCATAGGCTCTTTCCAGTTCGTAGATCTGCAGGATCTGAAAGGCAAGACAGCTCCAGAGTACAAGCTCGTGTTCGGATAATCCGTATTCCCGCCTGTTATTGATCACTACCGGGACCGGGTGGCCCATCTCATCTCTTTTGATTTTTAATCTTCCGATTGCAGTATATAATGTCAGCATAAAAATTACCTCCTCTTTTCTGATGTGCTACGCTAAAAGCGCATATAATTCCTGATCCTGTCTCAACTGTTTCCTTGCTTTGCTCTGCCATGCCCGGACATGGTTGGACGGAACACCGTAAATTTTTGCTACTTCCGCACTGGTATATCCACTTTGCTGGAGACGGAGCGAGACAATTCCCTTTTTCAGATGATTACTGCCCGCATATTCCAATCTCTTCAGATAAGAGGCAGATTCCTCCAAAAGCACAGCCTGTTCTGGGGACAGCGTGTCTGTTTTCTGAAGCATAAATTCCGGTTCATAGATACTGCCATCCTCAGCAGTAAGGAGTGCATCCAGTGAGCAGAAAGCATTTTTCCGTTTTCCGCAGTCCCTCCAATAATCGTAAATCGCATTCCGGATCGCAGCTCTTGCATAGGGTGGGAATGGCTGTGCGGGACTGCACTTCATTGCGGCATTGCACAGGGCAAGGTATCCGGTCTGTGTCAGCTCATCAAACTCATCCTGTGACAGATGGGAAAAACTCCGGGTAAGTGAGCGTACCATCCGGGGGACGAGGCTTAAATGAGCCGTTACAAGCTGTTTTTGTTTGTAATTCATAACTTCCTTCATGGAATCCCTCCTCTTCATCCGGCCATACTAAGCGGGATGTGGTTATTCTTAAGGACCTTGGATGCTTCCTGTATCAGCTGGTCGCACATATAATCGCTGAAATTCCCGATATGCGCCTGACGGGTCTGCAGGCAGAATCTATCAGCAATCCATCGGTAAGCCTCCTGGCGGCTGAAGACCCCCTGTCTCCAGAGCTGGTCAAAAATCCGGTGTGCCTGGATTCGTTTCTTCCGAAGCCCAGGTCCTGCCAGGGAACCTTTCGGCAGGAGGGTTCCCTGATGGACGCCTACATAGGAATCACAGGCCGGATAATGGCTGCATACATAGACCTTTCCGTCAAAGGCATTGCTGCCATACACATAGGAAGCATCTCTCAGGATTGCAGGACTGCCACAGTATGGGCAGCGGATTGTCTGTTTTTTCATAAATGTTCACCTCTCTTACGTTTTGTATATGTATAAAATACTTAAAAATAGTGGTCATTACGTTTTGTATACGTATATTATAAGTAAATAAGCAGGGAATTCCTATAAGGCAAGAGCAAAAACAGGTGCCAATTTGGGACTTTTCCCAAATTTCCTCCAGTTAATACGGTAATGCGATAAAGTAAAGAAATAAGCACTGGAAAATATGTCTGCGCAAACCTTCCAATGCTTACTGTTTTTCAATCTTCTTGTATTCTATTATTTATTTGCCACCCATCGGCTATTGAACTTCCGGATAAAAGACTGCCTGGATCAAAGGAAACAGGCCGCTGTCCGTAAATCGCGGATAGTTGACTGCAGTAAAGATGAATTTATCACAGAAATACCGGAGCAGGAACAAAATCACCAGTATGATGCATACCCGGTAAAAGATACGTGTTTTTTTGCTTCTCTCTTTGGAAGGGAAGAACCTGCAGTATAGGATAAAACACATAGGCAGGAAGATAAAACTGGTAAAAAGCTGGTCAATGGATTGTATGATGGTAGTAAGGTTTTTCATGGGTTGTCCCTCCGGTTTTTCTTTTCTCTGTACGTGGCAGACAGAATAAGTGCAACTGGTAGTAGAAAAATATATTTATTGCTGCTTCATTACCAGTCATAGCAAGCCTTATTCTGGATGTCCAATAGCGCCATACAGGAACAGTCCGGAGAGATGATCTTATGTCCTTCCAGGAATTGTGCGTACATATCCAGAAAGACAGAATCTCCTAATACTGCAAGGCATTCCCCGGGTTCAGGACGGCAGGCGAAAAGTATATCTGCATCCGAAAGGGGAAGAATAAGCGGAACCGCACGGTAATCCGGACAGAACAAGAATCCAGAATGATTGCAGGGATTCTTTACTTTGCAGTTGGCACATTCTACATAAATACAGCGATGCCAGTTCCCGTCACAGGCATCCAAAAAGTGGCGGATATGTTTGGCATCCGCAAGGCAGTGTGTTGTCTCCATAGTTATCTCCAGATACAACAAGCAGCCAGTAAAAAGCTGCCTGTGTTGAAATAATGCCGGCAGATGCAGCTGTCAGTGTTTCATCCTGCAGTCTGCTAAATCTGCCAGCAAAAGTGAACGAGTTACCATATATAATTACTTCTGGTGCTTACGTCTCCAGTAGAAAACAAGCCCGCTGATAATGATAAGAAGCAGGGAGCCTGCAGCAATACAGATATAAAGCAGGATCGGCGCATCATCCCCGGTCTTGACAGGAGAGGAAATGTCCGGTTCCTTTGGTTCGGTTGGCACTTCCGTAAGCTTCACGGTCTGGCTTTTAGCTTTGATGTCTTCATGGCTGGTTACTTCTACCTCTTTCTCCTTGTCTTCTTCCTTCAATGTAACAAAGAGCTTTTCAAAGACAACCACATCATGCCCTTTCAGTTCTGTCGCATCAAAGGTAAAGGTAACATCGACGGAGCCGCTGAATTCTTCTGGTTTAAAAGTGGTTTCTGCAGTAACCGGCTTGCCATCAATCAGGATTTCCTTACCGGTTTCTTTGTCCATTAAGGTTCCCACCAGGCGGTAGGACGGGCCTCCGGCAACCAGATCCTTATATTTCACCGTATCTATGATCTGTGTCTCCTTTTCTGCCAGGGCTTCCTGATCCCCGTCCCTGCCATCTTTGGCAGTGGTGCCGATTTCCGGGATATAGATGCTCTGTGGTTCGGACTCAATATCTGCATGGACTGCGACCTCTTTTTCCTGATAGGAAACGGATTCAAATGCAACAACGGTTTTTCCTTTCAGGGCACTGGAATCAAAGGTAAAGGAAAGCTCTACGCTTCCTTCTGCTGCTTCCGGTGTAAAGACAAGCTCAGATGTGACCGTTTTTCCGTCAACCAACAGGAATTCGCCATTTTCCTGATCCATAAGTGTGCCGGTCAGTTTGTATTCCTTCCCCGGAATCAGACGCTGGTAGGTAACGGTATCTACAATCGTTAATTCTTTCTTAGCAGGCGCCATCTGGCTTCCGGTTTCCGGGCAGTTCGCCTTTGTGCCAATCTTCGGGAAATAGATGCTTTGCGGTTCGGATTCGATGTCGGCATGAACCGTAAGTTCCTTCTCCTGATAAGAAAGGGATTCAAACACAACAATGGTTTTGCCCTTTAGAGCGCTGGCATCAAACGTGAATGACAACTCCACAGTCCCGTCTGCTTTTTCCGGTGTAAATATCAGTTCGGAGGTCACCGGCTTTTTATCAACCATCAGGGACTTGCCGCTCTCCTTATCCATGAGTGTTCCGGTTAATTTATATTCTTTTCCCGGAACCAGACACTGATAAGAAACGGTATCTGTAATCGTTACTTCCTTTTTAGCAGGTGCCATCTGGGATTCAGTTTCCGGACAAATGGCTTTTGTGCCGATTTCCGGGAAATAGATGCTCTGAGGAGTGGATTCAATGTCTGCATGGACAGCGATCTCCTTCTCCTGATAGGATACGGATTCAAACGCGACGATGGTTTTGCCCTTCAGGGCGCTTGCATCGAATGTGAAGGATAATTCCACCGTGCCATCTGCCTCTTCCGGCGTAAAGACAAGCTCGGAGGTCACTGGCTTTTCTTCAACCATCAGGGGTTCACCGCTCTCTTTATCCATAAGTGTTCCCGTCAGCTTATATTCCTTTCCCGGAACCAGATGATAGGAAACAGTATCTACTATTGTCAGATCTTTCTTGGGGATTGCCATCTGGCTTCCGGTCTCCGGACAGCTTGCCTTTGTGCCGATCTCTGGGAAGAACATCTGCTGGTCTTTAAACTCCGGATCTGCATGCATTCCAACCTCTTTTTCTTCCTGGGTGACGGATTCATAGATGACTGTGTTTTTCCCTTTCAGGGAGCTTCCATTAAATTCAAACACAACGTCAACGGTGCCTTCGCTGGCTTCCGGGGTAAAGGTTGTCTGTGCTGTGATAGGAGTATCGCCGTCCAAAAGCGGTTCTTCTGTCTCCACATCCATCAGCCTGCCGGTAGCGACATATTCCAGCTTCGGAACCAATCCTTTAAAGAAAATGGTATCGGTAAGCTGTACCTTTTCATCTGCATTGGCGATATTCTCCTCGGTATCAGAGTCTTTCGCCTTCGTGCCGATCTCCGGGAATGAAATCTGCTGGTCTGTATCCTTTAAATCTGCATGAACCGCCAGTTTCTGCCCATCCTGGTGCAGCTCCTCGAAGATGACCGTAGTCTTGCCTTCCAAAGAAGTTGCATCAAATGTAAAAGTGACTTCCACAGTTCCGGAGGACTTCTTTGCCGTAAATTCTGTCTCAGCAGTTACAGGCTTTTCATCAATCAGGATTGCTTCTCCAGATTCAGCATCCATCAGCGTACCGATAACCTGATATTTTTGACCCTTCTTTAACCCAGAATACTCTACGGTATCAATCAGTGTCACTTTCTTCTCCGGTTTGCTCATATGGGTTCTGGTATTCTTATCCAGGGCAGTAGTGCTGATCTCAATCTTATCGTCGGTCAATGTTCCTAAATCCACACTGACAGAATCCTTATAAACAGTGACTTCAAACTTTAAGAGATCCATGCTCTTATTCGCCTTACAGCGCTGTTCTTCTACGGTATAAGTATCATAGGGCAGTGCGCCTTTAGAATCGTTTGGTTTTGAGGTTCCAAACCAGATTCCGTCTTCCGAGGTTTTCCCCTGATTGGTATTGTGGGTGTGCTTATTCCATTTGGAAGCGGTGCTGGCGTAACCGTTTTTGTCGGTAACAATCGTGTGGCTTTCCCCGGTTGTAACAGAGGTAATGGAAAATGGGATGTCGGAAAGCCGTTTCTGTTCGCCATCGGACACTTTTACCAGTTCCAGGTCCCCGCGGATGACCTGGTTTGATATGGAAGCCTCCTCAGAAGTCAGATCTACAATCTCACCATTTTTTGTGATGTCAAATTCTACAGAGAGTTTTCCTTCATTCAGATATCCTTCCGGAGCTTTGGTTTCATCTGCGCAGTAATGCCCGAAGGGAAACGCATCTTTTTTTGTGGAGACAGAGCCTTTGCTATCGGTTGTCAGGCTCATAACTACCTGATTCTTGGTATAGGTTTTGCCATCTACCACAACAGGATTCTCATTTAAGGACGTGATGGTAAATACAGCTCCTTCTAAAGTGGCAGCTCCCTGGGGTTCTGCCTTCTTTGTCTCAAAATCCCGTTTCTGAAGCTTCACGCCGCCCCGGCAGACCTGTTCTTCTACAGAAGAGGCATTATAGCAGGATACGGTCTCCGCTTTGCCGCCTGCTGTGATTTTCTGTACAAATATGGTATCGTTGGCAAGATATCCGGCTGGAGCCTTTGTCTCCTGTACCGTTACGGTGCCAAGTGGGAGGCAGGGTGTCTTCCCGTCTTTCTGGGTATAGAACGCATCTCCGGAAACCAGATAATTGTTGGAAAACTGTACCTTCCCTTCGGAATCTGTTTTGAAGATCCAGGTACGTGCAGGCTTTGCACCGCTGGCAGCCGGGTCTTTATCAGATTGTTCGGTATAAAATTTCACTGTGAACTGAGCCTCTGCCAGGGAAGCTTTTCCCTGCGGCTGTGCGGCTTTCAGTTCCTTGTCCAGTTTTTGGAGAAGCAGGTCCATCGGATCATTCTGGGGTACTTCCGTTACATTCAGGGAAGCCGTCTTTTCCGGCTCTACTGTCACATTGTGGGTATTCACGTCAACAATATAACCCTTAGAAGCAGTAAGTTCTTTGACTGTATAGTTTCCAGATTCCAGCTCACTAGATTTAGCATAGCCGTTTTCATCCGTAACTAATTTTGCAACCTGCTTTTCGCCCTGATAGATTCCATACTCTGCACCCTTTAAGGAATAATTTCCGTTTCCTTTAGAGACAGCAGCATTTGCGGAAGCTTTGTGGAGCTCTATGTAGCCGTAGGGAACCTGATACCAGCTTCCAACCAAAGTCTGGTCGTTATTGCCCGGAATGATGAAAGCCCTGAAGGTTGCCGGGGGTTCCGGGAGTCCCTTGATGGCATTCGCTATTTCCACAGATTTATCAATATAGTTCTGGGGCGCACCATGGAAGGCTCCGC
>CANOKL010000048.1 GCA_947566645.1 uncultured Lachnospiraceae bacterium
TTTTTTTTGTTTTGTTTTGGGGGTTTTGTTTGTTACCTGTGGTTATTTGTTTTTTTTTCTTGTGTGGGGGGTGGGGTATTTTTAAAATTGCCCCCGCCCCCGACTGGAATTCGGAGGAAATTGTATGAAAAGAGTGAGAATTGTTGTAGCCTATGATGGCACGGATTACTGCGGATGGCAGGTTCAGCCGAACGGGATTACGATTGAGGAGGTGCTGAACCGGGAGATTGGCAGGCTGACCGGGGAGGAGATCCGCATTATTGGCGCAAGCCGGACGGATTCGGGGGTACATGCGCTGGGGAATGTGGCGGTATTTGATACTTCATCGCGGATTCCGCCGGAGCGTATGGCGTATGCCATAAACCAGCGTATGCCAGAGGATATTGTGATTGTGGGTTCTGAGGAGGTGCCTGCGGACTGGCATCCGAGATACCGGGACGGGATTACGAAGATTTATGAGTATCATATCTATAATCACGGGACTCCGAATCCCCTGAGGAGGCGTTACAGTACTTATATTTCGTTTCCCCTGGATGTGGGGAGGATGCGGGAGGGGGCGGCTTATCTGATCGGGGAGCATGACTTCGCAAGCTTTTGTAATGTGAAGACGAATACATCAGATACGGTGAGGACGGTTCAGGATATCAGCATTACGGCCAGGGGTCCGGAGATTACGGTCCGTGTTACGGGAAATGGTTTTTTGTATAATATGGTGCGGATTATTGCGGGGACTTTGATTCGTGTGGGGCGTGGTTTTTATGAGCCGGAGAGAATCCGGGATATTTTAGAGGCAAAGGAACGGACGGCGGACGGGGTGACTGCGCCGCCAAATGGATTAGTGTTAGTGGGGATTGATTATGGAGAATCGGATTTATTTTGATAATGGAAGTACGTCATGGCCCAAGGCGCCGGGGGTGGCAGAGGCTATGTCAGAGCTCTTGATGAATGGGGCGTTTAATATTAACAGGGGTAATTATGAGGGGGCTTATGAGGTGGAGAGCCTTGTACTTGATACAAGGGAGCAGCTTTCGAGATTATTTCATGCCGGGGATTCAAAGCGGGTTCTGTTCTCACCGGGGATCACATACTCACTGAATACTTTTATTAAGGGCTTTCTGGAGCCGGGAGATCATGTGATTGTGACCGGGATTGAGCACAATGCGGTAATGCGCCCCCTCAGGCAGATAGAGCAGGTGGGCGTGACCTATAGTGTGGCGCGGACAGATATGGAAGGAAGTGTCATGCCGGAGGATGTGGAAGCACTTGTGCGTCCGGATACAAAGGCAGTCATTGTCTCCCATGCGTCAAATGTGTGCGGGACAGTGATTCCGGTCCAGGAGATTGGGGATGTGTGCCGCCGCCATAATCTCTTTTTTGCTGTAGATACGGCCCAGAGTGCGGGAACCCTTGATGTGGATATGGGGAAATGTGGGATTGATTTCCTGGCCTTTACGGGCCATAAGGGACTGCTGGGGCCTCAGGGGATCGGCGGGTTTCTTATATCGGAGCCGCTGGATGCTGTGATGGAGCCTTTTGTGGCGGGAGGAACCGGGAGCCAGTCAGATTCCTTTGATATGCCGTCTCGTCTTCCAGATAAATATGAGAGCGGTACGATGAATCTTCCGGGGATTATCGGGCTTCATGCGGCGCTTTCTTATATTGAAAAGGTAGGTATAGAGGAGATTCACAGAAAGAAGATGGAGCTTACGGGATATTTTCTTGACAGGGTAAGGGAGATTCCTGGCATCCGGATTGCAGGAAAGCAGGGAGTGAATGGGCGTACGGCTGTTGTGTCGCTGGATTTTGAGAAGGCGGATAATGCCTTTGCTGCATTTACGCTTGAGTCGGATTATGGCGTGATGACAAGGGTAGGGCTTCACTGTGCGCCGCTGGCCCATAAATCACTCCATACCTATCCCCAGGGTACGGTACGGTTTGCATTTAGCGCAGAGAACACGAAGGATGAGATTGATCTCTGTGTGAAGGGGATTGAGAGTGTATAGATAATATTGATAAATAGATGTGATTATAACAAAAAACAATAGGTGATTCTTTCTGTTTGCATTGTCCAAAGCCTTAAAAAGTGTTACGGTTATTACATGATGTAAGCATCAAAAGGTATTGTGATGATTCTGTGAGAAGGAACGGAGTCGTTGCAAAAAATAAGCGGCTAGATTACGAAAAAAGATACAAAGGAGGAAAAGTAAAATGGCTGATTATCGTAAGATGTGGGAAGAGCTTGGGATGGATGTGGAGACTCATGACCAGCTGTGTGCAGTGCTTCCGCAGGCATTTGGGGATGTCTATCTGTCACAGGAGAACCGCCCGGAGGGAATGGATTACTATAACATGGTGGTGGCAGATATCCACGGAATCCGTCCGGCAGAGCTGATTGAGCATCAGAAGAAGGGCGGAAAGGTATTTGGCACATTCTGTGTGTATGTACCGGATGAGATTGTATTTGCGGCAGATGCGATTGCTACAGGATTATGCGGCGGTTCCCAGTTCTGGGTTCCGGGCGGTGAGAAGGTTCTTCCGACCAATACCTGTCCCCTTATTAAGGCAAGTGTAGGTGCAAGGATTGACAGAACCTGTCCTTTCTTCCGGATTGCAGATATGTATGTTGGGGAGACAACCTGCGACGGAAAGAAGAAGGCATGGGAGATTCTCGCTGAAGATGTGCCGGTGCATGTGATGAACCTTCCCCAGATGAAGCGTGCAAAGGATGTAAAGGCATGGGCAGAGGAGATCGGGGAATTTAAGGACAAAGTGGAAGAATTCACTGGAAATAAGGTGACGGCAGAGAAGCTTTCAGAGAGCATTAAGCTGATTAATGCCAAGAGAAAAGCATTAGAGAGGCTGTATGCGACCCGTAAAAATGAGAATATCCCGATCAGTGGATGTGATGCACTGCTTATTTCCCAGATCGCATTTTATGATGATCCGGGAAGATTCACACAGATGACCAATAAGCTGTGCGAGGAGCTGGAGCAGAGAATTGCAGACGGCGTGAGTGTATTCCCGGCAGGAACGAAGCGGATTATGCTGACTGGAACTCCTCTTGCCATTCCAAACTGGAAGCTGCATAACATCGTAGAGACAAGCGGCGGAGCTGTTGTCTGTGAGGAGATGTGTACAGGTACACGCTATTTCGAGAGACAGGTTGACGAGAGCAGAGACACGGTGGAGGAGCAGATTACAGCCCTTGCTGAGAGATATATGGGCATCAACTGTGCATGCTTCACCCCGAATGAGGGACGGATTGACGATATCCTGCGTCTTGCAAAGGAATACAAGGCAGATGGTATTATTGATGTAAACCTTAAGTTCTGTAACCTGTACGATACAGAAGGGTATTTTGTAGAGCGTGCCATGAAGGAGGCAGGTATTCCGGTACTGGGAATTGAGACAGATTATACAGACAGTGATGCACAGCAGCTCCGGACAAGGGTAAGTGCATTTATAGAAATGTTAAATAATTAGATCCTGACTATTCAGCAGGTCTGTGCGCGAAGGAACTGAGCAGTTACCATAATTAGGAACGATCCGGCAGGTCTGACAGTAATAGTTGTAAATGACATATGAGGAGTAGGATGTATGCAGAAGTTACAGCATTACGTGTTGTTTCCGAATCATGATAATGCCATGCGTCTCTACAGAGAACTAAAGAATCTGGGAGTCCGGGCAACGATTGCCCCGACTCCCAGAGTTTTAAGTACATGCTGCGGTGTTTCTCTTCTGGCAGAGGAGAAGGATATCAGTGCAATCCGGGCGTGCGTAGAGGAACATGGAATAGAGATTCTTAAAATCGAGGCGATAGAAAGTGATATCAACCCCAGGCGGGACAAATATTGCTAAAAGAGGTATAACAGACATGAATTATGTGGGAATTGACATTGGCTCCACAGCCTCCAAGGTGGCGGTGCAGGGAGAAAAGGAGTTGTATTTTGTTCTGCCGACGGGGTGGAGCAGCAAGGAGACAACACTGACGATTAAGGAAAAATTACTGGAGGACGGAATCGACGTTCTCTCAGAGGATACGAAGGTGGTCGCCACCGGATATGGCCGTGTGGCGGTGGATTTTGCAGACCATGTGATTACAGAGATTACCTGCCATGCCAGAGGCGGACGGGAACTGGCAGGGGATAACTGCGCAATTATAGATGTAGGCGGACAGGACACGAAGGTCATTCTCGTGGACCACGGCCTGGTACAGGACTTTCTGATGAATGACAAATGCTCTGCAGGAACGGGAAAGTTTTTGGAGATCATGGCAAACCGGCTGGGGGTTACACTGGGCGAACTGTTCGACATGGCGCAGGCCGGAACCGTGCTTCCTATCAGCTCCCTATGTACGGTTTTTGCAGAATCTGAAGTAATTAATTATATTGGAGAAGGAAGAAAGCGGGAAGACATTGCTGCCGGTGTGGTGGATTCTGTGGCGGCAAAGGTGGCGCAGCTTAGCCAGAGGAAAAATCTGCCGGACAGGGTAATTCTGACCGGAGGATTAAGCCACAGCGAATACTTCACAGGCGTACTGTCGGCAAAGATAGGACAGACTGTAGAGCCTACAGAAAATGGCAGGTATGCCGGCGCAGTCGGAGCCGCGCTTCTGGCAAAGGAAAAATCAAAATCAACATCTGAATAATTAGATTTTTTGGACATATGTGACAAACAATTAATATATAAATTATCTAAAAGTGCTAAAAATGTAAAAAAGAGTAGCCATTGTGTATGCCTCTGTGTTACGATAAGTAAAATATATGTAACTACTCGGCAGGTCTGTGCATTTACTGCACAGACCGTAAGAAAATGATGCAGGAGTGCAAAAATCCCATTGCCGAAGGCAATTTCAAATGGATTTTTGCATGTAACTGCGAAGGGACTGAGCAGTTACAAATATATAAAGTTGGGAGGCTATTTTTATGGACATGTTGTTAAGTATCGTTCCTGTTTTTGGGGCGGCGGCGTTACTATTTGCGGCATTTCTTGCAGCGCGGGTAACGAAGCAGAGTGCAGGGACAGACAGGATGAAAGAGATTGCAGCAGCAATCAGTGAGGGGGCACAGGCATTTTTAACGGCAGAATATAAGATTCTGGTCATATTTGTGGTTATTTTGTTTGTGCTGATCGGTCTTGGAATCGGAAACTGGGTTACAGCGATCTGTTTTGTAGTGGGAGCCCTCTTCTCCACAGCGGCAGGATACTGTGGAATGACAGTTGCCACAAGGGCAAATGTGAGAACGGCAAATGCTGCGAAAGAGAGCGGCATGAATAAGGCACTGTCCATCGCATTTTCCGGCGGGGCAGTTATGGGAATGTGTGTGGCAGGACTGGGAGTTCTGGGCGTAAGCGTTATTTACCTGATTACAAGGAATGTAGATGTGCTGTCAGGCTTCAGCCTGGGTGCTTCTTCCATTGCGTTATTTGCACGTGTGGGCGGAGGCATTTATACAAAGGCAGCAGATGTAGGTGCAGACCTTGTTGGAAAAGTAGAGGCGGGCATTCCGGAGGATGATCCCCGTAACCCGGCAGTAATCGCAGACAATGTAGGAGATAATGTAGGTGACGTTGCCGGCATGGGCGCGGATTTGTTCGAGTCTTACGTGGGAGCCCTGATTTCCGCACTTACTCTTGGAATCGTATATTATCAGGTGGAGGGAGCTGTCTATCCTCTGATGATCGCAGGCCTTGGGCTGCTTGCGTCCATCCTTGGCACTTTTTTTGTACGGGGCGATGAGAACGCAAATCCCCATAAGGCGCTTAAGGCAGGTTCTTATGCAGCAAGCGTGATTGTACTGGTTATTGCATTTGTGTTTAGCAAATATCTGTTTGGTAATTTTAATGCGGCAATCGCGATTGTTGCAGGACTGATCGTGGGGCTTCTGATCGGTATTATTACAGAGGTTTACACATCCGGAGATTATAAATCAGTTAAGGAGATCGCATCCCAGTCAGAGACGGGTTCTGCGACTACGATTATCAGCGGGCTTGCGGTAGGAATGAAGTCAACGGGAATTCCGATCCTCCTGATCTGTATTGGTATCTTTGCAGCTTACCAGTTCTGCGGTCTCTATGGAATCGCACTGGCAGCAGTCGGCATGCTGTCCACGACAGCCATCACAGTAGCAGTTGACGCCTATGGACCGATTGCAGATAATGCCGGCGGTATTGCAGAGATGTCAGGGCTTGATAAGTCGGTCCGCAAGATTACAGATAAGCTTGACGCAGTAGGAAATACAACGGCAGCTATGGGAAAGGGATTTGCAATTGGTTCCGCGGCTCTTACGGCACTGGCGCTTTTCGTATCCTATGCAGAAGCAGTGCAGCTTAAAAGTATTGATATTCTGGACAGCCGTGTGATCATCGGCCTGTTTATCGGAGGCATGCTTCCGTTTTTATTCTCTGCCATGACCATGGAATCCGTATCCAAAGCGGCATATCAGATGATCGAGGAAGTAAGACGCCAGTTCAGGGAGATGCCGGGCATCATGGAAGGAAAGACCAAGCCGGATTACAAGTCCTGTGTTGCTATTTCAACCACGGCAGCTTTGAAGGAAATGCTGGTTCCCGGAATTATGGCCGTACTTGCACCGCTGGCAGTTGGAATCCTGTTAGGACCTGCCTCACTGGGCGGACTTCTGGCAGGTGCGCTGGTAACGGGTGTCATGATGGCAATCTTTATGTCAAATGCAGGCGGCGCATGGGATAATGCGAAGAAATATATTGAGGACGGAAACCACGGCGGCAAGGGAAGCGAGGCCCACAAGGCGGCCGTTGTCGGAGATACAGTTGGTGATCCGTTTAAGGATACATCAGGGCCGTCCATTAACATTCTGATTAAGCTGATGACGATCGTATCACTGGTGTTTGCGCCATTATTCCTGTCAATCGGCGGGCTCTTATAGAAAACATAAGATTTTTTAATCATATTCACAAAAAATAGAGCCAGGAACCTGCTTTTAAGATTCCTGGCTCATTCGTACCATTTACATATTCTGGTCTGTTTTTAATTTTCTCACTTCATCAACTGAAAGACCAACAAATTCCGCAATCTTTTCAAGCGTTATTGTTCCATCTTCCAACATTTTTTTTGCAACATTTATCATTCCTTCTTTCAATGTCTGATTCCTCATATCCTCCATAGCCCGGCACATAATCTCAATTCCCTCCTTACTTTCTTTGAAAAATCTCACCCTGTCTGCCAGTGTCCCATAGTACATATCCGCTGCGTCTGTGCAGGAGAAGTCATGCATCAACTTCCCGATTGGCGTATCTCCACGGTAAGAGCCATTTACATACAGTATGTGCGAACCGTCCTCAAATCTTTCTCCGGTTCCTAAAAAGCATCGCTCAATTGGATAGAGCGGCAGCCCTTTTCCCATTACGTCATTCTCTGTGATAAAGATTACCCACGTTTCCGGCAGCTTGTCGAAGTCCTCGCCTTTCTTCAAAAGGTTTGCGTCCATCATGCTGCTGTTGTACCTTGCTCTTTTTCTCCCGGCTCCTTTGTCGGAGCGCTGTACTTCTACATTCAGTTTTGCCCCTGTGCTGTCCGTAGCCAGAATATCCAGCCTCACTGAACGGTTCAGAAGGTTCTCCACAAATACCTGGGTGCGGACGTCCAACACCTTTAAATCTGGCTTTTCCAGAACAATCTGCAATACCAGTTCTATGCTTGCCGTATCTCCCTCAAAACACTTTGTGAGGAAATCATCATCAAGCAGGCGAAAGCCTTTTAGCCTCTGTAAATCTTCCTGATGTTTCTGATCTATCTGTTCCGTCACTGTCAATCTTCCCACCTGCTTTCTCTCTTGTTTTCGTATCTCCATATTACCATAACCCTCCCGATTTTACAAGCCGGAAGCCCCGGTTCCTCCTTCTGGCGTCAAGTTGTTTTGCGTTGAAATTCAAGTTGGGATAAAAGAGAATATACGTAAAACTACGGTAACAAAAAACGCTAAAAAAGGAGGAGAAGGTATGTTAGCGAAACTAAGTAAGATGGGTATGTCTTTCATTCTGGTTATTTGCCTGCTCTGCGGGCAGATGGTTTATGCCAGTGCATCTGAGGTAAGTGGCCCGGATGAATGGGACACAATTCAGAACAGGCTGAAGGAATATTTCCTGGGTCTGGACACAATTGATGACGGCGCAAAGGTTGATACCTGTTATGTCAGTATGGCGAGTGAATACCTGGGGATGATACAGGATGACGGTTCCTTTGCCGATGTGGATTATACGTCTACAACAGGTGCAGCCAACGGTAAGGCATGGGATCCTTATCTGGCGTTGGACCGCATGCAGGCGATTGCGATAGCTTATCATAAAGAAGGAAACGAGCTTTATGGGAAAGCGGAGGTAGTCGAGAAGCTGAATACAGCAATTAAGCACTGGGGTACGGCAAATCCCCGCTCTACCAACTGGTGGGAGAATCAGATCGGTGTTCAGCTGAGATTTTCAAGAATCGCTTTATTTATGAAGGATATCATGAGCGAAGAAGCTATGAATATCATGCTGACAAAGCTGAAGGAAAAAACACCTGTAAAATATGGAACTGGGCAGAATAATCTGTGGTTTGACCAGAATTATGTGTATCATGCCATCATTACAGAGGATGCAGAGCAATTAAAAGATATGGTGACCAATTACCTGGATTATTGTCTGATGACACAGCTGGATGACACGACTGCGGAGGCAGTGCAGGTGGATAACAGCTTTTACATGCATGGCAGGCAGTTTTATTCCAATGGCTATGGACTGTCCATGTTCCGTGATATCAGCTTCTGGATCTATATACTGAGAGGAACACAGTTTGCCTTAAGCCAGGAAGTGATGGACAGAATGGCAGGTTATATGCTGAATGGGACAAGCTGGACAATCCGCGGTGATATTATGGAGCTGTATCTGGGGTACCGTCCTTATAATTATGATGTTGGATACAATAATTATGCATATGCCTACATTGATCCATTGAAGAGGATGGTGGCTTCTGATCAGGAGCATGCAGCACAGTATCAGGCAGTTCTGGACAATATTATGAACCCGTCCGTATCGAATGGGAAAGACGGACACTATTACATGTGGCGCTCTGGCTATGATTCCCACATGAGAGACGGCTATGGGGTAAATATTAAGATGGATTCCAGAAATCTGATCGGCGGAGAGTGGCGCGGAAGCTGGACCGGAGAGGATAAGGGACAGCTCATTTACTGGACATCTTCGGCGGCATCCACAATTACCATTGATGGAGATGAATATACCAATGTATTTGCTGCATATGACTGGGCACATTGTCCAGGGACAACGACGCCTAACCGCATTGTTCAGGATTACTCTAATTATGGCAGGTTTACCAATGGTACGGATCATACGATCGGCGCAACAGACGGGACGTATGGAAGTACTGCTTACCTGATGAATAAGAAAGGTACCCAGGCGGCAAAAGGATATTTCTTCTTTGATGATGAATTTGTTGCATTAGGAGCCGGGATTAAGTCAACGGAAACAACAGCGATCCATACTACACTGAATCAGAGTGAGGCAGACGGCGTTAAGGTTGACGGCAAAGCTGTGGATCTGGGGACAGACGGGCAGGATTTTAATGCCCGGTACATTTATAATGATAAAACAGGTTATGTGTTCCTGGAGGATACGGCTGTTAAGGTTTCCAATAAAAAGCAGACAGACGCGCCGAGCCTGTGGCCCCAGGAGAAGGTAGAAGAGGCAGCTCCGGTCTTTACCGCATATATCGACCATGGCGTAAAGCCTGCGGATGCTTCCTATGCCTATATTGTTGTACCGAATAAGGGAGAAGCAGATGTTAAGAGCTATGCGGAAAATATTCCGGTTACTGTTATAAAGAATACGGCGGATGTGCAGGCTGTAAGGCATGACGGCTTAAAGCAGACGCAGATTAATTTCTATAAAGCCGGTTCACTGGAGTATAAAGAAGGCTATACAGTTACCGTTGACCAGGCATGCAGCATTCTGATTGATGAATCGAAGGCTGTAAGGCAGATTACGGCTGCAGTGAATGACCAGGATGCTCATAAGACAATCAATGTGGATTTGTCCTATGACAATAAGAAAACAAGGACATCCTTTGTTTCTGCTACACTTCCCTATGCAGGACAGTCGATGACAATCGCGGAGGGTGAAGACGACAGGTATCATGCAAGCAGTGAGACAGAGGGACACGGTGTGAAAAATGCCGTGGACGGAAATCTTGATACATATTGGGAGAGCGGACAAAGCCAGGACAGGGATGAGGAATGGATTTCTCTGTTTACCGGAACAGAGCAGTATATTAACAGCATGGACATACTGTGGGGAGATCATTTTGCAAGTGAATACGAGATTTATACCTCACAGGATGGAGTACAGTATGAAAAAATACAGTCTGTTTCAGATGGAAAAGGGCAGAAGGAGACGGTTCCTGTTGGAACAATCTGCCAGTATGTGAAGATTCT
Source organism: uncultured Lachnospiraceae bacterium (assembly GCA_947566645.1). Taxonomy (GTDB): domain Bacteria; phylum Bacillota; class Clostridia; order Lachnospirales; family Lachnospiraceae; genus CAPEBR01. Next base: position 10,470 of record CANOKL010000048.1, read on the forward strand.
GATGAAAGCCGGCCCCCAGGCTGATTATCAGATCAAAGAAGTAACCCTGCAGACAAGTCAGTTATTATCACAGAACAGGAAGACAGAGGTGAGTTCACAGTCAACGCAGGCACCGACATTTACCGGGAATCTCGCAGTTGACGGTGATCTGAATACAAGATGGGCTTCGCTGAGGGGTGAAGATGACAACTGGATCAGTGTTGATCTGGGTGCAAAGGCAGCCATTCACGCGGTTGAGGTGAACTGGGAGGCCGCCTGCTCCGACCAGTACCAGATTGAGGTTTCAGATAATAATACAGACTGGACTGTTGTCCGTGAAGGGCTTGTGACAGACCAGTCATTAAATGATAAGTTTGTATTAAACGGGGCAGCCGGGCGTTATGTAAAGCTGCACTCATTGAAATCAAGACAGGTAAAATATGGCGTTAATATTTATGAGTTTAAGGTTTATGGGGAATACACTGACGGAGAACCAGAGGAGAATGTTGCATTAAATAAACCATCCAGTGCAAGCAGTGTATTTATTGATGAAAAAGATGGTAATAAAGAGTATACTTCTTCGCTGGCATTTGATGGAAACACAGGAAGTATAAATGGTAAGCAGTCAAGATGGGTATCACTCAGAAGAAAAGAACATCCGGATGAGAATGTTGATGACCAGTGGATTTCAGTGGATTTAGAGAACTCTTATAAGATTTCAAGAATCGTGCTCAACTGGGAAGGAAATGGCGGAAAGGAATACAAAGTCCAGATTTCAGACAATGGGGAAGACTGGACGGACGTTAGTCATGTGACGGACGGGAAAGGCGGTATTGTAGAGCTGTCATTTGATGAGGAGACCATAGCAAGGTATGTAAAAATGCAAGGGATTGAGCCGGGCGGACAGTATGGATATTCCCTGTGGGAATTTGAAGTATATGGGAGATTAGTGAATCCGCCTGTCGATACAGCTGCATTATCTGCTGCAATAGAGGAGATCCGCAGTTTCCGGACAGACGGCTATACAAATGAGTCTATAGAGTTATATGAGGCCGCAATAACAGAGGCATTAAGGGTGGCAGAAAGTGTACTGAACAAGGAAGATGTAACCCAGGAAGAGACCGACCAGGCAGTGGAAAACCTGCAGGCAGCATTCGAGAGTGCAAAGGGAAGCCTTGTAACCATAAAAGAAGCCCTGCAGACGGAACTGACCCAGGGAATCGAGGAAGTACAAAAGGACGTTAAGGAAGAGAGCAGTTACACACCAGAAAGCTGGAGAGTCTATCAGGAAGCTCTCGCAGCGGCAGAGGAAGCATTAAAGGGAGAGAATCTTACAAAGGAAGAGGTAGACCGTGTGCTTTCAGAGCTTCAAAAAGCAGCGGAAGACCTTGCAGAGATAACGCCAGGACCAGACACGCCGGTGGATAAGTCCGACCTGTCTGATAAGATGGAAGAGATTCGCAATTTCTCCACGGACGGCTATACAAGTGAGTCTATAGCATTATACGAAGCGGCTATAACAGAGGCGCTAAGAGCAGCGGAGAGTGTCCTGAATAAGGAAGATGCATCCCAGGAAGAGATAGCCCAGGCATTAGAAAGCCTGCAGGCGGCATTTGAGAGTGCAAAGGGAAGCCTTGTAGAAACAAAAGAGACCCTGCAGACGGAACTGACCCAGGGAATCGAAGAAGTACAGAAGGACGTTAAGGGAGAGAGCAGCTACACGCCGGAAAGCTGGAGGGTGTATCAGGAAGCTCTTGCAGCAGCAGAGGAAGCACTAAAGGGAGAGAATCTTACAAAGGAAGAGGTAGACCGTGTGCTTTCAGAGCTTCAAAAAGCGGCGGAAGGCCTTGCAGAGATAACGCCAGGACCAGATACGCCAGTGGATAAGTCCGTCCTGTCTGATAAGATGGAAGAGATTCGCAACTTTTCCACAGACGGCTATACAAGTGAGTCCATAGCATTATACGAGGCGGCTATAACAGAGGCACTAAGAGCAGCGGAGAGCGTACTGAATAAGGAAGATGCATCCCAGGAAGAGATCGACCAGGCAGCAGAAAGCCTGCAGGCGGCATTTGAGAGTGCAAAGGGAAGCCTGGTAGAAACAAAAGAAGCCCTGCAGACGGAACTGACTCAGGGAATCGAAGCAGTACAGAAGGATGTTAAGGAAGAGAGCAGCTATACCCCGGAAAGCTGGGAGGTGTATCAGAAGGCGCTCGCGGCAGCAGAAGAGGTATTAAAGGGAGAGAATCTTACAAAGGAAGAGGTAGACCGTGTGCTGTCAGAGCTTCAAAAGGCGGCAGAAGGTCTTACCGAGATAACGCCAGGACCAGGTCCGGATAACCCGAATCCAGATAAACCAGATCCAGATACTCAGAAGCCGCCTGTACAGCAGACGGTAAAGAAGATTTCTCTCACTCTGAAAGGGCAGAATATCAAGAATAAAGCGTCGCTTAATGTAACCTTTGGTAAAAGCTATACATTTAAGGCTAATGCAGTTGACCAGGCGGGAAAGAAGATTTCAGGAATTACATGGAAATCTTCTAATAAGAAGATTGCAACAGTTAAAAATGGAAAGGTTACGATTAAGAAAAAAGCTGGAAAGGCCAAAATTACAGCTTCTGTAGGCGGAAAGTCTGTGACAGTTACTTTAAAAGCAAGTAAAAAGCCTGTTAAAGTAACCAAAATTACAATTGGAAAATATAGTAAAACCATGAAGGTGAAAAAGACCCAGAAGCTAAAAGTGACAGTCATGCAGCCAACGGCCGCAAACAGTAAAGTAGTATGGAAATCTTCGAATAAAAAGATTGCCACTGTTAATAAAAGTGGGAAAGTGACTGCGAAAAAGGCAGGAAAGGTTACAATTACAGCTACTGCAAAGGACGGGAGCAGGAAGAAGGCTTCTGCGAAAATTACAGTAAAGAAATAAATGTAATCATGCTATATTGCGCGGCAGATTAATCTGCCGCGCAATATAATTAGCGAAACGTACGGTTAATTCGTGTGAGTCTGGGACATACTATAGTGAGGAGAATCAGGGGTGCGAAAGGAGCAGATGCTTTTGTACCTCTGTTTTTTTATTGTTTTTTAAAGTAAAACAGATTTGAAATTAAAGCTTGCAGATGATGTAATAGATATAGAAACACTGCAGTGAACAAAAAATACAAGTGGAGGTAAGAAGGATGAAGAGAAAGACTACGATGAAGATTTTAGCAGGCGTGCTCTCGACAGCAATGATGATGACCATGCTTACAGGGTGTGGAGGGCAGAAAAAAGATGCAGGAGAAGGAGAGGCTAAAAGTGAAGCAGGCGGCTCCGGGGATGTAATCACAGTTGATTTCTGGACGGCTCCAGAGCAGTATAATCTGGACTTCTGGAGTAAATATGCAGATAAGTTTAATAGCAGCAATGCAGAGCTGGACGGAAAGAAGATTGAGGTGAAGGTACAGATGATGCCCGCACAGCCTTCTTCCGAAGCAGGAATCCAGAATGCGATTGCCACGGACACAGTACCGGCGATTTCAGAAAATATTAACCGCAGTTTTGCAAACATACTGGCCGGATCCCAGGCTGTATATGATATGGGACAGGAAGACTGGTTTTCTGAGATCGTGGCGGAACGCAAGATTGAAGAGACGGTAAAGGGATGGGAGATTGATGGCGCCCAGTACGTGCTTCCATTATATGTTAACCCGATTACGGTCTGCTACAACAGCAAAGCCCTGAAAGCTCTTGGATTTAACGAGGTACCGCAGACAATGGCGGATTTAGAAAAGCTTCTTGCAGCTTATAAGGACAAGCAGGAGGAGCTAAAGGGAGAGGGGATCAGCCACTTTATGTGCCGTGCGGAATTCATGAATTCTGCAGATTACTGGGAGAGGTGGTTTGATATCGAGGCTCCGTATAATGCACTTGCGAAAGGAACGCCTCTTGTAGATGGAAATAAGCTTACCGCAGATAAGGAAGCGCTTGAGAAGGTTTTCAAAATGTACGCGAATATGGGACAGTCTCTGCTGACAGGAACAATTGACGCACTCTGGCAGCAGGAAACAATCCCGGTAGTAATGGGATGCGGACTTCCATGGGATATTTCCGCTAATGATGCGGCAGGTAAAGTGTATGGAATGGATGGAGATTATGTATTTGGTCCTGCATTAGTTGAAAATGCCGGGGACACTCCTTATAACTATGCAGACGCAAAGGGTATTGTTTTATATAAAAATAAGGCAATCTCAGATGAGGAGCATAACGGTGCTGTTGAATTCCTCAAATATGTATTTACGGGAGACGGGAAGGATACAGTTGATGTTGACTGGCTGAATGCTACAGCTATGCTTCCTGTACGCGGTGATCTGGAAGAAAACGAAACACTGGCAGCATATTTTGACGAGCATCCGGCGTTAAAGGATGTAAGTGCGAATGTTGCATATAGTGTTCCTGGCATGGCTCATGAAAAAGGTGCAGAGATTATGACAGCACTTGGTGAGAAGGGCGTGATCCCGCTGATGAACGAGGTGGCTGCTGTGAGCGGGATTAATGAAAATCCGGACGTTTCAAAATATGTGGATGATGCATTAAATGCCATGAAAGAAGCAGGCGGTTTAGAATAAAGTTTTATTCCAGTCCTCATGAAGAGAGGACTGGAATTTTAAAAAGCAGTTATACTCACGGCAGATTCCGCTGGCCGTGAGTATATTTAAAAGATGAAAAGGAGTGCAGGAAGTGAAAAAGAAAAAAGTAAACATTATGCCATGGCTTTTTAATGCGCCTTATACGGTTTATTCAATTGTGTTTTCCTCTGATCTGGGCTGTATGGCTGTCTATGACAGACTGGAATTTAATGTCCCCGGACTATAACTTTGTCAGATTCCGTAATTTTACAGAGCTGTTTACAGATGAAAAGGTAAGTGCGGCATTTGTCAATTCCATCCGGTATCTGATTCCGATTGTTGTACTGTGTTTTGTACTGGGAGTGGGGATTGCGCTTATGGTATCGAAGCTGCCATCTGCATTAAAGGGATTTGCAGCAGTTATGTTTTTTATTCCCTACCTCACATCAGGGGTGTCCACATCCGTAATGGTAAAGTACTTGTTTAGTTACAATTCGGCCTTCAGTACATTTTTAAGAGAAAGCTTTGGCCTGAATATAAACTGGCTTCAGAGCGAATGGGCGTTTTACATTATTATTCTGATGATTGTCTGGAAAATGTCAGGATACTACGCATTATTTGTGCTTTCGGGGATCGAGTCCATCTCTGAGGATGTCTATGAGGCTGCGAAGCTGGACGGGTGTACTGGAATAAAGAAGCTTTTGTCCATTACCCTGCCCATGATTACGCCAACACTGACATCAGTGATTGTTCTGGCAGCAGGGCTTTCATTCCAGATCTTCTCGGAACCGTTCCTGCTGACCGGAGGAGGGCCGATGCTTTCCACAACCACATGGCAGCTTGAAATTTATAATGCATCCTTTGTCCGGTTCCGTTCAGGCTATGGTGCGGCAATGGCAATCGCAAATGCAGTACAGATATTTGTAGTGATTCAGGCAATTACCTGGATTATGAACAGGCTGAACAAAAAGTACGGATGGTAAGGGGGGAATGAAAGTGAAAAAAAAGAAACTATCAGTTTCTACAGTCATAATCAGTGTAATCACGATTTTACTAATGCTGGTATCCCTTTTCCCATATTATTACATGGTGCTGCAGTCATTTCTGCCGTGGGAATTAGTGGATAAAGCCCTGCTGCCAGAGAAAGTGTCCCTGGACAGCTATATCTATCTTTTAGGAGGAAATGGCGCCGGGTCCACGGATCCGTGGCAGTGGATCCGGGCTCTGGCAAATTCCTTTATTATATCAATACCTACTGCAGCCATCTCGGTTATGACCGGGCTGATGACAGGATATGCGGCAACGCATATGAAGTACAGGGGAAAGCAGGTAATCTATTCCTCCCTGCTGTTTCAGATGTTCTTCCCGGTTATTATACTGCTGGTTCCCAGATATATGCTGATTCGTCCGCTGGCAAACAGCTATCTGGGCATGCTGCTTCCCTTAGTCATCTCAATCTGGGGAATCTTCATGTATATCAATTATTTTAAAACAGTACCATCCACTGTTTTCGAGGCAGCAAAGATTGACGGTGCAAGTGATTTTAAAATTTTAATGAAAATAGCGCTTCCGTCAACAAAGTCTATTAGTATCATCGTATTTTTATCGGTCTTTATGACAAGATGGAACGAATTGATGTGGGATATGCTGGTTGCTCCGGATCTGAAGATGCAGACATTAAACGTAATGATTTCCACGCAGTTTAATCAGAATTCCACGATTCCCGGTCCTATGTATGCGGCATCTGTAGTTCTGACACTGCCTGTCATTGTACTGTTTTTATGTTTTTCAAAATATTTTAAGGAAGGAATTAACTTTATGTTGAAATAGGTGATGTTATGAGTGAGAAGAGGTCAGGGATTATAAGATTCCGGGAAAATCCGGTACTGGCAATTGCAGATGTAACCCCCTCCTGCGAAGGCTTTACTGTAAAGGGTGTATTCAATTGCGGGGTTACAAAATATAAGGGAGAGTACATCTTACTGTGCCGTGTTGCTGAGGTCGCTGAGACGGATGAAGAGGACTGCGTGATGATTCCGGTTGTGGAAGAGGAGAATGGGAATAGTATTTTTAAGACCATCAGAATCAGAAAGTCTCAGCATCCAGAGTATTGCTTTGAGGATTCAAGGACAATTACCAGGGGAAATGACGGAAACAGGGATGTTGTATATCTTACAACCTTATCCCATCTTCGGATTGCCCGTTCTAAGGACGGGATACATTTTAAGGTTGGAAATCTGCCGTGTATTATGCCCAATGCCAGAGAGGAATGCTGGGGGATGGAAGATCCAAGAATTACAAAGATCGGAGATACCTATTACATAAATTATACTGCAGTATCCCCCAACGGAGCTGTAACATCACTGGTTACGACGAAGGACTTTGAGAGCTATGAGAGGAAAGGGATTATTTTTCTTCCGGAAAATAAGGATGTGACAATATTTCCAGAGAAAATTAATGGGAAATATTATTGCTTTAACCGGCCTGTCCCAAGGGGAATCGGTTCTCCGGACATGTGGATTGCCGAATCAGAGGATCTGATTCACTGGGGAGAATACCGGCACTTTTACGGGGAAACCGGAGGCTGGGAAAATGGCCGGATCGGGGGCGGCGCTCCTCCGCTTAGAACAGAGAAGGGCTGGATTAAGATCTATCACGCGACAGATAAGGACGGCAGGTACTGCCTTGGCGCATTTCTGCTTGACCTGGAAAATCCGGAAAAAATCCTTGCGAAGTCTGACGTTCCGCTGCTGGAGCCAGAGATGGACTACGAAGTACAGGGATTTTTCGGTCAGGTTGTATTTTCGTGCGGCGCGTTAATAGAGGAAGACAGGATCAGGATATATTATGGAGCTGCCGATGACAGTGTCTGTATGGCAGAGATTACAATAGAAGATTTATATTGCCATTTAGGAGTATGAGAAAAGCTCCAAAAGGGGAGACTTTTAATATAAGCCACTTTAAATAGCCTTATTGTTATTTAATGTGGCTTATATTTGTATAGCCTGCCGTGAGCATAACAGAAAGGGAGAGAACAGCTTATGAAGGTTACGATGAAAGATATTGCGAATGTATATGGGATCTCGGTGAATGCGGTTTCGCTTGCACTGAATAATAAACCAGGAATCAGTAATGAGATGAGGATTAAAATTCTAAGGACTGCAGAAGAGATGGGATATTTAGAGACAAAGGAAAAGTTTGTAAGAACTTTTGCCAGAACGAACATCTGTGTTATGATGCAGAAACGCTATTCCCAGGATATGGATTTTTACGGACGAGTTTTATTTGCAGTAGTTGAAGAGGCAAAAAAACAAGGTTATGATACGCTTATGAATTTTTTTGATGATGATAATTTTGAGATTCCGGTAACGGTCGCGGACAGGAGGGTGTCAGGGGTCATTGTGATTGGAAAGATACGCGACCATAATATTGAAAAGCTTTGCGACGCCCGTATTCCTCTTGTATTAACAGACCACGCCTCTCTCACGCAGAATATAGACAGCATTATTACGGACAATAAGCTGGGAGGGTATGTGATGGTAAAGTATCTGTTTGAGGAGGGATTTCAGAGGATTGGATTTTACGGGGAGCTGGGATATTCCCTTAGCATTAAGGAACGGTACTGGGGTTACAAGGAAGCTCTGAGCGACCTCTTTGAAAGCGGGAAACTGGAGGGCGTGCTGGATGAATATATCCAGACATATTCTATCCTGGGCGGAATGGAGGAGGCGGTATTTGCGAACAACAATAAGAAGATTGCCGCGCTTGTTAAGGCTCATAAACAGATGCCGGAGGTATTTGTGTGTTCCAATGACAGAGCTGCGATTTCCCTTATGCTGGCATTGCAGATTCTGGGGTATAAGGTTCCGCGGGATATTTCGGTTGTGGGATTTGACAATATCGACATGTGCGAGCGGGTGCGGCCAAAGCTTACGACAGTAAATGTGAATAAGGAACTCATGGGAAAACGGGCAGTGCAGAAGCTGCTCTATAAAATTACACATAAGAACAGTCCCTCCGAGAATGTAGTGATCAGTGTAGGGCTGATTAAGAGAGAGTCAGTGGGAATGCCGTGCCAGGCCCATGCAGAAAAATGCTGATGGGAGATTATCTTCACGGACGTTTAGTCCGTGAAGAGCAATGTGCGGCGGATTTATCTGGCGCGTAGTATATAATTCATTGTGAAATAGGGAGGGATAGGGTATAATATGGGAAACAGTATCGGAGGGAGGTAAAGCAATGAAAAAAGCGTTACCGGTTGGGGTAGAAAATTTTAAGGATATCATAGAGTCTGGTTATTACTATATAGATAAATCATTGTTTATAAAAGAATTATTGGATATGAAAGGAAAAGTGAACTTATTTCTTCGTCCAAGGCGTTTTGGAAAGACGTTAAATCTTAGTATGCTTAGATACTTTTATGAGGATACGGGAGATGTGAAGAAAAACGAGGAGCACAAATCACTTTTCCATGGCTTAAAGATTATGGAGCAAGGCGAAACATATACGGAACATATGGGGAATTATCCGGTCATCAACCTGACACTCAAATCAGCGAAGCAGCCTGGTTATAAATCCGCATATAGTAAGCTTAGGAAAGCAATCGCAGACGAATTCCAAAGACATCAATATATACTGGCGGACGGAAAGATAAATGAAGAAGATAAGAAGCTGTTCAGGAAGATTGCTGACCGGAAGGCGGAATATGACGATTATTCCGGAGCGTTGGAGTTCTTGAGTAAATGTCTTTATCAGGCGACGGAGAAAAAGACGGTTATTCTGATAGATGAATACGATGTGCCGCTTGAGAATGCTCATTTCAGAGGGTTTTATGAGGAGATGGTGGATTTTATCCGTTCATTATTCGAATCAGCGCTGAAGACGAATGATTATCTGCAGTTTGCTGTTATTACTGGGTGTCTGAGGATTTCAAAGGAGAGTATCTTTACAGGGCTGAATCATCTGAATATTATATCTGTACTTGATAAAAAATACAGTGAGCATTTTGGCTTTACAGAGCAGGAAGTGATCCAGATGATGTCTGATTATGAAGTGGAAAGCCGTTTTTCTACAATGAAAGAATGGTATGATGGATACTTGTTTGGAGATACAGAAGTTTACAATCCCTGGAGCGTGATAAAGTTTTTATATGATTTATATTCAGATGTCAATGCATTTCCGCATCCCTACTGGATTAATACTAGCTCTAATGACATCGTTAAGGACATGATTGCCAGGGCTGACCGGGAGATGAAAGGGCAGATTGAGACACTTCTGGATGGAGGAACCTTGGATATACAGGTACATGAGGAAGTAACCTATGGGGATATGCACAGTAATGGGGAGAATCTGTGGAATTTTCTTTATTTTACAGGGTATCTTACAAAAGAGAGTGAATATTTTAAGGAGTCTGCTATCTTTTTACGGGCGCGGATTCCTAATACAGAGGTAAAAACGATTTATCAGAATACGATTCTGAACTGGCTGAAAGCTATGATAAAGAAAGAAGATTTTCATGATCTGTACCGTGCAATGGAGGATGGTAATGCCCAGAGGATGACGGATATATTAAATGATCAGCTTTTCCGAACCATAAGTTTTTATGACAGTGCGGAAAACTTCTATCATGGCTTTTTGACAGGAATATTGAGCCAGAGTGAGAATTATCTGGTGAAGTCCAACCGTGAGTCAGGAAACGGACGCTCTGATATCATGGTAAGGAGTCCGTCTCTGCGGGGCAGATCATTTATTCTGGAAGTCAAGGTATCGGGTGATATTGATGATTTGGAAGAAGACGCAGAAAAGGCTCTTGGTCAGATTTATGATAAAAAATATATGGAAGAACTGCGTACAGAAGGATATAAGAAGATTGACTGCTACGGGATATCCTTTTTCCGGAAGGATTGTGAGGTCCGGTCTGGAAAAGGACAAAAGTAAGATCAGAAATAATAAGGTAAAACCGGGAGGAAGGAAAGGGAGTGAATTTATGGCAAGGACGATAGGCATTGGGCATCAGGATTTTGAAAGGATCCGTGTAAAAAATAATTTTTATGTTGATAAGACCCACTTTATCAAAGAATGGTGGGAGTCGGACGATGATGTGACATTGATTACCCGTCCAAGAAGGTTTGGAAAGACTCTGAATATGAGTATGCTGGAAAAATTTTTTTCTTTAGAATATGAAGGGCGCGGGGAACTGTTCGAGGGCCTTGCCATATGGGAAGAAGAACGATACAGAAATCTGCAGGGGACGTATCCGGTTATCTTTCTTTCCTTTGCCAATATAAAAGAACAGAACTTTGAGACGGCGCGGAACAAGATCTGCCAGATTCTGTCAGACCTCTATTCTAAAAATGCATTTTTGTTAGAAAAGGGGATTTTAGACCAAAAAGAAAGAAGATTTTTCGAAGATGTATCAAAGGATATGGATGACGTAACGGCAACGCTTGCGATTCATCAGTTATCGTCCTACCTGGAGCGCTGCTACAAGAAAAAAGTGATTATTCTCTTGGATGAATACGACACTCCGATGCAGGAAGCATATGTGAATGGGTACTGGAATGAAATGACAGGGTTTATCCGAAGTCTGTTTAACTCTTCATTTAAGACAAATCCATACCTTGAGCGGGCAGTCATGACGGGAATTACGAGGGTTAGCAAAGAGTCGGTCTTTTCAGACCTGAATAATCTGGAAGTAATTACCACGACTTCCGAAAAATATGAGGATGCCTTTGGATTTACGGAAGAGGAAGTTTTTGCGGCATTAGATGAGTTTGGAATGAGAGATAAAAAAGAAGATGTAAAACGGTGGTATGACGGTTTCACATTTGGGAATACAGCAGACATTTATAATCCATGGTCCATAATTAATTACCTGAGCAAAGGAAAGCTGCGCACATATTGGGCAAATACTAGTTCCAACAGTCTGGCAGGCAAATTAATCCGGGAGGGGAGCAAAAATATCAAGCAGTCATTTGAAAGGCTCCTTTCCGGGGGACATCTGATAACGCCTGTTGATGAGCAGATTGTCTATGATATGCTTGACGCAGACGAGATGGCGGTCTGGAGCCTTCTGCTTGCCAGTGGGTATCTGAAAGTAGTCAGGTTTGAAGAATATGCGGAAAACAATTCTGGTATAAATGCTCTTAACCTCGAACTGGCTGTCACAAACTACGAGGTCAGGCTGATGTTTAACGGGATGATACATGGATGGTTTGCAGGAAATATTTCAGATTACAATGATTTTATCAAAGCGCTGCTTATAGGAGATACGGATGCGATGAATGACTATATGAACAGTATAGCGCAGTCCATGTTCAGTTATTTTGATACAGGAAAGAATCCCTCCAGGAGAGAACCGGAGAGATTCTATCATGGCTTTGTGCTGGGACTTATAGTTGAACTGTCAGACCGTTATGTGATCACCTCCAACAGAGAGAGCGGCTTTGGCCGGTATGATGTGATGCTGGAACCGAAGCGGCGGGGGGATGATGCCATCATACTGGAGTTTAAGGTGTTCCATCCGAGAAAAGAGAAAGAGCTTGCAGATACAGTAAAAGCTGCATTAGAGCAGATTGAAAAGAAAAATTATGAGGAGGTTCTGATTGCGAAAGGGGTTGAAAAGAAACGCATACGTAAGTACGGCTTTGCTTTTTGGGGGAAGGAAGTGCTGATTGGGGATGAAATAGGATGATGAAGAAACCATTGCCCATAGGTGTTGAGGTATGCGAAGGAGATGATTGCATGACCGAAGTTATACTGGATGGCAAAGAAAAGGATGCTAAAGGAGACGAAGGCATGACTAAAAATATAGAAAGTTTTCCAGTGATTAATAAAAACGAAACCGCAAAGCGCCTTGAACTGCTTATGAAGTGGAATCATTTGCAGCCAAAAGATATCCAGACGTATCTTGGACTGGCGTGTGTGCAGACCGTATACCGGTGGATAGAGGGAATCAACATCCCGAGCGTGGATCATTTGTATGCATTAAGCAGGCTTTTTCACGTTAATATTGATGATATGCTGATGGGAAATGGGGATACCGTATCAACGTCTGTTCAATACAAAATAGTATTCCGGTTTATGATGTATTACACAAAACTAAAGGATGCGGCATAAATAGTTGTGAAGGTTCCCAGCAGTTCCTTAGAATTGGATTGCCTGCGAAAATCTAATTTCCCAGGTAAAGGCTTAAATTGAGCTTTGAGATATGGATTGAATTTTGAATTCAATGACAATTTCTGGATAATGAGTTATGCTTTTTAGAAATAAAAGTATCAGCTTTGTAAAGGATCAAAGAACAGCAGCTGAATACAAGAAAGGTGGAGAGGATTGTATGAAGTTAAGAACAGACTTTGTAACAAATTCAAGCAGCAGCAGTTTTATCATTGCCAGGGATGAAGACTTATCAGAAAAGCTTAAGGAAGCAATTGTAAGGGTTGTCCAACGGGAAATGTTAGGAGAAAAGATGCTAGCATCAGACAGCACAGAAGAGGAGATTCAGAAGGTATTTGAAGAGGAATATGTTCACAAAAAAGAGCAGGAAGAAGTACGCGGTGCATTAAAAGCAGGGAAAACAGTTTATATGGGAACTGTGGATTTCGAATGCAGTTCGTATGACTATGCAGAGCTTTTGCAAAAAGTATGGAAAGAAATGGAAGATGCAGGTAAAGATGAATTTATAGTGATAGATGGAGATTTGAGCTATTAAGGGGAACTATGAAGATCAAGAAAGAAAAAAATTTCGTCTCATTTTTTGATGAAAAGACAGGAAACTATCTCCGTACAGGCATCATTGAGGATGGCAGGGATACAGGTGTTGATCCCTTTGCGGCATCTTTTCCGGAATTGCTGGATATTGGTATTATGGGACACTGTATCCATGGACAGTCCGGCCTGTGTATAAAGGCTGGAATAGAGTGCTACCAGGGAGGACTGCATAAGAAAAATGATAACATGACATTAGCGGATTTCGAAGTTATAGCGAAGCAATGTGAGGGAAGGACATATCAGTTTGCGCTCGGCGGTTGTGGGGATCCGGATCAGCATGAACATTTCAGAGAGATTCTTGAAATCTGTAAGATGACAGGAATTGTCCCTAATTTTACAAGCTCAGGCTATGGGATAACAGAAGAGATTGCAAAGCTATGCAGCCAATACTGCGGAGCAGTAGCCATAAGCTGGTATCGCAGCGAATATACATTACGTGCAATAAGGATGCTTGCAGATGCAGGAGTAAAAACAAACATACATTATGTCCTGAATAAATACACTGTCGATGAGGCAGTAGAACGACTGGTTTCTCATCGTTTCCCCGATGGGATTAATGCATTAGTGTTCCTTCTGCATAAACCGGTTGGACTTGGAAAGGCAGAGAATATGATTACCAGAGAAAATATGAGATTCAAGGAATTGATAACACTGGTTAATTCTGAGGATACAGGATATAAAATAGGATTTGATTCCTGCACAGTACCTGCGTTGATTAATAATAGGGGGAGTATTGATCTGGATAGTCTGGATACATGTGAGGGAGCCAGATGGTCTGCATATATCTCTTCAGACTTGAAAATGATGCCGTGCAGCTTCGACAATGAAGACATGAGGTGGGCGGTCGATCTAAAAACCCATACGATTGAAGAAGCCTGGAAGAGCAGTGAATTTGAGGATTTCCGCTCACGTTTAAAAATGTCCTGCCCTGAATGTGCGGATAGGAATTTTTGTATGGGCGGATGCCCGATCAGACCGGAAATTGTCTTGTGTGATAAAAAATGTAATACTTTAGAAATGTATTATTAAAAGTGCAGCCATCTCTGGGAATACAGCAGTATACAGGAGGTGGCTCTGTTGCTGTTTAATGCTGTTCAATGGAAACTGATTGTGAAACAGAGGGAGATAGGGTATAATGTGGAAAAGGGCATATGATATTGGAGGGATGACAATGAAGAAACCATTGCCAGTGGGTGTAGATAACTTTGAGAAGATTGTAAAAGAGCATTATTACTATATAGATAAGACTATGCTTATCAAGGAACTATTGGATTTAAAAGGGGAGGTGAATCTGTTCACCAGACCCAGGCGTTTTGGAAAAACACTGAATTTAAGCATGCTCCGATATTTTTTTGAGGATACAGGAGACAAAGTAAAAAATGAGCAGAATAAAGAGCTCTTCCGGGGGATGAAGATTACGGATGCCGGAGAAGAATATACAGGACAGATGGGAATGTACCCTGTGATAAATCTGACATTAAAATCAGCCAAACAGGAAGATTTTGAAAATGCTTATTATACGATGCAGGTTGAAATAGCATCTGAGTTTGACAGACATAGAAGTGTGGTTGAAACAGGAAAAGACAAGCTTACTCAAAAAGAATATGAACAGTATATGCGAATTGCAGATGAAGAAGCGGATGAAAAACAGGTCAGAGGTTCGTTAAAATTATTTAGCAAATGTATGTATAAAATTACAGGCAGGAATACCGTCATTCTAATTGACGAGTATGATGTGCCGCTTGAGAATGCTTATTTCCGGGGGTTTTACGAGGAAATGGTGGATTTTATCCGGTCATTATTTGAATCTGCGTTAAAGACGAATGATTATTTGCAGTTTGCTGTCATTACAGGATGCCTGAGGATTTCAAGAGAAAGTATATTTACAGGATTGAATCATCTGAACATTGTATCTGTGCTTGATAAAAAATACAGCGAACATTTTGGCTTTACAGAGCAGGAAGTGCTTCAGATGATGTCTTATTATGAAGTGGAAAGCCGTTTTTCTACAATGAAAGAATGGTATGACGGATATTTATTTGGAGATACGGAGGTATATAATCCATGGAGCGTGATTAAGTTTTTATATGATTTATATTCAGATGTCAATGCATTTCCGCATCCCTACTGGATTAATACCAGTTCCAATGACATCGTAAAGGACATGGTTGCCAGGGCTGACCGGGAGATGAAAGGGAAGATCGAGACACTCCTGGATGGAGGAACCCTGGATATACAGGTACACGAGGAAGTAACCTATGGGGATATGTATAGTAATGGGGAAAATTTGTGGAATTTCCTTTATTTTACGGGGTATCTGACAAAGGAAAGTGAGTACCTTAAAGGGAAATATATATTCCTTAAGGTGCGTGTTCCTAATACAGAGGTTATGACAATCTACGAAAATACAATTACGAATTGGATGAAAGATATAATACAGAAAGAAGATTTTCATGATTTATACCGCGCAATGGAAGAGGGAAATGCTCAGAAGATGACCGATATATTAAACGGACAGCTTTTCCGTACCATCAGCTTCTATGACAGTGCAGAGAATTTTTATCATGGTTTCCTGACAGGAATATTAAGTCAGAGCGAGAATTATCTGGTGAAGTCCAATCGTGAATCGGGAAATGGACGATCTGACATTATGGTGAAAAGTCCTTCGTTGCGGGGCAGATCATTTATTCTGGAAGTCAAGGTATCGAATGGTATTGATGATTTGGAAAATGATGCAGAAAAGGCTCTTGGGCAGATTTATGATAAAAAATATATGGATGAACTGCGTACAGAAGGATATAAGAAGATTGACTGCTATGGAATATCATTTTTTAGAAAGGATTGTGAGGTCCGCTTTGGGAAAAGACAAAAGTAAGATCAGCGCAAAGCAGCCAACCTTTCAGGAAGGAAATGGATTAAAATGATCATTTTAATTTTTGGTATATCAAATGTAGGAAAAACTGAGATTGGAAAAAGACTGGCAGACAAATTGAATTATTCTTTTTTTGATTTAGATGACGAAATAAAGAAGCATTTTCATATTACATTAGAGCAATTTATGAAAGAAAACCCATGGACCTATGAACGAGGCATCATAAAAGGTAAGATATTAAAAAATATAATTCATGATAATGGAGATGATATGGTAATCGCAGTTAGTCCCATTTATTATGCCAGAATTATCAATGACCTTCTTGAACAGGAAGGAGTAGTTGCTGTGGAATTGCAGGATACAGAAGAGCATATATTTGAAAGATTGGTCTTTTCAGACGAAAATGATAATATATATGAAGATGAGGCTTATAAAGAAGAACATAAAGATTATTATATGAAAGATATCCATGAAGACATTGTGTACATGAAAGAAGTATTTAAAAAAGTTAAATGGAAATATTTTATAGATAATAAATCGATAGAACAAGCGTCAGAGGAATTGATGATGATGATTTCTGAGAAGTACTTGCGGGAGTGAAAGCAGCTATGTTGTGTCAATTTACAGTTAAGAATTATAAAAGTATACGAGACGAGATAACCTTTGATATGCAGGTGTCCGCAATCTTGAATTACAGTATCACACGGATTTAAGAACTGCAATAGCAGGGGCGGAGGGACTGTGAGGTTCGGTTTGGGGAAGGACAGAAGTTAGATAAGGTTATGAAGCGGTGAAAAAAGGAATATGAAAATAAACCTCTGCATACATTGTAAAAACAATGAGTGCAGGGGTTATGTATGAAAGATTATATTGAGGAAAGGGCAGTAGAGATCGCATATTATATCATTGAAAATAAGGCAACAGTGAGACAGACAGCAAAGGCGTTTGGAGTTAGTAAGAATACGATACATATGGTAGTAACAAAATAGAACGGTTAATATGGAGAATCAAATAGATATCAAGAGCCATCTTTGGGAATACAGCAGTATTCAAGAGATGGCTCTGTTGCTATTCGATGGAAACTGATTGTGAAACAGAGGGAGATAGGGTATAATGTGGAAAAGGGCATATGATATTGGAGGGATGACAATGAAGAAACCATTGCCAGTGGGTGTAGATAACTTTGAGAAGATTGTAAAAGAGCATTATTACTATATAGATAAGACTATGCTTATCAAGGAACTATTGGATTTAAAAGGGGAGGTGAATCTGTTCACCAGACCCAGGCGTTTTGGAAAAACACTGAATTTAAGCATGCTCCGATATTTTTTTGAGGATACAGGAGACAAAGTAAAAAATGAGCAGAATAAAGAGCTCTTCCGGGGGATGAAGATTACGGATGCCGGAGAAGAATATACAGGACAGATGGGAATGTACCCTGTGATAAATCTGACATTAAAATCAGCCAAACAGGAAGATTTTGAAAATGCTTATTATACGATGCAGGTTGAAATAGCATCTGAGTTTGACAGACATAGAAGTGTGGTTGAAACAGGAAAAGACAAGCTTACTCAAAAAGAATATGAACAGTATATGCGAATTGCAGATGAAGAAGCGGATGAAAAACAGGTCAGAGGTTCGTTAAAATTATTTAGCAAATGTATGTATAAAATTACAGGCAGGAATACCGTCATTCTAATTGACGAGTATGATGTGCCTTTGGAGAATGCTTATTTCCGGGGCTTTTATGATGAGATGGTGGATTTTATCCGTTCATTATTTGAGTCCGCGCTGAAGACGAATAACTACCTGCAGTT
This sequence comes from uncultured Lachnospiraceae bacterium, assembly GCA_947566645.1. Taxonomy (GTDB): domain Bacteria; phylum Bacillota; class Clostridia; order Lachnospirales; family Lachnospiraceae; genus CAPEBR01. The sequence goes on from CANOKL010000048.1 coordinate 28,514, forward strand.
TGCTGTCATTACCGGGTGTCTGAGGATTTCAAAGGAGAGCATATTTACCGGGCTGAATCATCTGAAAATTATATCTATACTTGATCAGAGATATAGCGAGCATTTTGGCTTCACAGAAGCGGAAGTGCGGCAGATGATGACTTATTATGGCGTAGAGAGTCGTTTCCCGATTATGAAGGAATGGTATGATGGATACGCATTTGGCGGCACAGAGGTTTATAACCCATGGAGTGTAATTAATTTTATGTATGATTTATATGCGGATGTCAATGCATTTCCGCATCCCTATTGGATTAATACCAGTTCTAATGACATCGTTAAGGACATGATCGCCAGGGCTGACCGGGAGATGAAAGGGCAGATTGAGACACTCCTGGATGGAGGAACCCTGGATATACAGGTACACGAGGAAGTAACCTATGGGGATATGTATAGTAATGGGGAAAATTTGTGGAATTTCCTTTATTTTACGGGGTATCTTACAAAGGAAAGAGAGTACTTTAAAGGGAAATATATATTCCTGAAGGCGCGTATTCCTAATACAGAGGTTATGACAATCTACGAAAATACAATTATGAATTGGATGAAAGATATGATAAAGAAAGAAGATTTTCATGATTTATACCGTGCAATGGAAGAGGGAAATGCCCAGAAGATGACTGATATATTAAACGGGCAGCTTTTCCGTACCATCAGCTTCTATGACAGTGCAGAGAATTTTTACCACGGATTTCTTACTGGTATCTTAAGCCAGAGTGAGAATTATCTGGTGAAGTCCAACCGTGAATCAGGGAACGGACGCTCTGATATTATGGTGAGAAGTCCGTCCCTGCGGGGCAGATCATTTATTCTGGAAATCAAGGTATCGGGTGATATTGATGATCTGGAAAATGATGCAGAAAAAGCTCTAGGACAGATTTATGATAAAAAGTATATGGAAGAACTGCGTGCAGAAGGATATAAGAAGATTGACTGCTATGGGATATCATTCTTTCGGAAGGATTGTGAAGTCCGGTCTGGGAAAGGACAAAAGTAAGATCAGAATTAGAAAAAATAGAAAGGTATGCGAAGGAGATGATTGCATGACCGAAGAAAAGATTCGTACAGTAGTAGAATGTTTTGCAAAAGAGGCAAGAAAAATTTATGGTCCTAAATTGCAGGAAATTATTTTATACGGGTCATGTGTCCGTGGAGATTTTGAGGTGGACAGTGATATTGACGTGTTGGTATTGCTGAATGTGCCGTCTGAGGAAATCAGTATGGAAAGAAAACGAATCCTGGATGTTACAGACAGGCTTGATCTAGCTTATGATGTTGTTTTAGCTCCGGTTTTTCAGAGCTTTCATCTATTTGAGAAATACAGGGCCGTATCTGTGTTTTATCAGACGGTTCAGAAAGAAGGTGTGAAGATTGCCTGAATTTGATGCGAGGCATAAAGATTATGCGAAATACTGGGTTATATAGTGGAAAAACTCAATGCGAGCAAAGATTAACATTATCCTGTGAAATAATCATATAAAAAGCAGATGTGAATTTGGACATCTGCTTTTTATATGGTATTTTATTCATCTTCAAAGATAGTTTCATTCATTTCAGGGAAATCTAACAACTCAGATACAGTCATGCCTAAACCGATTGCCAGTTTATGGAGCGTTTTCAGTTTGGGATTTTTTGTTTTACCGGACATGATATTTTCAACGGTAGATTGAGTAATCCCTGACAAAGTGGCCAGCTTGTTTATAGTAATATTTTGTTCTTCACATAATCTGGTAAGCCTCAAAATAATCACATCTGAATAAGTCATAAAGACCTCTCCCTGCTTCAAGAATTAAATAGAGTATACGGGGAATCTTTGCTTAAGGTTAATGGTATACCGTTAATAATCCATTATTCATCATCAAATGCAGTTTCATTCATCTCGGGAAAATCCAATAGCTCAGATACTGTTATATCTAAACCGATGGCTGTTGATTGTTACTACGAACCTAACTCTGTCGGAATTGCAGAATCCGGCAGACAGGGCGCATCAGAGGATTTATGACAGGGTGCTTGCCATGTGTACGCCAGTTTGCTGTTCCGGGATAAATTTCCGTAAAGAACAGACACAGAAGAACATGGAATATCTGAGAAAAATGTTGGAATAGTAGACATGTAGATAGGTAATATCAATTTACGCCAAATTATATGTTGAAAAATGAATGAAAAGTATTGGACTATTTTAAATGGCATTTTCATAGTTATGGAAAAAGAGACAAGCTGGTAAGCAGGAGGTGGTTTCGCTATCGCTAATAAAACAAAGCTTCATTTTCGTTTTCATAATCCAAATTCAGCGGAGGAAACCGCTAATTACATAGCAAAAATATTTATTGAGGTCAATTAGGTTAAAATTGACCATGTGTTACAAGAAACTGCAGAAAAAATGGAAATACAAAGCGAAGAGAACCGGAGTCTTTCTTGTTGAAAGGCTCCATTTTGTCATGAATATAGAAACTTGGGAATAAATATGAGATTTTTCCTCAAATTTATATTGTTAAATTAGAAAAAATGTGTATAATAGAATAAAGAATGGAGGTAGCAGCTATGTTGTGTCAATTTACAGTTAAGAATTATAAAAGTATACGGGACGAGA
>CANOKL010000049.1 GCA_947566645.1 uncultured Lachnospiraceae bacterium
TCGCCAGGCAGTAGAAGGAGAGGGCCGACACGCTGATTCCCGTGTAGGTTTTCTTCGTAAAAAACCGCTCTGTCTTTTCAAATCCGTAGGCGTTTGTGTAGAGGATCAGTCCTGCGCCGATGATTGCCCCGCCGGAGAAGCCTCCGCCCGGGGACAGGTGTCCGTTGAGGATGACATAGATTCCGAATAAGAATACTGCGGGACAGACCAGCTTTGCAATCACCTGCAGGATCGGGTCTGTGCCTGCTGTTTCTTCCGTTTCCGGTTCCCCGGTTTCTATTTCCTTGGATACTTGGTTCCCGGTTTCTATTCCCATGGATACTTGGTTCCCAGTTTCTATTCCCATGGATACCCGGTTCCCAGTTTCTATTCCCATGGATACCCGGTTCCCGGTTTCTATTCCCACAGGACTCACGGATACCTGGTTCCCGGTTTCTATCCCCCGGGCTATGGATGCTGCTGCCAGGGATACCCTGTTTCCGGATGTTTCCGCAGGAATCTCTTCTGGCATGCCGTCGCCCGTATCCGTTATGCACGTTCTTTCTGATCTGTCATTCCCTGTGCCGTCTTCTTCTGTTCCTCTCTTCCCCCTGGGCTTCCCGGTCATTAGGATAAGCATGACGCATCCTGTTGCCACAAACAGCACCGTGGATTCCCCGAAGGTGTCGAAGGCACGGTAATTGAGGATCATCCCGGTCACGATGTTGACCGCCCCGGTCTCCTCCAGTCCTTTTGTAATGTACCGCTCAGGAACCTCGTTGTTTGCCGGGTTCCCGGTCTTTCCTACCGGCGGCAGATAGGATACCGCGTAAACCAGCAGGGCGATCAGGGCCGTGCAGATGAACACGCTGCTGATCTGGTAGAGCTTTCCGTAGCCCTGCCACCTTTTATTATGGGCATGGTCCCTGCTTCTGCGCTTTATCTCCTCATAGTCCGAGGGGTCAAAGTGCCGCTCCGGGCTCTCACGGGGTACCTGGGGCTTCATCTCCAGCCGTCCGATAAAGGGATCCTCCTCCCCCCTAAGCCACCGGGAAAAACGGTACGGGAAGCTTTTCTGGTATTCTTTTTCCTCACGTTTTCTACTCATGGTCTTCCTCCTCATCCAGGAGCTCACTGTCCGGTGATATCTTCTGTATCTTTTTCAGTGTCAGGAAAAACAGCAGGGAGGTCACCCCGGCCCCTACTGCCGCCTCCGTGATGGCAAGGTCCGGGGATTCGATGATGATCCACACGACTGACATCACAAGGCTGTAGGACATGAAGATCAGGATGGAGTTCAGCAGGTTTTTGTTGATGCTGACCGCCACTGCACATATGATAAGGAATATAAGCAGAATTACCATTATAATTGTCATGCCTGTTCCTCCTCTGTCTGCTTTTCTTTTCTGATTCTGGTGTCTGCCTCCGGAGATGTTTCTACCGTATTTCCCACACCGGACATCTCTTTTACCTGGCGACACTCCTTTGGAGATGTTTCTGCCGGATTTTCCGCACCGGGCATCTCTTTTGCCTGGCGGATATCCTCTGGAAATGGCTCTGCCGGTTTCCCCACACCGGGCATCTCTTTTGCCTGGCGGATATCCTCTGGAAATGGCTCCGCCGGATTCCCCGCACCGGACATCTCTTTTACCTGGCGGATATCCTTTGGGGATGACTCTGCCGGTTTCCTCTCACCGGGCAGGTTCTTTACCGGACAGCAGTCCTCCGGGTGCTCCTTTGACAGCACCTCCAGCTTTCCCACCATGTGTGCCGCCACCGGGGAGGTCAGCCACAGGAATGCCATGATGAACAGGATCTTAAGTCCCGCAAGGTTAAATCCGTTGATAAGAAGTACCCCCAGAAGAATCAGGCCGCCGCCAAGTGTGTCCCCGATTGCAGCGGCATGGATCCGGTTCATGACATATTTATAACGGAACACCCCGATAAGCTGGATGCCATCAAAAAACAGTCCCCCTGTGACCAGGACTGCCCCCAGGAAGTACCGGACTGCATTCAGTATATTCATTTCATATGTCCTCCTCTCCTGCTGTGTTGCATTGAGTCAAACAGTCTTCTTTTCCAGATGCCGCTATGTCGGGAGTAGCTTTCCCTGCAGGGCTGTCTTCCGGATACCTGTACTGCATGCGGGATGACGCTGTGTCCATAAATTTCTTCCCTGCAGGGCTGTCTTCCGGATACCTGTACTGCATGCGGGATGACGCTGTGTCCATAAATTTCTTCCCTGCAGCTCTGTCTTCCAGATGCCTGTACCGCATACGGGATGCCCCGATATAGATCTGTGCCAGTACCACCACTGCCAGAAAACTAATGAGGGCATAGATGAAGCTGATGTCCAAAAGATATTCTTCTTTAAGAAGTAATGACAGCACCGCGATGGCGGAGATTACCATTCCGCCCAGCATATTCACGGCCAGAAGCCTGTCCGCTGCTGTTGGCCCCAGAACAAGTCTCAGCAGGCACAGGAGGCTCATAACAGACAGCACTCCCAGTACAATCAGCAGAAAGTTATGAATCATCTTTTTCTCCTTTCCTGTAGGAATCTGCAGGAGACAGACAGCGAATCCCGTGTCTGATCCGGCTGCTCCATCCCACGGATTCTCTCTATAAATTCCGACTGCTCCATCCCTTCTGCATACCCCTCGTCCAGACAGTGGACAAGATACTCCCCGTTATGGAGATCCACCGTCAATGTTCCGGGGGTCAGGGTGATGGAATTCGCCAGAATCACCCGTCCTGGCTCTGTGTGCAGGTCTGTGGTAAATCTTGCAAGAACCGGCTCTGGCTCTATATCATACGCGAGAATCATCTTCGCAACATCAAGGTTTGCCTTTATGATCTCAGCCAGGAGAAACAGCAGATACCTGGCCGCCTTCCCCAGACACTTAAGCGCTTCCCGCTCCGTACGCAGGCTGTATCCCATAAATCTGCTGATAAACAGGTACAGAGCAGCGCAGATCGCAAACCCCATCACGCCTATCTCTACCGTAAACTTCCCGTTCCACATAATCCATAAAATAAATAATATCAAAAAACTCATAATTTCACTCCTCTTAACGCGAATGCACATCCCCCGGCAGGCTGTCCGAAAACTGCTTTCCGCAAGATGTGCATCTTGATTTGTGGAGAAGCCGTTCAAAAGGCAGGATGTGGACTGCTCCCACCGGTTTCGAAGCAGATGATACCGCAAAGCAGGACGTGCAGATTAATCTTCCTCTCCCATAAAATCAAGCACCTGTCTCGCTTCCCGGATGATTCCCTGCCGGTCAAGAATACGGCATACCTCATCCGTCTTTTCAATAAGGCCCTCATCCTCAAACTGATAAAGTATATTATAAAGTCCCCTCCTGCTTGCACCCAGGTTTTCACACATGTCATACATACTGACAAAATTAAAAATATCTCCCTCTGAATTTTCCAGAATATAATTTGCAACAATCTCCCTCAGACTGAACAGGCTCTTTGCAAGAATCTTCTTGTACATCATATAGACCCTTTTGCTTGTCTTCTGATAGAAAAAAACAGAAAATTCGTCTGACTGCATCAGTTCATCCAGAAGTGATCTCTTTAACGCAAGAACCGTCATAGAAGTGGTTGCAATACCGGAACATTGGAAATCCGCATTGTGTACGGAACTTATGGCTCCCATAAATTCATTCCTTCCCACAATATCCACAATCATCTTTTTGCCATTGTAGGATACGGTTTCTACCTTAATGACACCTGATACAATGTAAAACAATGTGGGATCCTTATAACCCGCTCTGAAAAGATACTGTCCCTTCTTAAGCTTCAGGATCGGAACCAGCGGTAAATAATCTTTAATAAACTTATATATCTCTAATGTTTCAATCCGTTCTTTATCTCCCACGACTTCGATTTTCCCCCTTAATCTTATGCCCGCAGACAGATATGTCTAAGCTATGTAATCAAAAACATGCATTCCTCTTTCCATTAAAGCTTCATTTTCCCTGATATACAGATTACGTCCTTTTTTTTCTATTTCTCCAGATTTGATTATATTATTCATTGCATTGTAAAGATTTCTCCGGCTGAATCCCAGATCTTCACACAATACATTCATATTTGGACAGACACATCTCCCGTCTTTCTGATTTCTGAGAATATAGGCAGCCAGTATTTCCGTCTGACTGAACATTGCATTCAGAAGCATACGCTTGTACATCTTGTACACTCTCTGGCTCGTCTTATGGAAAAAGATCCTGGCAAACCGCGGATCCTTTAACAGTTCCTCGAAAACCATATCTTCCAGCTCCAATAGAACCGTATCTTCCATGGCAAGAACATCACACATAAGCTCCTGGTTGTGTACCCGGCTTAACCCCCCTGTGAATTCATCCTCCCCAATCTCATCGACACAGAATGTCCTGCCATCCAGGTTCTTAAGAACCCTTGTTCTTCCATTGAGAATATAATACTTCCGTTCTGTATTCCCGTCTTCTTTTTTTGCAACATATTCTCCCTTATTCACCAAAACAACCGGAATACGGTCAAGATAACCCTCAATAGACTCATAAATAGCAATTTGATGAATTTTCATGTCTGTCCTCCTCTCTGCCACACACTCCTTCATTTCCCACAGCTGTCCAGTGGCAGCAAGCTGCCCTGTTACGTCCAATGTCTTTACAGCTGCTTTTTTAACTTCTTATTTTCGAATTATATCATTTATGCCTCAATATTATGTAGTAAACTTTGCACGGTTTCAACAAAATTCGTCAATAATTCATACTTTTTTCGAGCAATTCCACCGAAGGATATCCATACATTTCTGCCATATTTCTTCTCACTTCATAGGTCAGGTTCACTTTTTTTACCAGACAGTCTTCTATAAAGGCCTCATACATGCGAACGGTCTCCTCCCCGTAGGAGAGAAGCTCTCCCCTGAGATAGGTTTCCGAAGACGTCTCATGAGCAGCCGCTTCCTTCGCATAGACCGGACGGCCGACTGACGAATACGCCGGATAACGCTCCCGGAACTCCTCTGCCCATTTCATCTGAATCTTTACAATCCGTTCAATCCGATTCTGCACTAACTCTGGTATTTTCGGCAGTATTGGTTCAAGTTCCCTGTAATAGACGGGATCCGTATCCCTCATCATATATGCATATTTCTCAAAGATGAGATTGCGGCCTTCCTCCGCGGCCTGGAGAAGATCTGCGTAATAGCTGCCGATCAGTTCCCCCGGCCATGTGAGAAACTGACTCATCCTCATGATCCGGAATTCCTCTGGATTATCCTGGCAGGAAGCCCGTCCTCCCCTGTTATTCACAAGCTGGAACTGGCGCCATTCCTCTTCAATAATCTTTTCTATCCAGTACTTCATCCTTTTCGTCCTCCTATGCCGCCATAATGGGAAGCGCCCTTATGGTCTCATCCTGTATCCGGTGCAATGCCGCGTATCCGTGCTCCTCCAGATAATCTGAAGTGCTGCTGCTGATCCCCTGTCGTTTCATCTCATCAATAATCAGCCCGGAGATCTCCTCAATCAGTCTTACAACCCGGTCGGTCCGGTTAAGCTCGAAGCGGAATCTCTGGATGTCTTCTCCATACCAGCAGCGTCTGTCCGGTCCGGTTTCAGAAATCTCTTTGAGCAGTTCTCTCACAGGGGTGAGCCTTTCTACCTTTTCCAGTCCTCTCCACATCCATTTATAATAGGGTGCATACTTTTTATTTAACAGATACACCATGGAAAGAGCCGCCTTCACAAATTCGCCCAGGGCAAGCACTGCTGACACCGTATCGTGTCTCTGCATCATGCGGTTATAATTACATTGTCCCGAATGTGCCATGGTAATCGCCCTTGCGGCAATCTTCTTTAGACGCACATCCTCCGGATAATAGGAAAGAAGCCTTTCCCTTATCTCCGAGAAGCGGCCCAGTCGGTCCTCGAATACCTCTCCGTTTGTTGCCACTGCCAGATAGTGCTCTGGTATAACGAGCCACTCGCGAAGGTTCCCTGGAAGTCTGTCACTGCCAAGGAATTTTCTGTAAAATGCATCAATCTCCAGAATCCCCCTCCTTCCGGCTGACTCCACCCTGGTCAGCCTCTCCGCGATTCCCCTGTACTCGCGCGGCAGAGCCTCGTAGATCTGATTCATCCTTTCCCCTGCCTTATGATAATCCTCTTTGTCCAGCCACACACAGAACCCCGGGCCATAGTCGTGATCCGTTGAGAGGATGTCATCAAAGCCGTAGCATTCTGATCCCTCTCCAACCAGTCCTACTGCCGCCTTCTCCATATACTCTGGAAATAACTCTTCTAACACAGGCTTTCCAATCCTTAGATAAAATTCCCGGGACAGTTCAATTCCTTTTATTTCCAGTTCAAGTTCTCTTGTCTGATTCATATTATTCCAGCCCCCTGCTGATTCGTGTTTATCTGTTACCCTTTATAAAACAGAATATGCCATAGGGAACTTCATTCCCTGAAAAAGGCGGTATGACCCTTTTTCTTTTTGAATCATACCGCCTGAGGCAAACATCAAAAATCTATTTTGACGCTTCTGATAAACGGATTGTTCCGTGCTTCGCACTCTCACAATCCTAAATCACAACATGTTGTCCATCTGACTTCTTACATTTTTGTATTCTGCTACTTCATGGTCACATCCTTTAATGTGAGTATAGAGCCAGTCCACAACCTTATCATTTACTTCCTTTTCAAACTCTTCTGTCGGTCCCTCTTTTTCAAGCTTCTCCTGAAGTCCGGCAACCACCTCGATCAGAGCCTTGTGATATCCCTTATGCTCCTCATATTTCGGATACTTTGCCTCCTCCATCAGCTTTTCCTCTGCCGAGAAGTGATATGTTGTATAATCAGCCAGGAATCCCAGTGTCTCTAACACCTTTTCCTTACTCTCCCTGCCCTCAAGCGCCTCAAACAAGTCATTCGCGCGCTTAATCAGCTCCTTATGATGGGAATCTATCATCTCATTGCCTGTAATCAGGCTTGGTGTAAATCTTGCCTTCATGAATTTATCCTCCGTTTTCCTTTTTCTGCTGCCATTTCTAACGTTTTTTTGCTTCCCGCCGTTATGCCTTTTCTTCTCCTGCATGCAGCCAGCCGTCAATCTTTCCTCCCAGGTTCTTACCAAGGAATTTTACAACCTGTCCTACAAAAATCGCCGCTACAATGGTTCCCTCACGGACAACAACACCGTCACCCGTAAATGAACTTAAACCTCCAAGAAAGATCAACTGCAAAACCAGAGCCACCACAATCATGCTTGTGTCAACAATTGTCTTACAATCGCCGAATGCTTTGCCTGAAACCTGGGCGATCGCTCCCGCCAGTCCCTCTGCAGGCATTGGAACCCACTTCGGACGCAGGTACAGGAATACGCCGATACCAATAATCAGTACACTGACTACCAGATAAACCAGCTTCATTACATAGCTTCCCGGTCTTGGAAAATTCAGTAACAAATGTCCAAACGCATTCGGATCTGTACCGGTAAAGTCGATCATAACACTGAATACCATTGTCAGTACAATACCAAGTACGTTAATAATCTTAAAGTCCTTACGTAAAATAACAATCTGCAATACTACCAGAATAATGTAAATGATAAATGTTGTCGTTCCCAGTGTGAATCCCCAGATCTGCTCACACGCCCTGGGAATTGAGCTTACCGGTGAGATACCCAGTGCTGACATCTTAGATATATTAATACCGATCGTGATAACCAAAAGCCCCATCACATAGCATATAAACTGTTTTACAATATTCCCTGGTTTCGCGTTTTTCATGCTAAGCCCCTCCATTTTTCCTTTTATAATCTGTATTTAGAAAGGTGTATCATCTCCGATATAGCATGCGATATCATGGTCAAGATAAAGCTGTTGCAGTTCCTTCATACGCTCATCTGTCATATCGCCGTGATCCGTGTATTCATACTTTTTCCCAAGCTGTTCCCATTTTGATGTGCCCATGCGATGGAACTTCAGAAGATTGATCTCAAAAAGATCAAGGCGTTTCATGAACTCAATCACCTTCATGGCGTTTTCATCACTGTCATTGTATTCGTGAATGGTTGGCTGGCGAAGCACCAGTCTTCCCCTCCAGGAGGATTTTTTCAGTGCTTCAATATTGGACAGGATCAGCTCATTGCCGACTCCGGTTCCCCATTTATGTGCCTCTGCATCCATATTCTTCACATCAATAAACGCAAAATTGATATTTTTCATCACCTTCAGGAAATTTTCTTCCGATGCAAATCCACTGGTCTCAATGGCTGTATGTATCTGTGCGTCCCTGCACCTCTGAAGCACCTCATACAGAAATTCGTGATGCATCAGCGGATCTCCGCCTGAAAATGTTACGCCGCCTTCCGGACCCCAGTTATTAAAATCCCGTCTCAGAACCTTCATGAGCTCATCAACCGTATACTCTTTCACACACTGTTTTAATGCATTATTGGGGCATATGCTGACGCACTCAAAGCTTTCACAGTCATCACAGACAGCAAAATTCACTTTCGGCCTTCCGCTCTCCTCGAATGTAAGGGCGCCGTGGGGACACACATTCCTGCATGCCCCGCAGCCCTTGTCGTATTTGCATACGCTCTCGGCAAACATAATGTGTTTTTTTCTCTTCCAGCTCTCCGGATTCGCGCACCATCTGCACGTCAGAGGGCATCCGACAAAAAACACGTTCGTCCTGCACCCCGGTCCATCATGCACAGAAAAGCTTTGTATATCAAATATTAAACCTTTCTTATCCATAATTCCTGTTCCTTATTTTTTGTAATTTTCACAGGCAAATGCTCCGCATGTAGCATAAGCCCAGTTCTCTTTTTTGAAACCTTTACAGGTTCCGATTCCGTATTTATCTGCACCACAGAAGTTCTGGCAGTTCCCGCACATTGGCGCTGCTTCAAATTTCGGACATGCCTGGCTTCCCTCTCCGTCAATCGGAACGATTACCTTGGACAGTGCGCACATACCTTTTTCACAGTCAAGATTTATATAATTCACACATTCGTTATGTTTCATGATTTTCCCTCCATCTTTTTCGTTTATGTGCGGCAGACGCCTGGTGTGCCCACCGCTGCCGCACATTGTTTTTTATTCAGATCGCTTCTGTCGGTTTACGCCTCATCATACTGGGTTCTGTAGATAACCTCATCCTGGATTGCCTTACCGATCTCACACCAGTACTGGGTAAATCCGGCAACACGTACCATCAGGTCGCGGTATGCTTCCGGCTTCTTCTGCGCATCTCTCAGAGTCTCGGAACCCACGATATTGAACTGTACATGGAATCCGCCCTTTCTCATATAAGCACGGATTACGTCTAACAGCTTCCTCGTTCCGTTCAGACCCTTTACAGCTGTCGGATGAATCTTCAGGTTCATCTGTGCATTCTGACATACGGAGTGATCGTATACTGTCGCTGACTCAAAGATTGCGTACAGACCATTCTTGTCTGTTCCTGCTGCCGCGGATACAGAACCATCAGAGTAGGTTGTTCCTGACAAAGTGCCGTCTGCTCTTGCAAGTGTAACAAATCCCTGAGGACCATGTGTGGATACAGAGATCTGACACATATAAAGTGGTTTTCCATAGTATGAGTGGAGAGAATGTACATATGGAACCATGTAATTCTCATACTCTACCAGCAGCTGGTCAACGTACGGAATCGCATTTCCGAATTTCGGTGCATTCAGGCAGGCTGCAAAGATCTTCTCGTACTTCGGCGCGTCCTCGGTGCTCTCTCTGTAATCAGGTGAGAATACGCCTGTCTCATAGGAGGTCTTAAAGCCAAAGTTATTCAGCATTGCGTCTACCATCTCATCCAGGGTAAAGGTCTTGTCGTCAAATACATTCTTCTTAAGAGAAGCAAGTGTATTGATAAATGTAACCGTACCGCAGGATTCGAAGTTAATCGTTGCATTGTATTTTGCACCCATCTGGCCGATATGCTGACCGTTTGTAAGGAATCCGCCCTTTAACAGGGAAGCTACTGCCGGCATATTGTATTTTCTCCAGATATCCATCTGAAGATTATTTACTTTATTTACAATCTGACATGTAACATCCAGATATTCCTTCCACAGATCCATCATCTTCTCGTAGGAGTCGATCTTCTGATTGTGCGGCGGGAATACCATCTTACCGGTTCTCTCGTCAACACCATTTGTAAGTACCAGTTCAAGAACCTTCGGCAGTGCGATAAAGTGGATTCCAGTACCGCATGTAGGTGATGCTCCGCCAGGGATCATCGTTGTCTTTCCATTGTACTTAAGCGGTGAGAAGGTTCCCGGTGAGGACTCCAGACATCCGCCGAGACACCATGCCCTTGCGTCCACAACATCCATTCCTTCCGGACCGTACTGTCTCATCATGAAGTTCATACCGCCCTGGTTGTTCATCCATGCCGGATATCCCATACCAAGCTTTGTACAGCGCGCACACTTCATAAGGAAGTCTTCCGGAGTCTTCTCATCATAGAGAACACTCAGTGTCGGCTGCGGAGTCTTTGCTCTCATACCAGCTTCTACGATTAAGTACTCAAGCGGAGTAACTGCAGTAAGTCCGTCATATCCAAGACCGCCCATGGACAGGTTGTTAAATGTATTTCCGGAGAGAACGCCGCCGGATACACCAGCAGATGCGAAACACTCAATACATGTAATCTTTAATCTATAGAGTTCAAGAAGCTCGATTACTTCTTCGTCTGTCATAACTCCGTCCTGGATGTCCTTCTCATAGAACGGCTGGAGAACCTGTCCGAGACGTCCGATGGACTGTCCTGACTGGGGATCCTCATTTACAACACCATAGTGGAGGCAGAGTGTCATCTGAAGAGCTTCACGGAATGTAGCTGGAGCTTTGTGGGCGATGTTACCCATAACCTCTGCAATCTCCTCGTAATTCTTCTTAAATTCCGGATCAGACTCGCGTGCTGCAAGATCTTTTGCCTTATCTGCATAATTCTGGCACCACTGGCTTAATCCCTTTGCAACCTCTTTCATCGCTGCGTAGTAGTAGCCGCGGCTCATGCCGAGAAGTCCGTCGTCTCCTGCCTCGCCCATGTACTCTGCGATCTTCTCGTCACAGATCTTCATGATGCCGTCAAAGCCGTACTGCAGAGGCAGATAGTAGTTCATAACCTCACGTCCCTGTGGGATCGCGTAGGAATCAAACATACAGACAACGCTGTCCATAATTCTCTCGAACTGGTCATAGCCCGGAAGCATCTTTGCGTAGGTGGTACTGAGGGCCTCAACAGATACCTCATCCCATGGCTTTGATACCTTTACAAGTACCGGAATGTCCTCTTTTCTCATACCGAACTTTTTCGCAAGACAGATAATCTCCCCATAGCTCTCTGTCACGTTTCCGCCGCCTGCGCCAACCTGTGATACAGCATCTGCCTCACTCTCTGCCGGAGCATCTACTTCGTTCATAAGAGCTTCTGCCTGGGCATTGAAAAAGCTTGCTGTAACCCACGGGAACGGGAATGCACCACGCACATTCTTCGTCTTGTTCATAACAAGCTTCTCCCACGGAAGAATGGTCGGTGTTGTATGTGCATAGCCGCCTGCAACCGCTCTCGCCCTTCTCACTTCAAGAAGATCCCCGTCATTCTCCCACCAGAGCCTGTTGTACCAGTACGGAGTCTCCATATCAGCAGATACCTTCAGTACATAATAGATTTCCTGCAGCTTCTTAAAACGGTCACACGGCTCAGGAATGTCAGCTTCTGTAACATCATCCATCACAGCAGTATCAATGCCGCGCTGTTTTAAAATCTCTTGTACTTTACTTTCATTTGAGTTCATATTATTTCCTCCTCTATCTTTTTTCTGTTAACATCATAATTCATTCGCAGACGGCTCCGTTAGTACACATTGCACATAATTCAAAATAATTTTCGTTTTTTTCTGTACGTTCTTCCAAAGGGGACGGGGCATTTTTAAAAATGCCCCGTCCCCAACTTTATCATCTTTTCCTCCATCCAGATGCTGACATGGTCTTCTGGTTTGATTTTCCCTTTTAATATCTCCTCTGCAATCATATCCTCCAGCTCCGACTGGACCGCGCGTCTTAAGGGTCTTGCCCCGTATTCCAGGTTCACATGCTTTTCCACCAGGTATTCCTTTACGGCATCGTCTACCTGGATCCGGATATTCATGTCGGCACAGCGTCCGGCAAGCTCCCCGATCAGGAGGGTTGTGATCTCCTTCATGTCCCGGTCATTCAGTTGCCGGAATACGATTACATCATCAATCCGGTTCAGGAATTCCGGGCGGAATACATGCCGGATCTCTGAGAGGATCTCTGATTTGATGTCTTCATTTTTCCGTTCCCCGTCTCCGGAATCCGGCTTAAACCCGGGTCTTCTGCCTGCGCCGCCTGTCCGGATTCCCGCATTGGAGGTCATGATCAGTATGGTATTTTTAAAGCTTACCCTGCGTCCTTTTGCGTCCGTCATATGCCCGTCGTCCAGCACCTGCAGAAGGATATTGAACACATCCGGATGTGCCTTTTCAATCTCATCGAACAGAACAACCGCGTAAGGATTCTTCCGTACCCGTTCGCTGAGCTGTCCGCCGTCTTCAAATCCTATGTATCCCGGAGGGGCGCCCATCATTTTTGCAACGGAATGGGGCTCCATGTATTCGGACATGTCAAGCCGTATAAAGGCGTCTTTTTTGTCGAACATAAATTCCGCCAGTACCTTGCTGAGTTCTGTTTTTCCCACGCCTGTAGGACCCAGAAATAAAAAGGAGCCTATGGGCCTGTCCGGATTCTGTATTCCTGTGCGCACTCTGCGCATTGCCCTGGCCAGTGCCTCCACTGCCTGGTTCTGGCCAATGATCTTTTCTCCTAATATTTCTTCCATCCGGAGCATACGCGTGCTCTCGTCCTGATTGACCTGGGTAACCGGAATTCCCGTCCACTGGGACACAGTGCATGCGATCTCTTCGGTTCCGATGCTTACATGCCCGCCATCCTCCGGCTGCTCTGGGTGGTCGAGATAAGCGGATGCCGCTGTCTCGTCCACAAGATCAAGGGCTTTATCCGGAAGATACCGGTCATTCACATAACGCCCGGACATTTCCACTGCTGCCCTCACTGCCTCCTGTGTAAAGGCTACATGATGATGGTGTTCATACCTTCCGATCACGCCATTCAGGATGCGGATACTCTCCTCCTTTGAGGGCTCCTCCACCCGTATGGGCTGGAACCGGCGCTCCAGTGCCGCATCCTTTTCAATATATCTGCGGTACTCCTCCGTGGTGGTGGCACCGATTACCTGAATCTCCCCGCGGGCAAGACAGGGCTTGAGGATATTTGCGGCGTCAATTCCGCCCTCTGTACCCCCGGCTCCCACTATGGTATGGATCTCATCAATAAACAGAATCACATTTCCGGCTCCGGTGATTTCCTGAATAATCCGCTTCAGGCGCTCTTCAAAATCTCCCCTGTATCTGCTTCCGGCCACAACGCTTGCCAGGTCGATGGCTACCACCCGCTTATCCTTAAGCTTCTCCGGCACCCGGCCCTCCGCCACCGCTGCAGCAAAGCCCTCAACAATGGCTGTCTTCCCGACCCCTGGCTCTCCTATCAGACATGGATTATTCTTCCCCCAGCAGCACAGTGCCTGGAGAAGCCGCCTGCTTTCACTCTCCCGCCCCACCAGCGGGCTTAATTCTCCTTCTGCAGCCATCTCTGTAAGGTCGCGGCCAAACTGGTCCAGAAGTTCTGTGCGCCGGTACGTTTTTAAGTGACGGGGATCCTCTTTTGCGATTCCGACTCTTCTGCGCTTCATCTCTGCAATCAGATCCATATAGACCAGCCAGGGTCTTACCTGCGCTGCCTTAAAAAACTTTGCCGCACCTACAGTGTCATCCTTGAGAAGCGCCAGCAGGATATGCTCCACCCCGGTAAATTCTGCCTGAAACCATGAGGCCAGCTTATGGCTCTGATCCAGGACCTTTGTGCTTTCCATGGAATAGCTCCAGGCAGACTGCACGATCACAAGCCCGGTAGAAGGCACCCATTCCTCAATCATGGCAGATACAAGCTGCTCATCCATCCCGTACCGCCTAAGAAGCTGCTGTACATTGCCGCTCTTTTCCTTCGTAAGCGCCAGCAGAAGGTGCTCTGTCCCCACAGTGACCTGGCCCATGCTTTTTGCCGCTTCCGCTGCCATGGCAAGCGCATCTCTGGCGCAGTTATCATAATATGGATGCATCTCTTCCGTCACCCCACTTCGCTGCATGCTCCATTACAAAATCCATTGCCTTTTTTACTGCAATCTCATCTTTCAGCCGCTTCTCCTCTTCGCCCTGCATAATCTTTTTTACTTCTTCTCTTCCCAGGGGATACCGGATCGTCAGCTTTTCGATCTCCCGGTCAAAATCCTCCTCTGTGGCCGCAATCCCTTCTTTTTTCGCAATTGCCGTAAGGAGCATCCTTCCCTTTAGCTGCTTTTTCGCCAGTTCCTTCATCTTATTTACCAGCTCTTTCTCATTCGTGTGGGAGGCTGCATAATACTGTTCAATGGAAAGCCCCTGCTGGGTGAGCCTGAGGGCGTATTCCTCCGCCATGCGTCTGGCCCGGTCATTGATATCCCTTTCGGAAACCTTCACGGTGGACCGGGAGAGGATATCCGCAATCACATGCTCTTCCTTTTCCTTGTCCGTCAGCCCTTCCGGAACCTTAACTCCGATATATTTTCCAAGAATTACTCTTGCCATAAGCTTTTATCCTTCCTCCTGCATCTGTATCAGTTCCATGTTCTTTAAAAGCGCTTCGTAAATACTCAGTTCTGTCATAAAATTGCGCTCCATTAAAGCTTTTGCGTCCTTATACTTTTTTATGCTCTGCGCCCACTCTTCCCGATTCTGGAAAAGACGGGCCTGTTCATAGGTTACGACCGCAATGCTCTGATTTCTGTTAATCAGCCATTCTCTTGTCTCCTTTGTCAATCCATCCTCATCCTGAGTATCCGGACAGGATGCTCATCCAAGGCCGGATGCCGGCATGACCATGCACTTAAGTTCCCTTGATTTCTCCTCCAGGTACTTTTCTGCTCCTTCGTAATTCTCTTTCTGATAATATCCCTGAAGCTCCATATAAAATTTTTTCCCATTCAAAAACATACCGCTGTCCCGTTCCTTTCCATATGATGATGATACAAGCGTCATGATGATGATACAAGCGTCAAAAGGTCATGCTTTTCGCTTGCATGAAAAAGCATGACTCCCCGACGCAGTCAGATTCTGATGCCGAATTCCTCCCTGACGATTCTCCACAGATCTTCCTTGTCCCTGATGGCGGTCTCCGTCACCTTTCCTTCCTCTTCCAGTGTATACACATCATTGAAGATGGATTTGCGTCCTTTCTCAGTCCGAAGGTTCAGCACTCTGTTTGCCACAAATTTTGACAACGGCGTGGTGGAATAATACCCTGCCAGGGGAGCGAATTCCACCGGATCCTGGGGCTGCAGTGTAAATTCAATCAGCGGCTCAAATCCATCTTCCCTGCACACGCCCATTCTCCACCAGTACTCATCCGCCCGCTCCACGCGGAATCTGCGTTCTCCCATCTCTTCCTCATATCCGTCCTCTACAAGAAGGGCTCCTGAGGGCGACGGTCCCCCGAAGCCGACATCGCAGAAATAATACCTCCCGCCAAGCCTTACAAGTTCAATCCTGTGGTTTCCCGGCGGTACATGTCCTCCGTAAACCTGATCCATCACAACACGCGCCCGTGCTTCCTGCACATCATATCCGCATCCCTTAAGCAGATGGCAGAACAGACCGTTAAGTTCGAAGCAGAAGCCTCCTCTTCCCCTTTTGACAAGCTTGTTAAACAGATCCTCCGTGTCCAGGCTGACCGGCTCATCCAGGTCGTATATGCTGAGATTCTCAAAGGGAATGTGTGTCTGATGGAGGCTGATCAGACGGTCCAGGTACTCCTTATCTGCTGCTTCACACGGTCCGGCTCCAATACGCGCAAGATAGGCGGACAGGTCGGAAACAGGCTCATATAGTCTGCTGTACATACTATGGTCTCCTTTCGCATTCATTTTTACTTTTTCTTTCTATGTCCAGTGTAGTGGACTGACGCCTGTTATAGCTAGTAAAGACTGCACACTTTTGAAGAAATAAAGAATGTACGCAGAGTCTGACCCAGCGAAGCAAGGGCATCCCCCGGAGGTTTTTTATGATATAGGTATATCATAAAAAAAGAGGACGTTATCATGAGATCAGATAACGTCCTCTTTTTGATTTTTCTGCCTGGTAAAACCATTTTCATATATCTATTTCTTATCCATCTATAAACCTTATGGCAAGCTCTTTCATCTCCCGGGCATTTTCAAGCACTGTTTTTGTAATCTTTGCCCCTCCAAGAATTCTGGCAAGCTCTTTTACTGCCTCCTCCTCGTCAAGCCTTCGGATTGTAGTGGTGGTATCTCTGCTCCCCACCTTTTTTTCAATCAGGAAATGGGTGCTGGCCATAGCCGCAATCTGGGCAAGATGTGTAATACAGATCACCTGATGATTCCTGCCGATTACCGCCATTTTCTCCGACACCTTCTGTGCCGTACGGCCGCTGATTCCCACATCAATCTCATCAAAGATCAGTGTCTCCACTGCATCCTGGTCTGCCATAATCGTCTTAATTGCCAGCATGATTCTTGATAGTTCTCCCCCTGACGCCACATTTGTAAGGGGTCTTACCGGAAGCCCGGGATTCAGGGATACCCGGAATTCCACATCATCCGCTCCGTCAGCCGTATAATCCTTCAGGCTGTCAAAAGCAATCTCAAACTTCACATCCGCAAAGTTCAGATCCTTAAGCCCCTCCTCTATTTTCCTTTCCAGAAGCTTTCCCTTCTCCCTGCGGACTCTGGTAAGCTCCACGCAGGCCTCCTTCAGCTTCTCCTTTGCACTTTCCAGTCCCTTATTCAGCTCTTCCATATAGGCTTCATAATCCTTAAGCCTCTCTAGTTTTTCCCGCCTGGTTTCCGCATAGGAAAGAATCTCTTCGATCGTACCGCCGTATTTTGTCTTCAGACGATTGATCTCGTTTAAGCGGCTTTCCGTCTCGTAGAACTCCTCCTCTGAAAATTCGCAGGAGCTTAAATAATCCGCCAGCTCACGGTTAAAATCATTCAGGAGACTGTCAATCTCCGAGAGCTGCCCATAGAGCTGCCCGGCCCTCTCATCATACCCGGTAATCTCCGACAGCATCCTTATGGCACGGCTCAGATTCTCACTGGCGCTTCCGTCCCCTTCACTGGTATACTGGTAGGCAGATGCCGCACCCTCGGTAAGCTTCTTTCCATTTTCCATACGCCTGAAAAGAGTCTCCAGTTCCTCATCCTCGCCCTCTCTTAATTCCGCGTTTTCAATCTCCTCTAACTCAAACTGGAGAAAGGACATCTCTTTTGCACGTTCCGACTCATCCAGATCGGATTCCTCCAGCCGCTTCTTTAACAGCCGGTATTCCTGATATGCTTCTGACACTTTTTTCTTTAATTTTTCCGCCTTTCCACCTGCAAATGCATCTACAAATCCCAGGTGGTTCTTCTTATACAGAAGCGACTGGTGCTCATGCTGTCCATGAATGTCAATCAAGGCAGACGCTGCCTCCCTTAAGACAGCCATGGTTACTGTCTCTCCGTTAATCCGGCTTACACTTCTTCTTTCCATCAGGCGGCGGCTCAGTACTACAGTCCCGTCCTCCGGAAAAATATCAAGTGCTTTCAGCGCTTTGATCTGTGCCGGATGCTCTACACTGAAGGTAAGCTCCACAAAGCCATAATCTGCGCCCTCTCTTATCATATCCTTTGTATATTTTCCGCCAA
Source organism: uncultured Lachnospiraceae bacterium (assembly GCA_947566645.1). Lineage (GTDB taxonomy): Bacteria > Bacillota > Clostridia > Lachnospirales > Lachnospiraceae > CAPEBR01. The sequence goes on from CANOKL010000049.1 coordinate 17,850, forward strand.
GAGCCAGATTAACCGAACCAAGAATAATTGATTTTCCTGCCCCGGTCTCACCAGTTAATATATTCAGGCCGTCTTCAAACTCCACTTCGATCTCATCAATAAGAGCCAGGTTTTTCACATGTAAATTTTGTAACATCTATTCCTCCTACAGGACAATCCTGCTGATTTTTTCCATTACCCGTACAGTATCTTCCTTACTGCGGATTGCACACATAATCGTGTCATCCCCTGCAATACTGCCCACAACTTCCTTCCACTTCATGGCATCAAGCGCGGCACAGACTGCCATCGCCATCCCGGCTACCGTCTTGATCACCAGAATGTTCTGTGCCATATCCATCGACACGTAACCGTCTCTTAGCACACGCATATACTTTTCGTTCATCCCATCCTTTGCATCCTGGTGGACCGCATAACGCTGTCCTCCTCCCTCTGCCGGAACCTTTGTAAGCTTCAGGTCCCTGATATCCCTGGACACCGTTGCCTGCGTCACCTGAAATCCCTCATTCTGCAGACGCTCGGCAAGTTCTTCCTGTGTCTCAATATGATATGTGTGGATCAACTCAATAATCTTTGCATGTCTGTTAACCTTCATGTTGCTAATTTCCTTTCATCTTCCTCCGCAGTGTCTCCAGAAAACTGACCCTGCTAAGCTTGATAATCTTTGCGGATGCCGCTGCCCGCCTGACTGTCACCGTATCTCCTGTCTCCATGGTCATTGTATCCGCACCATCAAAGGCAATGCATGCCTCCTCCACTGTATGCTGCTTTCCTTCTCCGATCTCCAGCACAAGCTCATCCTCTGCTGACAGCACAATACTGCTTGTATTCAGTGCATGGGAGCAGATCGGCGTGATCACGATCAGAGAGGCAGTAGGCTCTACGATAGGCCCGCCCGCTGACAGATTATACGCCGTGGAGCCCGTAGGTGTGGAGATAATCATCCCGTCTGCCTCATAGGAATTCAGCAGCTCTCCATTTACATACAGCTTAAAATGAATCAGCCTGAGACTTTCCCTCCTCGCCACCACAATATCATTCAGCGCCACGTCACGCACCAGAGGCCCGGACACACTGCAAAGTGCGCCTTCAAGCATCATCCGGTCTTCCACTGCATACTCACCGGAAAGGAGTCTCTTTAATGCCTCCTCAATATGGCTTACCTCCACCTCTGCGAGATAACCAAGAGTTCCCATATTAATCCCCAGTATCGGAATTTTCCTCCCATGCAGGGCTCTTGACACTTCAATGAGAGTCCCGTCTCCGCCAATCACAATGGCGCAGTCAAAGTCCTCTGGAATCGAATCCATGATAATCCTTTTATTTTCATCCTTCAGACACCGGATACATGTTTTTCCCCATGAAGTTAGAATTGCAATAATCCTCTCTGTCACCCTCTGTCCGATGTCTTTTCCGTCATTTGTAACAATAAAGAACCGTTCCATCTCCTGCTATTCCTCCCACTACTCCTTCGCAGATTATATGAAAACCTGCCTGCCTCTGCCCTGTGTTTATGCAGGGTCCTTGCAGAAGCTGTCGAACGCATCCTGCACAGTCTGCCTGATGTCTATGCTCCCGCGGATACCGCCTCCACATTTTTTCAGATGTACAAGATATTCTATATTTCCCTCCGGTCCGCGGATTGGTGAAAAGGTAAGATTTTCTACATAGAATCCGGATGAAACAGCAAAACCCGTCACTGCCTCAATCACCTCTATATGGGTTTCCGGATCCCGGACAACGCCTTTCTTCCCCACCTTCTGCCTTCCTGCTTCAAATTGCGGTTTAATAAGCGCCGCGATCTCCCCGTCCTCTTTCAGATAATCCCGGATTGCAGGCAGCACCTTTGACAGGGAGATAAAGGATACATCAATAGATGAAAAATCAACAGGCTCCCCGATATCCTCTGGCTTCACATAACGGATATTGGTCTTCTCCATGCAGACAACGCGGGGATCCTCCCGGAGCCTCCAGTCAAGCTGTCCCCTCCCCACATCAATCGCGTAGACCTTACGGGCTCCGTTCTGAAGCATACAGTCTGTAAAGCCGCCGGTAGAAGCTCCCACATCTGTACAGACTTTTCCCTTTACAGAGGTGTCAAAGGACTGGAGCGCCTTTTCAAGTTTCAGCCCTCCGCGGCTTACATAGGGCAGGGAATGTCCCCGGACCTCGATCTTCACTTCCTCTTTAAATGACATGCCGGGCTTATCCTCCTTCTGCCCGTCCACATATACATTTCCCGACATAATCACTGCCTTTGCCTTCTCTCTGGACGGCGCCAGATTCCGCTTTACAAGCAATACATCCAACCGTTCCTTCATATCTGAAGCTCCTTAACTGCCTTTAAGATTTTTTCCGTCATGCTCCCGCTGTCAATTCCATTTTCCTTCCTGAGCATGGCGATGCTTCCGTGCTCCACATACGTATCCGGAAGGGCAAGGATCAGCACCTTAACAGAAAGACCTGCCCTCTCTGCATATTCCAGTACATGCTCCCCGTATCCGCCAGTCTTTACATTTTCTTCCATTACAGCAATCATACGGTGATTCTTTGCAAGACAGCGTATCATCTCCTCATCCAGAGGCTTAATAAATCTGGCGTTCACCAGACTGCAGGGAATGCCCTCTTTCTTTAAATTTTCGCGCACCTTCACTGCCTCTTCAAACATATGCCCCGCACTGAGAATAGCAAGCCCTTCCTCCCTGCAGATCCATTCACTCTTTCCATATTCCACAGGAGCGCGGTATTTTTCATACCCCGTATACACCGTTCCCCTTGGATACCGGAGCGCCACCGGCCCGTCATATCCCACGGCAAACCGGACCATATCTGCCATCTCCCATTTGTTTTTCGGGGACAGAACCGTCATATTCGGAATCGCGCTCAGATAGGAAAGATCGAAAATTCCCTGATGGGTTTCCCCGTCGCTTCCTACCAGTCCGGCACGGTCCACGGCAAACATCACCGGAAGATTCTGAAGTGCCACGTCATGAATGATCTGGTCATATCCTCTCTGTAAAAAGGAAGAATACACTGCAAAGACCGGCTTAAGCCCGCCTGCCGCAAGCCCGGCTGCAAAGGTGACAGCATGTCCCTCCGCAATCCCTACATCAAAAAACCGGTTCGGAAACCGCTTCCGAAAGCCGGAAAGACCGGTTCCATCTGCCATTGCTGCAGTAATCGCCGCAATCTCCGGGTTCTTTGCCGCCTCGGCACAGATGACCTTTCCGAAAACATCTGTGTAGGTATCCTCTTCTTTTTTTGCAGTTACTTCACCGCTCTTAATGTCAAAGGGGCCGATGCCGTGGAACTTATCCGGCGCACTCTCTGCAGGCTCATAGCCCTTTCCCTTCTCTGTCATGACATGAAGAAGCACCGGCCCCTCCACACGTTTTGCCTCAGAAAGCGCCCGGCATAGTACCGGCAGATTATGTCCCTGGATTGGTCCGAAATAAGTAACCCCCATATCCTCAAACAGCATTCCCGGCACCACCAGCTGCTTAATGCTGCTTTTTGTCCTGCGGATATGTTCAATCAGAGTATCCCCTAAAACCGGAATACACTCCAGTGCATTGGTCACGCCCTTTTTTAAACCTGTATAAAAACCTGCTGTCCTGAGATGGGACAGATATTTGGACATCCCTCCCACATTTTCCGAGATGGACATATGATTATCATTCAAAATAATAATAAAATTACTCTTTAACCTGGATGCATTATTGAGTGCCTCGTACGCCATGCCTCCTGTAAGGGACCCGTCGCCGATCACCGAGATCACATAATGCTCTTCCCCCTTTATATCCCTCGCCTCCACAAGGCCAAGCCCCGCGGAAACGGAAGTTGAGCTGTGCCCTGTATCGAAGGCGTCACAGGGGCTTTCCTTCCTCTTTGGAAATCCACTTAATCCCCCGTAGGTCCGCAGGCCGTCAAATCCATCCTTTCTCCCTGTCAGAAGCTTATGAGTATAGGACTGGTGCCCCACATCCCATATGATCTTATCCTGGGGCAGGTCAAATACAAGATGGAGTGCCATGGTAAGCTCCACAACCCCAAGATTAGACGCAAGATGCCCCCCTGTCTTACTGACCTTTTCCACAAGGAACTGCCGGATTTCCCTGGCCAGTATGGCAAGCTCTTCTGATGTCAGATTCTTTATATCATTTTCCTTTTGTATTCGTTCCAGCATATAAGATTTCCCCTGTCTTAAGTAAAAATCATGATATCTTGTAACTGCTCAGTACCTTCGCAGTTACATGCAAAAATCCATATAAAATTGCCTTTGGCAATGGGATTTTTGCACTCCTGAATCACTTTCTTACGGTCAGCGCAGTAAATGCGCAGACCTGCTGAATAGTTACGATATCTTTACTTTTCTCTGTGGATCAGTTGTATGAGAAGCTCTTCCAGATATGGATTCTCTCCCGGAAGTTTCCTTAACAGCCTGACCGCATCCTGAGACTCTTCATCTACCTTTCTCCTGGCCTCTTCGATTCCAAAAAGTGTGACATATGTTGTTTTTTCATTTTTCTCGTCACTATGTACCGGCTTTCCCAGAGTCTGGGTAGTACTCGTCACATCAAGGACATCATCCTGAATCTGAAATGCGAGTCCAGTCTTCCTTCCAATGCTGCCGGCTGTCCTGACCTCCTCCTCTGAGGCGCCCCCCAGAATCGCTCCGATCATCATCGCCGCTTCAATCAGCGCTGATGTCTTAAGCTCATAGATGGTATCAAGCACTTCCTTTGAAATCTGATGCCCTGTCTCCTTTACATCAATAACCTGTCCGCCGATCATACCGTAGATTCCTGCCTTTTCCCCAAGCACGCTTAAGGCCCGTCCGATCAGAAGCGCATCCTCTGGTTCCATCGCAAAGGCTTTGAACGCTGTCTCAAATGCATAATTAAGAAGAGCATCTCCGGCAAGAATCCCCATGTCTTCCCCATATACAACATGTGTTGTCTTACGCCCTCTGCGGTAATCATCATCATCCATTGCCGGAAGGTCGTCATGCACAAGAGAGTACGTATGGATCATCTCAATAGCTGCCATAAAGGGTTCCACTGCCTTTGATTTTCCTCCGAACAGGGAGAAGGTCTCCTTCATTAGCATTGGGCGTATCCGCTTGCCCCCTGCCAGAAGGCTGTAGGTCATAGCTTCCATAATAATTCTCTGATGGCCTCTCTGGACCGGAAGGTATGACTGGAGAATATCCTCGATCTGCCTTACCCTGCACTCACGCTGCCTTTCAAATTCTTCACTCTTCAAACTCATGCATCTCACCTTCATCATCTAAAACCAGCATCTTTTTTTCGATCTTATCCAGTCTGTCATTACAGGACTTCAGGAGCTCCATTCCTCTGTGATAAAGCTGAAAGGATTCCTCCAGGGAAACCTCCGGCTGCTCCATCGTACCAATCACTGACTCAAGTCCTTCAAATAATTCCTCCAGCGTCTGCTTCGCCATAATGCTCCTCCTTCACCTGTTCTGTCCTTGCATAGATCACTCCGTCTGTCACATGAACACAAAGCTTCTTCCCCTCTTCGGCCTGCCGGATGCTTTTCAGTGCATGTCCTGATTCGTCCTGCACATAAGCATACCCCTGATTCAGCTTCTTTAAAGGGGACAGGCCGTTGATCCGTTCTATATAGATCTCAAGCCTCTGTCTGGACGTACGGATCTTCTCCTTCATCCGCCCCCTGAGCCTGTCCTCAAGCTCTGCAAGGCGCATCCGGTTCTCCTTAAGCTTATTTCCCGGATGGAGGTATCCAAGCTTTGTCTCATAGCCCTTCAGGCGCATCCTCGTAAACTGCACGTTACGCTCCAGCAAAGAGCCAAGTCTCTGCCGGTACTGCCTGCACCTCTCCTGGGTCTGGCGGTAATCAAAGACCGCAAGCTCTGCCGCCGCCGAAGGCGTAGGAACCCGCTTGTCCGCCACAAAATCAGCGATCGTGGTATCCGTCTCATGCCCCACCGCAGAGATAACCGGAACCGGACAGTTAAAAATAGCCCTGGCGACCTCTTCCTCATTGAAGGCCCACAGGTCCTCGATGGAACCACCGCCCCTTCCCACAATCATCACATCAATATCTTCACGGGACAGCCTTTCAATCCCACGGACAATGCTTTCCTTAGCCCCCTCGCCCTGGACCTGGGCAGGATAAAGGATGAGCTGCACATACGGATTCCTCCGTCTGGCAATATTCATAATATCACGCACTGCAGCGCCTGTGGGAGCTGTCACTACACCAACGCGCCTGGCAAACTTTGGAACCGGCTTCTTATATTCCTCAGAAAACATTCCCATCTCTTCAAGCTCCCGCTTCAGAGCCTGGAATCTCTCAAAAAGGACGCCCTCTCCATCTAAGCGGATCTCCCTTGCATAAAGCTGGTAGGTCCCGCTTCTTTCATAAATATTCACCGAGCCAAATACGACCACCTGCTGTCCATTACTCATACGAAAAGCGAGCCCGCCCCGCTGCCCTGCAAACATAACACAGGCAATCGTTCCTGACTCGTCCTTTAGTGAAAAATATATATGCCCCGAGGTATGATATTTACAATTGGACACTTCTCCCTTCACATAGATGCGGCTCAGCATATAGTCCTGGGTGAACATATTTTTAATATAAGCATTAATCTGTCCTACAGTATAGGCATTTCGCACCATCATCTCCACCTCTGGCCAGCGCGGGAAATCTGCACTCCTGAATCACTTCCCTCACTGCTGCCCCTTCGTCTCTGTCAGCTTCGCAAGCACTCCATTCACAAATGCCGGACCGTCATGTCCGCTGTATCTCTTGGCAAGCTCCACCGCCTCATTGATCGCGACTCCCTCCGGAACATCCTCATCCCACTTCATCTCATACAAAGCAAGACGCAGGATGCTCAGATCCACCTTATTCATGCGCCCGGTCTTCCATCCCTTTGCATGGGTATTAATCAGCGCATCAATCTCCTCTGTCTTAAGAATAACGGCAAGAGCCTTCTCCCGGATATACTCCATATCCTCCTCCGAAGGCTCCCTGTCCTCCATCTGTTCAAAGTAAAGCTGCATCTGCCCAGGCATCTCACTGTCACTGTTAAATTCATAGCTAAATACCATTCTGAATATATGCTCCCGCAATTCTGACCGTTTCACTTAAGCCTCCTCCGGAACATCCACTCCGGCAACCCTGATATTCACGTCCGCAACCTCAAGCCCTGTCATATTCTCAATGGCTGCCCTGACCTTCTCCTGCACCTTCCCGGTAACATCCTTGATGCTGTATCCAAACTTCATATTCATAGCCAGAGACACTGTCACAATCCCATCCAGCACATCCACCTTCACACCCTTGGACAAAGACTTCCTGCCAAGCCTGTTCACCAGCTCCTTCGTGGCATTGCCAACCATCGAAGAAACCCCGTCAACCTCCATGGCCGCAAGCCCCGCAATAATCGCCACAACCTCGTCCGCAATCTTAACCTCTCCAAGATTCTCCTCTGTCTTTATCGTATAAGTACTCTTTTCTTCCTTTCCCATGTCATTCTACCTCCTGTCTGTTCCCTCTGAACTGTTGCATATTTTAATCTATTATAACAAATCCATCCCAATTTGCAAAGTGGGGACGGGGTATTTTTAAAAATACCCCGTCCCTATTTTGCAAATTCTGCCAGGATAAGTCCATTATTTCTGTCCTGTGTCATGCGGATGCTCCACTCGTTTACGAACAAAAGCAGCGGACGTCCCTTCAGATCCTTCACCCGCTTCATATCAGATGTGCCGGTGATCTTCGCCACATCAATATCCGGATTCTCAATCCACCGGATATACTCGTAGGGCAGATTGTCCATACGGATCTCCACGTTATATTCGTTTTCCAGGCGGTATTTGAGCACATCAAACTGCAGTACGCCCACAACGCCCACAATAATCTCCTCCATGCCTGTATTAAATTCCTGGAAAATCTGTATCGCACCCTCCTGGGCAATCTGGTTGATTCCCTTGATAAACTGCTTGCGCTTCATGGTATCCACCTGCCTTACCCTGGCGAAATGCTCTGGTGCAAAGGTAGGAATTCCTTCGTAACTGAATCGCTCTGCGGAGGTCGTAAGGGTATCTCCGATGGAAAAAATCCCTGGATCAAATACTCCGATAATGTCTCCTCCGTAGGCCTTCTCCACCATCTTGCGCTCACTTGCCATCAGCTGCTGGGGCTGGGAAAGCCGTACCTTTTTCCCGCCCTGCATATGGTACACATCCATCCCTGCATCAAAGGAGCCTGAGCAGATCCGCATGAAGGCAATTCTGTCCCTGTGGGCTTTATTCATATTGGCCTGGATCTTAAAGACAAAGGCTGAAAATGCCTCTTCCTCCATGGGGTCAATCATCCCTTTGTCCGACATACGTGGAAGAGGGGATGTGGTCATCTTAAGGAAATGCTGTAAAAATGTCTCCACACCAAAATTCGTAAGGGCAGAACCGAAAAATACTGGTGAAAGCTCTCCTTTACTTACAAGCTCCTGGTCAAACTCCGCCCCCGCACCGTCCAAAAGCTCTGTCTCCTCCATAAGTCTGCTCCTCTGCTCCTCGCTCATAAGCCCTGAAAGCTCCGGTGATGAGAGGGAAACCTTCTTCACCTCTCCCTGGATGGTTCCCTTCCTCGTATCTGAGAATAGTTCTACCACCTTCTCCGCTCTTTCATAGACGCCCAGAAATTCCTTGCCTGAGCCAATGGGCCAGTTCACCGGACATGTGGCGATACCAAGCTCTGTCTCAATATCATCCAGAAGCTCAAAAGTATCCATGGCTTCTCTGTCCATCTTATTGATAAATGTAAAGATGGGAATGTGACGCATGGTGCATACTTTAAAAAGTTTTCTCGTCTGCGCCTCCACACCCTTCGATGCGTCGATGACCATAACCGCCGAATCCGCTGCCATCAGAGTCCGGTACGTATCCTCCGAGAAATCCTGATGGCCCGGCGTGTCGAGGATGTTGATGCAGTAGCCTCCGTAATTAAACTGAAGGACAGAGGATGTCACAGAGATTCCTCTCTCCTTCTCAATCTCCATCCAGTCAGATACCGCATGCTTTGCGGTTGCCTTTCCTTTTACACTTCCTGCCTGATTGATCGCTCCGCCGTAGAGCAGGAATTTCTCAGTAAGGGTGGTCTTTCCTGCGTCAGGGTGGGATATGATTGCAAATGTTCTTCTCTTCTCTATCTGTTTTTTTACCTCGCCTGTAACCAGTGACATAATCTAAACACTCCTGATAATATATAGTAGTATAACCTGAAAAATACACCGGTAATCAGTATAACACAGCAGGACCATGAACTCAACAGGAAAATGGGGAGGAGGACGCAGCTGCGCGGCAATGAACATTTTTAGCTTTGGTTATAGGTTACTATTCATGTTCAATGTCATTAGCTTAAGCTGATCAATGCATATCTTATAGTCAAAATATACGGAAATATGCGGTTTGTCAAGTTAGTTTTATTACAGCAATTCCACATATCTCTTGAATCCTGCTGTCAAATGTGTTATATTTAGAAAAAGGGAAAGCCATAGAAGCGGCTCTACCCCTCAAACAACAAGCTATAACCTCATATGAGGTCAGCCGTCACTATTGTGAGTAGTGGCGGCTATTTCCTTTTTCCCTTGTAAATCTGATAAATCAAATTCGCAAGGGCGACAATGAGTATACCGATCTGGATTAAGTATGAAACCAGATAAGGACAAAACTCAAAAATTGTGTTTAAGACAGCAGACACAAATATATGGAGTGAATATCTTATCTGGAGGTAACAGACAATGGAAAAATCAATATTTGAGCAATTAGGCGGCACATACCGAAAAGAAAGCGATTATCTAATCCCACGCTTAACTGTATCCACCGAAGAAGAACATTCAATAGGAATCTGGGGACAGCGGCATCTTGATTATCTGAAACAGTACCGAAAAGTTACATACACCAATCTTCTCACAAGCGGCAAGCTGTACGCTTATCTTGCCGATATTGACAGGCAGGCGCAGGAGCGCTTTGAAAGGCTCATTGAGGACATGAAACAGGCACAAGGCATAACAGAACAGTTAAAGGCTGAAAACGCCTTAGAATGGGTAGGACATTTAGGCAACATAAGAGCTTGTGCAAGGGAGATTGTAAACAAGGAAATCATTTTTGCATAAGTGGACAAAAGCGGCAGGGAGAAATCTCTGTCGCTTTTTAAATGTCAAGAATTTTGTGTATTTTGCAAATAAGTGATTTCTGCGTTATGACAAATTATGGCTATTGCATAAATTTAAGAATGGTGCTAAAATAGTTATTGACTTCAAGTCAATAATTAAATACAAAGGAGGTGCAATAACATTTGGCTAGACCTGTAAAAAAGACACCAGAGGAATGGAGAAAAGAAATCCTAAATGCTGCCCAAAACTTATTTATTTCTAAAGGATATGAGGAAACTTCAATTTCCGATATTATGGACATGGTAGGCGGAGCAAAAGGAATGTTTTACCGTTGTTTCCAAAGCAAAGAGGAAGTAATGTACGCATTAGGCAATCAAATGTTTTTCGAGGACAACCCATTTGAAGCAGTCAAGGGGAGGAATGATTTGAACGGTCTGCAAAAAATCAGGTTGCTGCTTACACTGAATCAGTCGGACGCTGAACGAAACCAGATAAATATGCAGGCAGTCCCGATTTTGAAAGACCCGCACATTTTGGCGGCGGCAGTTGCGGAAAACAGGCGTGTATTAACTCCCTTGTGGTTGGAATTGTTGGAGGAGGGAAAAAAGGACGGTTCTATCAAGACGGAATACACCAAGGAGCTTTCCGAGCTTTTGCCGCTTATCAACTTCTGGCTCATGCCCTCGGTATTCCCTGCAACAGGGGAAGAACTGTATCATAAATATCATTTTGTGAAAGAAATGTTAGCCCATATGGGACTGCCGCTTTATAATGATGATACGACAATCTTTACAGAAAAATTTATCACTGATATTACGGAAACACCCTGCGGGCATACCTCTATGCCAGAGAATGCAGGAAAAATCAATGAAAAAGGAGGGAATCAGCCATGACGGAAAAATTATTTACAAAAAATTTCACGCT
>CANOKL010000050.1 GCA_947566645.1 uncultured Lachnospiraceae bacterium
CCAAATGCCCTTCCTTGTATTGCCTTTATGCTTGCAGGCCATCTTACTTCTGCCAACCTTGAACATCCATAAAAAGCCTCGTATGCCACTGTTTCCACGCTGTCCGGCAATGTAATACTGACAAGCCCTATGCAGTCTCTGAACGCATCGTTTCCAATCCACTTTACGGTAGATGGAATAGTTATGCTTGTTACTGACCTGGCATTCCGTAAAATATGATCCGCCACGTTTACCATTCCGTCTTCAAATATTACTGTCTTCAAATACTCTGCTCCTGCCACCGGACCATTTTCTATGCTATTGTAACTGGTTGTTTCTGCCTTTGATACATTCTTTGGAATCGTTATACTCTGTATTGACGTCCCACGTATCATAAAATATCCCAATGTCTTTACCGATTCCGGTATTGTCAGATTTCTCAAGGAAAAACATCCATCAAATGCATAGCTCCCGATCTCCGTAACCGGATAATCCCCAATCATATCCGGCACAACCACCGTTGAAGCAGCCCCTTTATACTTCTTTATCGTAACCTTGTTATTCGACACCGTATACTCAAAATCAGACGCTGCTGTACCTGCCCTCTGCACGCTGCTCCGTCTGACCGTTTGCATCTGAGTCTCATTTTCCTCTGAAGCGGCGCCTTCCAAAGCCTCCTCATCTGCACCTGTAATATCCGAAGATTCCTTTACAGATTTTCCGTCATCCGAATCTCCCTGCATCCCCTGGATATCCTCAGTATCTCCTGCTTTCTCCGCTTCTGTTTTCTCCCCTCCTGCTTCTGTCTCCTCAGAATTCTTTCCTTCTGAGTCCCCCGCAAAGGCATCCTCATCCCTTCCTGAATCGCCCTTGTCACTCTCCTGGTCTTTTCTGTCTTCTGCATCCGGCCTGTCGTCCGCCGCGCCATCCTCTACACCCAGCGCCGCATCCCGCCCAGTCCCATCTTTCGTAACTGTGCCATTCTCATCACCCGGGTCCGGCAGCTCTGTCACGGTGCCCATTCCGGCCTCCGCCGCATACGCCATTCCATTACACCCAGACACAATCGCCGCCGCAAGCAGCATCGCCAGTATCCTTCTCACCTTCTGCTTCATGATTCCATTCCCTCCTCTTCGCACATACACTTCTTCCACTCCTGTTCGATCATCGTTCTTTCCAGATGCCCTTCTACCAGAAACAGCTCTGCCATCTCCTTTGCCCTCTCCACATACATCCTGTACTTTTTCCTATCCATCAAATGCTTCCAGACAACAGCCGCATCATGATAGATGTAAGCCTTCGTTGCACCTCTTTCCTTCCAGGAAGCCGCCAGCCTCTGTCCTTTCTCGCACCATTCCAGTGCATCCTTATATTTTTTCTGCTCTATACACACACGCGTATGCTCTATATAAGTATTGATCAGGTATCCTCCAAGAGCACTGAATCCCTTCTCCGATTCCATCTCCTTAAGATAGATCTTTTCTGCCCGCAGCAGACACTCTTTTGCCTTCTCATATTCACCTTTCCAGACAAAATACCGGTTGTATTTCATCTGGTACAGCGCCTCCAGCTCCGGCTCCTTATCCGGCAGATCCCGGTAAGCAAGCCAGGTCCTTTCGAACCAGGGGGCGGCTTTTTCTTTCTCCCGCCTGTTATGCCAGACCGACGCCACCTGATGGGCTGCCCTGGCAGTATAAGGATGCGGGCATCCGAACTTCTTTTTGCAAATTTCATACAGCTCTTCATTATACCGTACTGCATGCTCCCAAAGCCCCAGCTGCCACAGGAGATCTGTCATAACAAAAGCAGATTCTATGAATCTTGTATCTGCAAGGGGCAGTACCTCCAGCATGCGCAGAATATATGTCTGAAACTGCATCTTACTCTTTACAGGTCTGTTCCAGAAATCCTTAAGCTCCTCCGTAAAGTTTAAGATAAACTGCCAACATCCAGGCCAGTCTGGCCGCAGGATCTCTTCCACCTCGCGCCGGACCAGGGAATGCAGTGCGATCTGTTCTCCTGCTGCATCATACTCGATCAGCCCTCTCCTCCTCAGCATCTGCACCTGCGCCTCTGACAGCCGGCCCCCGCTAAGCCGCAAGAACCATTTAAGCTTCATGCCTGCTGCTGGAAGCAGAGCGGCATTTTTCAGAACCTGCTGCTCCTTCCCGGGAAGTTCATGAAGATCAAAGATATATTCTGCCAGATCCGTTTTTCCATTTTGTATCTCAGAAGGCCGGACGCCTTCCATGGCACAGTGTCTGGCAAGAAGCTTGACGTATAATGTATGTCCCTCAAATCTCTGAAGCAGCCTTTCTACATCCGCTTCCTCTCCCAGGCGCACCTCTCCGTAATATGACGAAAAAAGGCACAGTAGCTCCCTTTTATCCGCCAGTGCCCGAATCTCAAGACCCGTCCGGCCAAAGCAGGCAGGATCCGTCCGGGTCGTAAAAAGCAGATGACAGGGCAGCTTAAGTACATCCTCGATAAAATCATCTGTCACAACATCCAGATTATCGATCAGAATAAGCGTCCTGTTATCTGTAATCTTCTTAAGTGTATTTAGTTTCTGCCTGACATACCAGCCACGCTCTCCTCTTTTCCCTACCGGGATAAATGTCATATTCTCCACAGAAATCCTCTGGTCATCTGCAAAAAGCTCCCGCAGGCCGCCGTCACAGGGGGCATATACAACCGTATCATACCGCCTGCCATACTGCCAGGCATAAGCCCTTGCCACAGCACTCTTCCCGATTCCGCCGATTCCATACAGGAATACATAGTGCTGCTCTTCCAGAAGCTTTGCGATCTGTCGGATCTCCTCCTTCCGGCCCACCAGCCCCTGCTCCGTCTCTGGAACGGGACGGCCGGACAGTCTGTATATCCGCTCTGTTTCTGGTTCCTCCCGGGAAATGCTCTGTTCCAGCTTCTTAAGTCTCTCCCAGAGCACCTTCTCGTCTAGAAAATACTTCGGTGTATTGGCAAATACAGCAAAGAGAATCTCGTTCCATTCCACGGCCTGCTCCCTGGTTAACCCTGATTCTTTCTCTTTCCCAGGCATAATCAGCCAGACAGTATGGGGAGACGTATAATCCGCCTTCCCACTGTCCTCCATATCAGCTGTCCTTTCGAAGCATTCCCTGATACTCATGCCGGTGTCCCGAAGTCCGAGCCATGCCTTTATTCTCTTACTATATACTTCCTTACTCATCTTCTTTCACCTTTTTAGCTGACTCTGAATCTTTTTCCGGCTCCTTTTGACTGAAAGATCTTCCGGTAACTGCTTTTCTGTTTCTTCGGCACTTTAAATCTGCAGGAGCTCCTGATGCCTTTGAATGCACTGGCTCCTACCTTCGCTTTCTTAAGCTTTGAGGTCTTAAAGGTTATACTTCCCAGCTTCTTATCTCCGTAAAACGCTTTTTTCCCAATAGAGGCAAGCTTTGGAGATTTTGCCGTAACAGATGTCAGTGAAGTGCATCCCTGGAACGCCTGGCTTCCGATCTTTGTCAGAGCTGCTGAGGTAATATTACATTTCTTAATTGCTTTGCATCCATAAAATGCCTTGTTCCCGATCACTTTTACCTTTGGAAGTGTGACTGCGTTCTTCCTGCTTCCTACTGTGGCAAGCTTCGTACACTGATAAAACGCACCATCTCCGATTGAAGTTATTTTTTTACAGCCGCTTACCTTCACAAGTTTTTTACATCCCCGGAACGCATTTTTCGCAATGGCAGTGACCTGGCAGGCAGAGCCATTTAGAACCACTGTATCTGGAATCACTATAGTTTTTAAGGATTTATCCGTTACGGCCATTACGGTTACTTCCTTCCCGGAGGCAGACACCTTATATTTTACTTTATCTTTTACAAAGGATGCTCCGGGCTCTGGGGATGATGTCTGCTGGGTTTTATTCTCTTCTTTGTCTTTATCATCCTCTGGTTTGGGCATCTTGTCATAGCGGGCTGTCAGTTTTACGTTCCGGGCAGGCATTGCTACGACCGCACTCTCTTTGTCCGGATCTGAGATTACTGTCCCTTTTACATCAGCATCCCACACGCGAAAGAGCATTCCGTTTAAGACTCCAGCAAATACTTTTACCTTTTCCCCTTCATAGAACTGTCCTTCAAAAGCCATTCCGTTTTCGTCTGCAAGATAGCCATTCTCTAATGTAAGCGTATATTTTCTGGCAGAGCTGCTTTCTGTATCCACAGTCGGTATGATAAGGCCTGACGTTCTCTCCTCCCTGAAGTCATAATCCCGGCTTTTGTCTGACAGACTTGTCTTTGAGGTGTACTTTGTATCCTTTTTCAGCAGAATGTCCAGATACTTCACTGTCCGGGCAAGCTCACTGCTGTTATTATATTCACTCTCCCTTTCGTAATTCTCAATGGCAACATCCATTGTCCCGTCATCTGTTCCCACATAGGTTACTGTATACTGTCCCGAATCGCCATAAAACCAGATCGACTTTTCCTCCCCTGATACAGCGACTGTAAATGGCTCCCCTTCTTTACAGTATGGTCTGCCGCCAATGACAGAGGCCACTATATTTCCGGACACATCTGTGACACGGACATCTACCGGACAAGAGATATAGTATTTTTCCTTCAGCTCCTGGAAACGCCCCTGGTACTCTTTGTATTTTTGCGGATAAACCTCCTCAAGTCCATAGAGCCAGCCCATCTGTGTACTTCCATACTCCAGCCGGTAAAGGCTCTGTATATTTTTGATGGATTTCTTCAGTTCTTCTCCACTGGATGCCCCGAATTTTTCCCAGAGCTTTCCAGCAAGGCTGTCTGTCACTGTCTCTGTAAATGAAGATGCGCTCTCACAGTCCTCATTCAGATAATTATAATACACGTCAATGGACGCCAGATAATTCTCTGCGTTTTCCCTGTTTCTTTCCGATGCGAATGCTGACTTTTCTTTCTCATAGGCGCTGTGTACCAGTTCCCGGACATCCAGCATGGCAGCAAGCTTGAATGTCCGCTCTGCTATGCTGCTTGTATGGAACACACTGTCTGCCACAAATGTACCTGTTTTATAAGACGCCCAGTACAGGCCGGCCATTGGACATGCCGCACAGACAGACAGCTTTACGTCCTCCCACATCTTATCCATAGCCCACTTTACAACTTCCTCTCCGCCAAAAAAAAGAGAGCCGTCAGCAACTTTCTCAATGAATTTTTTCGCCTCTTCGTTCATAATCCTTACGCATTCCCGAAGCGCTGTTTTTAATTCCAGATCACTCACAGGACATGCCTCGTACATATCCGTAAGAATCTGCTTATAGGACTCACTCATAGAGGCTATCGCAATACAGTTGGCACAGTGCTCCACATATTCTTTCAGGTCATCCATAACATCCAGGCATTTCACCGCACCCTCCAGGGTATTTGATATCTTCATAATCTTATCATAAGATTTAAAATAATCCTGTGTTAGGAATCGTATCCACTCTTTCTCTTCCAGCCCAAGTCCTGACAAATCGTACATACCGTCTACCATGACTCCATAGATATTTGCCATATCTGTTTTTATAACGCCTAAAAGCTTCTTTGCATCCTTATGGATATTTTCGTCTGAGATCTCAAATCTTTCGGACGCGTCCTGGAAGATAGAGAAAATAATCCCTTCATATACATCCTTCTGGCTGAATACATTTCCTTTATCCAGTACTGTGGACGGCGAATCCACCGTCTCCAGGGTCTTCTTCATGGTATCCCAAAGCAAAGCCTTTGTAGCAAGCCCCTCCTCTTTCGCTGCCTTCCAGATGATCTGTGAGGGTGTATCTGAGCTGAAATGATAATTCATGCCCGCGTCAGACCCCTTGTCTTTATAAAAATCATAAAGATAAGAAGCGTGGTAAAGGCTTTCATCAAACTGCTGATCTTCCTTTTCCTCCTCAGATTCCTCCACTATCACCTGGCATTTTGCCGTAAGCCCGTTTGAGGTCTTTCCTGTAATGACCGCCGTGCCCTTTACACCCGGGGTAATACTTGCCTGGAATGTGGCCAGCCGGCTTCCAGATGCAGAAAGCCCTGTTCTCCTGCAGCCTGTAACCTTTGCGACCGCCGGATTGCTGCTAGACCATATAATCTCAGATATCTCTTTTTCAAAAAAGTCACCGGATACCTCTGCATTGTCAGAAGCCTTTAGCTTTCCATTCAGCCTTATGGTCTCATCTGATGTTCCTGATGCTTCCGCATCAAGTGTAAATTCTATAAGGGAATCCTCTTTACCCGGCTCTGGAGAGGGTTCGTTTCCGCCTGAAGAAAGGGGAAGCTCAATCTTTACCGGGCTTAACTGTCCTCCTCCCCAGACATACAGTTCCCCATCTAATGTAATAGCTGCACTGGTATCAAGTCCCTGGAATACAGCACTTGTACCTTCTAATACCTTTGCCGGAATCATCTGCTTTTCTGTTGTCCCATTTCCTGCCTGCCCCTGATCATTCACTCCCCAGCAGTATACCTCTCCGCTTTCTGTCAAGGCAATACTGTCTGACCAGTTTACGGAAGCATATGTAACACCGCTTAATACCCTGACTGGCGATCCCTGATCCTCTGTATCTCCCGTTCCGACACGTCCGGAATTATTGGATCCCCAGCAGTATAGATCCCCGTTCTTGGTGACAGCAGCGCTGTGCTCGGAATATACAGAAACAGAATCAGCATTGTCTAAGATCTTCAGAGGGGTGCTCTGCTTCGTATAAAATGAAGTCCCACTTCCTGTTCCTGCAATTCCATGGAAATTACTCCCCCAGCTGTATAATCCCCCATCCTCAGTAATCGCAGCGCTGGAAACCTTTCCTAATGAGACCGCTTTCACGCTGTCTTTTATCTTAACTGGCGTTGTCTGCTCTTTTTCTTTGCTTCCGCTTCCGATGATGCCATTGAGATTGCAGCCCCAGCAGTAGAGATCTCCATTCCCTGTGATCGCCGCGCTATGGCTCTGCCCCAGGGAGACATCTGTTACATTACTTAAAACCTTTACTGGTGTTGTCTGGATTTCCTTACTGCCATTTCCCACCTGGCCATATCCATTGTATCCCCAGCAGTACAGGTCTCCATTTTTTGTCACTGCAGCTGTATGGCTTTTATTAGAGCCTTCATAAATGCCTGTATAAACTTCTGACACATTCTCCAGTACGGCTACCGGTTTTGTCTTATTTTCTGTTGTGCCGTCTCCCAGCTGTCCGTAATTGTTTATCCCCCAGCAGTACAGGGTTCCGTCTCTTGTGACAGCAGCGCTGTAATCCGTGCCTGCGGCAATGGACGCTACATTTTCTAATATTTTAACTGGCTTTTTCTGGCTCTCTCCACTTCCGTCTCCTACCGCTCCATAGGTATTGGATCCCCAGCAGTATAGATCACCATCCTCTGTAAGAACCATATTATGGGAAGGCCCTAATGAAACCTGCGCAGTCTTCGCGGGAGTCTCTTCCTGTGCAAATACAGCAGCTGTTCCAGACTTTCCTGCAGCCATGCCTGCAATCATGACAGCTGACATGATTGCTGCCGCTGCCCGTTTCCATAATTTCCTGTACATCATACCATCCTTTCTCATTTCTACTTAGGATCTGTCATGAAATAAACGTAACTGCTCAGTACCTTCACAGTTACATGCAAAAATCCATTTGAAATTGCCTTCGGCAATGGGATTTTTGCACTCCTGAATCACTTTCTTACGGTCTGTGCAGTAAATACCCTCGCTTCGCTGGGGCAGACCCTGCACAGACCTGCTGAGTAGTTACAAATAAACTTTCATTTTGACTTGTCTAAATCTGCATATGAGTCGTTGTCGTCAATCGGCGTACCCCACTACGATTCCCGAGATTCATTATCCATAGAGCGGAATTTCATAAACCGCAGATTCTTCAGATACTGCAGGGCTGCATTGTTCCCACTCTTTTCTTCCTTCGCAATTCGCATCTTCACTGCATGGTCATACTCCCGCAGGATCCCCTTCATCCGTTCTCTGTCCGTCTCCGCCCCTTCTGACGGTTCATCTATGGCCAGTCCAAGTATATAGCTAATTGCAAAGTCTACGTATCCATTCAGTGCTCTTACCTGATTCAGCGGCGCATAGCCCAGACGGACGAGCCATTCCCCCAATATTCTGGAATCCACATCCGGCATAAGCAGAAGAATGAGCAGACGCAGTATATTTTCTCTTGATATAATGGTATCCTTTTCAAAATATTTCCGGAATTCACCGGCAAAATTCCTGCTATAGAGATGCTCCCGGTAGCAGTGGGCCTTCATGGAAGCATCCACATCCAGACAGTCCATTGCATCTGCATAAAAAATATGCCGGAGATATCTTCGCTGCGTGCCGGGCTTAACATTCAGCCTGTCTAAACGCTCATAAGAAATCCGACATAGATATTGCTGAAATAACTCTTCTATCATCTGTTCCCTGTTTTCAACGGAGGATAACCGCTGGCTGCACAGACCCTCCGTAAAAAAGTGATCCATCCCGTCTCCAGACAACTCCAGTGCCTGCCCAAGTCTGATACATTCTTCCCGGTTTCTGGGCAGATGCTGTGAGAGACGCCAGAAACGAACCTTCTGCATCTCATGCTCACTCGGTTCCTTCCCATACATCCGGAAAAATATTTCACGATCCAGCTTCCGCAGCGAAGAAATATTATGGCGCGCCTTGTATTCCCCAAACCATACAGAATTCTGCTGTGTCCTCTCAGCAGCCGTCCTTAGACACCTGTCAATACAGGCAGTTATCTCTGTCTCATACATCCTTATCCACAACACTTTCTTCACATTTTCTTCATATTTTTATTATTCTATCATAATGAACTTTTTCATAAAAGCACCCTGGAATTCATTATTACACAAAAAAGAGTAAAGCCTGACAAAAATGTTCAAAACTTTACTCTTTTTCTACCCTATTCGTTACTATTCACGGACTAACCGTCCGCTCATAGTAACGATTCTCTGTAAGATTCATACCCAAAATAAGGCTATATAGTCTAATTATCTACTAGCGGCGGTTATTGATAAAGTTTCCGCTCTATCGCTTTTTGTTCTATATCAAGCTGTGCAATCACTGCCTCCAGGCCGCCCCTCTCTGCTTCCCTTCTGATCCGTTCAACGATCTCCAACTTCTCAAATAGGATAATATTCATTTCCTTTTCATCCGCCATCCTGGTACCCCCTTTACCTGTTAAAACTGTCCCTTTATGTTTGATATGTTTTTATTGTAACAAAAGAGATTTTTACTGTAAAGACATATTGCTAAACCTTTACACCCCTTTTCCGATTTGCTACAATAAAATTACTTAATAACACATTTTCATATAAAGATGGAGGTGGAGGTGATTACATGCCTAACAGCACTGAAATACCAAAGGAAGCGATTGAAGAATTTGATCGAATCCAGGATTATATGATGTCCTGCGAGGATAAAAATTCTGTTTTGTATCAAAAAATGAGACGGCGTTATATGACACTAAAAGCAATTTTAACTACTTCTGGTGTTAATCTGAGTGAGATTGATTATATAAAGGAGTAGTAAGTAACTGTCCCTAAAGGAAAAGGCGCAGAGTCTTTGATGGTTCATCTAAAGACTCTGCGCCGTTTCAAACAGTTTATTCAGCCAGTTCCCACTATAATAGCTCATAGGAGGCTCCCCTGGAAAACACCAGTACATTCTCCACACATAAAATACAATCATGGCGGCTAGCGTCACCGTCAGGCACACTCTTAAAACCGGCATCTTTTTCTTTCCAAGAAGATACCGGTTCACCAGGAACATCAGAATCAGCGCCATCAGCGGATAGATAAAGGGATGAATCTGAAAGGCCTCTGCGAAATCGAATGACAATACTGCAAACCCCGCCCTGGTAAGCCCGCACCCCGGGCAGGGGAAGCCAGTCAATACTACCAGCGGACACATGCTGTAAAAGAATCTTTTTAAAATTACAAAATAGGCGATGATAACTGCCACCGCCCATTTTGCTGAATGAATATCCTTCCAGATTAGTTCTAATGCGTCTGTCAAGATTTGTCTGAAGCTTCGTCTTTTCTTCATGTTTTCTCCCGATGCATTTCTAGATTAGTCTGCCTATAAGATAATCTTCTTCGGGCATTTTTCCGCACAGGCGCTGCAGTTCGTACACTTCTCCGGATCAATATGCGCAATGTTGTCAAGCACCTTCACCGCGCCTGCCTCACAGACTCTCTCGCACATCTTACATCCGATACACCCCACAGAGCATGCCTTCATGACATCCTTGCCTTTATCCCTGGAACTGCACTGTACGAGATGCTCCTGGGAATAAGGCACAAGCTCGATCAGCTGCTTCGGACATGCCGCGATACATTTTCCGCATGCCTTACATTCTTCCTTGTCTACAACGGCAATTCCGTCCACAATATGAATCGCATCAAACGGGCATGCCGCCACACAGGTACCCTCGCCGAGACAGCCATAGTTACAGCTCTTGGGCCCGCCGTTCTGCATCATGCTCACCATAACACAATCGCCGAGACCGCGGTACTCATAATCCTGTCCCGCCTTCTCACAAGTACCCGCACACTTTACAAATGCCACCTGACGCTCCTGGGCTCCTGCTTCCACGCCCATAATCGCACCGATCTTTTCCGCAACCGGGGCTCCGCCAACCGGACATCCGCCGATCTCAGCCTCACCCTTTACGATTGCAGCCGCAAGGCCGGAACAGCCTGCATAGCCGCAGCCGCCGCAGTTATTTCCCGGAAGGACGCCCATGATGGCCTCCTCACGCTCGTCAACTTCCACTGCGAATTTCTTTCCTGCCACTCCGAGAAACACACCAATGAATAACCCGGTGCCGCCTACCACCAGAGCAGCAATTAATATTCCTGTCATACTCATAGTCTGCCCCTCCTATATCAGCCCGGAAAATCCGAAGAACGCGATGGACATCAGCGCTGCCGTAATCAGCACGATCGGCGTTCCCTTAAAAGACTCCGGGACATCATTGTACTCAATCTTCTCGCGGATTCCCGCCATAATCACAATCGCAATGGCAAATCCGACTGAAGTTCCGATACCATTTATCACACCTGCAAGAATGCCATAATCCTTCTGTACATTCGTAAGCGCCACGCCCAGCACCGCACAGTTTGTCGTAATCAGCGGCAGATACACGCCCAGCGCATTATACAGGGAGGGCATAGCCTTCTTAAGGAACATCTCCACAAACTGCACCAGAGCCGCAATAACCAGGATAAATACAATGGTCTGCAGATAGTCGATCTTAAGCGGAACCAGTATAAACTTATAGATCAGGCTCGTAATAAATGACGCAATCGTAATAACGAAAACAACCGCTCCGCCCATACCGGACGCTGTCTCCACCTTTTTTGAAACGCCAAGGAACGGACAGATTCCTAAAAACTGGCTGAGTACAACGTTATTTACAATCGCTGAACCAATGGCGATAATCAATAATTCTTTCATCTATGTACCCCTCCTACTCTTCTTCATTCCCTGTAGGGAACACCTTGCCGGAGCATCCGCCGCAGGAAGCACAGCCCTCGCCGCATCCGGATGCCTCTCTTACCTTTTTGCCCTTCTTCGCGGCATTGTTCTTTACCTTGTTCTGGAGTGCCGTAAGGCCTGCAAGCACCAGAAATGCCCCTGGGGCAAGGATAAAGATCGTTACCGGGACATAGCCGGACTTCCCTGCAGCCACATCCGCAAGGGGAAGGAGCTGAAAGCCGAACACCTTGCCGGAACCAATGATCTCACGCACAAGGCCGATTGCCGTAAGGCCCACCGTGAATCCAAGTCCCATGCCGATTCCGTCAAAGATGGATAAGAGAACCGGATTCTTGGACGCATAGCTCTCAGCGCGCCCGAGGATGATACAGTTTACCACAATCAGAGGGATATAAATGCCCAGTGAAGCATAGAGACTGGGAACGAACCCCTGCAGCAGGAATTGTACAATCGTTACAAAGGATGCCACGACTACGATAAACGCCGGCATTCTGACCGAATCCGGTATCACTTTACGCAGCATGGAGATCAGCATATTTGACAGCACGAGCACGACCGTGGTGGACAGTCCCATACCTACGCCGTTGGTGGCGGAAGTTGTTACCGCCAGGGTCGGACACATACCTAACATCAGAACAAAAGTCGGATTTTCCTTAATCAGACCATTATATATTCTTTCCATACATCCATTCATCTTCGCTGCCTCCCTTCTACTTAAACACACTCTGGTAGTAGCCGAGAGCCGCATTCACTGCTCCGGTTACTGCCCTTGAAGTAATGGTTGCACCGCTTAGCGCGTCAATGGGCTCTCCGGATCCGCCATCCTTGGACACGACAAACTGCTCGGTCTGCTTTCCCTGGTACTGCTCATAGAAAGCCGGCTCCTTTGCCCTCATTCCAAGGCCTGCCGTCTCGCTGATCGACAGGATGGACACGCCGCTCACCGTACCATCTGCCGTGATCCCCACTGTAACCTGGATATCGCCGCCGTACCCTTCTTTGTCTGTCGCCGTTATGACATAGCCGTCTTCCCCGGCCTTGCAGGCCTCATCAATGGAACCCTTGATTCCAAGATCCTGAATAACCTGCTCCGCCGCTTTCCCGTCCACATCCACTTCCTCGAAGCTGTCCAGGGACGCCTCTGGAAATACGGCCTGCCATGCTGCCTTCTTCTCCGCATCCTTGGCCTGGGCAATGGGTTCCTTCGTAATCTCATACACGAATCCAAGTCCCAGTCCCGCCACAAGGGTGATCACTGTCAGAATCAATGTATTTTTTATAATCTTATTCATTATTTCTCTCCTCCTTTACCAAATGGCTTCGGGAGTGTTACCCTCTCAATCAGCGGTACCAGCAGGTTGCTGATGATAATCGCGTAGGATACCCCTTCTGCTGAGCCGCCGAACAGACGGAACAGCCCGGTCAGAATACCCAGGAGCATGCCATACACAATCTGCCCTCTCTTCGTAATCGGCGAAGTCACATAATCGGTAGCCATGAACCACGCTCCAAGCATAATTCCGCCTCCGCACAGGTGAGCGGTAATATACTGGGGGTCAAAGAAGCCGATATCCGGATTCTGGAAATGCCCGAATATACCGACGAAAACTGCAAAAGTAGCAAGATATGTACCCGGAATCCGAAGGTCAATAACACCAGTAAGGATCAGGATTACTGCACCAAGCATTATAGCAAATACGGATGTCTCCCCGATGGTTCCCGGAATCTTTCCGATCAGCATGCTCATGGTATCCACCGTCCCGCCGCTCTTTAAGACTGCCAGCGGCGTAGGACCTGATACACCGTCATAGATAAAGGTTGTCATCTGTCCGGTAAAAGAGATCAGCAGGAAACATCTTGCACCCAGAGCCGGGTTCATAATGTTCTGCCCCAGACCTCCGAACAGCTGCTTTACAACCAGGATACCGAACACACTTCCCAGTGCACCCATCCACCAGGGAGCACTGGACGGCATATTAAGCCCCAGAAGCAGTCCTGTTACAACCGCACTGAAATCATTTATTGTTACCTTTTTATGCATCAGTTTCTGATAGATCAATTCTGTCAGCACCGCCGATGCCGTTGTACTGATCAGCATAATCAACGCCGGAAGCCCGAAATTATACACACCGAAAGCAGCGGCAGGCAGAAGGGCAGCCGTTACGATCTGCATGATATTTGCAGATGTCGTCTTCGAACGTATATGCGGTGACGACGACATCATGAATTTATTCTCACTCAACACCATTCACCTCTTCCTCTCATTCATTATTTCTTCTTGCGGTTCGCAAGCGCAATCTTTCTCATAGAGCCGATCGCCTGTTTGAGCGGTCTCTTTGCCGGACACACGTAGCTGCAGGAGCCGCACTCCATGCACTCCAGTCCCTCATGCTTCGTAAATGCCTCCTCGTCGTGGTGCTCCGCATAATCCGAAAGCCTTGACGGAATCAGGCGGCTCGGACAGGCCTCCACGCAGCGTCCGCAGTTAATGCATGCGGTAGGCTCATGGGCCGCCACCTCATCCTTCGTAAATCCCAGAATGGAAGAAGAAGTCTTCGTCACCGGAACATCCAGGGTAAACATGGAAAATCCCATCATGGGGCCGCCGGAAATGATCTTCTCAGGCTCCGTCTGAAATCCGCCCGCTGCTTCCACAAGCTCCGCCTGGCTGATTCCAAAGGGAACAAGGAAGTTCCCAGGTTCATTTACCGCGTTGCCGCTTACGGTCACAACACGTTCCATAGAAGGCTTCCCTTCCGTAATGGCACGGTTGATGGTAATCATCGTCTCTACATTATCCACCACGCAGCCTGCATCTGCCGGAAGCATGGCCGAGTTGATGGCTCTTCCAGTCGTAGCGTAAATCAGCTGGCGCTCACCTCCCTGGGGATACTTTGTCTTAAGCGACAGCACCTCCATACGGGGCTCATCCTTCGTAAGCTCCTTAAGCTTCTGAATACAGTCCGGCTTATTGTCCTCCACTCCGAAGATTCCCTTCGCATTGTCAAAAAGCTTAAGAACTGCCCTCATGCCGCCCACAAGCTCCTCTGCATTCTCCATCATACGGCGGTAATCAGCCGTGATGTAAGGCTCACACTCTGCACAGTTTGCAATAATATAATCAATCTTATCCGGCTCCTTCGGAGACAGCTTGACCCGTGTCGGGAAGCCTGCGCCGCCCATGCCGACAATCCCTGCCTCTGCGATTGCATTCAGAATCTCTTCCTTCGTCATCTCTTCCAGAGGCTTCACCTCCGGATACGTTACTTCCTCATATTCCCCGTCATTCTCAATCACAATGCTGTTCACCTTAGAACCAGTGGGGTTAAAGCGGGGCTCAATTGCCTTCACTGTCCCCGACACGGACGCATAGACAGGCGCTGACACAAATCCGCCGGCCTCTGCAATCTTCTGCCCCTTAAGCACACGGTCCCCGACTGCCACAACCGGACTTGCCGGCGCACCAATATGCTGGGAAACCGGATACACCAGATTACCCTCCGGTTTTACGCTGACAATCGCCTTGTCCTTTGCCAGGCTCTTGCCGTCATCCGGGTGTACTCCACCCTTAAATGTTAACAATGCCATCCCTTAATCCTTCCTTCCTTTTCTCTTACGCCAGAAAAAACTTCTGACTGCTTACTATATATACTCACAGCTGATAAAATCTTCCGTGAGTATCACGCCAGCCGCAGCCGCAAGGCGGCAGATTTATCTGGCGCTTAGTATTACTATACAGGAAAATGCCCCTTTTATCCAGTCAGAAAAGGGTAATTTTTTGTATATTCTACGATACATCTTAGTAAATTGGGGACGGGGCATTTTTAAAAATACCCCGTCCCCAACTGATTACTCTTCCGCTGCAGCTTCCTGCTCTTCCACTGAAGCTTCAATAGCCTTCATACTGAGGCTGATCTTCTTCTCTTCCTCGTTCAGGTCAACGATCTTCGCTGTAATCTCCTGCCCGACGGACAATACATCTGACGGCTTATCCACATGCGCTTTTGAAATCTGGGATACATGAAGCAGTGCATCCACACCCGGCGCCAGTTCTACAAAGGCGCCGAAGTCTGTCATCCTTGCCACTCTTCCGGTGATCTCTCTTCCTACTGCATAATCCTCTGCCGCATTCGCCCATGGATTCGTCTCCGGGAACTTCAGGCTTAATGCAATCTTCGTATCGTGAATATCCTTGACAAGCACCTTCAGCTTGTCGCCCACCTTGAAGACCTTCTTCGGATTCTCCACGCGTCCCCAGGACATCTCCGAGATATGAAGCAGTCCGTCTACACCGCCAAGGTCAACAAACGCGCCGAAATCCGTCACATTCTTAACGATTCCTTCTTCGGTATCGCCGATGTTCAGTCTCTCAAATACTTCTCTCTGTCTCTCCGCCTTCTCTGCAACAAGAAGCTGTCTTCTGTCGCCGATCACACGGTTTCTTCTTGGATTGAACTCGCTGATCACAAATTCAATCTCCTGATCCTGATACTTGTTCAGATCCTTCTCATAAGTATCTGATACAAGACTTGCCGGAATGAAGACCCTTGCGCCTTCCACTGATACGCTCAGTCCTCCTCCAAGAATCTGTGTTACAGGAGCCTTCAGAACCTCATGGTTCTCATAAGCCTCCTTCAGTCTCTCATTACCCTTCTCAGCCGCCAGTCTCTTATAAGTTAACAGCACCTGACCTTCTCCGTCATTCACCTTTAAGACCTTTACTGTCATGGCATCGCCTACAGAAACCATCGTTGTGAGATCAACTCCTGATTCATTCGTGTACTCGTTCTTTGTGATGATGCCGTCTGCTTTGTAACCTATATTTAAAACAATCTCATCGGGCTTCACATCAATAACAGTACCGTCCACAACTTCTCCGTTTCTTATTGTCTTAAAAGACTCGTCTAACATCTGTTCAAAAGTTAATTCTGACATTATTTTGAACCTCCTCAATTATAATATTGGGCGTGGATGCCCCTGCTGTAATACCTACTGTTTCCACGGACCTTAATTGATTCATATCCAAATCGTCAAGTGTCTGTATATAGTACGTATCCGCACATGCATTTCTGCAGATTTCAAATAGCTTCCGGGTATTGGAGCTTCTTCTGTCACCTATGACTATCATAGCGTCCACCCTCTCTGCAACGCTTGCGGCCTCTTCCTGACGCGCTCTTGTTGCGTTGCAAATCGTATTTAAAACAATTATATCATACCTCTTTTCAGAAATAATTTCAACTAAATCTTTGAATTTATTGTAATTAAATGTCGTCTGCGACACAATGCATACTTTCTGTCCCTTATTTCCGGCTTCAAAAGCCTCTGCTTCTGCCTCATTCTGAATCACAGACACATGATCTCCCGCCCATCCCTTTATACCTTCCACCTCAGGATGTGCACTGTCGCCGATAATGACAATGTGAGCCCCTTCCCTGCTCTTGTCTGATACAATATGATGAATCTTCTTAACAAAAGGACAGGTTGCATCCACGTAAGTAATCTTTTTTTCATCCAGCAGGTCACAGATGCTTTTGGGAACCCCGTGGGAACGGATGACCACAACCCCCTCTTCGACACCCATCAGCTCTTCCACAGAATTCAGCACCGTAACTCCCCGGCTCTCCATATCACGGATAACCTCCTCGTTATGGATGATGGGGCCGAACGTATAGATCCGCTCTCCCGGGTGCTCCTCTGTCTGCTTATATACCAGATCCACTGCCCTCTTTACACCGGGACAGAACCCGGCTGTCTTCGCTAACTCTATCTTCATACCTTTCTCCCTGCTATCATGATACCGCACCAAAGGGTGTTTGAAAATTCATTCCCGTCACCGCATGCCTCACTTGGCGTGATATTTGAGTCAAATTCGGTCGGCGTATCCCGCGCATCGACTAGCTTTACCGTTCACTCCGTCTGCAGCAGATTATCTGCACAGGGCAGTAATCACGTCTACAACCTCCTGGATCGTCATATCCGAGCTGTCCACAAGGTGCGCGTCCTCTGCTTTCTTAAGAGGCGCAAGCTCCCTTGTGGAATCCTGTTCATCCCTTTTTCTGATATCCTCTTCAATGGTCTTAAGGTCACATTCCTCTCCCTTCTCTACCAGCTCGTCATACCGGCGTTTCGCCCGTTTTTCCACACTGGCGGTAAGAAAGATCTTCACATCCGCATCGGGAAGCACACAGGTCCCGATATCCCGGCCATCCATGATCACATCCTGCTCTCTCGCCAGGCTTTTCTGAAGCTCCAGAAGCTTCGCCCTGACCTCTGGAATCGGAGAAGTCGCGGAAGCCATTCTCCCCACTTCCTCGCTCCGTAGCCTTGCTGTCACATTCTCACCGTTTACATACACCTGCTGCATCCCGTCCTCATACCGGATCGTCACATCCGCGTGCTCTGCCGCCTCTATAATCTTCTCTGTATCGCCTGCCTTGATTCCATGATCCAGAAAATGAATTGCAAGCCCCCGGTACATGGCACCGGTATCTACATAGATGTACCCCTTTTTCTTTGCAACAAGCTTTGCAATCGTGCTCTTGCCGGCTCCTGCCGGTCCGTCAACTGCTACATTATATCCCATTTTCTTCCTCCTGTTTCTCCGGGTCCGACTGAATTCTCAGATATATCCCGGGATATTGTGAAATCACAGGAACTGACTTTCATATCTGCAGTTACCTGTAATCATCTATCTTGAACTGGCTGCAGCATACTTTCTTATGCTTTAGACTGCATTTCCTGCGGCATAGGCGGTTGACCATGCGATCTGCAGGTTAAACCCTCCTGTCAGCGCATCCACATCCAGCACCTCTCCTGCAAAATAAACTCCCTTCACAAGCTTTGATTCCATGGTTCCCGGATCAATCTCCTTCGTCCTTACGCCGCCCCTGGTAATAATCGCTTCATCATATCCCCGAAGCCTTGTAAGCGTCAGGGGAAGATGCTTGATCAGATGTACAAAGGCGGCTCTCTCCTCCCTGGAAATCACATTCACCTTCTTCTCCGGCTCAATCCCGCTTAATTCTGTCATGACCGGAATCAGCTTTGCCGGGAACAGCCTTCCCAGTGAATTCTTAAACTGTTTATTTTTATTTTCCTCAAAATCCTTCAGAATGCGACGATCCAGTGCTTCGGCACTTAAAGCCGGCTTCAGGTCAATCTCCAGCTTCAGCGGCTTTTCCAGGAGTTTCTTCCCGATATAGCTGCTTGCGCTGATCATCAGCGGTCCGCTTACACCATAGTGGGTAAACAGCATTTCCCCAAATTCCTGAAAAAGCTTTTTCCTTCCGTCGGAAATTGTGATCTCCACATTGCGCAGGGAGAGCCCCATAAGCCTGCCCGCCCAGGATTCCTCCGTCTCAGCCGGAACCAGCGCCGGCATACAGGGCGTCACCTGGTGTCCCAGATTCTTAGCAAACCTCAGGCCGTCTCCTGTGGAGCCTGTGGACTGGTAAGAAAGACCGCCTGTCGCCACAATGCAGGCATCCCCTTCTACCTTTCTCCCATCAGAAAGGACAAGATGGTGAAAGGCTCCGTCCGCTGTCACAATCTCCTTTACTTCTGTATTCAGATTCAGCTCTACTCCAAGACTTTCCATCCTGCGCACAAGCCCCCGGATCACATCCGAGGAATGATCAGATGCCGGAAACACCCGGTTCCCGCGCTCAGTCTTCGTCTTCACACCGATCTCCTCAAAGAAAGCAATCACGTCCTGATTCGTATATCCATAAAAGCTGCTGTATAAAAACCGGCTGTTGCTGACTACCGAAGAAAGGAGCGTATCCATATCACAGGCATTCGTGAGATTGCACCTTCCCTTTCCCGTTATAAAGAGCTTCTTCCCCGGCTTTTCATTTTTTTCATAGACAGAGACGCTGTGCCCATTTCTGGCAGCCTGGACTGACGCCATCATTCCTGCTGCACCGCATCCGATTATAAGTACTCTGCTCATTTTTCATCCTCTTTATCTGTCTGCTTTCCCAGATAGGAACTGCCTCCTGACAGTTCCACTGCATCTCCGATCATATTCAGCTCATCCTTACTATATACCTGATATTCATCCCAGATATCCTCCAGTGTCTCAAGAGTTGTAATAACCTCCTTCTGCTTCTTCATACACAATGCAACCACCAGTGCATTCACCACACTAAGAGGCGCCACAAGTGAATCCACAATCGAAGCCATATCACTCCTGGCAATGAGATTGCAGGAAGAATAAAGCGTCATAGGCGAATGGACACTGTCCGTAAGGGTAATCACCTTCGCCTTCCGGTTGCTGGCAAACTCCAGTGCCTTTAAGGTGCGCATGGAGTAGCGGGGAAAGCTGATGCCAATAATCACATCCTTCCGGTTAATCCGGATCAGCTGCTCGAAGATCTCACTGGAACTGTTCGTGTGGACAGCCACTACATTTTCACAGATGAGGTTCAGATAAAAGGACAAAAAGCTTGCAAGCGGCGCACAGCTTCTGATGCCGACCACATAGATCTTGTCAGCATTCAGGATCGTGTCCACCGCCATCTCAAAAGCCTCATGATCAATTGCATTCATGGTCAGCTTAATCTTTTCAATATCAGACTGGAGCACAGTGGAGAGAATCTCCCCCTGGCTGATGCGCCCGTAGGTTACCTCCATCCGCTGGATGGAATTCAGCTTCGTCCGCACAAGCTCTCCGAGAGCCTTCTGGAACTCCGGATAGCCCTCATAGCCAAGAGCCATGGCAAATCTTACTACCGTAGACTCGCTGACCCCCACCTCCTCGCCCATCCGCGCCGCCGTGAGAAATGCCGCCTTATCATAATCATCCCGGATAAAATCCGCCAGCTTTTTCTGACCCTTGCTGAACCTCTTATAGCCGTCATCCAGCTTCTGCATTAGCTCATTCTTCATTCCCATATCATGACCTGTTCCTTTTTACTTCACAAAAAATCCTTGTTACTATTCACGGACTAACCGTCCGCTCATAGTAACGCATCCAGCCCATTTAAAGTCGCTTTCAGCGAGGGGCTGGATGCCGGATACCACCACTTGATCGGCCCGGATGCCATGCAGCGGGGTGCACGGCCCCGTGAATAGTAACAAATCTTTGTTACTATTCACGGACTAACCGTCCGCTCATAGTAACGCATCCAGCCCATTTAAAGTCGCTTTCAGCGAGGGGCTGGATGCCGGAAGCCACCACTTTATCGGCTCGGATGCCGTGCAGCGGAGTGCACGGCCCCGTGAATAGTAACAAATCTTTTTCTATTCTATCACATATAAAAAATTTTGCAAGACATTCCCTATTAAGCATGATATAATATGTACCATAAAAACAATCAGACAAATCGAGGAAAGGAAGTGATATAGTATGTCTTTGACAAATGAAGACTTGTTGGCGATTTCTCAGCTATTGGATGTCAAACTTGATTCTAAACTGGCCGCAGAATTGCAGCCATTAAAAGATGATATCCGGGACATGAAACTTCACCTCGAAAATATTACTGATAAAAATATCCAGCTATTAGCCGAGAATTATGTGCCAGCTGCAAAACGGTATGAAAAAGCAGTCCCTGAAATACAGGCAATGAAAGCAGACATTGAAATTTTGAAAAAAGTAGTGACAAACCATAGCGAAAGGTTGCAAAAAATCTCATAAGAGCAAGGAGGAGTACTGGCTGAAATCAGTACTCCTGCTGGGTAGCCGCCTGTTATTCTTCTATGTCCATCTCCTCTTCCTCTGAATCTCCATGCTCTTCCATGTATTCTTCCTCGGAAACTTCCGTAAGCTTAGCATTCTCATACAAAAGATCAATCACCTTACTGTAAATAATCTCATAGCCGATTTCCTCTTTTGTGTATTCCTCCAGGAATCCTGCCTCATCTTCATATCCGTAATCCTCAAAATTTGCCTTAACAAATTCATCTATTTCCTGCTCCGTACATTCCAGGCCTTCCTGCTTCGCAATGCTTCCGATTACAAGCTCATAATTGACGTTCGCCTCAATTTCTTCCTTTTTCGCATTTTCGTCAACCCCCATAAGCTCCAGATATTCGCTCACCTCCATGCCGAACATAGCCGCATTGGATTCATTGCTGCTGTTATAGTTTTCCTCACACTGGGCATAAAGCTCATCCGGATATCCATTGAACTCAGACATCTCTACAATGCTGCCCATCATATCGCCGACAGTCCCGTATTTATACTCTTCCTCTTTGCTGGCCTTAAGCTCTGCCTCCAGGGCCGCCTCATAATCTTTAACGGAATCATACTCTGTATTTTCCTTTACAAATGCATCATTATATTCCGGGAGGTTTTCTACAGTAACCGCACCAGCCTTCACCTTAACAGAAAGCGTTTTCCCCACATCTTCTTCTGAAACAGCAAAGTCCTCCGTAAGCTTCACCTCAACTGTCTTACTCTCACCCGTCTTCATTCCTTCCAGGGCCTTCTCTAACTCAGGGTATAGGAAGCCTTCGCCAATCTGGACTTCTTCCTCGTCCCTGGAATAATCTGCCGATTCTTTTCCGTCCATTGTAGCTGTATAATTGAGAACCACATAGTCCCCGTCCTGAATACCTCTGTCTGTTATAGGATCATAGGTCGCATAATCATACATCCGGTTCTCTGCTTCTTCCTGAATCTCTTCCTCTGTCACACTGACAAGAACTTTCTGTCCTTCCAGTCCTTTATATTCACAGAGTTTGATATAATCGGAATAGTTGATATCCGGCAGATACTGTATCGTCTCCTCTGATGCTTCTGATTTCTCCTTTGTTTCTGATGAGGACTGCTGTGAAGACTTCCCACAGCCTGCTAATGATGAAATCACAACGATTCCTGTTAATATGAAAGCTAATTTTCTCTTCATTCTGTTCTTGTTCTCCTTCTACATCACAAAAATATAGTTTTTTCTACTTATAGAACGTATCATATTTTTACGATAATGTAAAGAAATACACAGAATGTTCATTTTTAGCGAAATTGGGGACGGGGCATTTTTAAAAATGCCCCGTCCCCAATTTCACAAGCCTCTCTTCAACAAAGAAACATATTTTTTATTCAGAAAGTATAACCATACACCTGCAAATTCCGGTTTCTGTTCTGCTGTCTGTATTTCGTCAATTTTCTTTTTCACTTGAGCCGAGCCACATCTTCCATTACGATCCAATTTCTTTATAAACCGTTCATACAGTTGATATGTATCTTTTCGTCCCTTTACCAACCCGGTTGAAGTATCTGCAATAAACTTCTTGTCCTTCCAAAGCCCATTCAGCTTCAACCTCTCGTTAATATCCTTCTCTAACGCAGCATCAAATGGTTTGGTTTTTATATATCCCTTTTTATCGTATGTGATCTTTTGCATATGCTGAACATTCAATGGCGAAATCATTAATTCTTCATCATCTCCCTTAAATGCATCGCAGCAAAGTATTTTTTTCTCATTCCCTTGATAATTAGCTCCGCCGTCACAGACAGCCAACATATTTCGGTAGTCCAAAGCTTGATCTTTATCTTTACTCAAAGGATACCAATGCTCAATGCGTGTTGTTCGTCCATTATTTTCAATCCTTCTCATACAATATGCACAAAGTCCCGATTGTTCTTCTAAAAGGCTCTGGCGAATCGGTTCTTTTGATAATTCATCAAACTTATTTCGGATTGCCTTTGTATTTCCAGATTGTATTTTTTTCCAATCTGGGTTACTTTTTATTCTACTGACTTCCCGTATCGTTTTAGACGGAGGTTTTTTCTTCTTTATATAAATCACCGTTTGATTCACCTCACAATCTGTTCCACCGCAGCTCTTCTCTGGCAGCCCTGACATCTGCATGATCTTTTCCTAATACATTTTCCATTACATCAAGGAATTCTTCTGCTTTATTATAGTTATCATCTTCCATTGCAAGATCGAAACTATCTGTCAGAGACTTTATTTTTTCTGGTTTATCCAATGTTCCCTGTCTGAAGTTCAGTACATCCTGTACTGAATATCCATAAGCATTTTCCAAATAAACCACATCCTGATCATCTGTAATTAAAATAAGGTGTTCATTCTGGCAGGAAGATATAACGATTGGCGAGTGCGTAGTTAAAATAAATTGCACATTCGGAAATGTTTCTTCAAGAGCATTCACAATGTTCCACTGCCATTTTGGATGTAAATGCATATCAATTTCATCAATTAAAACAATTCCTTTTGCTTCATTTACATTCTCTGTTATATCTGGATTCAGCAAAGCCCATCTGTAAGCCAGATTCATAACAATCCATAACAGTGACTGATATCCGGCACTTAGCATAGTGACCGGCATTGTAGTCTCACCTTCCTGGTAGACCATTTCTTCTAGCTGGCTGGAATAATATATTTCCGGCACAACGTCTAACCCGTTGATTTTTTGCATAAAGCGAGAAACAATATGTTTAAATGCTTCGTATTCCCTGATTGGCATTTTCTTCTGAAAAGCAGCCAACTCCATTTTCAGGCACCATGCCTGTATGCCTTTTATATCCAGAGAATAATCCAGGCAGCCTATATATCCGCATCTTCTATCATTTAGTTTTTTCTTTAATTCCTTTCCAAAATCACCCCTGCGCATTTGCCAGACTCTGGCATCACTCTGAAAGCAAAGCAGTGGAAGGATCTCTTCCGAACTATTTACTTTCTTCTGCATCTCTTTTCCGATGCCATTGTCTTCCATTTTTGTTCTTGAATTGCCATCCTCGCTTTCTCTAAACTTTTTTAAATAGAATTCTTTATCAATAAATGCAGTGATTTCCGTTGGCACCCCATAAGATATCTCTGTTGAGGCATCACCTCTTCCGGTCATTTTGAAATGAATATCGTTCTGCATAATTCCTTTTGTAGAAACACCGCTAATCCCCTTGAACATTCCAGACATTGCTATTACAATAGCTTCCAGCAGTGAACTCTTTCCCACCCCATTGTCCCCAATCAAAAGATTAACTCCAGGAGTAAATTCCAATTCCATATCTGTTATGGCTTTAAAATTTTTAACCAATATTTTATTCAGATACATTTTACACCTCTTCCTACTACTCTTTTATTTCCGTTTTGTCAAAGTTTCTCCCATTCCCTCCAAAATTCCCTGCATCAGGATGCTCAAACCAAATAGCAGTTCACTTACTGAAATAAGAGCAAGGACTCTGCCGCTTAATCTTGCAGCTTGTCCATCATCTGTAAATACGTTGTCAACAAAAACGTTTACCAACATATCTTTCATCTCCTGAATTTTGGAAAGTAGAGATTTCCCTACTTGTATTATATGCAACTGCCAAAGAAAAATCAAATGAATTTCAAAGAATGCCAAGCAATTTGGGACGGGGCATTTTTAAAAATGCCCCGTCCCAAATTCAGTTATTTTAGTTTCATTGTTTTCTTATACCCGGTTTTACTGCCAAGTAGTTTTTTATACTGCTTCATCTTTTTACGCGGAACCTTAAACACAGCCTTTTTATTGATATTTTTAAATGTATTCCTCCCGATGCTTTTTAGTGCTGTACCCTTAATGGTAACTTTCGATAGTTTTTTACAGCCAGAAAAGGCTTCTTTTCCGATCTTCTTCACGTTCTTTCCGATGGAAACAGATTTCAGCTTTTTGTTGTTTTTAAATGCCTTTGCTTCGATTCCTGTCACCTTGAAGGTCTGCCCGTCGATCTTTACTGTTGCAGGAACTGTAACAGATTTATTTCCTGTACTGGCTGGCTTTACAAATGTAACCTCCCTTTTTGCTGAATTAGCTGTAATCTTATAGGTTCCCGAAGAGAGCTTCTTTTTGCTTCCTACAGAAAGGGACGGTCTGTTATTTCCTCCTGTTGTTCCAGGTCTTCCAGATGTTCCGGGGTTGACCGGAGTGACAGGCTTATCTGGATTCACAGGCGGATTCGGCTTATCTGGATCCACTGGTGGATTTGGGTCATCTGGCTTATCCGGTTTTTTGCTTACCTGTACCGTGCACTGTGCTGTCACTTCGCTTTCATCTTCTGCCATTACAGTAATAACCGCGGTTCCCTCTCCGGTTGCTGTAACCACACCGTTAGAATCCACCGTTGCCACCTCTTCATGGTCGGATTTCCAGATAAGAGGCGTATCCGCTGCTTCCTCAGGCAGAATTTCTGCTGTTAGTTTCTCCTGGCCGCCAATATTCAGGGACAACTGTGTCTTTCCAAGCCGGATGTCTGTCACCTGTACTTTTACAGGAAGAACTTGGATCTTATATTCGACCCTTCTGCCCCCGTTCTCCGATATTGCCATCAAGGTAACTTCACCGGCTCCAACTGCTGTTACGGTTCCTTCCTGAGTAACGGTTGCAACTTCTTTATTACTGCTGAGCCAGATTACATTCTGATTGGTAGCATCTGCCGGATATACCTCTGCTGACAGTACAAACTGTTTTCCTGCTTCTATGGTCTGATCCTGTGAAAGATCACCTTCCGAAGGTATAACGGATACATTTTCCACTGGAACGGTATCCTCTGCCATAGCGGTAACCGTCACCTCGCAGTCTGCAGTGTATCCGCCGTCCTCTGTCGTTGCCGTGATCGTTGTGGTTCCTTCTGCAACACCGCTTACAATGCCTGTCTCCAGATCTACTTCTGCAATCTCTTCATCACTGGTGCTCCATGTAACCGTATGGTTCTTTGCTGTCTCTGGGTCTACAAATGCCTCCAGTAATGCACAGTTTCCTTCTTCTATAGACAAAGTCTCCTTTGAAAGCGTCACGCCGGTAACATTCTGTCCGGGCGCTGGCTCTGTTACGGTTACGGTACATGCTGCAGTGTAGCTGCCGTCTTCTGTTGTGGCTGTAATGATGGCGGTCCCGACTTTTTTTGCAGTTACCGTTCCATCTGATACTGCTGCCACCTCTTCGTTGTCGGAAGCCCAGGTGATATTCTGATTATTGGCTCCTTCCGGGAAAATGGATGCGGTAAGCTTATAGGTATCCTTTACGTCCATACTAAGTTTCTTCTTGTCAAGACTGATACCCGTTACTTTAATTTTCTCGTCAATTACCTCGACTTCAAATGTACCTTTTATAGAAGGATCTTCCAAGAGTGATACCTCAATAATGGTCTTTCCCTTCTTGAGCCCCTGGACGCTTCCTTTCTGATCCACTGTTGCTATATCCGGATTTTCTGACTGCCATTTTAACTCTTCTGCCTTTATTGACCGATTATCTGTATCCATACATGTTAACAGCATCGTTGTTCCTATCTTCAATGTCTTTTCACCAGTAAGCCTCAATCCATAATTTCGTCCTCTGACAATCACCCTACATGTTTTTTCAATATTTCCAATCTTTACTGTAGCTGTACATTCACCACTTTTAACTGCTTTTAACACACCATCATTTCGAACTGTTGCTACACTTTCATCCGAAGATGACCATGTAACATCTGAATTACAATCTTCGGGACTGATTGTAATTGCTAACTGGATAGAATCTCCTTCCGTGACAATGTACTTTTCCTTTAACATCTCAACAGCTTCTACATCCACTATCTTTTCAACAAATGCCATCCCCTTTTTGTTTGCATATTCTTCTGCATAGCTTCCTTTCACACCATATATCGTAATCTCCTCTGGGTATGAAAATGCGTTGTCAGAGATGGATGTGACATTTTTAGGAATTGAAATATTCTTTAGCCTGGTACAATTCTTAAAGGCTTCATTCCCGATACTTTTTACCCCATATGGAATGATCAAGTTATTCAAATATGTACATC
This sequence comes from uncultured Lachnospiraceae bacterium, assembly GCA_947566645.1. GTDB lineage: Bacteria > Bacillota > Clostridia > Lachnospirales > Lachnospiraceae > CAPEBR01. Next base: position 27,215 of record CANOKL010000050.1, read on the forward strand.
CTTCAAATGTATTATCCCGTATTTCATGTATACCTGTGCTTAAACGGATTTTCTCAATACTTGTACAATTAAGGAAGGCTGCATTCCCGATGTTGAAAATGCTGTCGCTCATTTTTACATCTGTCAGCTCTCTACAATTTTCGAATGCATTACTCCAGACATAGTTACCTTTTAAATCTACACTGGTAAGTCTCTTACAATTTTTAAAAGCATTCTCATCTATAGCCAGAAAACCATCTGGTACCGTAATACTTTCAAGTTTTTCGCATCCTTCAAAGGCATTCGCATGTATATATTGGAGGGCGCCTGGAAGTTCTATTTTCTTTAAGCTTGTACAGTTTTTGAAAGTTCCCTCCTGAATACGAATTTTATTATTTTGCAGTTTCACCTCAGATAAAAGAGTACATCCAGCAAATAGATTCGTCCCCATATTATTTATACTGTCAGGCATCTCTATTTTTTCCAGTGATGTACAGTTAACAAATACCTCGTCCCCTATTTTCTCCAAATTCTTTGATAGTGTTACATCCCTTAGTGCGGATGCATTGCCGAATGTACGATTTCCTATTTCTGTTACTGTATCTGGAATAACTATCCTTTCCAAATTTTCAAAATTATAAAATAATGAATTCGCCAACTGCACCATTCCATCCTCCAAGATAACCTCTTTTAATTTAGTGCAGTCAACAAAGGGACTTTCTGTTGTGGTGGTTAAAAATCCATCATAAAATAATGGAACTTCCTTTACATTCTTTGGAATCGTAATTGTCTTCAATGAATCACAAGCTTTAAAAGCCCATGTTCCTATAATTCGTAATTTTGCAGGCATTTTTATTTCCGACAGATTACGACATGACAAAAATGCACAATGACTAATTTCAGTAACCGAATCTGGAATATCAATATTTTCTAGAGATGTACACCCTCTAAATGCCATTACCTCTATCTTCGTAAGCGATTTCGGCAAATTAACTTTCTTAAGTGAACTACATAAATTAAATGCGTGATATCCGATAACTGAAACTGTATCTGGAATAGTAATTTCTTCAATACCTGTACATCCGTTAAATAAATTATGTGGTATTGCTGTTATTCCTTTTGCAAACTTAACTTCTTTCAATTGATCACAACCATAAAACATACCCTTCATCATTTTATCCACCATATAATGATAATCCGGATAATAATCATTTCCCTTTATATATCTTGGTATTTCTATGCTTTGTAAGGAATTGCATCCTCCAAAACATGCAGAGCCATATAATTCAAGATATTTTGGCAAAGTTAAATCAGCTAATTTCGTACATCCACAAAATGCTTCTTCCCCAATATATGTTATGATTTAGGTGTCAAAAGGTACGACCTTTTTGAACGATAACTGTTCTTTGAAA